>CBDCEW010000001.1:0-27486 GCA_965215885.1 Candidatus Moanibacter sp.
TCACGCGCATGGGCGTCCAGATCCTTCTCGACCGCCTCGATGATTTGCGGCGCGAACCCGGCCAATTCTTCAACTTCATCCAGAAAATCACGAAAATCCGTGTCTGGAACCGGCAGAATGAGGTTGCTAAGGGGCGTCTTATCGCTTTTGTTCTCCTCTGTCGCACATGTTGGCATGTTTAACTCATTTCTTAATCTTAAGTTGTTAAACACTAGTATGTTACGACACTTTTTATCAAGCCGAAAAACTGATTTTTCTCAAGTTTTTCTTGCGCCTTTTGCGCCTCTTTGCGGCCAATCAGTAGCTTTTCGGATAAGGTCAAGCTATGGAGGATGTACAACGAATGGGGAATGTGAGAGCATTGAAAGCAACGAATCAGGAGCGGCGAGAAGTAAATGAAAAAGACCCTGCCGTACGGCCAGGCCGGCGCGCCGGGACTCCGTAGTGGCACGGATGGGGAATGAATTGGTAAGGCTCTGTCTGTGGCATCTGAGAATTAGGTTATCGATCGCAAATTTCCTCTTAAAACAAGCTTTTCTCAGGAACAGAACGATATTTCTTGAAAATCAGCGGGTTATATGTGCGGCTACGAGATCTCTTCTAATGGAGGCAAACCTTGTCGAGTTTGTAGTACGGAACTACAAACTGCTGTAATTAGAAAGTGAGAAACCATGATACCTCTTATTAGCAGTCTTTGTTATGGTCTACTCGGCGTCTGTCAGTTGCCGCGCACGTGGTGGAAGGTGCTAACGCGTAATGCGGAGATAATGGACGAAGAGTATCCGGACTTCAGCGGTGGCCTCGATCGCAGGGTCTTTGAAGTACTCGGCCTCGACAAGGAGACGACATTGAAGTGGTTGCGTGATGAGATGCCGACTTATCTCGAATTTGAAGCCTGGATTCTAAAGGAAAAAGGAAGTGAATTCTACGGTTTTGAACAACAGGATGCGATCGTTAAGTGGAACGCCTGGTTGCGCGCTCGCCGACACACACGCCCGGAGAAAATCGAAGAGACTTATAGCGACATTGGATTATCCAGAGATGCGGGAATCGACTCAGCAGTTATCCTCAACTGCCTTCAGGACTGGCAGTTGTTTCACAAGCGCGACCTCAACTCAGATTACGCCGGCAAACTCGGCGGTCGTGTGGTACCCCTCATTGCCACCTTGGATTACGGTCCCTTGGGCGTGCGACAACTGCCACGCACGTGGTTCAAGATCATTCTCCGAGCCAAAGGTCTTCTGCACCCCGACTATCCGGACATGACCGAGAACGGTCTCGATCCCCGCGTCCTCCACGTGCTGAACCTCGACATCGATACCACATTGAGCACGATTCGCGAGAAACTTCCGTCATATCTCGATTTTGAATCGTGGGTGCTCGAACAGTGCGGTGGCGAACTCCCTACTCGGGCAATCGAAGAGTGGAACGACTATCTCTGCAATCGTATCCACGATGAAGGCAAACGCGAAGACATTCACGCTACCGTCGGCCGTGAAAACGATGGCGCGCTCTCCTCTGCGGTCGTCCTTAACCATATTGAGGACTGGCACTTCGCGCACCGGGATCTTGTGGGATGCGAGTGAAGAGAGATTGCCCGCTAAACACGCGAAAAGACGCGAAAATTAAGAGGATGGAAGGTTGTGAGATTCGAGATACGGGATGCGGGTTGCGAGATGCGGGATACGGAGAAGGGGAGAAAAGTCTTCTCCCGCTGATCCCCTAAAGCGGGACGAAACAAGTGCGAATATGGAAAGCAATAGGCGGAGATTACTTTGAAGAGAAATTGCCCGCTGATGCAGTAGCCATCCCACTGTTCCTTACGGTGTTCGAGCGATGAAGGAGGAAAGTTCAACGGGGCTGCAGGCGATGAGATAAAATTTATTGTGCTAGGATCCGGCTAGTAAAGAACCCACTCCTACCCCTTCGAGGAGGGGATTACCCACCCCTGGCCCCTCCATGGGAGGGGAACTTGACAAAATAGCACCGAAGTGAAAATGGCCCCTCCAGGCGAGACATGTCCTTCGGTAGTTAAGGCTTGTCTCTGAGAGCCTGCCCGAAAGGCGATCTCCCTTCGATGGGGGTGTCGATGGGGCGGCTTTCCGGGAAACGGGAACTTTTCTTCTAAGAAATACTCAGGTTGGGTGTCTTATAAGGGTATGGAGGAGGCTAACCCACAGATTTCAACGCTTTGGCGCAAACGGAGTGAAGCAGATAGTGAAGAATTGGTTGAGAATTCGGGGAAAAATACAGCCTGCGTCCGTTCGAGTTTGCGCCAAAACTCACATCCATTCTGCTGTACAGCAGAACGGCGTAGCTGCGTTCTCGCAGAAATCCCGCGCGGTTACGCACAGCAGTGCGCGCCCGCACGGGATTTCGCTCGGACCTTGCCATCCACGCTTCTGAAAAGTGTGGAATATGCAGGTTAAAGTGGCAGGCAGGGACCATGCGAATGAGAGGATGAAACCGGTCGACTCAACAGGGGAAGCGGAAGAACCAATGCCGAAATCGCTGGACGGTCTCTTCCACACTCTCGAATCGCCGCTCCTTTTGTATGCCATGCAACTTGTTAGTTCCAATGAGGTCGCCCAGGACCTTGTGCAGGAGGCTTTCCTGCGCTTGCACGCCCGGTTTGGTGAAGTGAAACGGCCGCGGCCGTGGTTATACAGAACGGTGCATAACCTGGCGATGAACCACCATCGGAGGCTGGCCCGAGAGCGACCAGCGGAAGATGATCGGGAGGGAGAAAAAGACGACAACCTGGCGAGCACCGAACTGATGCCGGATGAGCGGCTCGAACGATTGGAGGCAATCGGCCTGGCCTGGTTGCAGATCGAGCAGCTCGAGAATCGGGAGCGGGAGGTCCTCCTCCTCCGGTTTGAGGAGGAGCTCTCCTACCGGCAGATCAGCGAGCGCACAGGACTCACCATCAGTCACGTCGGCTACCTGCTGCATCAAAGCCTTAAGGTTATCAGCGGGGAACTGGAGAAAATGGGGATTATGCGATGAAGGAGAGGAACAACAACAGCAACGACCCTGAACAGGACGAACGCGAGCAGATGGAAGTTCGCCTTACGGCGCTTGCTCTCGGTGAAGCGAGTGATTTCGAAGCGGCCGAACTGCGCCGCGCGATGGACGCCGATCAGGAACTGGCGAAGTACTATCGTCGGGTGGAAATAACGGCTGGAATCGTTCGTGAGGCCGCGAGTCAAACGGACGCAGTTTCCGGCGCGACTGCTCCGCGTTTGAGCGAGGAGCGGCGAAATACGATCCTGAAGAGAATGAAACCTCAGCGCGCATCGTTTTCTTCTATCATTCGATTCCCTCGTGCGCTGCCCATGGGCGTTGCCGCGAGCCTCGTCCTGGGAATCGGTTTCCTCTATTGGGCGCTCTTTCGCGGTGTGGTCGATAGCGAATTTCGGAACATCACAGGTGAGGGTGCTGGATCCTCTGAACTCCTTGTGTCATCTCCATCTCCAGATGAGCGCGCTGAAGTCGGAGAAGGGGCTTACTCTTCGCGAGAAGATATAGATCTCTCGGAGATTAAGGCAGTTGAGATTGATTTGGCTATTAGTCAGAGAGTGGCCGAATTGCGGAAGGACGAATTGGAGTCTGCTGACTTGCAGGATATATCTCGAAATCGGTCCACCAATATGGCGCTAGGTGACAGGTTGGTGGTTGCTCCAGATATCTTCGCATCTGATCTCGTGGGCGGGAAACCTGGCCCACGCACGGAAACTGAAAAACAATCCGAGATTCACAGCTACCAGAACCTCAGGATCGGTGATGGCGAAGATTCATTGCCGGTCGATACAAATCACGGCGATATCGTCGGTTTCGGTTTCGTGCCTGATAATGAGGCATTCGAACTGGAGCCTCCATTTCCCGAGGCAGCCCCGAAGGAAAAAGACGCGCTAAAGTTGAGTGCGTTTGAGGTTTCGAGGGAGGGCGATAGAGAATGGGACGGAGGGTTTACTCAATCGAAGAGTAATGTGGCCGCCGTGCAGGGGCAGATTTCCGAACCGGAAAGGATCGGGAGAACTGACTACTTTGCCTCGGATTTTGAAACAAGCGAAGTCCCTGCGTATGTTCTGACTTCCGATCTTGTCGCCCAAGACTTCGGTCCGGAGATGCGCGGCAAGAATAAGGGCCGGAGTATAGCCGTCGGAGAGGGAGAGGGAGAGGGACTGGAAATTTACGGAGTGCAATCAGGTATAATTATTGAGCGCAGCGAGCTTAAACGGAAATTGGCAACAGACGAGACGCAAGCGTTCCCAGCCGGTGCTTTGGGACAACAGAACGATAAAAGTATAAGAATTGATTCGGTGGATACGCTTGCACCTGTTGCAGTCGATGCGCGGTCCGACACTGTGCGCGGCCAGGCTGGTTATGGCGGCGGGGCAGGGAAGGGGGATGGAAACTACCGGGCATCGGACGAGGATAATACGAAGAACGGGTTGGAAAATTACATAGGCCAGAAGGTGGCGGTGCGACGCTACGAACCGCTTCCGGAGATTGTCACGGCAGAAGAGCCGTTCTCTACTTTTTCTTTAAACGTGAGCGACGTGTCTTTCCAATTGGCGGAGGCGGCGCTTGTAAAAGGGAAAATGCCGTCTCCCCTGGATATTCGGAGCGAAGAGTTTCTCAACGCGTTCAACTACCACGATCCGGCGCCGACTGGAGGCGTGCCTCTCGCTTTTCACTGGGAGCGCGCACGCTCGCCTTTTCATCACAATCGGGAGTTCCTGCGCTTTTCCGTCCAAACAGCGTCAGAGGGACGGGAGCGCGCAAGGCCCCTTAATCTGGTGCTTCTGATCGACAATTCGGGCTCCATGGAAAGGGCCGATCGCCGGTCGATCGTGCGGGCCGCAGTCGCGGTTCTGGCGGATGCGATGGGGGAGGGAGACCGTATCAGCGTGGTGGCATTCGACCGGACTCCGCACCTCCTTCTCGACGGCGTCGAGCGGAATTTTCAATCAAACGTTGCGGGGGCGGTAGACAGCTTGAAGGCGAGCGGCGCGACCCACCTCGAAGGCGGACTCGATCTGGCCTACGAGGTGGCCAAGACTCAATTCCGTCCCAAAGCCGGTAACCGCGTGGTGTTGTTGACCGACGGAGCCGCGAATCTCGGCGAAGTGCTGCCTGACAACCTCCGCTCGAAAATCGCTTTCCATCGGAAGTTGGGCATCGCCCTGGATTGTTTCGGGATTGGGGCGGACGGACTCAATGACGCGATGTTGGAAGCGCTCTCCCGCAACGGCGACGGCCGCTATGGATTCCTCAATTCCGTGAAGGATGTGGAAAAGGGTTTCAGCAGGAAGCTGGCCGGTATTCTGCAGACCGCGGCCTCGGACGTGAAAGTGCAGGTGGAATTCAATCCCGGCCGCGTGGAAGCTTACCGTCAGCTCGGTTATCGCCGGCACCAACTCAAGCGCGCTGATTTCCGCGACGACGCGGTGGACGCCGCCGAGATCGGCGGAATCGAATCGGGCAACGCGCTATATCTGGTTGCGCAAAAGCAGAGAGGAGTGGGTCCGATCGCCACGGTGCGGGTGCGCTTCCGTGATCCGGCAACGAGGGAAGTGCGGGAACTTTCCTGGCAGATTCCCGGGAGGCGCGAGGCGCCGGCCCTGCGGGAGGCGAATCCGTCACTTCGCCTGGCGGTGGGCGCCACTCTGTTCGCGGAATGGCTTGCAGGGAGCCCTTACGCTGAGGGCGTAACGCCAAGGCTGATCCTGGAGAATTACAGCGAGGTACCCGAAGCCTTCCCTTTGGATGAAGAGCCTTTGCGGCTTCGTGAAATGATTGAGAGGGCGGGGGCGATTAGTGGAAGGTGAGTGAAGAGAGACTGCCCGCTAAACACGCGAAAAGACGCGAAATTTTGGGATGGAAGGTTGTGAGATGCGAGATGCCCTTCGACGGTTCGACAAGCTCACCGCAGGCGAGGCTCAGGGCCTTCGGCGGGATGAGGGAATGGGAGTAAAGAGAGATTGCCCGCTAAACACGCGAAAATGGAGAGAGTGTAATTATGAAGAGATCAATGACTATAACCAGACGACCAGGTTTACTATTTGGCGGCGGTGAGCTTGAGCAGCGGCTGAAATTACGTAGACGTTCAATGGTTTTGAGAAAGCTTCTGTTGCCGAAGCTCGCGGTGATGCTGTTAACGTTTGGGGCGGGTGGTCTCGACTTGGAAGCCAACCCTTCGACTTCGCTCCCGCCTTCCCATAAAGCTTCGGCGAGGCACGGCAGGGCAGGTGAGGGAAAAGCGGCGGCGGAACCTGTGGAGTTTCGCGATTTTCTGCTCACGGGAAACCGAGACGGGGAAACGATTACCTTCGAATTGACGGGCACGGCGCACGTTTCCGATCGCGCGGGTGGACGCCTTGTTTTTGTATCCGGTGCCGTGGCGCTCGTGGAGATGCCCACCAAAGGGAATTTCGAGATTTTATATGAGGACGGTTCCTACCAATTGAACTTTAAGCGTCCGGGTCGCTATTCCGTAAGCCTCCGTTTTCGCGCGGCGGTTCGACGGTTCGATGAGTTGTCTCCCGCTACTCCCGCCGAACGGGACGTGGCAGGCAAGCTCACTGCAGGCAGGGTGGAGGACGGTCACGAAGTTCGATTTGGGGTGGTGAGTGCACCGATACGACTCGTTGAACTCATGGGATTCAGCGAGAGTGAGCGGGTGGAACTCGATGGCGCGACGCGGCCCGTTCGCGATGGCGATGTCCTGCGCGCCCACCTCGGACTCGGTAGCGGATTCTCTCTCACGTGGCGACGGGAGGTTCCCGAGGTATCGAGCAAGCTTTTTTACGCCGCCGAAGCGACTGTTGCGACCGTGGTTTCGCCGGGATTGATGCGCCACGTCCACCGATGCAAGGTCACAATTTTGCAAGGGGAGATGGAGAGCATCGAATTTCTCCTTTCTGGGGAGGGCGAGATAACGCGCATCGAGGGAGAGGGATTGGTGGGTTGGGAAATCCTGACCGGAAGCGAATCTGGCGAACGGTTACTGAGAGTGCGAATGAACCCTTCGCAGAAGGAGGATTTCCAGCTGACCGTATTCACACGCTCGCCGCTTTCTCAGTTTCCCGTTGTGGCTGAGGTATTCCGGCTGGTTCCTGTTGGGGCGACCCGGTTCAGCGGTCACCAGTTAGTTATGAATGAGGGTGCCGTGAGCATTGAGGTTACGGAGACGGTGGGACTCTCGCAGATCACGACGGAGGCTTTCCCGCGGGCATTCCCTGGGGAAGATAGCCCGGATTTAATGCTCGACGATGGAGGAGTGCAGGCATTCGCCTTTCGAATTTCCACCCCTCGATACCGTTTGACGGTGAGGGCAGACGATGTATTGCCGGAAGTGGCGGTTTCGGCGGTGATGGTCTTCGAATTGCGGGAGACCGAGACCGTTGCGAATGTCGGTTTGGAACTGGAGGTCCGTGAGGCGCCTCTTCGCGAGTTCTCATTGCTGGTGCCGGCCGATTACTCGATTGCGTCAATCGAATTTGCACACCTCAGCGATTACTTCCTCTCCGAGGCGGAGGATTCGCAGTCCCGATTGCGTCTTGTTTTTTCGCGTCCGATTGAGGGGAGACAGTTGCTTAGTTTCCGGCTGGAGAAAAACATTGATTGGTCCGGGTCGAATTGGAACTTGCCGCGAATTGTTCCTGAAAACGTAAAATCACTAAGGGGTTACCTCGGCGTAAAAGCGGATCCGGGGATTCGTCTCTCCTCTGAATCGGTCACAGGGGTCACGGAGTTGGCAACGGCTTTCTTTCCGCGGCGCGATCCCGATCTCCAACAGGCGTATCGCATTAAAAGAGGGGACTGGCAAGTCTCAGTCGCGGTTGACCGTCTACCGGCCTCGATTCGGGCGGAGATTTTTCATCATTTCTCGATCGGTGAAGGGATTGTCTACGGCAGTTCTCTGCTGAATCTCCATATTTCCGGAGCGCCGATATCCGTGTTGCAAGTGAAAGTTCCCGAGAGGTACGGAAACGTGGAATTCACGGGGCAAGACGTGCGCAATTGGGAGGCAAGTTCAAACGGTTTTCAGGTTTACCTCCACTCTCCTGTTGCGGGGCCCTACACACTCCTGGCGACCTATGATGCGTCCTTTGAACACGGCGGCGAATCACTCCCGTTTTCCGGCGCTCACCCGGTGGATGTCGAATCGGAGCAGGGGTACATCGTGGTCGAGAGTCCCTACCAGTTCGGGCTGAAGAACGAGCGAGTGTCGCCGGACCTGATTCGCCTTGAGGTTGAGGAAATCCCGGCAGAGTACCGTCTACTGGTCGATGCCCCTGTCCTCGCCGCCTATCAGTATGCGGCTCGTCCGTTCGACGCCGACCTTCACCTGGTTCTTTTTCAGCAGGGAACAACGCTCGAGCAGTTGGTAGATTTCGCCGGGTTTAAGACCGAGGTCTCCGGAAGCGGGGAGACCCTGACCATGGCGCAGTTTCTCCTCAAGAGCCAGGGGGCCTCGCACTTCCGGGTGAGGATACCCGATTCGGCGAGACTCTGGTGGGCCAATGTTGACGGTCAAAGGGTTGTTCCCGTGACTGATCGCGAGGACATTCTCATTCCACTCCCCCGGGACAAGGCGCCGGGGATCATGACGACGGTCGAATTAAAACTTGCCGGTGTGCCTGACGAGGGCGGTCGGATTTTATTGACCCCGCCTTCTGTAGAGATTCCGGCTCTCCTGACTGAGTGGGAGGTCTCTTCCGAGCCTGGTTACCTTCTCGAGATTTCCGATCAGGACCTGCACTCCCGGATTAATGGTCTGCCTCCCGCGGGAATCACACGGTTGAAGGAGCTGATTACCGGAAAACGTGGAAACTTCCACGGAACTCTGCTAACAGTCGCCCTTGTGTTCGCAGTAGCAGGTGGCGCCTGCTTGCGGCGCCTGCGTCCGAATGGAAAAGTGGGGGTAGTATCCGTCCAGCCGCCCGGATACCTTCGAGCGGGCGCGTCCTGCTTTTTTGGGTTGATCGCGGTCGGTGCCCTGGCCCCCTTGGCATGGGAGGGGTTCCAGGTTTCACCGGCGGATAAAACGACCTGGCAGTTCTCTGCATCGATGGTGCCGACCGATTACCTGGCGAACCTCGAAATGAAGGTCAGGCCGCTTATTACAGCGTGGGATTTTGCTGTTGGTTCGGTAATTGCGGTATCGGGATTGTTACTCTATTTTCTGCTCTGCGGTCACCGAGTGCTGGCGGTTGCGGCCGGCTCACCAGGCGAACGGCTTCCGGTTTACCGCGCGGCATTTAGAGCCCTTCCTGCGACCCTGATACTCAGCGGACTGCTGCAACTCCCGTACGGGGAGATCGCGCTGCTTAGCCTCTTCGCCACGGTTATTGTATGGCGGGTTGTCCGACCTTCGGCCCGAGCCTTGGGGCAGGGTCTCCGTGGAGACTCGGCGTTGGTGTCGGCTTCGCGGGCCGGATCTACTTTGGCAGTCGTCGCGATCTCTCTCGGGATATTGCCTGGCCAGGATGCCCATGGGGATGTTGGGAAGGCCGATTCCGGAAGGACTGCAGAATCCCTTGAACAGACTTTGACCGTGAATGAAGACTATGCCGCGGTCGAATGCGTGATGTTGTGGGACGCGGAAAGGGGCGAAACCCTCATTATTCTGGAACACCCGGGAATTTTGACTCGCCTCGATGAAACGGACCGGGATTTCACCCTGATTCGAGAATATGAGAGCGAAAGGGCCTCCTACCACCTAAAGGCGAAGCGCTCAGGCAGGCTGTCGATTCGATTTGCATACAATCTTCCCGTCCGTGAAACAGGGTCGATCAGCGAAATCGTCCTTCCTACCGTACCTGCGCTGTTTAGCGAGGCCATCGTTCAAATTGACCGACCGGATCTGGCGCTTTACTCGAAAGATGCGGTGATGATTATCGAGGAGGAAGGCTCGGGGACCGGAACGACGATTGCACGCGTCTCTCTTACCCCGGTCCGCGGCGCCCGCATTCAATGGGAGCCGAAAAAGCGCGAGACCCGCCTGGAGACTGCAGTTGTATTCGCCGAGGCGAATCACCTCTTTCAACTCGCAACGGGTGTAATCGCGGGAAACCACATTTTCGACCTTCGACTGGCACAGGGAGAAGTGCGGAAACTCTCGTTTCATATCCCTGAGGAATTTACTATAGCCGCGGTTTCGGCGGATGCTCTGGCGGGGTGGCGCTTCGATCCAGAAAGCCGGTCTTTGGAAGTGAACTTCGACTCCCCACGTACCTCGGAGTTCAGTGTCGAGATTCGCTCGCAAAGCGAAGCCGGCGGGCTGCCCTACCTTCAGCGGCTCGGGATGATTTCGGTCGAAGGGGTGGTTGGGGAAGTGGGACTTGTGGGGATTGTGACCAGTTCCGAGGTTCAACTGGGGGAGACGCGGGGCGAAGGGTTGGCACCGATCAATATCGAGGACTTTCCGCTTGAACGGTTTCAAAGTGAAGGCGGTGCGAGCGATCGGCTGTCCTTGCGGCGGGCCTTTCGATTTTCAAATATCTCTGTTGCTCTGGAACTCGAAACGCTGGCGATTGAGCCCCTGGTACGGTCGTCGGTGCGCCAAACGCTTTCCCTGGGCGAGGATCAAACCGTCCTCGCGACGGATTTGGAGACTACCGTCACGCGTGCCGGAGTATTCGCCCTGAGCTTCAACCTTCCCGAACAGTTCGAAGTCGAGAGCATAACCGGCTCAGTGCTCAGTCACTGGACCGAATCCGACTCCGGCGATGGGACTGTTATCACTCTGCACACTGTGGGAAAGGTGACGGGAGAGCATGCATTTCATGTCAATCTCATTGGACCAGGTGTGAGTCCTGACCTTCTTCTGAGAGCTCCTCGGCTTGTCCTGCGAGAGTCTGAAAAACACCGTGGGATTATCTTCGTTGTGCCGGAGGAAGGTATGAGATTGAGTATCGTCGACCGGGACGGACTTACCCAGGTGGACCCGCGCGAAGCAGGAGTCAATCGTCCGGGTGTGCAGGTTTTTCGCCTTTTGAAGAGCGACTGGAAACTTGGATTCGAAGTCGAGAAAATTGACCCTTGGATCGAGGTGGCATCGCTCCAGGACGCTACCATCAGGGAAGGCCTCATCGAGGTGCGCGGGATTCTCAATTACAAGATTGAGAATGCCGGGGTCAAGACCCTCCGCGTGTGGATACCTTCGAATGCAGCCGGTGTGCTATTTTCCGGGGATTTCATCGAAGAATCCCAAGCGGTCTCGGATAGTGACGGATCGTGGTCGGTCGCATTGCGGCGTCGGGTGATCGGTGAATATCGCCTGGAGGTATCTTTCCAGATGGTGGTAAAGGGCGTCAGTTTTCCCCATTCGATTGAAGGTATTCGCGCCATCGACGCCTCTCTCCAGCGCGGATATTTCACTTTGCGCACGGTGGGCCGATTGGAACTGCGGGTGCCCTCCAGGCCATCCGCACTGCAACCCTTGCATTGGGAGGCTATTCCCCGGGACTTGCTCCCCGAGTCGCTTGATCCGCCCGTTCTCGCGTTTCGCGCTTTGGCTCCGGATTTTGTCCTACCCCTCGAAGTTTTGCGCCACCAGACGGCGGAGGTGCTGCCGGCCCGTGTGACTGGGGCGAATTTCATTTCGCTCGTATCCGAAGCCGGGGAGATCCTCACCGTAGTGCGCATTCGCCTCCACCCTGGCGACAAGCGTCATCTCCGGGTCAGATTGCCGGCGGAAGCCGGTTTCTGGTATGCCTTTGTCAATGACCGGAGCGCCCTACCGTGGCGAGATGGCAACGTCGTCCTCATCCCCCTCGGGGAGCGTCTGGAAAGTGGAGATGCTTCTACCGTCGAGTTTGTGTATGCAACATCGGAAAAATCCTTATTCCCTGGCGAATCAGTAGTGCCATTGGACGGGCCTAAATTTGACCTTCCTCTCGAGAATATTGAGTGGCGTGTGTTTCTTCCCGAGCACCTCCGGCTCGCTGCCTATGAAGGAGACCTCGTCAAAAAGCGGGAATACGGGGCCTTTTCCGCGCCTTACGGGTTTAACTTGGAGGCCTACCTCAATGGAGAGAAATCACACCTGGCGGCAAAGATTGAGCGGGCCGAAGAGATGCTGACCGCCGGTAACGATCTGGTGAACCGGGGAAACCAGCGCGCCGCCCGAGACGCCCTCAAGTCGGCATATTCACTCTCCCGACATGATGAGGCGTTTAACGAAGACGCCCGCGTCCAGTTGAACAATCTCCTCACCCGCCAGGCGTTGGTCGGTCTCGCAATGCGCCGCGACCGTTTGCTGCAACAGTTTTCTCCTGATTCGAAGGGGTCCGTCATACCTCTGCGAGGCGGCGCCGGACCTATGAGTTTCACCCCTCAGCAAGCACAGGCGGTAATGGGTGGCATTCCCGCGGAAGAAGGCGCCGTCCTTACCCGATTGGCGCAAAGGATCGTCCGCCAGCACACTTCGGTGATCGACTCTCCGGACGCGATTCGCGCGAGCTTGCCGCTGCGGGGCCGGGAATACACCTTTACCCGGCCCCTTCAGGTGGAACTTTGGCAGAACCTCGGTCTGGTTTTGGGAACACGCGAGAAATTTGACTGGACCGGTCGCTGGGAGCTCTCCCTGATTGCCGCAGGTCTATTCTTTGCCTTTGCTGCGATTCGGAGCGTCTTATCAATGTCTCGGGCGCGATTGGCGGGGTCTCAGAGTGAATGAGGAAAGTGATTGAGTTATGGAATAGTGGTGGTCGGTGGATGCTGGATGTGGGTTGTGTTACTGTTGGGATCGGGTGTAGCGTCGATGAAATGAGATGGCGTGGGTGGATTGGGTTGTTAGAGAATAGTCCTGGAAAGCCGGGATCGGACTTTATACTTCTTTCGTGATATTTACTCGATTTCAGCAGACCTGTAATCACATTAACCAATGTCCGATACGATAAGCGAATTGATGCTCGATCTGCCGGAGACCGGAAGTGACCCGGAGGCGATCGAATACCCGAAATTAATGCACCTCCCGGCCGAGCCGGGAATGATCAGCGACGTTCGGACGGCGGGAGGAGAGCGGGTGAATCAGCACGCTTACCTCGCTCATTACGGTGGCCGGTTTTGGGCAGTGTGGAGCGATGGACCCGGCCTGGTTCGCTGTCCACCGGAAGAGCACTGGAATGTCGTCCCCGGTCACGACCGGCCGCATACACGGATATCGTACGCGACGAGCGAGGATGGATTGCGGTGGAGCGAAATTCAGGATCTTTCCGGTCCGCCGAAGATCGAGGGATTCGGGTATATCGCGCGTGGACTCTGGGAGAGGGAAGGGGAACTGCTGGCGCTGGCGAGCCATTTCAACGCACCCGGCTATACGGGAAAAGGATTGAGTCTTGAGGCGTGGCGCTGGAACGCCGGTACGGAGCGCTGGGATGAGGCCGGCAGGGTGCAGGATGACTCATTGAACAATTTCCCACCTAAGAAGCTGCCGAGCGGGGAGTGGATGATGAGCCGGCGCGACTATAGGGCACGAGTGACGGCGTTGATCGGCGGAGTCGATAGGTTTGACGAATGGACTATTTATCCATTTGCGGCCTATGACGGCGAGAGCCAGAAACCGGAAGAGCCCTATTGGTATATTCTTCCGGACGGACAAACCCTTGTCGGGCTCTTTCGTGACAATGCCAGATCCAAGCGACTGCTGCGTGCGTTCTCCAATGATGATGGGCGAAGCTGGACAGAACTGGTGAAGACGAATTTCCCAGATTCAATGAGCAAGTTTTTTGTGCTTCGCACCTCACGGGGGTTCTACGCGCTCGTATCGAATCCGAATCCGCTCGGCCGCGACCCCCTGACTCTGTCCATCAGCCACGACGGTATCCTCTATACCCGGATGTTCTACCTGATGGGCGGCCGGCATATCGATTATCCGCATATGATTGAGCACGATGAGAATCTGTTGATCGCGTTTTCGGGAGCGAAACAGACTGTCGAAGTGTTGAAATTGCCGCTCGCCGCGATCGACGCGTTGATCCCAGCTGAGCGGGACAATCGTTCTTGAAATAGCGGCTGATGGCGAGGACGATTACGAGAACGAATTGTAGCGGCCTGCCGTATGGCAGAGTCCTATAAACCTTGTTCGTCATTCAACCAGCTGTAGATAACGTTTAAGGTTATTAAAAGGTACATCATTGATACGGATACGGGGTCGGATGATGCGGTGGCGCTTGTCATGGCTGCTAAGGACCCGAATGCGGAGATCGACGCAGTTACGGTTGTAGCGGGGAATGTACCCCTGGATTACGGTGTACAGAATGCGCTCTACACACTGGAGCTGTGTAAGCGCGAAATTCCTGTATACGGCGGGTTGGAGAAACCGCTGATTCGGCCGCTTGAGACGGCCCAGTTTGTTCACGGGGAGGACGGTATGGGTGATATCGGGTTACCTTTGAGCGGCCGGAAAGCGGCGGCAGGGCATGCAGTCACCGAATTGTGTGACCGTCTGATAAGAGAGGGCGACGCTATCGATTTGATTACGCTCGGGCCTCTGACTAACGTAGCTGCTGCCTTGCAGCTTGAACCGTCGATCGCGAAACGGGTTGGGGAGTGCGTCGTTATGGGCGGAACGGGTCGGGGTCCGGGAAACGTTACGCCCGTCGCGGAGTTTAATATCTGGGTCGATCCGGAAGCGGCTAAGATCGTGTTCGAGTCGGGAATGCGAATCAAAATGGTCGGGTGGGAAATCGCGTGCGGCTTCGCTTACTTTCGCGAGGAGGATATTGAGAAGTTGCGCTCTGTGGGCACTCCGCTGGCGCGATTCTGCGTCGATATCCAGAAGACTCTTATCGAATTCGCGTCCAAAGTGTCCGGCGTTCGGGGATTCGATATGCCGGATCCCGTCGCCATGGCGGTTGCCCTGGACCCGGGTATTGTCCTCGCATCGGAGTTGCGGCATGTCGCCATCGCGACGGATGGGTTGTGCCGCGGGCAAACGGTTGTCGACCATTTGCAGATCACCGGAAATGCGCCCAATGTGGAAATCGTCACCGAGGTCTCAAGGGATGGCTTCCTTGAGATGCTTTACGAGTCTGTGGGGGGACCCGGAGAGTGGAAGAGTTGAAGAGTGGTAGAAAAGGGAGATGGCCACAAAAGAGCGCAAAGAACGCAAAAGGAGTCCCGGCCTGCCGGGAGAAAGAGGGGTCAGAGAGAAACCTGTCGCAGCATAACCGCAACCAAGAAAGAAGAAAAGAACCGCAGATGCACGCAGATGGACGCGAATGCAGAAGGTTACTCCTACTTCCCTTGGAAACCTCGTCGCGAACCTTGTCCCATACCTTGCCTGCCTCGGCAAAGCGAAGCGATGACGGGTCGACTGCATTTTATTGAATATCAGCCTCTTCTACGCCAAACCTTGCTAGCCCGAACATCTCACAAACCTTCTACTACGACTGCGGATCTCACTACATATCAAAGCCTTCCCTTGCCCGCCGACCTCAGAGGGTTCCAATCCCGGCAAGCCGGGATCGCCCGCCGCCCTGCGGAAAGGCTCTGATATGCAGCAATCTACGCTGTCTCGCTACGAAGTGTGTGAAATGTTCGGGCTAGAAAAACAAAGATTTTACGGATTGTATTACGGAGGAGACACAGAGGGGTACAGAGGAGCATCTTACGGGAATAATGGTTCGAAGAGATAGGGAGACGGGGGAAAGGATGAATGATGAAGGATGTACCCGCTAAACACACGAAAAGACGCAAAAATGTGGGGTGGGAAGTTGTGAGATCCGAGATGCGGGATGCCCTTCGACGTTGCTCAGGGCCTTCGGCGGAATGGGAATGAAGAGATCCCCTCCCAGGAGGGGATCTTATTTTGGCAATGGTATCTTCACCCATTTTTCGTCGGGTCTTTGCCACCAATTGTAGAGGGGAGAACCGTTAATCTTGTGGACAGTTGCGTCGGTGACCTTCATGTCCCCTGAAGTGCCCCGCAAAAAGAAATCCATGTCATAAGTATTGCCGTCACTTCCGTCGAAGTCGGTGCAGGCGAAAAATTGACCATTTTCCAGTTGAGCGAGTTTATCTCTGTGAACCCTCTTCAGTGTCAGGGCCAACTCGGTCCCCTCGTAATTCATCCGATACACACCACCCCCCTCTTTTTCAGCGCTGCGGATGTGAACCTTGATCCCCTTGGCGATTTCAGCCTTGCTCACCGACTTTTCTTTTTTCGTGGGATGCTCGGGATGTTCGGATTTTGCAGTCGGCTTCCTGGCTTTTTTCTCAGGGTGTTCCGAAGGGTGCTCGCTGGGATGCTCCCCTGCAGACGCCGGCACGGAGAGAAAAAATACGAGAATAAAGCTTAGAGAAAGATTTAGAATATTTATGCGCATGTTTTTTACTATGGCAATTTGGCGGGGCACTTCAACAGGAATTTTTGGGAACGTGAGTGTGAGAATGAAAATCCTCCTACGCTTCCGAAGAGGCGGAAATCCCGCTCAGGGGGAGACGAAGGAGGGGAACTTGACGAATATAAACCTAAGGGAGAAGGGCCCCTCGAGAGGAGTTTCTCGGTAATAAGATCCTTGCGCGGGGAATTGAGCTTTACAATTTTTTTACAATTTTGTTATTTACCAAAAGAATGTACCTGGTTCACGGGACGGATTCCTGACTGCGCCATGAAAAGAGAAAAGAACACGGCGGACCGCTTTGGTGAAGGCAAGAAGAAGAGGGGAGATCGGTTGCGGTATGTGGGTGGAGTAATCCTATTTGCTCTACTCTATGATCTATTAGCGGGAATTGCCTTTGAATTTTTCTCAGAGGAAACGCATATTCCCCTGATCTGGATACCGGGAGGCTTCAGTTTAGGCGTCTTATTACGATTTGGCTTGCGGTACTGGCCTGGAATCATTCTGGCGATTCTGGCTCCCTCCTATTACTATACAGCTTCGGCAGGGTTTACCCTCGGAATCGCAGCTAATAACACCTTTACAGCAATACTTGGAGCCGTTATGTTGCGTTCGGTTGCGGGTTTTGATGTGCGGATGCGGCGCGTGCGCGATGTCGTCTCGCTAATTGTCGTTGGCGCCTTCCTGATGACATCTGCGAGCGCATTGGCGAGTACGCTGCAGTTCACCCTGGTTCACGGTGAATACGCGTGGGCTGAGCTTCTCAGGCACATTGGTTTCTGGTGGCTATCCGATGCTTCAGGTGTGCTTCTTGTAACTCCTCTCGTTCTGCTCTTTCCCTTACATCTCAAGGATATTCGCTTTCTGGAACGAGGTCGAAAGCGGAGCTTGGAGTTGGTATTCGTCCTCTTCTGCCTCCTGGTGAGCTCTTTTCTCGCCTTTCACAACAGAGCGGTGTGGGGAGCCGATACAAATCCCGTGACTCTCTTACCATTCTCCTGCCTGGTTTGGATAGCATTGCGGTATGGTCAGAATTGGGCTTCGGTGGCCTGTTTCCTAGCCTGCCTAATCGCGGTGGGCGGAACGATTGGCGCTGAAGGAACCCTCGTTGGGGGTGATCTGGAGTCGGAAGCCGCCTCGCTGTGGACATTTATCGTGATCGCTACGATCACGCAATTGGTGGTGTCCACTGCGTTCAATGAGATGAGAGGGACAGAGAGGTCCCTTCGGGAAAGCGAATCTCGTTATCGTGGCCTCTTTGAAAACTCTCCGATTTCCTTGTGGGAAGAGGACTTTTCAGCTGTGAAGGAATACATCGACAGTGTGAGGGCGAAAGGGGTGGTGGATTTCAGGAGCTACTTCGAAGAAAATCCTGAATCCGTAAATGAGTGTATCAATCGAATACGGGTCATCGATGTAAATGAAACTGCCCTGACTATGAATGCCGCGGCAGATAAAGAGCAACTTAAGAATAATCTGGAGCGACTTTTTGAGGAGGACACGATGGATACTCTACGAGAAGAACTGATCACGTTGGCCGAAGGTAAGACACAATATGAAGGCGAGATGCGGGTCAGGCGGATGTCGGGAAGAAAAGCTACCGATTTCATCCATCTCTCGATTGCACCGGGCTACGAAGAGACCTGGTCGAAGGTCTTTCTCTCGGCGATTGACATAACGGAAAGAAAGAACGCCGAGACCTCACTTCGCGAAAGTGAGACGCGATTACAGATGGCGTTAGACTCTCTGGAAGGCGGAATCTGGACGAATCTAGTGCAGGAAAACGTAAGCTACTTTAGTCCCGGCTTGCGAAAAATGCTGGGACTGGAAAAGGATGAAGTGAGGAACCATCACAGTACCTGGGAAGATGCTCTTCACCCCGATGAAAAAGAGAGAGTCTTGCGGGCACTTGAAGATCATCTCAATGGTGTCACGAAAGCTTTCTATTCGGAACACAGGATGAAGACAAAAACCGGTGAGTGGATATGGGTCCTTGATCGGGGGCAGGTGACCGATTGGGACGAAGAAGGGAAACCGGTTCGCATGATGGGAACGGACATCAACATAACCGAACGAAAAAGAGTGGAAGAATTGCTTCGCAGACAGAATCAGCTCGTCGAAGAGGAACTGGAAGGGCTCAAAGAGCGGCTTGTGCGTCAGACCCGCCTCGCCGCCATCGGTCAGGTAGCGGCGAGTATTGCACACGACCTCAGGAATCCTCTGGGGGCGATAAGAAATGCCGGGTTTTTCCTCAGGAAACGAAAACCGGACAGCAATCCGGTGTGGGACGAGTATCTCGAGATCATTGAACATGAAATCAAGACCTCGAATCACATAATCAACAATCTGATGGATATGAGCAGGTCCAGAGAACCGGTCATTGAACAAATGCCCTTGCATTCCGCGATATCGGACGCATTTGAGCGGATATTTAAGAACACGGAAGTGAATTTGCGGTGTCGGCTAGAACCTGAGACATTCGAGCTCTCCGCCGACCCAAACCAGTTTCGACAAGTCTTGTTGAATCTGATGGATAACAGCCTTCAGGCGACGAAGGGAAGAGGCAACCTTACGATCGAGGCTAAGCACAACGGCAATTTTGATATTCTCACAATCCGCAATGACGGGCCCCCGGTGCCAATGGAACTCAGGGACAAGATTTTCGAACCGCTCTTTACGACAAAAGCTAAAGGTATTTTGATTCTCGGAGCATTAGGTGATCGCTATCGCTCGACTTATGATAAGTCGAAGACGAAATCATCACAGAGTG
Source organism: Candidatus Moanibacter sp. (assembly GCA_965215885.1). Taxonomy (GTDB): domain Bacteria; phylum Verrucomicrobiota; class Verrucomicrobiia; order Opitutales; family UBA2987; genus CBDCEW01. Next base: position 19,132 of record CBDCEW010000001.1, read on the forward strand.
AACGGGATTGGACTGGGCGACGATGAAAGGCAAGAGGCTGACGAACCAGTTGCCTGCATGCAGCAAGAATTCTGGCTGCGAGAGTGAGTTAGCGCGATCATCCATCGGTGTTCATCGACGGAGCGATCCTTGGGGTAATGATTTTTATTTTCGATCGACCAATGGTTGCGAGGCTGCGAGAGGAACAGTTGAAGGCTCAATATCGGTGACGGATACGAGACTGCTTACGTAGTAAGAGCGTTCAGAGAAGGTTGAAGCTTTGTTAGGCTAATGGAAGGTGCGTCTTTACACAGGCGAACTGGCGGGCAAAGCGCAGGCCGATTGCAAAAGTAACTGCTTAGAGAATGGGTTGCTATTTGACGTATTTCCAGTCGCCCATGGTCATTGTCCAACGGATCGGTGCGTGAAAAAGGGGGTGGAGCTGAACGAGATTCTGAGCGTATTGATGCATGATGGGCTGCATTACCCAGAATTTAAAAAACAGAAAACAGCGCTGAAATTCTTCGACGACGATGTGGGCAGTTTCCCCGAGAGTATCGCATGGCGTCGAAGGTGAAGGTGGAGCCGTCCAAAACTGGGAAACCGTCGCAAGAGAGTCAGGTAGAGCGATGATCGCGTTGGATCGTATCGGCGGTCGGCGACTTGGGCTAAGGTCCGAGCGCTATGGTGACCGAAAGTCGGCCACCAGGTGCAAAGCCTTTGATTCTTCAGGTGTTTGTGGCTGTGACCGTCTTGCCGATCGAAGTGCAACCTGTCGCGGCGCAAATAGGCGGGTTGGGCAAGCAGATGAATTCGGCGAGGGTTTAAGTCGAAGAGCTCAGCCATGGTACGTTTCGCAAGACCCGATAGAAGACATCATAGAAAGAGTTTGAGTCTTATCAGAGGCCTGTTCGTGATGGTGTTCGTCTCTTGAAACCTCAGGCGCGCATTTCGGTTCTTCAATCTTCTGGAGATGATGGGCCAGGCGCACGATGCCCAAGGAAGAGTCAGTTTGCCGCACATCGTGCCGAGCATACTCATGGTCAGGACAGTTCGCCAGCCCCAGGTATCTAAGCCACCAGCTTGAGTGAGGGCGGGAGCACCGGCAATACCGATTGAAGCGTTCCGACAGGCTTCTCATTTATTCCACTTTGAGCAGTGCCCCTCCTGCTCATAGTTATCGGTTTGATTCAGCGCCTGGCTAAGTGCCGAGGGCAATGGCCCTAGAGGCTGCGCAAAAACGCTCAAGGGCATTAGGCCTTGAGCGGTTTGATCAACATCTGCTTGGGACGCTGGTTCCGTTGAGGGAAATCTTCAGCATCATGGCCGGCCCGATATCCCAAGCTCAAGCTCCAAGGTGCGAACCACCCATTTCGCGCTCGATCGCATCGTGCCCAGGATTCCAATCTGTGGGAGCGCCCCAACGTTTCCGCTACTAAAGGAAGATAGCCCCAAAAGCCTCCAACCTAGTGACCGTCTAAGACTGGGAAGGCACCTCCCCAACGAGCTTGGAGGCCAAATTTGCCGCGGTCCAGGAAAGGCAAGCATCAGCAAACGCCGGCATCCGTAGATGACCAGTTTCAACCGTGTGCCGTTGAAGCCCCGTCCCACCCGATTCGTTGCGTCTCGAAACTCATTGAAGGCAGAGTAGAAAACGATCTTCCCGGGCTAGAGCAGGCCTGTCGGACTTTGTCCGTCGGATCTGCTGTGCACAGTAGCGCAGGGTCTCCTCCTGACAGGCTGCCTTGCACTGTGTAAATAATGATCGGTGGTGGAATCGATCCGTGAATCGCACGAATGCACCTAGAAAGCAGCAGCGCAGACGCAAAATCGCAAAGCGAAGTCTATCGACAGGATTCCTAGTTGCGTACGGTTTCGGCGAGCGCTTCCTCCCATCTTAACATGACTGATTCCCCGGGTTTGTTTAGCTCTTCCATTATCTTCTTGCTTATCGCTAGTGGCGTCCTGGATAACTCGCGATAGAATCCTGGTACGACATTGCTAGAGGGACTGGTCCAGGACTCGCTACTCGCTCGACAGATAATCGAAGGACATGGAGGAACGATTGGACTGGGCGACGAGAAAGGCAAGGGCACGGCATTTTGCATACAGTTGCCGAGAGTGAGTTAGCGCGTATCCATGGTGTTCATGACGGAGCGACCTTGGGAGGCGAAGAGAATGGCGGAGGCTGCAAGGACAGTAAGGAATACGGTGACGGATACGGCGAGGTAAACGGCAGAGATTGAAGCTGTAGGCTATAATGCTCTTTACACCCCAAACAGAAAGCGAGCCGATTCTCAAAAGTAACTGTAAATTTCAATCCGTAACCAGTACTGCGCCAACGATCGGGCGTGAACCGAGCAACGAGACTGTTTTCGATGGGCTGCATACCCAGAATAAAAAACAGTAAACCCGCTGAAATTCCGAGGAGGGAACCCCCGAGAGTATCGCCATACCAAGCAAGAAAGGAAAACTGAAACCGTGAAAGAGCAGGTAGAGGATACGCAGATCGTAGCGGTCGGCGAGTCGCCCTCCGACGTATTGACCGAAAGTCCCAATAAAGAAGACCAGGGCAACGTGTCTGGTACCGTAACGCGATGACCGGTTGAACCTGTTCGTCGAAATAGGCGGGTTGGGCAACAGTTATTGCGCGGTAAGTAAGACCAGCCATGGTCATCGCGACCATGAGGATAAGAAAGAGTTTGAGTCTTTCAGAGGGTTCGTGATGGTGTTCGTCTCTTGAAACCTCACCGGATTTCGGTTCTTCAATCTTCTGGAATGATACAGCCAGCCCAAGGAAGAGCAGGAGAAGGCCCATACTCAGGTAGGCAGTTCGCCAGCCCCAGGTATTTGCCACCAGTTGAGTGAGGGCGGGAGCACCGGCAATACCGATGTTTCCGAAAATTCCATTTATTCCAAGAGCAGTGCCCCTCCTGCTCATAGTACGGGTGATCAGGCTTAAGCCCGAGGGATGGTAGAGGCTGGCAAAAACGCCAATCAAGGCCAGAGCGAGGATCAACATTGTTCCTGGTTCCGCGAGGGAAACCAGCATCATGGCCGGCCCGATTCCAAGAACTCCGGTGCGAACCACCCATTTCGCGCTCGATCGATCGGTCAGGATTCCAACGGGGAGCGCCCCAATTCCAAAAAGGAAGAAGCCCCAAAAACTTCCAACCTAAAACCGTCTCGATGGGAAGGCCCTCCTCCCGAGCGAGGGAAATTGCCGCGGTAGGAAAGGCAAGCATGGCAAAGTGGCATCCGAGATGACCGACACCGGTGAGTTGAAGGGTATTGCGTTCGTTGCGTGAGAAACTCATTGAAGGCAGAGAGAAAACGATCTTCCCGGGCTACTGAGCCTGTCGGACTTTGTCCTCGGATTGCGTGTGCAAGTACCAAATCTCCTCCGACAGGCTCCTTGCTGGAAGATAATCGGTGGTGGAATCGGCCGTGATCCACGAATCGCACCTAGAAAGCATGCATTTGCGCTCCGCAAAATCGCAAAGCGAAGTCCGACAGGATTCCTAGGCGACGGTTTCGGCGAAAGCGCTTCCTCCTCTTCGACGGCCGGTCTCTCCATTGATCTCTACGGTGGCGTCCTAGATAACTCGCGATAGAATCCGGTACGACATTGGAGAGGGATTCCAGGACTGTTGTGATTCCCTCTCGCACTTTGAGGAGGCTGTCCTGATGGAGGGTCTTCATTTGGGCGGTATTCCGCGCAATTTCCTTGATAACAGCGGTCTCCGCGCCCTCATTGATGGCCTTGACCAGTTCATCACTGCTCGTCATCAATTCGTGGACACCGACACGGCCTTTATAGCCGATTCCGCCGCACATCGGGCAACCATCATCGCCGGCCTTAACAATCTGCCCCGTCCAGTTCAACGCTTTGAGCATGATCGCCTGCTCGTTGCCTGTCGGTTCGTAGGGAACCTTGCAGTTCTTGCATACCCGGCGCATAAGTCGCTGGGCGCAGACAACGAGGAGCGAGGCCGAAATCATGAACGGTTCAATATCCATATCTGTGAAACGAGCTATGGTGCTGGAAGCATCGTTGGTATGGAGTGTACTCAAGAGCAAGTGCCCGGTAAGGGCGGCTTCGATTGCGATCTCAGCTGTTTCCTGGTCACGAATTTCCCCGACTAGAATAACGTCGGGATCCATTCGCAGATAGCAGCGTAGGGCAGCGGCGAAGGTGAGCCCGATCTGCTTATGCATTTGCATCTGGTTGATCCCCGGGATGGTATACTCGATCGGGTCCTCCGCCGTCTGAACGTTGATCTCCGGATTGGCAACCTCGCGCAAGGCAGAGAAGAGCGTCATCGATTTTCCCGAACCGGTCGGACCGCAGTGCAGGATCATCCCATATGGTTGTTTGATACAATCCCGGTATCTGACAAGGTTTCCCTGGGAGAAACCCAAGGCCGTAATGGGCAGAGCAGACTTACTCTTGTCGAGGATACGCATAACGATTTTTTCACCAAAATTCATCGGGCCGGTTGCGACACGGAGGTCGATATCGATGTTCTTTTTGGTAAATTTCTTAAAGACGATACGCCCATCCTGAGGAAGACGTTTTTCCGCGATATCGAGGTCGGCCATGACTTTAAGTCTGGCACTGAGCGCTCCCGCGACGGCCTTGGGAAGTTTCAATTTTTCGTTACAGATACCGTCAATCCGATAGCGAACGATAAGATCCCCTTCCTGGGGCTCTATATGAATATCGCTTGCTCCTGAAACGTAAGCGTCTTCGACAATACGGTTGGCCAATTGGATGATCGGGGCGGAGTCTTCGCTGTCCATGTCATCAGGGTTAATATCGCCGTCACCGCCGCCACTGGCATATTCCTCACCGATGACGTCGGCCAATTCCGACATATCAGAATCGACCTGGGGCCCCTCTTCGGCCGAACTGTCCGCAACAAAATACTGCTTGAGGAACTTATCAATAAGTGAGGACGGCGCCACCGAGACTTCCTCAACGAAGAGTTCGGTGGCGGTATGAAAACTCTCACGTCGCGGATAATCGAGGGGATTGGACATGAGGGCTGCGACACTGGTCGGTGTCAGTCTTTTATACGGAAAGACGCCTTCTCGGCGGATAACTGAATCGCCGACCACTTCAATCAATTTTTCGTCGATCGTGATTTCCTCTTCGCTCGAAACAAGAGGACAGTCCGTGTAGCGGGCGACGAACTTAGCGGTCTCTCTGTCATCAATTTCGAATTTCGGATCGAGCATGCGCTGAAGTAAAGGAGCGGAATACTCCGCCACTTCCTCGACAACACGCAGGTCCTCCTGTGCGAACTCGCGAGTGGGCGCATCCGGTTCCTTGTTCAAGACTTGAATAGCGCCGATTACTTTCGAGGTCTTCAAAGGCACCGTGAGCATTGATGTGACGTCAAAGCCGGTATTTTTCGCCATGGAGTACATGGCCTCGCTATTTTCCGATTTGGAGAAGAAAGCAGCTTCGCCGGATTCGATACAAGCACCGACCACACCGGTGCCGGTCGGAATTTTGAGATCTAAGAGCTTTTCTTTCTTGGCATCAAACTCCTGCTCTCTCTCCGGAGCGTTGTCCCACAAGGTGGGAGAGTAATAAACGTGCTTAAACGCGATCTGATTCCCCTCGACGAGGTAAAGAGTCATTGATTGGGCCTCGAGGGCTTCGACAACTTTGCTCGATGTCAATTCGATTACAGAGCTGACGTCCTCCCGACTGGGTTGAGGCTTGGAAATGACCTTAATAAGAAGCGTTCTTCTTAAAGTTCCTGAGATACCTGAACCTGCAATCATAGCTAGTATAGTGGTTTATGTTTCAGTTAATAAAGTAGCACTTTCCCAAAGAGATGGTTTGGGAAGTCAATCTATTGATGGACACTTTCTTCTTACTGATATAATTACAGGTTTTCTTACTAAAATAAACACAAAATTTCAAAATTGCTGGGAGGCGATTCAAGGAGGCCTGAAGCGTGAGACAATATTCCACAAGCCATTGTATAATAGAACTTTAAGATTCATCAGTAGGGTTTTTCGAGGAAGAAGGCGGGCGCCTGGGAGCAGGCAAGAAACCGGGAGTTGGGGTGAAAAGCAGGCAGAAAAGCACCTCAAGAAAGAGAAAAACTTCACGATAGTGGGGAGGAATTGGCGCCACCGTCGAGATGAAGTGGACCTGGTGGGTTGGGATGAAGGGGTCCTCGTCTTTGTTGAAGTGCGTACCCGAAGGGCGGAAGCGCTGGTAGCGGGCTTCTATAGTGTAAAAAAGGATAAGAAGCGGGGTCTTCGACGGGTGTGTAAGGCGTATCTCTCTGGTCTTGCGGAGGCACCGAAACACTTTCGATTTGATATTGTGGAAGTGAGATATAGCAGTATAGAGAAATTCACCGTAAATCACTATGAGAATATCCCATTGTTTGGAAAAGGGTATCATCCGACGGGAGTGGTGAATGGCTGATGAGATAAGGCATCCATTCTTGAAGGGGCTGAGCAAACACCGGGGAGCGCCGCCCTCAATGATTGTGATTTTTGGTGCGTCGGGTGATCTGACGGCGCGGAAACTGATCCCGGCCATCTATAATCTAAGCGTGGACAGTCTCCTGCCGGCTGATTTTCGGTTGATCGGCTTTGGGAGAAAGAAGATGACAGATGCGGAGTTTCGGAAAGGAGCCGAAAATTCAATCGAGAAATACTCCAGGCGCCCACTCAATCGCGATATTTGGGAGCGCCTGTCCGAAAATGCCGTTTATCATGCCGGCGGCTATGATGATCTCGGCGCATTCCAATTGCTCAGCGAGAAGATCGCAAGAATCGAGAAGGATTTTGGGAGGGATATGCAGACGTTGTTTTATGTCTCTACGCCGCCATCAACTTTTAAACCGATACTGCAGAATCTCGGGGCGAGCGGTCTGGCCAAACGGCATCTCCACACGGAATTAGCTTCAAAAGTGGTTGTGGAAAAACCATTTGGGCGAGACCTGCGTAGTGCGCGCGAGTTGAACAGGGTTATAAACGAGGAATTTGATGAGAGCCAGGTATACCGCATCGATCACTATCTGGGAAAAGAGACGGTGCAGGATCTTCTGGTGCAGCGGTTCGCAAACGCCATCTTTGAGCCGATCTGGAATCGAGAGTACGTGGAGTGCATCCAGATTACGGTAGCGGAGGATATCGGGGTTGGGAATCGAGGGGGATATTATGACGGGAACGGTGCTCTGAGGGACATGATCCAGAACCATACGATGCAACTGCTCGCTCTCACTGCAATGGAACCGCCGGTATCGTTGGACCCGGAAGCGATTCGGGATGAGAAGGTAAAGGTGCTAAAAGGGATTCAACCGCTCACTTTGAAATCGGAGGGGGGCGAGGTGGTTCGCGCGCGTTATAAGGAAGGGATCATTGGGGGCAGGAAAGTGAACGGGTACGTGCAGGAAGAGGAAATCGCGCCCGACTCTTCCACCGAGACCTATGCGGCGCTGATTCTCTCTATCAATAATTGGCGGTGGAAAGGGGTGCCATTTTATGTGCGCTCGGGCAAACGCATGGCCCGGAGGGTCAGTGAGATTACGGTGCAATTCAGGCGCCCGCCGGGGGTGCTGTTTACGGAAGGAGACAGATTTGATGTCGCTTCCAACACAATGGTAATCCGAATACAGCCGGATGAGGGAATCACCCTTCTAATGAATTCGAAGGTTCCCGGATTGGAGACACGCACGCAGCCGGTGAAATTGCACTTTCGCTATGCCACAACCTATGGCTCAAACACACCGGAAGCCTACGAGCGCCTTATCCTGGATGCCATGATTGCCGACAGCACGTTATTTATTCGAGGAGACGAGACGGAAGAGTCGTGGAGAATCATAACTCCTATTCTTGAATTCTGGGAAGAGTGCGGCAAACGCGGCCTTGAAACCTACGTGGCTGGCTCCTGGGGGCCGCTCGCCGCGGAGAGACTCCTTTGGGAAAAGGGCCACAATTGGAGGCGGTCGGGGCCGTGAAGGCACTGATCGATGTGTTGCCCGGTCTGCGAATGCCGGTTTCGCAAGTGACTTCCACTCTGGCGCGGATTCGAGGGGCAGATTGGGAGGAAGGAGACGAACCGCCCTCTGAGTTTCATGCCTCGCAAATGAATCTCATTCTACATTTCGGCTTAGAAACGACCGAGGAAGAGGCTTGGGAAAAGTTCGATACGGCGATACGATTTGCTCAGCGGCACCCGTGCCGTATAATCGTTCTGTGTCCCGAGGAGAGTAATCGCCATGAAGTTCTCCTGGAAGGGAAATTCTACAGCCAATGTTTCATCGGACGCACTCAAGACGAGAGAGTGTGCTGCGAGGCGCTGATGTTGGGCTATCCCACAAGTGAATCCGATTTTCTTGA
>CBDCEW010000002.1:0-62732 GCA_965215885.1 Candidatus Moanibacter sp.
CTGAGTGTGCCTTGAGCGGCTTTATGAACACCCCCGAGGAGAGAGATATCGCCGAGACCATCCCTGGCCCCGCAACTGACCAACTCGCGTCGTTAGCGAAAGAGCTGGGGATTTATCTCCTGGTCGGTATGCCCGAGCTGAAAGACGACCAGTTCCACAATGCGATGGCTGTTATTGGGAAAGACGGTTTATTGATGGGGATATTCAGAAAGGTCCATTTGAACAAATACGAGGCGCCCGTCGGTTGGCGTAACGGTTCCGAGTTTCCCGTCTGGCGTTTTGAAACGGAAACCGGAGTCATGTCGGGAGGCATTATGATCTGCTATGACAGGGAACCACCGGAAAGTGCGAGAAGCTTGATGGTCAAGGGCGCAGATGTTATCTTCAACCCCCTCGCGACAGGCTGTCCCGTCGTGGATATCCACCGATGTTTACTCAGAACGAGGGCTTTCGAAAATGCACTTTATATTTTCATGGTCAACCATGCGGCACCGACACATAACGGCCACAGCATGGGAATCGATTATGATGGGAATATTGTCACCGAAGCGGGTGAAGATGAGAAATTATTCTTCTATGATGTTGACCTCGACGCCTTGAATGAATTTCGGGGAACCACCATCTATGGAGTGCGCCATCGCAGGCCCGAGCTTTACGGCCCACTCTGCGACCCGAAAGGGCAAGTTCATGTTAAAGGCGCCAATCTGCCTCCCGGCCATGGCGGTGGGTAACTTGATTTCGAGATCCATCTTTTCACAGGAAGAGTGGGAGGATCGACAAGTGGGTGGCGGGTGCTTCGAAAGATCCGTTGCTGTCCTTGTATCCTTTCCTACACCTCCGCCTTTCGCGTCTTTTCGCGTGTTTAGCGGGCCCTTCAAAAATGGCGAATACTCGATGCCATATCCGAGGAAAAACCCGGTTCTGTCCGAGCTCGGAATACGAAGAAATGAGAAATGATTGCCCGTTAAATACGCGAAAGAACGCGAAACTTAGGCAGGTAGGGATATTGGTGAATTTTGGGGTTCAGACTCCCAACTCCCTAAACACCGAAGCCCAGCGTTCCGGATGGCTCTCATGGCTGTTGAGCGGCTGAAATCCCGCTGAGAGATAGCTTTTGATCGCAGCCAGTCGCCAGTCATCGGTCTGCAGATGTGCCTGTTGAAATCCGACCTCCTTCAACCGATGAAGGAGGGCTGCATTTAGCATATGGCCGAGGCGCTTGCCGCGGTGCATCTTCAGCACGGCAACCATATGGACTTCCCCCACCCTCTGCTCGTCGATTGCCTTTCGCCATGCACAGGCGCTGCCCACGGCCTCTCCGCCACATGTTGCGAAGAAGAGACAGTCGGGCTCGAACCGGGCATCCTCAACCAGCTTCTGTCGACACGTCTCAATTGTCCAATCCACTCCAATGTTCCCATCCATGATAGCACACCAGTCCGCTTCATCACCCTCTCGGTAGTTTCTCAAACCATAATCCTCCGGAACCACGATCTCTGGAAGTTCCCGAAGATCCTCACGCAGCATCTCCAGCTGCGGTTCGGGAAGGTCGTTGGACTCCGATGGAGACCGAGGTCGTGAAATTGACATTGTGCAATCTTCTTCTCTCTAACCCGCTTATTTCTGAAGGTTGCTCCGACTGAAGTTTTTGAGATAAGCGGGTTAGGGCGGCTCCCCGAAATCCGGCACCTCGAGGAGAACTCCCCCCTCCTGCGCCGATCTGTGACCGATAAGTCCCGGCACGAGATACCTCGCCGCTTGCCAGACATTGTTCGGGGGCAAGTCTCCGGTCAGGCAGGAATTGACGAAGTCATCGACAAGAAACTGGTGGGCACCTCGATGGCCGTTAGGCAGACCGAGAAACTCCTTCGGTAGACGCACCACCGGATGAATGCTCGATACCCCCTCATGGGTCCCATCTGTACCTGTCACTCTTGCCATTTCATCTCCGGCATAGACCCCTTCGCAGGCGAATTTTCGAGTCAGATCCAGGCAGTTTTCGCGACTCTTAGTCGTCCAAACGCTTCCGCCAACTTGCTCTTCGTAGCTTCCCTCCGTGCCGTATAGGCTCATACCCACCGTGCCCGGATGCCCGATTCTGCGGAATTCGTTGATCCTCATCATGCTGCCGTCAGACATCCGACAGAGCATTGTCTCATTGCTGAAAGGGTTCATCCAGACGTTCCGTTCGGCGACAAACAGCTCATCATCGTGCCTGTCCGTGTAACCCATGGCACTTACATGGGTAGCGTGGGCGCCCGTTACCGAAACGATCATACTCGTTGAATGGGTGGGGTAAAATAGCGGGGGCTGGCCCGCGTAATTCTCCCAATCTTCGCCATGGCGCCATTTAAAAACGTCATACACCCCGTGGTCAAAGTCGTGGTAATACTCGGCTTCACCGTAGACGATGTGACCGAAAGCGCCCTCCCGGAATTTCTCTCTGCAATAGATCGAACACGGATAGTAGTAGCTGGTCTCCCCCACCATGTAGTTCAGCCCAGTCTCTTCCACCGCTTCTACGAGCTCGGCCACCTCCTCCACCGTAACTGCGGAAGGGACGGCCGAGTAGACATTCTTTCCGCTTCTCAGCGCCTGCACAGCCTGTGGACCATGGAGATGGTGTTGAGTGATAATTGCAATCGCATCGACGTCCGAATCGCAAAGTGCATCCAGCGAGGGAAGGGTCTCGGTGATCCCGAATCGTTGCGACTTCTCCTGCAGTTTCTCCTCATCCAAATCCGACAAGATTACTTGATCCACCGACGGGTGTGCCTTGAAGAGTGGAATAAAGCTGTTGGCGAACGCGCCCGTTCCACAGATCCCAATGCGAAGACTCATCGAACAATCTCGTCTGGCCTTTCTAAACAGAAGCAACAATTATTCAGCCTTTTCAAAGACGATTGAGACTGTGGGGCAGCCTCTTCAAGCATGGCGCACATGTTGAACTGTCGAATTTGTGAATTGTCAATCGAAGATGAGATGACAGAATGTGATCGTACTGAAGGACCTAATGTTGATTTTGCAGCGCGGATCATTCGTCTGAGCGACGCGCTGCCCAATACACCGCCAAACATTCAGTTCACAAAAATACAATGAAGGCGAAGGCAGCAGTCCTGTTCGAGATAGGGAAAGACCTGGAGATCAGGGAGATAGAAGTTCAAAGTCCTCAACACGGCGAAGTCCTGGTCCGAATGGCAACAGGCGGCCTCTGTCACAGCGACCTGCACGTCATGACGGGGCACCTCTTCGCCCCTCTCCCAGCCGTCCTCGGCCATGAAGGCGCCGGGATAGTGGAAGATGTGGGTCCTGGTGTTTCGACTCTGAGACCGGGAGACCATGTTATCCCGATCTGGAGGCTTTCCTGCGGAACCTGCCAGTACTGCAGCGGTAGCAGGCCGGCCCTTTGCCCTGAGGGAACACAGATCCGTATGACAGGGCGCTTCTCCGACGGCAGCACGCGGTTTACGCTGAATGGGGAGGAGCTCAAACACTTCGCCGGAGTATCCTGTTTCTCCGAGTATTCTGTGATGTCGGAAAAACAGGCGCTCAAAATCCCTGAGGACTTTCCACTCGAACTGGCTGCCCTCCTCGGGTGTGCCGTGGTCACGGGCGTGGGCGCAGTATTTAACCGGGCACAAGTCAAGCCCGGCAGCAGCGTGGCGGTATTTGGTGCAGGCGGCATAGGCTTGAACATCATTCAGGGCTCAGCCATTGCCGGAGCTGAGAAAGTCATTGCAGTGGACACCCTCCCAAATAAGCTTGAGTTCGCCAGGCAATTCGGTGCGACCCATACGATTAACGGCTCTACCGAGGATCCGGTTTCTCTAATCAGGGAATTGACCGACGGCGGGGCCGACTACGCATTCGAGGCCATCGGCCTCCCGGAGACTTTGCGCCAGACTTATGACTCGCTTGGCAAGCGCGGCATGGCCGTTGCCGTGGGAGCGACGCCAATGACAACTGAAGTCTCAGTCCCCATTATGTCGCTCGTTTTTGAGGAAAAGACGCTCACTGGATCCCTTTATGGCTCTTCCCGACCCTGGATCGATATTCCAATGTTGATGGAGCTTTACCGCAGTGGAAAGCTAAAGCTCGAGGAACTCCTCACTCGAGAGTACCCATTCAACCAGATCAACGAGGCTTATAGGGCCCTGGAAGCGGGTGAAGTGGCCAGAAGCATTGTAAGGATCGGAGGCTAGGAATCTGTCGGACTTTGGGTCCGACAGGCTGTTAGCACACCATCCCTCTTTTCGCCCTGATTCCGTGCGCCGGCGGGTCGGCCCCGATCCACCGCTCGTCGGCCGGCTCCGAAGCCAGTTGATACCGGGTGTCCGATGAAATTCGCAATCGATTGGTCCGATTATCCGAACTTGCATGGATGATATTCATGCAAAACACCAATAGGTCGCCAAGTTCATACGCCGTCGTCAGCCAGCGCCCTCCCAGTTCGTGTCGTACCGCCACCGCATCCCGGGAATACGCTCCCGTCGAGTTCCAGTGGATTGCGCCCCTCTCTTCCGCCGTCAGCGAACGGCCTGCCGCATGAGCGCGTTCCACAAGCGCCTTCGCATCCCCCTCGTTTTCGCAGTAGAGATCGACATCCGTCGACCCGTAACCTGTTTGCAGGTCTTTCAGCCTGTGGGAATTCTCCAGCAACATCAAGCCGCCCATCTCGTAGGGCACATCTCCGTAGGGCACCCAGGAAGTAAAGAGTCGATGGGTCCCCCGTCCCATAAACACGATGTCGCAATGAGGCGTTGTGGGACCCAAGCTACCCGGAAGCTTGGCCCGGAACCACGTATAGTCGAAATAGCGCACCGGCCCGCCCAGAAAATACTCATGAAAGTCGATCATCGGACCCTCATGAATCACCCGGTCCAGCGACGGGTTGTCTCGAGCCAGGTGCGGCAGAAACGATCCCGTCGCCCGGGGATCGAGTTCCGCCCCGGTCCGGACGGTGCCCTCAATTGCCGGGTAATTGGGGTCAAGCACTCTGGCTTTCATCAAACGGTCCATCACCTCATGCCGGGCTGCCAGCACCTCGTCCTCGTTCAACAGGCCCGGCAAATAAAGATACCCGTCCTCCGACATTCGGCGCCGCAGTTCTTCCCGGTCGTCCAGCGCATCGCTTGAAGGACGCAGCGCGCCAAAATCATCCAGCGATTCGCCCAGTGCATTACCCTCGAATGTCAATCCGAGCGTATCCTCTAATCCGCGGTTCATTTTCTTCATAGACGCCCAACCCGCCTTAAATCGCACCGTTGATCACAGCAATCTGCACAAATATCCCTTCTCGCGCAAGTCCGGATTTCGCGTCTCGTTTTTGGACTAAGTCTATCTTAATCCTAAGGCAGCCTTCGCCCGCAACCAAACTGGTGGTTGCTTCGGTGGAGAAGAAACCGAACGGAGAGAAAGAGAAAAGAGTACTCACGCAAAGCCGCTAAGGCGCAAAGGGGAGAGTGAGTCCCGGCAGTCCGGGAAATGATGGGTAACGAATGGCGCTTAAATCGGAAGGGCTCCATTTGAAAGGAAGTTCCCAGCTCCAATGACAGCGACTTCGCATTAACCGTCGCCTCGATAGCAGTAGATCATAAAAGTGCGAAATTTCCTGACGGGTAGAAAGTTGGGGGGAGTCGACTTCGCCTGCTCTGCCGTAGGGCAGAGTAAAAAACGGTCAAGGAAGCATTTACAAGAGCGCCCCCTCACTTTTATCCCAATGAAAACGCTCTTGTTAATGCTTCCCTGACCGTTTGAAACGCGCTCCGCGCGAGGCGAAGTCAACTCTCCCTAACTTTCTATATTTCCAACCAACATTCTCCGTGGTCCTCTGTGGTGCTCTGTGGCCCGGAACTAATTACGATTTAACCAATTGCTCCTAGCATACTTACACAACATATCTACGCAAATCGCATAGAAGTTACGGGATACGACTATAGTCATCGGCGCCCCTGGTGCACCAGCGTTCGATTAGTTTCGTATACAGCTCACTACCATGGCGAAGTTGCTCGAGTTCGACCCACTCGTCGGCCGTGTGCGCCTGGGCAATGTCACCGGGCCCGATCACGACCATGAGCTTCATCTCCCCCAGCATGCAGGCGTCCGTTCCATAGCTGACCGTTTGCATCGACTCCCGTTTAGAGATAGCCCGTATCTCTCTGAGATAGTCCGATTCCTTATCGAGATAGAACGGAGGAGCCGTTCGCATCACTTCGAATTCAACGCCGCAGCGCTGCGCCGCCCGCGCCGCTCGATCCAATAACGCATCGGCGTCAATACCCGGAGTGGGTCTAAAATAAACTGTGCAGACGCTCTGTGGCGCCGTAATATTGATGGCCCGTGTATGATCGTTTATGCCGATGTTCCAGCTGACCGTCGGCGGGTCAAACTCGAGATTGTGCCATGCCTCTTCCTTTTCGACTTCGTCATGAATGGCCTTCATCTCGAAAAGAAAGGGGATCATTGCCAGATTCGCGTTGATTCCTTTCCGAGTGCTCGAATGCGCGGCCCGACCGTGAGAGACGGCCCGGAAGCCGTAGGTCCCTTTGTGCCCATAAACAACCTCAAGGCGAGTCGGTTCACCCACGACCCCATGCGACTCTCCAGTCACCATTTCTCGATACAATTCTGAGCGCCGCGCTACTTCTTCGGCACCGTCGCACCCCACCTCTTCGTCAGCGGTGCAAGTGATATACACGGGGTGTGCAAGCTCGCTTGCGGAAAATCCTCCGGCCGCGGCAAGCATGCACGAGATCGAACCTTTCATGTCACAGCTCCCGCGGCCGTAGAGTCTGTCCCCGACGACCGTCGGTTCGAATGGACCGTGTGAGTCAGAAAACCAGTTGTCCGCGGGCACGACATCGGTGTGCCCGAAGTAGGCCATGCCTCCCAATCCACACCCTTTCTTGCCAATTACGTTGGACTTTGGAACTCCTGATCGATCGGTATATTCGACGCGCTCCGTCTCGAATTCCAGCTCTTGCAAGATCTGGTCGACGCAATCGGTCACCGGCGTGTTGGAAAGGCTGCTCGTCGAGTCAAACGAGACGAGCTTCTTCGTGTAGTCGAGCGCTTCCAATTCCGGCCTCTCTCTCTGGATAGAACTCTCTATTGTTCAGCGGGAAATCGATTATGTCTCAACATCGAGTATCACATCGTCCAAGTCAACTAGCACCTGAACAGGATTTCAAATGGGCTGAAGCGGAAGAGTTATTTAGGGACCGTCAAAGTGGTTTAACTTGGTAATTCCCCGTCCCGGCGCGCCGGGACGGGGTCGCTGACTTGAATGTATTATCATCGTGCGCGGAGCGCCCGATCCACCAGTAGCAAGGATGCTAGAGGTGGAACGGCCCCTCCGGGGACGTTTGTATCAATTTCGAGTACAGTACTGGCAATTTCTGCACAAATTGCGAAAGAGTTAGATACCCCGTCCGAGGCGAGCCGGGACGGGGAGTGTTCATTGTCATGCCGCTGCGCTCAGATTCAGACCCGATAATCCAAACCGCGATCACAAGTATTCCTACGCCACCGGCTCTATGTTCGTATTTCGGCGAAATACGAACATAGAGCCCATGATTACTTCGGACTCGACTTCGCTGAGGACATCAAACGTATATGGAAGTGAAAACGAAGGTACTTATGGCTATCCTAGGTAGTGGGAGATATACATACGAGGTGTCGGGAGACAACTGGGGGAACCTCCCGGAAGGCTGGTTTTATAAGGAAGCTACTGCCGTAGATGTGGATTCCAACGACCACGTTTACGTATTCAATCGAGGCAACATGCCGGTGATTGTCTTCGACACTGAAGGCAACATCCTGCGCACATGGGGAGAAGGCGAATTCACTAACCCACACGGCGTCACTATAGCACCGGATGACACGGTTTGGTTGGTGGATAGCGCGGATCATTCCATACGCAAGTTCACACCCGAAGGCGAAATCCTCATGACCTTGTCGGAGCGAAATCAGCATGCTCCAGTCATGAGTGGCGAGCCTTTCAACAGTCCGACTCGTGTTGCCATCGATCCTCGAAACGAAGAAATCCTAGTGGCCGATGGCTATGGTAACGCCCGCGTCCATCGATTCAGTCCGGACGGGAAGGAGCGACTCGCATCGTGGGGTGAGTCCGGAACAGAATTCGGCCAGTTTAACGTCGTCCACGACATCACCGTCGACAGCGATGGATGGATATATATTGGAGACAGGGAGAACCGTCGCATCCAGATATTCAGCCCGGACGGAAAATTTGAGTCTCGTTGGACCGATTTCTCCCGCACTGCCGCCATTCATATCTCAAAGGGTCCCGAACCCTTGTTCTACGTAGGCGAATATTTCGCCGGAGTTACAGAGGCATACGAAATCGCGAAGGGATTAGGGCCCAGAGTCTCAGTCCTTGACCGCAACGGCGCCGTTCTCGCCAGACTTGGTGAAGAGCCCTACGGCGACGAACCGGGCAGGTTTTACGCGCCACACGCAATAGCAACTGACTCAAAAGGCGATGTATACGTCGCTGAAGTCTCCTATGCTGAATTCGGAAGTGATATGGATCCACCGAGGGAGTTGCGCTCGATGCAGAAGCTTGTTCGACAGCCCAAGAGCTAAAGGGGCCGTTGCCCAAACCAGAATGGCCCTGCCGGATACACGTTAGGACTTGAACGAGGCGGCTCTATCAGACTCCTTGGATGAAGAATTGACTCTATCAACAAACTCAAAATACCTTTCCCAGCCAACACTCCTATCCCGAGAATTCTTCGAATCATCGGGTAAAGGTCGCAACAAACTGAAAAGAATTAATGAACACGACATCCGACACAGCAACCGCAAGCGCCGTGCCGCTCACTTCTGAACAGCTCATATCATTCCATCGCGACGGTTCCCTCGTGGTAGAAGATCTGATAAGCCCGGAGGAAGTTGAGGGGTTGCGCTCGCGACTGCGCGAATACACCCACGGAGGGCGTCCAGCCGACAAATTGCGAATTCAAGTCGAGCCACGAGTAACCCGAGGGGATCTCGCAGTCGATCACCCAGGCGACGGAATTCGCAAGATCGACGGTCTCGTCGAACACGACGACCTATTTCGGAGACTCGGTCTAAACGAGAATATCGTCGGAATTATTGAGCAGATCCTCGGATCCGATCTAAAGATGTTCCGCAACGCACTCTTATTGAAACCTCCCAAAGTAGGCTCTGCCAAGGGAATGCACCAGGATTCCCCCTACTGGCCAATTGACCCAATGAGCCTGTGCAGTTGCTGGTTCGCCCTCGACGACGCCAACGAAGAGAACGGGTGCATGGCTGCACTCCCGGGTGCTCACAGGAGTGGTGCCCTTCCCCACGTCAAGGTTCCCGACGACTTTGTCATCGACGAGGCTTGCTACGAAGCTAACGAGTCTGTTTTCTATCCCGTTCGGGCCGGAGGGGGTCTGTTTTTTCACTCTCTGTTGCCGCACGTCACTGCTCCCAACCGCTCCGATCGGTGGCGGCGTGCCATCGCCCTCTCTTACATGTCATCTCGCTCTGTTTATTCTCGTGAAGGCGAGGGGCCCGAATACTTCCCCATTAAAGGCCGCTCTTTTCCCGGTTGTGTGCGGTAGATCGTTATGTCCCAACCGTTATCAGACACATCGAAACTCTGCGTTCATACGATTACCACTCAGCCCTGGCCGGTTGAAAAGGCCATCGAAGAGTACAGCCAAGTAGGTGTATCCGGAATCACGGTTTGGCGACAAGCGCTTGAAGGGCGCAACCCAAACACGGTTGGAGACGAGATTCGCGAGGCGGGTATGTCGGTAGTTTCCCTGGCACGGGGCGGCTTGTTTACCGGATTGGATGAAGCCACTCGGCAAGCAGCCATAGATGACAACAGAAGAGCGATTGAGGAAGCCGCGGGATTGGGAGCGCCGTTAGTAATACTGGTGTGCGGTGCGGTGCCTGAACAACCCCTCTCAGAATCTCGCCGACAGATATACAAGGGCATCGAGACGGTTTTGCCCCTCGCGGAAGCCTGTGGAATTCAGTTGGGTATTGAACCGCTTCATCCCATGGTCGCCGATACTCGATCGGCCATCAATACTCTGAAACAAGCCAATGATATGTGCGACGAATTCGATTCACGCCACCTCGGTGTCGTGGTGGACGTCTATCACCTTTGGTGGGATCCAGACCTGGAAAAGGAGATTCGCCGCTGCGGAAAGGCCGGTAACCTGCTGGCCTTTCACATCTCTGATTGGAAGACGCCTACCGTAGATCTCCTGAACGATCGTGGTTTGATGGGTGAAGGGTGTATTCCGATCCCTGAAATCCGAGGATGGGTCGAGGAAGCGGGCTTCACGGGATTCAATGAAGTAGAAATTTTTTCAAACCATTATTGGGCAAGCGACCAGGACACATTCCTGCAGAATATCAAGGATGCCTATTTAAGCCATTCTTAGTTCTTGAAAGTCGATTCCTTCAAGACTGTCTGAATCTCGTAGATCGATCCTGATTTCACAGGACCCGGTAACGGCAGCCGCACGGGACACTTCTCGATGCGAATGTTCTGCGTTGGTTCTCCTCGCAGGAAGGTCGCCCTGTAGGCGTCCCAATCCTGGTGCTGTCCGGGTCCCGGAACAAGCGAATAGGAATCTCCGGAACAATACATGCACAACAATAGCCGGCGCGGATTCGTCGACGAATTCGGCAATGAAGCGTGCAGAGTACGGACGTGATGGATCGATATACCTCCAGCTTCCAATTCGATCAACTCCGCGGACGAATCATCGAAATCGGACTCAGTAACTGCGCCCGCAAAATGTCCGTCCTGGTGGTGATCGTAGATTCTGCCTTTATGCGAACCAGGAACAACCATCAGACAGCCGTTTTCCCGACTCATTTCATCGATCGCCACTCCGACCGCCAGAAGGTCATCATTGGAATGGGGATAGAACGCCCAGTCCTGATGCCACTCCACCGGGCTCCCGAACCCGCCCGATTTCATATTGAGCTTCGTGCCGTTGAAGCGGATCGACTCGGTGCCGATGAGTTGGGCCACGATATCCACGATTCCGTCGTGGCGTAAAGTCCGATTATACGCCTCGTGGACCAGATGGGGTTCTTTCAGACGACGAACCTTAGGGAATTCCGGAGTGTGATCAGGTTCGAGATCGAAAATGCCAGTGTGCTCCGTAATCTTGCGCGACTGCTCCACGAATTCGTCGGTGACGTCCTGCAATTCCTTCAATTCGGACGGGGAGAGAACGCCCTCAACACCGAGATATCCTCTATCGCGGTATTCTTCCACCTGAGCTGACGTCAGCATGATTGTTTGTCCCCACTGTAATGGTTACATTTCACTCGAAATTCCAATCCTCGGTCACGAATGGTGTAGGTGGCATTGGGGATCTTTTAAGAGCCCTCGACCGGGTTCACGAGACTGCCAATCTTCTCGATTTCGATTTCAACTTCGTCGCCGGGGCTGAGGACTACCTTTGGCTCGCGCGCCCAGCCGATGCCCGAGGGAGTCCCGGTCAGGATCACCGTGCCCGGAAGCAACGTCGTATCTTCAGAGAGGAATTTGATCAACGTGGGAACGTCAAAGATCATGTCCGCCGTATTGGACTCCTGCATGACATTACCATTGAGGATTGTCTTTATCGAAAGAGTGTTGGGATCGGGCAGCTCATCCGGCGTGACCATCACAGGTCCGAGGGGAGCAAAGGTATCGAAACCCTTACCTCGGTTCCATTGGCTGCCCCCCTTTTCGAGCTGCCATTTCCTGGCCGATACATCATTGGCGGCAGTGTATCCGGCGACATAGTCCAAAGCTTCCTCGCTTCCGACGTCCCGGCAGGACTTACCGATGATCACAGCCAACTCCGCTTCGTAATCAACCTCACCATCACACACCTTCGGTATTCGGATCGGTTCGAGATGGCCAGTCGCGGCGGCGCGATTCTTCATAAAGAGCACCGGGTATTCGGGTAGCGGAACTCCACTTTCTTCAGCGTGCTTCTGGTAGTTGAGTCCGATGCAGAATATCGCCGTTGGGGAAACGGGTGGGCGCCAACTTTTTACCTGCACTTCTTCTCCGGTCTTTTCGCACTGCCCCATTGGCTCCCCACTCAAAGCAGCGAAGCTCCCGTCCGATTCTTCGCACACCAACTGTTGACGGTTCTCAATGTCAATCACTCTTGCAATACGCATTCGTTTTCCTCCTTCACTTCCAGTTTGTCCAAAACACAGCACAGGGCGGATACACCTAACCTTTTCTCACCCTACCTACCTACGAATGGTCCCAAATTCAGCCATATTCAAGAACTATCTCCTTTCGCATCTCTAATCTTATCCATTATTTCCCCTGCCTCTTTAACCTGTTTGAGACTCCTCCAGCCCATCACTCCAAATTCCGTTAATGATAACCATCTATTATTTTTAATCTCGCTGGGTTCAATTCCCCGAAGCTTGCTTCGGCTTTAGTGGTATATGATGATAGGGGATGGGAAGTCGTTACATCCACAAAAGTCACAATGTATCGGTGCTGATGTATCATCTGGTGTGCGCAGCGAAGTATCGTCGAGTTGTGATGAGTGAGCGTGTGGACGAGGTTCTGAGGGCAGCCTGCATCGAGATTGAAAAGCGCTGGGAGATTGTCTTCTTGGAAATAGGATTAGATCGAGACCATGCACACTTTCTGATCCAGTCGGTGCCGGCTTACAGTCCGACGAGGATCGTTACGACGGTGAAGAGTGTAACTGCGCGCGAAGTGTTTGCGAAAGCACCGGAGGTGAAGAAGCAACTGTGGGGCGGAGAGTTCTGGGGAAAAGGGTACTTCGTAAACACGGTGGGGCAACACAGCAGCGAGAGCGTGATCGCGGCCTATATCGCGAATCAAGGTGAGGAGGCAAATTACCAGCGATTGCATAAAGGGCAGTTGGAGTTGGGATTATTTTGAAAATGCCTCGGGGCTTGCCCCGAGGATCTTTACTGAAAATTAAAAATAAGGCATGCAATGCACCACAATCGCCTCCTCCGAAATCCATAGGTAAACAAAGCCCTTGAGGTCAGGGCATGGTGCCCAAATCAGATTGGCGTCGCTGGAAACAAATCTGGGCAACACGCCGGGTTATCCAGCAATCAGATTCACAAGGAACTCACCAACCGAGGGCGTAGCCGTCGCGCCTTGGGTCGGCCCCGCCCATGAAGCACCCGGACTCCGGATCGACCATGATTCCGTGTCCGCCACCGACCATCGGTGACCAATCCTCCAGAGGATCGATCTCATGCCCCTTCGATTTCAACTCGGCGAGGACTTGGCGATCAATGCGACTCTCAGCGAGAACGGTCTGCCCGCCGAAAGTCCTGACGCGCGGCGCCTCAATAGCTGCCTGAATATTCATATCGTGGTCGATAATATTCATGATCATCTGCGGTGTAGTCTGAAGGATTCCATAGCTGCCCGGCGTCCCGATGAGAAAACGAAGACCAGCCTCATCCCAGACCTGCGCCGGCGACATGCACATCTCAATCTTCTTCCAGGGGCCAATGGCATTCGGGCTCTTCGGATCGAGATCGAACCAGTTCATAAAGTTATTCAGCGCAATCCCGGTTCCGGGCACCACCATGGCCGACCCGAAGGCGCTGCCCAGACTCTGAGTGACGGCGACCGCATTGCCTCGGGAGTCGATGGCATCAAAGTGAGTCGTACATTCTTTTTCGAGCCAGGCGTCAGAATCTCCAGGCGAAACCTCGTCTTCGAATCTCCTTTCCGTATAGTATTCCCCGCCGATGGGACGTGCCCGATCTCCAATGAGGGCACGGCGCGCGGCCGCATATTCCTTGGAAAGCAAAACGTCGATCTCACTACCCACTCCCCCGGCATATGCAATTCGGTCGGCGACGCAGAGTTTGGCCGCCTCGATGAAGGTGTGAAGCATTTGAGCGGTGTTGTGCCCCATCGCGGCCACATCGAGACCCTCCATGATGCTGAGGTTCTGCAGAAATTCGAAACCCTGACACGGTCTCGGGGGCACCCAAATTCGAAAGCCTCGGTAATCCCCACAGATGGGGTCGAGCCACACCGGTTCGAACCCAGCGAGGTCCTCCCTTGCTATCAGTCCACCTGTCTCCGACATGAATTCGGCGATCTTCTCACCGATCTCGCCAGTATAGAAGACATCGGATCCTGCGGCCGCCACGGCGCGAAAGGTCGCCGCGAGATCCTTCTGAATGAGCTTGTCGCCCGCTCGTGGCGCCTTACCGTCACACAAATATGTGGCGACAGAGGATGGGTATTTGAGGAATTCCTCGACCGTTGCATGAAACACGACGGCGTTCTTAACGGTGATCGCGATTCCGCTCTCCGCATAATCGATGGCAGGGGCGAAAACGGTGGCTGCGTCCATTGTCCCGTAGCGTCGCAGGGCCTCCAGCCACCCGCCGCAGGCGCCCGGCGTCAACACCGAGAGGGGTCCGCGAAACTTTTTCTCAGCGCTGTCGTAGAGTTCGAGGCGGGCGGCTTCTGGAGCAAGACCGACATAGTCGAGTACCTTGTGGTCTCCGGATTCGGCATGATAGATGTGCATGTAGCCCTCACCGCCAATTCCAGACATATACGGTTCAGCCACGTTGAGAGCAGCCGCTGTCGCCACCGCCGCGTCGATCGCATTGCCGCCATCCATGAGGATCCGAAGGCCGGCCAGCGAGGCGTTCGGATTCGCGGATGATACCAGACCGCGACACCCCGTCACAGTGGCGCGATGGACCAGACCTCTCGAAGAAAATGCCATTATTCTGTTCTTCTCACGGATTGAAACAAACGTCCCCGGAGGGGCCGTTCCACCACTGAAATCCTCGCTAGTGGTGGATCGGGCGCTCCGCGCACGATGACAATACAGTCAGGTCAGCCACCCCGTAGCAAGCTTCGCCGGCTCTCCCCCTCCGCTTCCCGCTTAACGGGATTGCGGCAACTCTGCGTTGTGTAATAAAGGAGACTACTTGCACCCATGCCGGAACTTCCCGACATTCAAGTCTACCTCGACGGTCTCCAGTCCCGGATCGTGGGACAACGTATCAATCGAATCCGCGTCCTGAAACCATTTCTCGTGCGCACCTTCGACCCACCGGTAAAAAGCGCCGAAGGCAGCGTCGTCGTTGGACTGAGTCGCCTCGGGAAACGAATCGTCTGGGAAATGGAGGGCGACCTCTTCCTCGTCTTTCATCTCATGGTCGCCGGACGCTACCGCTGGTACGACCGTTCGAAAAGGACCAAACCCAAGCTGGGCAAGATCGCCCTCGCCGCATTCGAGTTCGCCACCGGTACTCTCGTCCTAACCGAAGCGGGTACTACTCGGCGGGCTTCCCTGCACCTCTTGCAGGGAAAGTCGGCCTTGTCCGACCACGATCCCGGAGGCCTGGAGGTTCTGGATTCCGATGAATCTACCTTTGCCAAAATCCTACGATCTGAAAACCACACATTAAAACGAGCACTTACCGATCCGAAGCTCTTCAGCGGCATCGGTAACGCCTATTCTGACGAGATCCTTTTTGCCGCGCGAATTTCACCCGTGAAACTCACCCGGAAACTCAGCGATGCCGAAATCTCCCTGGTCCATAGGGCCACCGTCGATATCCTGTCGATATGGACAGACTGCCTCTGCCGGCAATTTCACGACGAATTCCCTGGTCCCGGCGATATCACGGCATTTCGACCCGAATTTAATGTCCATGGAAAATATCTCAAGCCCTGCCGAGTCTGCGGCACCAGCGTGCAGCGCATACGCTACGCCTCGAACGAGACAAACTACTGCCCAAGATGCCAGACGGGGGGAAAGATCCTGCGCGATCGATCGCTCTCCCTACTCCTCAAGAAAGACTGGCCAAGTTCGATTGAAGAACTCGAGGGCTGAAGCGATACCGGCTCCCACGAGCTGGTTTCAGGTCAGCGGAGCCACCGGCCGCGCTGACCCTTGCCGGATCAAACGGGTGTGGAATTTCGGATTGCTGTGTCCACGAAGACGCAGTTTCAATCCCTGCTTTATCTCCCCGTTCTTGCGGACGCGGCTACCGAGAGGGCAGGAAGCTCGCTTGCGATCGATCCAAACATTTCAGCGTTCCCTTCCGCCGCAAGCGGCCTTCCTACGATTCACAATCTTCGAAAATCAACTCCACGGTCATAGATACTTTCCCATGTCACACCCTGAGAGCTTCCATCTCCAGCGCCTCGAGATAGTCTTGATACGTACGCCTCAGACCTTCTTCCAGCTCGATTTTCGGCGCCCACCCCAACGCCCGTATTCGTGAGACATTGAGTAGCTTTCGCGGTGGTCCATCGGGCTTCGAACTGTCGTAACAAATCTCTCCATTGTAACCAACGATGCCCCGAATCAGCTCCGCGAGCTCCCGGATCGTCATATCCTCCCCCGATCCGACATTCACCCAGTCGTGCGGATCGTCAACCCGCAAGAGATGCAAAATTGATTCGGCCAGATCATCGACGTGTAGAAACTCCCTTCTGGGTTCCCCCGATCCCCACAGGGTTACATTCGGCAGTCCACTTTCCCTGGCTTCGTGAAATTTTCGCAAAAGGTCAGGAATCACATGGCTATTCTCCGTATGATACCTATCCCCCGGACCGTAGAGATTTGTGGGCATAACGGAATGATAAAGGACGCCGTACTGCCTGCGATAGTGCTGGCACAGTTTGAGCCCGGCGATTTTGGCGAAAGCATAGGCCTCGTTGGTCGCCTCCAACGGGCTGGTCAGAAGAGAGTCCTCACGCATCGGCTGCGGCGCATCTCGAGGATAGATGCACGAACTCCCGAGGAACAACAACCGCTTCACGCCACATCTGTAGGCCGCGTGGATCACATTCAATGCGATTGCCAGATTCTCGTATATGAACTCGGCCGGATAGGTTGCGTTGGCATAGATCCCACCCACCTTGGCCGCCGCCACGATGACAGTCTCGGGCTGACTCTCCTCGAGAAAGTCCGTCACTCCGACTGCGTCGCACAGATCCAACTCATCGTGAGTGCGGGTGAGAAGTTTCCCGTATCCCTCAGAATAAAGTCTCCTCATCAAAGCGGCTCCTACCATTCCCCGGTGCCCTGCTATGTATATTCTGTCATTCAATGTCATCGTTTTTAGGAATCTGGGTACTTAGGCCCTTACGTCTGCTAACTAAGCAATCTATTGTCTACTCTGGGAAGACTGGCCACCGGTTGCTGTAGACTCTATTTAATCCCGGCCGTCGCCTGCTGATAGGCCAATTCCTGCTTGGCCAGCACCAGGTCGGCATCGACCATCAGTTTAACTAGGTCTTTAAACATTACTTTCGGAATCCAATTCAGTTCTTTCCTGGCCTTGGCAGGATTCCCTATAAGCAAATCCACCTCGGAAGGACGCTCATAGCGGTCATCGTGCTGCACATACTCCTTCCAATCCATATCGAGGAGAGCAAAGGCCTCCTCACAGAAATCCTGAACGGTATGCGTTTCGTTCGTGGCGATAACATAGTCGTCGGATGCGTCTTGCTGCACCATGAGCCACATTGCTTCGACATACTCGGGAGCGTACCCCCAATCGCGGCGAGCTTCCATATTTCCCATGAATATCTTGTCCTGCAGACCCATCTTAATCCGCGTCGCGGCACGGGAGATCTTTCGCGTAACGAAGGTCTCCCCCCGGCGTGGTGATTCATGATTAAACAGAATCCCATTGCTCGCGTGCAGCCCGTATGCCTCCCGGTAGTTTACCGTCAACCAATAAGCATAGACTTTTGCGCATCCATACGGTGAGCGTGGATGAAAAGGGGTCGTTTCGGTCTGGGGCACTTCGTGAACCTTTCCAAACATCTCCGAGGAAGAGGCCTGATAAAAGCGAATCTTTCCTTCCAACCCTACCTCCCGAATCGCCTCAAGTAGCCGAACCGTACTCAGCCCCGTGACATCTCCCGTGTATTCCGGGATGTCGAAAGACACCCGCACGTGACTCTGTGCTCCCAGATTGTAGATCTCGTCGGGACGAAGCTGGTAAAGCAGCTTTACAAGATTAACGGAGTCGGCCAGATCCCCGTAATGAAGAAAAAGACGGTTGCCGTGAATGTGTGGATCCTGGTAAAGGTGATCGATCCGGCTCGTGTTGAAGGTCGAGGAGCGTCGGATGATCCCATGTACCTCATAGCCTTTCTCCAGCAACAATTCAGCCAGGTAGGACCCGTCCTGACCCGTTATCCCAGTTACCAGTGCCTTCTTCATTTGTAGCGTGTTTTCACCTCCGACCATCATAGCATCATTAATTATGCTTGTCTTTGCGTAATTACGTAATTTTTACTTAATAATATGCGCAGCCACGACGGTGTGTGTCCAATAATCGCCGGAAAGCGAGATTAATACGAGTCTTCTGAAACGAAGGTCCTAATGGAATCCTCAACCACGCTGTCATTCGATCGCAAGCGGCCTTCCTACAACAAATTATGTCCCGGCTTGCCGGGATAGGAAGCTCGCTTGCGAGCGATGGTATCACGATCTTAGCGCCAATCGAGTCAGGTCCTGATTTTGCAAAGAGTGAAAAGGCAACTGAATAGGCGGAACGTGGCGGTAGCATTTGACCTGGATTTTCAGCACGCCATGGAAATCTTCGAAGGGATTCGCGATTTCTGTCGAGAAAGGGACCAATGGAACCTGATGGCGCTGAACTTCGGCTTTGAAGAACTCCTGAACGACCTCGTAATATCGAAGAAGATCGACGGGATCATCGGCAGTTTCATCAGCGACGCCTGGTTACGCTCGCTCGATAACCAGGACATCGCAGTGGTAAACGTATCGAAGCTGTCGCGAATTGAGACGGTCAGCACGGTAGGAGTGGATGAACGTGAGATCGGTAGGACTGTGGCAAGTACGTTGATTGATAGTGGATTGAATCAATTTGCTTACTGTGGAATCGCGGGATGCTACTTCTCGCAACTCAGGGAGATCGGTTACAAGGAATTCCTGGCCGCGCATGGATATGATTACGCGAACCTACCGAACAGAGATACGGCATTCCTGGGAGAACGCATAGAGACTTTGACACTCCCAACAGGTATTTTCTGTGCCAACGATTTTCTGGCAAGGAAGCTAGTCCTCCAATGCGGTCAACTGCAATTGAATGTGCCGGATGAGGTCGCAATCATCGGGGTGGGAAACAGCGCCATTGATTCCATCTTCGCGGGGATACCTCTTTCCAGCGTGGCCCTACCAAGCCGTCAGATTGGATACGCGGCAGCCCGGCAGTTGAACAGACTACTTGGCAGCAGGAATGCAAAACCTGAAGCGATCAATCTCGCTCCGGATGGCATATTTCAACGTGAATCTTCGCTCCGGCAGGGCATTGCGCAAAGAGCCGTCGAACGCGCGCTCAATACAATCAGGGAGAACCTGGCGCAGCCGTTGACGGTCGATTTTGTAGCGAGGAACGCGGGCGTATCACGACGCAGCCTGGAGATGAAATTCAAAGAAACTCTGGGACGCAGCCCCTATGCCGAAATTACGCGTCTTCGAATGGAACGAGCCTCCAATCTGCTCCTGGATTCAGAATTGAGGATCTATCAGATCGGAGAGCGCTGCGGATATCCCGAACAGCATCAATTCAGCACCGCTTTCAAGAGATTTTGGAAGAGTAGCCCGAAGGCCTTCAGGGAGAGCGGATGTTCCATGGGTTCGACGAGGCTGACCACAGTAGAATTGAGAACAGAACACCGAACATTGAACACTCAACGTCCAACATTGAAGTAAAGACCTTCGGCGTTCGATGTTCGATGTTCTACGCCAAACCTTCCTAACAGAGAGATTCCGTCGAATTGTAGAACGAAGAACTCGAGGTTGGTCTCCACACCGAAGTGGAACGCGCCTGCCCTCCGAAGCTTCTCAAGCGAAGGAGGGGAAGCGATTCTACGCAATAGCACTGTAAGTTTCGACAAGGTTCGGGACAACGTTCGCGACGAAGTTCGCACAGAGGCGGAACCTGTTCGATCTTCCGGTCGTGATCCTAGTCGTGGTCCAATATCGAAAGAAGAGAAGATCGATCGCAGAGCACGATTGAGATCACGATGGGAGAGGGGGCCGTTCGATCTCCTCCCCTCTTTTTTCACTTGCCCGCTCCTTCTTCGCCATGTTTATCTTTTCCGCGCTGCGGGGAAGTGTGGTCAAGCGTCCCACTTCTCCCCGGGTTGCAAAGCAACCTGCTGCATTTTGCGCAGCAAAACGCCGGGGGATTAGCTCAGTTGGTTAGAGCGCTTGCTTCACACGCAAGAAGTCGGCAGTTCGAGTCTGCCATCTCCCATTTTTTTCGGTCTGCGCCCGAAAAAGAAATCACAGATGTCAAAATCTCGCCACCTTTAGCCCGGACATTTCACACACTTCGTAGCGAGATGCTGAGCCTGAAAAATCCGATCCGTGACGGGTTCATCACCGTGCCCGATGGGCCCGGCCTGGGTGTCGAATTGGATGAAGAGGCGATTGCCAGACACCTGCCCGCCGTTAAGCCGATGTGGATTTGAAGCATGTTGCTTTGATATGGAAGTTCTGACCGAACACCACGAACGAGTTAAAGATAATCTGGAATTCGTCCATTTGCGGCTTGCCTGTGATAACAATTAACGCCATTATGTAATCATCATGATCCGCACACAGATTAGTCTATCCGAACGCGAATACAAGGCGGCTAAGCGGGAAGCCAAAAAGCTTGGGATTTCCCTGGCGGAATTGTTGCGCCGGTCCCTCCGCCACGTTTTGCCCGCTGACGAGAAAAAACCGTGGATGCGATACGCGGGCATGGTCGAGTCCGGGGATTCGAAATCGAGCGAGCATATAGACGATATTGTTTATGGCCCCAAGAGCTGATGCCTATGTCGATACCTCGGCCCTGATTGCATTTCTCGACCGGTCGGATTCTCATCACGTTCTTTTCCGGCAACTGTTCTCTAAACCACCCAGACTGGTGACGACGTCGCTTGTGGTTTCGGAGGGTCATGCCTGGTTCCTTCGGCGATACGATCGGAGCCGTGGCTTGCAGTTTCTCGCCATGGTCGAGGAAATGACGCCACTGAAGGTGGTTGCGGTTGGGAATAACGAGCTTCAAGGCGCGACCACGATTCTGCGGCGTTTTGCGGATCAGGATCTCACCATGACCGACGCAGTCGGCCTCTATACAATGGAAAACCTACCGGTAAGCAGTTGCTGGTCAACGGATTTTCACCTGGGTCTAACGGGGGTGCCTCTGGTGATTCACGGCCTTTGAGGAATGATCAAATTCAATAACAATTCGGCGATAGGAAAACGAAGACAAAAAATACTCATTCTCTACCTGGCGAACTCGTCGCTTGAGAGCGATGTTCGCGCATGGACCCGCTACGACGGGACGGGGAAGGAGCGGAGCGGGAACTAAGGAGGAAGGCTCCAATTTCGACGTTCGATGTTCAGTGTTCGATGTTGGACGTTGATCTCACCCAGGCGGCCTCTCCAGAAAAATCGTCACGCCCATATCCGCATACTTCTCCCGCGTCTTCGAAGTCCCGTTCCGGTGGCAAATCCGTACCCCGGTTCCTTCCAGCGATTCGCCCAAAAACCGGATGCAATCGTCGACCGACTGGAGGGCGTGGTTGGGATGGGATTTTATATTGAACGCCATATCCACCGGACCAATGGACACGCAATCCACCCCCGGATGCCTCGCCCACAAGTGGGCCCGAGTTGTCGCTTCAATCGACTCGATCTGCAGCCAAAGCACCCCGTAGCTGTTCCACCACCGTCCGTATTCCTCGGCCGATTTTCCTTCCAGCCCTCTCCGGAACCTGCCGCCAAAGCTCCGTCCCCCTTCCGGCGGATAATAAAAATAATGAAGCGCCTCCTCCACCGTTGCATCCAGCTCCGACTGTGGCACTTCGATCCCGCAAGGCCCCAGGTCCAGAATGTTTCCGATCAAATAGGTCTGGTGCGTGTGCTTAATCCTGAACTGCATAAACACATCCAGTTCTTCCGCAGCGGCGCAGAACTCGGCCAACCGTTCTTCGTTTAATGGAGAATGCTGACTGTCTATGGAAACAAAATCGAAGGGCCCTTTATCCATAATCACCGCCAGTTGTTCCCTGGTCGACGTCACCGGCACCGACACTCCGATCACCCGTTCCCCGTCCCGGATCTTCTTTTTCAGTCCAATTGCCTCTTCTAACATCGCTCTCTTACTGATAGGAATTCGCTTTTCAGGCGGTACGGGCAAGCACCGGTTTACGTGTTTAGCGTGATTGCCAATACCTCGTCACGGTTGAGATGATGCCCGACCAGGGGTGTAGGAACAAGGAGAAAGGTTCAATTCGCTGACCCAATGACGGAAGAGCGGTTTGGCAGTTGCTGAAAAGTTGGCTTATCGGAATCGGAATGAGGCCGATCTTGGCGATATTCGAGTGCCCTTTATCGCGCTGGATGACCTGATTAAGAACAAGGAAGCATCCGGAAGAAGCAAAGATCTGATCGATTTGATCGAGCTTCGGATAATCAAAAAAGAGAGGACGATCGGGATAGGGACGCCCCTCACGAGGCGCCCCTCCCACACCACCACTCGTACGGGTCCCGTCTTCGCCCTGAAGGGCTTCGCCGTGGCATGCCGTAAGTGGCGGTTCGGCTGATCGGGCAGGGTCAGGTCCAAGGGAAGGCAAGCCCGAATGATTGGAAGTAGACGTCGGGTAAGGCGATTTGAACCCATTTGACTTTGCTCATCCGCCAAGGGCCTTTACGGGCGCACCCAGCGGTGCGAGCGTAGTGGCGGGAGATACGCCGCTTCCTGAGTTCCTTCACGCGAGTGCGGCGGTTCTTCCACTGCTTCCAAACCAGCGCTCGCAAGCGTCGCCGGACCCAATGGGCCAGCGGGCACACACCCAGTCGTCCCAGGTAACGCGATAAATCGCGCACCTGGACTCTAGCGTTAGCCCAACGAGAAAGTAGAACTTGACAGGTATTACCTGGAGTCATACTCTTGCAGTATGGCAACAAAAAAGGTCGCAATCACATTGGACGAAGATACGGTGCGGGAAGTTGATTCGCTAGTCGCGCGTCGGACTTTCCCGAGTCGCAGCCGGGTTATTCAAGAGGCAGTGGCTGAGAAGCTCGCAAGGATGAATCGCTCACGCCTGGCGGAGCAGTGTGAACTGTTGGATCGCAACGAGGAGCAAGCGATGGCTGAGGAGTTCTCACCGGGGGAGCCGGAGCAGTGGCTGGAGTGTTGAGGCGTGGTGAGGTGGTGTGGGCTGACCTGAACCCGGTACGGGGTCGGAAACAAGCGGGCCGCAGACCGGTGCTGATTATCAGCGAGGATGTCTTCAACCGGCGGTCGGGCACCGTGATCGCGATTGCACTTACAAGCCGTCCGCAGAAAGCCGGCTTTCCACTCACATTGAGACTTTCTGGTAGAAGATTGCCAAAGGAGGCATGGCTGAAGATCAGCCAAGTTAGGACGCTTTCAACCGAAAGGCTTGGACGGCGTATCGGAAGAGTAGAAGACGGTGAGCTTGAACAGGCGGTAGACGGCCTCAATGAGATTATAGGAGGTTAAGCAAGTTAAGGATTTGATAGCCAAATACAGACTGGTTGAAGAAAATGAAGAGTAGATTGGCGAAGCGTGCGGAGACACCAATTTCGTCACCCAGCTTGTTCAGCCGCTCTTCGACAAGGTCACAAAGCCCAACCACCGCGGTTCTCGGATGGACATGGTAGGCCTCCGCTGTCGCCGTGCCGCGGCTCCGGCATCCAAGGATGGCAACGCGATAGGTTTTCACTGGTTTTCCCCCTTGCGGAAGCCTCAATTAATGCGAAGCATGGAACGATTCGGATCAGGTTCGCGGCAACCTATTGCTCGACTTCCTGAGGCCAGGCGAAACTAGCTTTGAGGTGGATATCCTTCCAAAAGAGGTTTGCCGATACGCCGAAAGTCTATCGCGGCAATCACGCTCAATACCAACCAGTGGCACGACAAACGGATGCACACCAACCTCTGACTCGCGCCGCGAGCTTGATGCGAGTTCGAAATTCGAACATCAAAGGAGTTTTTCGAGATCGCCCTCAGTCAGAGGTGGGTGATCGATGGCGTTATGCAACAAGAGGAACACGCATGAGTCAAATTATAGCGAAAAGGGAAAGACAAATTCGAAAAATCATCGGAAACGAGCCAAGCTCACAGGGCTCTGTTCCTTTAATTCTTAATGAAGCGTTAAATTTTGAACAGCAGTGTATTTTTATTGCTGTGCCTAAGGCAGGGTAAAAGGATTCCAGGAAGCAACTAGCTGATAAGCAAGAAGATAAAAAAAGAGCTAAACAAACCCGAGGGAATCAGTCATGTTAAGATGGGATGAAAGACAAAAAATCTTACCAACTGAATCCTTCGATAGATCGTTTAACTCTGCGTCTGGTCCTGCCCGAAGAGCAGGAGCGATTCAATGATCTATTGAAACAACATCATTATTTACACAGTGCGGGCAGCGCAGGAGAGACCCTGCGCTATGTGGCGCAGATCGACGGGCAATGGATGGGCCTGCTCTTGTGGGGGGCCGCATCCTACCGGCTGAAGGATCGAGACGAATGGATCGGGAGGGACGGGGCGCAACGGCATGCACGATTGAAACTGGTAGTACAGAACCGGCGTTTTCTGATTTTGCCCGGGGTGGATCTTGCAAATTTGGCCTCCAAGACGTTGGGTATGTGCCTGAGAGTCTTAGCCGATCACTGGCAGGAGGCTTTTGGCTATCGTCCCTTAGTAGCGGAAACGTTCGTGGACCCACAGATTCACCGGGGCACTTGCTACGAAGCGAGCGGGTGGACGCCCTTGGGCTTGAGCGCGGGATATGGCCGCCAACGCGAAGATTTCTATCAACGCCATGAGCGTCCCAAGCAGATCTGGGTCAAACCCCTCAAGGCTAATGCCCTTGAGCTTTTGCGCGCTTCAGGGCCATTGCCCGCGGCACAGAGCCAGGCGCTCAATGAAACCGATAACTCCCATGCGGTCTGCCTCAAAGTGGAACAGATGAGCAGCCTGTGGGAACGCTTCAATCAGATAGAAGACTTCCGTCGTAAAGCGGGCCTTAGATATCGGCTCGCCACGGTCCTGAGCATGATTGTGCTCGGCACGATGTGCGGCAAACAGACCCTCAAGGGCATCGTGCGCCTGGCCCATCATCTCAATCAAGCCCAATTGCGCGCCTTACGCTCCTGGAAAAACCCCAAAACAGGCCGCTATAAGGCCCCTTGCTATGATGTCTTCTATCGGGTCTTGCAAAACGTAAAGGCCGAGCTCTTCGATAAAACCCTCACCGAATTCATCTGCTTACAAGACGGCTGTTTGCCCCGCGATATTGCCGTCGACGGCAAGACCCTCAAAGGCACAAACACCGAAGAATCAAAGGCTCTGCACCTGGTGGCCGCAGTCGATCACCAAAGCGCTCAAACCTTAGCCCAAGTCGCTACCGCCGATAAATCCAACGCGATCACCGCCGCCCAGACTCTCTTGCGAAAGATGCCCATTTTGGACGGCTCCACCTTCACCTTCGACGCCATGCATAATCAAAAAGAAACTGCCCACATCGTCGTCGAAGAACTCAGTGCTGACTATGTTATTCAAATTAAAGACAATCAGCCCAACATGCATCAATACGCTCAGAATCTCTTCAGCTCCACCCCCTTTTTCTCCACCAAACCGTGGACAATGACCATGGGCGACTCGAAATACGTCAAATAGCAACCCATTCTCTAAGCGCTCCCTCTGCCGGCCTGCCCCATGCCCGCCAGTTCGCCTGTGTGCAACGCACCTTCCATTATCCAAACAAAGCTGAACCTTCCTCTGAACGCTCTTACTACGTAAGCAGTCTCGATCCCGCCGATTTGAGCCCTCAACAGTTCCTCTCGAAAATTCGCAACCATTGGTCGATCGAAAATAAAAATCATTACCCCAGGGATCGCTTCTTCGATGAAGATCGATGTATGATCCGTAATCATAACGCAGCCAGAATTCTTGCTGCATGCAGGCAACTGGTTCTCAGCCTCAAGTCTTCCATGGGCGCTGAATCCACTCCCGCACTCTGTGATGATTTCGTCTTTAACTTACATAAGGCCATCAATATCATCACCTAATGCTCCGAGAATCAAAATACCGTGATCGAAACCCTCCTCCTGCTCAGCGGGACTACCACCAGAGGGAACAGAACCCCTCGTAGAGGAATGCGGAAGCAATTCTCCGCTTGCACCTCATGACGATTCTCGTATCAGTAGGTTATAGATCTTCCAGAAATCTTCCCAATAATCGTCTCGTCTAGGATCGAGATCCATCCTGATCACGACACCATTGCGTCTTTTCGTCGCGGCAAAGCGTAGGCCCACAGAATCCTAAAGACGCTTCAACCTGTCGACGAGTTCTTTGATCGGAGGGGTGGGCAAGTCTCGTAGGTAACTTTTTAAGTTCCGAATAAGAAGCTGCTGGAACTCGATTATCTGCCCATAGATCTCTCTTTCGCCAATTCCCGGATCGAGTGAAAAATCGCAGGCCTCCTCGCTCAAGGGAGCGCTGGCAATGCTGAAAAGCAAGGCTTCCGCATCCATTCCAGCATCGATCTCCGCGCCCATGGAAATGAGGTCGCTCAATTCCACTTCCTCAAATTGTCCGAACAGCCAAATCAAGTCGTATAGATCCTTTTCTCCGCACCTCGAGAGAAGAGTAGCTGCCTTCATCTTAAAAAGAGTCGGCAGATCGGCGACCACGATTCTTTCGCCGGCGGTGTGATAGTTGCCAATTCGAAATAGATTTTCGTCAACTACGACATCGAGCGTAAAAGAGTGGTCCTCCAGTCCACACAGTACATGATAGTAATCTGAGGTCCGTTGAGCTTCCGTAAGTTCGGCGCCGATTTCGGGCAGCCGAATGGAAGCGCGCAGGGCCCTCTGAAAAGAAAGATCGTCTCTGACGAAGAGATCGATGTCATCCGAGCGCCGATGCCGCGCGTAAAACCCGCTGAGGGCAGTCCCACCTACCAGCATGCACCCCTTTATCTCTCTCGAGAAAATCCAATCGAGCGCTTTGAACAGGCCAAATGGAAGCACTCGACGGGCACCCGCTAAGTCCGGTTTTCGTGCAGCGCCCATATACACTCGCACTTTCTGCGTTGAGGCGGCGTGATGTACTTCGCGTACTTTTCGAACTCACGCCACACCACCTTGCCCAGGACTTTGGCGGAACGGTAGAGCCCCCATACCTGAACGAGGCGCCCAATGGCGCGCAGGTCGCCCTTTGAAAGGGCCAGAGCAAAGGATTCCGAATCCGGATAGAGCCGGTCCCACAAAAATTGTGCCCGCCAAGCCCCAACAGGCTCCAATACCGGCATTTCCTTCAACAAATCATTCGGTGAGATTCTCAGTTCCCGGCACAATCGGTCGAGGTTTCTCGATCTGACATCTATAAAATCCTCCTTCTTCTTAAACCACAGCGATACCGCCTGACGGGAAACTCCCGCCAACCGAGAAAGATCCGACTGGTTCAGCCCCCTCTTTCTGCAGAGCAGTTCGAGATTCTTGCGCAGCATTATAAAAATGCTTGCAGAAGGAACCCGCTATGTCAAGCAAACTTGACATAGCGGTACTGATTGAAACAAACTGGCGGCTCTACTCCTCGATACTCACCGCCTCCAGTTTTCGAGCCGGTCAGGAACTCATATTCATCTACAGTTTACAGGTATGGGGAGGCTTTTCGAATCTGATGCTTGGCTGTAGCACGGAAACCTAACAATCCCCGGCACGAGGCCGGGGGATTCGTTGATGTTAACGCCTAGCCCGAAGATAGGGAGATGTCTCCCACTGAGCAGGATAGGGAAGTCTTCGGGCTACCTCGAACCTGCCTCGAAGCGAATTCGAGGATCGAGCCAGAGCAGGAGGAGGTCACTCACCAGGGTGCCCATGACCCCGAGAAGGCTCAGGACCATAAGCATGGAACCGGCCAGGTACATATCCTCGCTCATGAGGGCGCTGAGCATGAGAGGTCCGACAGTGGGCAGGCTGAGGACCATTGCGACGATGGCGCCTCCAGACACGAGTTGAGGAAAGAGAGAGCCGATTCCGGAAATAAACGGATTCAGGGCAAGCCGGACGGGAAATTTGAGGAGCAATTTGAAAGGACGGACGCCTTTGGCCATGGCAGTGAGGACGTATGGTTTCTTGAGTTCATCGAGGAGGTTTCCCCGCATCACCCGAATCATTCCTGCGGTACCGCCTGTGCCGAGAACCACGACAGGCAGCCAGATGTGTTTAAGGAGGTCGACGACTTTACCCCAGGTCCATTCCGGCTGAGCGGCATAATCGGGCGAGAACAAGCCCGTCATATCCATCCCGAAATAACGCCCGCTCCAGTAGATGAGAAGAAGGGCGAGAAGGAAATTTGGAACGCACATTCCGATAAAACCAATGAGCGTGAAAATATAGTCGCCGACCGTGTACTGTCGGACGGCAGAGTAGATGCCGATGGGCAGGGCCGGCGCCCAGGTGAATAGAATAGTACCAAGTGAAATCAGGAAGGTCAGAAGAATGCGATCGCCCACGACATCATTGACCGGCCTCTGGTTTTCCATGGAAAAACCCATATGTCCGTGAATCAGGCCTCTGTCCCTTTCATCGAAGCCGGCAAACCAGTAAAGACCCAACCACCGCAGGTAGCGCAGGAAGGGTGGATCATCGAGGTGAAAGATTTCTCGCACCTGCTCCAGTTCTTCCACGGCGCGATCGTTCCCTTCCATCTCGAGAATCTTTATGCGGGTTTCGATAAAATTCCCCGGCGGCAGCTGGATGATTGTAAACGCCACCGCAGAGATAATCACCAGGGTGGGAATCATGATGACGAGTCGCCTTCCAACGTAGGGATGCTTGAGCCCGACCAGGACGATGAGGCAAGATCCGATTGCGAGGACAGTCCATTGAATCAGTCGGTCGAGTCCCCTACCCCGACTCGGCCGGAGCGTGGTTGCATCGATAGCATCAGGAGCCGGTGTAATCTCCACCATTTCTTTTTTGATCTTCTCCACCGCCCCCGTAGAATCTCCGGATCGCTCAAAGAAAAAAGTTTCCGAAGCAGCATTACCAGGCGTACGGTAGCGGCCACCGTAAATCATCGAGCGAGGAACGTTTCTGAACCCTTTCTTGACCACGGCCAATTGCGGAGGCGGTGTCGCGATACTGATCGTCCAGAGATTCTGTGCTGCAATATCGAGGGCGCGCGCAAACAGCTCGCGTTGTTTTTCCAAGGTCGGCGCTCGAATTGCCGCCTCAAAGGACTCCCGGCTTCCGTAGAGCGGGTGCCCGGCAGGCGGCTCGATGCCCCCGGCTCGCTCGACGTCCGGGCTCCCCCAGAGGCCGCCATTGGCGAACCAGCGTCCATACCCATAGGCGAAATGAAGGAGAGCGTTGAACCCTGGGGCAAAGTTGCGCGGTTCGACCAAGGGATGGTATTCACCCTGGCCTAGATAGACGCTGAAATCCTGAGTTAGGGCCGATTTTTCCGCAATCCAAAGGGTACGCGAACGCTCGCGGAGAACCGCGCGAACCCCTACTTCGGCCCAGTCGTCGATGATGAACTGGTCAGGCCCACGGCCATTAAAATCCGTCAAATCGATGTACCACACCATGCGTGAGCCGTCCGGAAAGTTTCGGAATCCCTCACCATCACGCCGCGTGAGTCCAATCTCGTCGAGTATCCCACTCGCCGCGACCGGATCATATTCAATTGCGGACGTATGCAGCCCCTCATGATGAAAGTATGATTCCCGGCCCGGCGACATCTGGGCGGGCTCGCCGGCGCCGTTAAAGACGGCGTCAATAATCTGCTGTCGATTGATAGCGAGGGAGAGTGCTCGCCTGAATCGCTGATCATTGAGCAGTTCCCATTTGTACCCGCTGGCCGGGTCTTCCGGCTCCACCCGCCGATTGAGATTGGGAAACAGAACCCAAACCGAACGCACGGCGGAGAACCAGTGGTAGACCTCATAGTCGTAGGTCTCCCTTTGAGACATGAGCAGAGTATAATCTTCGTAGCGGATATGCCGGGTCTGCATGGAGATCGATCCGTTGGCTGCCGCTATCCCAATCAATTCCAGCTTTTTGATGTCGTAGAAGACCCGATCGATGTAGGGGAGTTGATTGCCCGCGCTGTCGACGGCGAAGTAGTAGGGATTGCGCACGAAGGCGAAGGGAGGATTCGGCGTGTAGGTTCGGTAAATCCATGGCCACAGGCGCGGGTGCTCTGGATTGCTCCAGGCTTTCAGGAGCGAGTAAAGTGCGCGCCGGGTGGCCACACGACGCGAGCGAATGGTCGCTTCGATCAACGCCTCATTGCCGAATTCCGGATGATACTGTTCAAGGTAGTGTTTTGGAGCGTAGTATTCCCCTTGCATACCCATGTGTTCGAGGAATAGCCCATGAGGCACAGGAAATTCATAACGTACAGTGAAATCATCCACTTTCTCGACCTCAACGGGTTCCCGGGCGATGTTTATCCAAAGAGGTCGGCCTAGCTCCAGCGCCTTCACTTCCATTTCCCACCAGTAGATGATGTCGTCCGCCGTGAAGGGATGGCCGTCGGACCAACGGATTCCCCTACGCAAATGAAAGATCCAAGTGCGACGATCCTCGGAGACTTCCCATCTCTTAATGATATGGGGCACCTGCGGATAGCCCTGCGGCGACCACCGCACTAAATGGCCATTGAAGACCCTGCGGTTGCTCGGCTCGATGTCGCTCGCCGCCGTCGCCGCCCGGAACCATGTGCCGCCGTAGCGGCCGATTCCATCGACCCCCTCCAGGACGACCGGCTCCGGACCGACCCGCTCCTCCACCGACGGCAGCCGCCCTTCAGCCACCAGTTCCGCGAGAATGGGCGACTCGCCGTTCGGATACCACGTGGCCGAATTGCCGGCCGAGTAGTCCACCTCCCTCCAAATCATCGTGCCGCCTCCCTCGCCCTTAGGTGAGGTTTTCCGAAGGGCGTTCACAGCGGCCACCGCCTCGGGTGAAAATTCAATCGGCTCCTGTTTGAGTTCCGGTTTGAACAGCCACCCACAGAAAGCGAGAAATACACAGACGCCGGCGGCAGTTGCCAGACAGGAGAGAAGGAAGCGCATCGGTATGGTGGATCTTCTGGCCATGTTTCGCAGGATTTCGCGACGAAATCCTACACTCGGGCAAATTCGGAACAAGCTCCATCCGGGATAAACCCTCCCCACCGGGATTCATCGGGGGATAAACCCCCTCCTACAGCCCTCGCGGGTCTCTAATACAGATATGGGAACTCCATATGGCCGCCTGATCCCTGCTCAGCACTGCCATTTTCAAGTTACAACAGGGTTCGGGGTAAAGAGCCTACACTCCGAGCATATCGGAACAAGCCCCATCGCGGGATAAACCCGCGATGGGGCTCCTACAGTCCTCACAGGTTATAGAACGGGATCCGAAAGCATAATCTCATTCGGATTGTAGGAGCGGGTTTATCCCGCGATGGGGCCAACTCCCGAAAACGCGTAAAACAAAGGGGCGGCCGAAGCCGCCCCTCAAATTCTCTTCAGTTAAATCGACTTAGAAGAACGTCTTAATCTTGAAGTAGGCCTTGATTGGGTCGCCCACGGCGAGGCCAGTGTACCATCTCTGATTAAACATGTTTTCCAGATTGAAGCTGAAAACGGTTCTCTTCCCGAACCTGGTCGTTTCGTATTGGATCAACGCATCAAACACGTTGTAACCGGGATTGCGATGGATCCGGAATGGCTTGTTATTCCCGGATTCCGCCGCGCTCGTGGCGCGCACACCCATTCCGAAGGAGAATCCCTTCAACTTTCCCTCCGTAAGCTTGTATTTTCCGAAGACCGCCAGGTTGTGCGTCGGCGCATTGTGCAATTGCCGACCGTTCTGAATTGCGATCTCAAAGGGATTGGTCAGTGACGCATCCCTTACGATCTTCCCGTCGTAGATCCAGCCATAAGTGAAAAGCATCTGGAATTTCTGATTCGGCGTCCAAACCAGATCCGCTTCGATTCCCTCGGTGTGTTCCAGGCCGGAAAGGAGCCACCACGTGATATTATTTGTCTGGGTCCCGTCGTTATTGAGGGGTTCCGTGTCGTTGCGCTCGCCGTCCTGCTGGCGGATGTTCTCGCGATCGAGCGTGAACCAACTGATCGTTCCGGCCAGTTTGTTGTCCTTCCAGGCCGTCTTGATTCCGATATCAATCCCAACACCCGCCTCATTGGTTAGCTCAAACGGGTTCAGAGCCGGCGCGCCCGGACCGGAAACGTTGTCCCCATTCGGCCGCCACTGCTGACTGTAACTGCCGAATACATGCCAACCGGGTATTACCTCGAAGACGGCGCCGTAGCGAGGCGTTTTCCCGGTGTCGCCGTCGTCCTCTTCTTCCCATCGCATGCCGACCATCGTCCGCAGGCGGTTGTTGAAGAACGATCCCAGGTGCGTGAAGTAATGGCCGGTCAACCAGGTCGGTGTTCGCGGGGTCGGTTCGTTCCTGCTTGCGATGGCATCGGAGTAGTTCGGGGTATCGTGAATATACGGATTCCATCGATTCCGTTATTCATTGCCCGAAACCGTAACCATGGGAGTTCCTGCTGGGACCGGACCACCTCTGAAATCCGGATCGGCCGGCACCTGGAGATCCGGCAGCTGATTCCAGTCGAAGATGTGGGTACCATTTCTCCAGCGGAAATTGTGTTGGTGTTCGTGCCCGTAGATGAGGGTGTGCTTGCCCGCCTTTTCCGTATTGAATCTGAACTTGAGATCAACCTGCTGGTTGATGCGACGGCTGCGTGTGCGATGGTTGAAATTGTCCCGCATCCGCAGGGAGTAGTCACCGTTGACATCGGTGAAAAAGTTGTTCACGTCATTCCGATAGGATTCGATGTCGTAAAACTGGTAGCGGACATCGATCCACGACGTTGGTCCCCAACTGACATTGAAGAGATGGCTCGAGCCTGTGTAGTCGTCGAAGCCGCCCTCTCCGTTGCGGTTGAAATTGAAACCCCGTGGGGAAATTAGAAAAGGATCGAGAAAACCGGTATTGCGAAAGGCGTAATCGCCCGTGACTGCATCTTTGTCGGCCTTCCAACGGGCGGTCGACAACAACCAGCGGCCACGAAGATAGCTGATAGTTGTGGCGTCGTCCGGATCACCCCGCGATTCACGATAAAAATCGACGACCGCCTGGGGAGGATTCGCGTAGTCCCGGTGACGTTCGGGGTTCCCAACCACGTCATTGACCCCGTCATTGCGCCTCATATTCGCATCCTCGAACTCATAGAAGACATCGAATCTCGGCTTCGGATTCCAGCGTACCGATCCGGTAAAGTAGGCCTCCTCGGCCTCCTCGAGGTCGCGCCAGTCCTTGGAGTTGAGATAGGTTCCGTTTAACCGCACACCCAGCGTATTGTTCAGCGCCGTGGCCTGGGCATCGAGCGCGACTGTATGATGCTCGTAACTGCCGTAGGTGTATTCGATGCTGCCGCCATTTTTGAATTGGGGTTTCTTCGTAACCACGTTAAAGATTCCTCCTGGCGCAGTGTTGCCGTAAAAGACGCCGACCGGACCCTTGATCACCTCGATGCGATCGACCCCGTTGAGGTTGGCTGCCCCAAAGCTCTCCACTCCATTGCGCTGCTTCGGGGTGCGAAACCCGCGAAGGTAGAGAATGCCACCCCCGTCATGTGTGGAAACGCGCTCGTCGCCATAGACGTTGCTGATGAAGCGGGCTGCTTCCTGCGTGGAGTCGAAAGCGAGATCCTCGATAAATTCCGCGGGCAGAATACTGATATTCATCGGAAGATCGATCGACTGGGCGGCAAGGCGAATCGCCGTCGCGCTACTCGTGGCCCGGTAACCGAATTCCTGTGAATCATCGACCCGAAATTCGGGCAGCTCAATGAGCTCAGTCTCTTCCCCTTCTTCAGTTTTTTCCTCCTGAGCGGAAAGGGGAGCATAGGTTAACAGGCTCGCGGCAATGAGGATTAATCCCGCATTCCGAAAAGCCACGTACCATGGATGTTGATTGGTTCTCTTCATTTTCATAGTCCTTATTTAGGAGTTTTTGTTCTGAGTTCGGTATGTTTCATGAAACCGATACGTTAGTTCAAAAAAAGACAGGGGATATGGGGTCAGCATACAATTAGCGTTCAATTAGGCTTTCATTACGGCTCAGTTAGGGTTCAGTTAGGGTTCAGTTAGGGTTCAGTTAGGGTTCAGTTAGGGTTCAGTTTACCGTGCATTGAAACACCGAACGAAGCGGAGTCAACCGTTTTTTTTACGAAAAGTTAACTGAATTTCCCACATGTCTTCTTCGCATGAAACTGCCCAGGATACTGCGAAAACGTGTATCGAAGAAACCCGGAAAAATGTCGATATGCTGCCATCCTGATCTTCAGGTTTGTAACACCCGTTATTCGAGAACGAACACGAGGACGATACTGACTACAAAAGCATTTCGTTCGTAAGTTGTAGCGGAATCCGGGAGGATTTCGTTCAAGCGTAGCCGCGCTCGCAAGAGCGTGGTCCCATCGTATCCTCCTGAGTGGGATTACGGAGTCCCCGACGTTAGTGGAAGTCCCGCGTTGCGCAAAAAGGACTTCGTCTCAGCTCCGACCGGCGCAGAGCGTGTTGCCTCGCCGCTCCACCTCAGCCACTACCCAGAAACTCCGCCAGTTTCGGGGTTTCGAGAGTCCTCGTAATGCGAAATGTCCCGGCTGGTCCATTCGGGTGGCCGGTGTAGATAAAAATGTGCTGGACGCCCTTCCCAGCATCGATGACGCCGCCGGCCGGATGGAACCCGTCCGAAGTCTTGTAAAACTCCTTCCCTCCCTCTGAACGCTTCTTCGCAAAAAGCACTCCCTCGAAGCGCCACTCGGCCGACTCCCAGTCTTCCGGATCGATACTCCAGAGATCGACGAGCAGGTTCTCCCTCATGGA
Source organism: Candidatus Moanibacter sp. (assembly GCA_965215885.1). GTDB lineage: Bacteria > Verrucomicrobiota > Verrucomicrobiia > Opitutales > UBA2987 > CBDCEW01. The sequence goes on from CBDCEW010000002.1 coordinate 34,986, forward strand.
CCGCACGACCTCGAATCTGCAGGTGACCGGATTGTAGTCGATATCCAACGTATCGAGATTTCGCGTGTGGCGAATGCTGGCGCGGCGGACATCGATTGGCTTTCCGCCGGAAACCCGAATTTGAATATAGGAAGTATGCGTGCGTTCATCGCGACCAAGGATGAAAATGTCGCCCTCGTGGCACACCGCCGCGGCTTCGTGCTGAGCCGCCCACGGAGGAAGTTCGTGGATCTCCTTATTCCAGGTCCTTCCATCATCTCGTGAGCTGAGAACGGCGAGATTGTGGTGGAAAAGATCGATTGGACCCACAACCGGGTTGGGAAACCGGCCACCACGCCCGAAGCCAACTGTATTGCCGAACGAGCAAAGACCGAGTTCCGAATGGTTCACGATCCTTGGACCCTGAAAGACAATATCACCCTCCGTCGTATCCTCTCGAAACTGTGTGTGCTGGTGCGTCCACGTCCGGCCCCTGTCGGTCGAACGGAAAGCGCCATAGTTGCAGAGCACGACGACCGTGCCCTCCGACGACGTTCCAATGGCGTTCAAATGGAGCTTATACCCCTCCCTGCTCTCATTGACGGGGCCAAACTTGTAGCGGTGCGAAAGCGGAAGCACTCCTCCGCGATTTTTACAGGAGGGCTCCATTGCATCGCGGAGGTCATACGGCTCCGTCCACGATTGACCGTCGTCCTCGGAGACAACGGCCAGGGAAAAGCTCGAGTTCTCGTCACCGTCACCCGCACCCCTTGGATTGTGCCCCGGAATCCGTCGGTGGATGACGACGAGGTTGCCGTCGACTTTAGTTGCCACCGGCCAACCCATGTGATTGTTGTCGCCCAACGGCTGCCCCGGAAGAACGACCGGCGCAAGTTCGATAAGCCCTCGTTCCCGCCCTTCGCTCAGAGTTGCGTACTGCTCATCCGATGCATTGAGAAGCTCGCGGGCCAGCGGGCTCAGGTTGTCCAGTGAAGAATCTTCGCTCATGTCACAATTGTTTTTCCGTTACGTTTCCTGTGGTCTACATGCTCTGTCAACGGTTTTCGAGGCTGTTGCCCAAACCAGGATGGCGTTGTTGGAAGCAAGTTTGGTCTTGAACAGCCCCTTTCTCTTTACGCTAAGTAATCCTACTCCCGTACGCCGGGACTACGAGGAATCTGTCACACGTGGCATCCGACAGCTTCCTACCGCGAACTTTCTTCGAGTTGTATTCGAGGATCGAGGCGGGACTCACGGAAGGACGCGAAAACCAGCCCGGCGAAATTCCGAATCGACCGCCGCCGCCGTCTCGACTTCGAGGCGCTTCATCAAGGCGAATGACGTACAATCCGTAAAGCTGTATTCCTTGTCCGACTCGCTTATGAATCGATGCCAAGCCGCATCACGATCTGTCTCGCCTACTGTAACCAGTCGAGCCAAATCCTCACTGCGAAGCATATTACCCGCTTTCCTCGCCTCAATATGACCAACCCGGAAGCGAATCAAGGTAACGAGCTCGTCGAATACATAATCGGAAGTAAGCAGACGACCCTCCCAATCAGATAATGCCTCGGCGACCAATTCGTGATCGGGGTCCCGGCTGTTGAAAAATGCGAACCACGCACCCGTATCCACGAAGATCCGCTCCATCAGGACCCTCCATATAGATATGCGTCGTGGTCGCGCCCTCTCGTTTCATTGTCGCTGAACAACCCTTTTCCATCGGACAGCTTGAAGAGGCGCCGCTTTCCGGGTTCCGTGGCCGCCAGAGCCCGGTCCAGTAATTCGCGAATGATTGCGCCCATGCTCTTGTTCTGCTTCCTCGCTCTTTCGCATACCGCCTGGTACTGCTCCTCTTCCAACATAATCTGGGTTCGATGCATTATGATTCGATCCTCCTCGTTTATACATGATTCCGTATTAGCAGGAAACTGAGTTACATTTACATCATACATCATAAGGCTCTGCTGTCAAGTCCCCGCGAATTCTCGCAATATTTCCAATTTCCTCTTCAACAACTGTGCAAGTGTGGTGTATCATAAATTGACAAGCGAACGCTTTTACGGACGCTATTAACAATGACACCCGTAACTGCCACAAAAGCTCGTCGGCTACTTTACGCCTTGATCGATGAGGCCAACGCGTCTCATGAGCCAATTCAAATCACCGGGAAGCGAGGTAACGCGGTTCTAATTTCGGAAGATGACTGGCGTTCGATCAGAGAGACGCTGTATCTGCACTCCGTTCCCGGTATGGTTGAATCAATTCAGAAAGCGAGAAAAGAGGGGATCGGACAAGCCTCCAAGAAACTCGACTGGTGAGTTACGAAATTGTCTTCTCACGCCAAGCGCAAAAAGACGCAAAGAAACTAAAGCGGAGCGGTTTGAAAGATAAAGCCGAAGAGCTCATCGAAATACTGAAGCTTGATCCATACAAGACTCCTCCAAGATACGAATGCCTCTTAGGGATGCTATTCGAGAAGAATCAATATTCAGCACAGGCTGGTGTAGGAGGTATTCAAAGATGAGAAAATCGTTCACGTGCTGAGGATGTGGTCACACTACGGGAAATAGCTACCAACACGTGCCGAGAGCCGACATCAGCAGAACTGACCCTCGTCTGACGTTCCAAACGTCAATGGTATAGCAGTCACCCTCGACTATGCAGATCACTGAAGTCACCGCCATGGTCCTGCGCCTGCCCGAGGTCACCTCGGCCTGTGATGGGACTCAGGACACATGTTTGATCAAAATCGAGACCGATGAGGGAATTACCGGCTGGGGAGAGGTCGATTCCTGCCCGAGCGTTGTCAAGGCGATTGTCGATGCACCGCTGTCGCACCAGATTTGCAACGGGCTGAGGAACGCCCTCGTGGATGCGGACCCCGTGGCAATCGATGTCTGCACCGGGCTCATGGACGAGGTCACTAACTATTACGGCAGGACAGCTGCGGGCGCCCACGCCAAGGCCGGAGTAAACATCGCCTTGTGGGACATCGCGGGGAAGGCGTGTGACCGCCCGGTCTATCAACTGCTGGGCGGGCCACACAAGAGACGGTTTAGGGCATACTGCTCAATCCTTTTCGGGGACACTCCTGGGGAGACCTGCGAATTGGCTCGGCGATTCGCCGATGAGGGGTTTACCGCGATCAAATTTGGCTGGGGGCCGATGGGCCGGGACGAAGCAACCGATATTGCGCTGGTCCGCGAAGCACGAAGGGGGGCGGGCGAGGAGGTGGATATTCTCATCGACGCCGGGCAGGTGTGGGATTGGAAGACGGCCCTCAAGCGCGCACACCAATTCATGGAATTCCGCCCATTCTGGCTCGAGGAGCCGCTCCATCCCGAAGACATTTCCGGCTATCGCGCATTAACCGCGGAAAGCCCGTTGCCCATTGCGGCTGCCGAGGCTGAGGCGCGTTATGTGGAGTTCGAGCGGCTCGTGGTGGAGGGCGGCCTGGACTGGATTCAACCGGATCCGGGGAGGTGCGGCATCTCCACCTTTGTCGAGGCAGGAAAGATGGCCTGCCGCCATAACCGCAAGGTCGTCAATCACAGTTTCAAAAGCGGGATCACCATTGCGGCCTCCCTTCACGCACTGTCTGCGCTTCCCAACACAGAAGTCTTCGAGTTCTGCATGACGGATTCGCCGTTGCGTCACGAGCTTACGAACGAAAAGTTTAAAATCGTTGACGGCTATGTTGAGCTGCCCGAAGGTCCGGGACTCGGTGTCACAATAAATGAAACGACGGTAGAGAAGTATCGATGGCTTTGACGATGGAGTTTCCCTACTGATCGAATTCCTCCCGGATTCCTCTACGCCAGGAGATGTTCGAATCAGGTGTAGATCAGAGTTTCGTAGCTGAAGGAAGCACCTCTACTTTGGTGTCACGATGAGTCAGAAGGATTATACAAGCGCCAAGCACAGCAGCGAATGCCGCTGGACAGGATCGGTGGGCAACGGGCAGTGGAACGATCCGACCAACTGGTCTGAATCGATCCTTCCCGGTTCGGCCGACGTGGTCCGATTCTCAGGCGCCATCGGCGACTGCGAGATTTGCATCGAGGATACCATCACAGTCGGTCGAATTGAGATGAAAACCGACAGCACGGATGACCGTGTGGTCCTCACAGGCGGCGGGACACTCATTCTCAATGGGGTCGATCGTCTCCTCGGAAAACCGACCACCCTGCAAGTCATGAAGGGAACGCTGGATTTTCGGAATCCGTTATGCGTCCAGGTTGAAGGCCCCCGTTTCAGCGTCAACGCCCCCGGAGGGCACTTGGGCATCTACACGCCTCAGGTCTATGCCACCGAACCAGACCTGAAATTGGCCATGTCGCAAACCGGGACACTCACCTTCTCAGTGCCGTACTGGGAACCCAATATGGACTGGGATATCGCCACATCGAAGACACTCGGACTGGGGGATCGTATTCTGAGCTACTCTCTCGAAGACGAGCAACCGCAGGGGCTCACCTTCAACAAATTCAAAGAGCACGACGGCGACATTCTTCTTGTGAAGGGCTTCAAGCACGGGGATTATCTGCGCTTCAAAGAGGATCCAAGTCTTTCCACGGATCCTGGAAAGCATCTTAGACTGGAAGGTATTCGCTTTGAAGGTTGGCCCGAGTCGGGCGCCGCCGATATCGGAGAATCGGACGGATTCTGGTATTTCAAAACGAAGGGATCGGAACTCCTCGACTGCACAGTCCATCGGGCCGAACAGCGACAAGCGAAGCAGAGAATTCCGGAGCTTCAGTTTCCGGGCGTCACTCTCTCCGAGGTCGGTGAACACATCCTTGCTCCCGCCACGGCCGAGTTTCCGCGGAACATGGGAGGGGATCTGGTCCGCCTCACTGACGGTCGCCTACTACTGGCCTACTCCCAGTGGCTCGGCGCAACGACCGACGGGGATCCTTCAAGGGTTGTGGGCATGATCTCGGAAGACGATGGCCGAAATTGGGGAGAGATATTCCCCATCGCGGAGCCCGATGACAGGCGGAACACGGTGCGTATGCCGAGCCTTGTTCGTCTTGGCGATGGTCGCCTTGCCCTCTTCGTCCGTTGCCATCACACCCCAACCGAGAAATCGATCGCGATGATGGAATGCCGGGACGAGTCCCTGCCTGCCCTGGACGGTTCCGCCTGGACCGAACCGCAGCGGATAACGCCGGCGGGCCCGGGCGGTCATATCATCATCGCTCAGCGTGTCGTTCGAACAGGGAGCGGGAGGCTGATCGTCCCTCTCGCCACTCCATGGCCGTGGGACCGCACAGATGGAAAGACTGACAAAATCCGAACCTGGTTTCTCCTATCAGACGACGGCGGCGAAAACTGGCGCCAGTCTCAGAGCATGCTGGAGGGCCCCGGACGGGGATTGATGGAACCCTGTGTCGTGGAACTCTCCTCCGCCCGACTCATGATGCTCATGCGCACCCAGATGCACCGGCAATATATCTCCTACTCGGACGACAACGGTGAGACATGGACCAAGGCCATGAAAGTGACACGACTCATCTCGCCGGAATCGCCGGCCGCCCGCGCAATTGAACCGAATACCGGCTGGATCATGGTGGTCTGGAATCGCAATAGCAATCTCGGTAGCCATGGAAAAAATCGGACACCCTTGACCGTTGGATTCTCTCACGACGGTGGCAAGAGCTGGTTCGGATTTCACAATCTGGAAGACGAACCCGGGAAGGCGTGGTCCTATCCCAGTATCCGGTTTATCGATGGTGCCGCCCACGTGCTCTATTACGAGCAAACGAAAACGGAGCTCGGGGAAAACCGGATCGCGCTCAAGATGAGAATTTTTCGTGTTGAGGGCGCATCTTGAATTGGGTTGCCTCATCGTGCCATCGCGGCGTCACCGTCTTCGCGCGCTACGCCGTGTCAAGAAGCCGCTCATTCCCTCGCGGGTATCGAACTGATTCGGACCTCCGAATTACCGTCTGGATGTAGGAGAGCCTCGAGACGAAACACCTCTTTTCATCGCGAGGTGTTGGCAAGTCTCGTAGGTAACTTTTCAAGTTCCGAATGAGAAGCTGCCGGAACTCAACTATCTGCCCATAGATCTCATTTTCGACAATATTCGGATCGAGGGAAAAATCGCAGGCCTCCTCGCTCAAGGGAGCGCTGGCAATGCTGAAAAGCAAGGTCGTCCGAGCGCCGGTGCCGCGCGTAAAATCCGCTGAGCGCGGTCCCTCCTACCAGCATGCATCCCTCTATGTCCTGCGAAAATATCCAATCTGCTGACCGGGACGCTACTACTTCACCATCGTAGAAGCTTGTGATAATATTCAGCTTGACTCTAATTTAAGCATGAATAGTTTAGAGTTTATTTGAATCTCTGCATAATCGAAATTGGCTATGAATCGCTATCTGACAGATATCGTAACTCAAGATCTGAAAGAGAAAATGGTTTTCCTGGGAGGGCCGCGACAAGTGGGCAAAACAACGCTTGCGTTGAGTCTCCTCGAAGGCGGCAGTGAAACACATCCCGCCTATATGAATTGGGATGATGTAGTGTCGAGAAGGGCACTCCTTCAGGGCGCGCTGCCCAGCGAGGAGAACCTCGTAATCCTCGACGAGATACATAAGTACAAGGGTTGGCGGAACCTCGTCAAAGGTTTCTACGACACCGGAAAGTCCAGACGACAGATCCTGATAACTGGTTCAGCCAGACTGGATCACTACAGGCGGGGCGGGGACTCACTTCAGGGAAGGTATCACTATCACCGCCTGCATCCATTCTCACTCCGAGAGGTCAGCAACACCCCCACAAATGAGGACCTTCAACACTTGCTAAAGTTCGGTGGGTTCCCCGAACCCTTTCTCAAGGGAAGCGTCCGCCACTGGAAGCGCTGGCAGCGGGAACGTCAGAGCCGGGTCATTCAGGAAGATCTTATCAATCTGGAGCAAGTCAAGGAGGTGTCGCAACTGGATTTGCTGGCCAGCGTACTGCCTGAACGAGTCGGTTCCCTACTCTCGATCAATAACCTCAGGCAGGATCTTTCAGTAGCATTCGAGACGGCGGACCGCTGGATCACGATTCTGGAGAACCTTTATTTCTGCTTTCGCATACAGCCACATGGATTTCCGAAGCTTCGAGCAGCAAAAAAGGAGAGAAAACTCTATATGTGGGACTGGTCCGTCTGCGTGAACGAGGCAGCCCGTTTAGAAAACCTTGTCGCTTCAAATCTGTTGAAATACTGTCATCGAATCGAGGATAGTGAGGGCGACCGGATGGACTTGAAATTTGTGCGCGATTCCCAGGGGAGGGAGCTGGATTTCGTTGTCGTTCAGAACGCCAAACCCGTCTTCGCCGTGGAGTGCAAGACCGGTGAGAGCGAGCTCAGTCGAAATATATCCTACTTTTCAAAGCGTACCAGCATCCCTTGCTTTTACCAGGTTCACTTTGGGGAGAGGGACTACGAGATCGGCTCGTCCAAGGCACGGGTACTTCCCTTTTCCACCCTGGCGCAAATCCTCGCAGTGTGATCGGATCACAAAGATTTGCAGTAACTTTCTTCATTGCAAATGTGTCATCGCATATTTTGCATCGCCGTCGTCGGGAAGATCCCGATTCTCAAAAAGACGCTGCAAGAGAGGGAGGAAGCTTTTGCCAGGAGATACGCTGAATATCACGGTGACACCGACAGAACTCAGGGAGCGCCTCAACAGGCTCCCCCGGGTTTCATTGGCGCATTTACCGACCCCCCTGGAACCGTGTCCGAAGCTCACCGAAGCGCTGGGCGGCCCACGGATTTTCATAAAGCGGGAAGATTGCACGGGACTGGCATTCGGAGGAAACAAAACCCGAATTCTCCAGTATGTTCTTGGAAAAGCCGTGGAATCAGGCGCCGACTGCGTCGTTCAGGGCGCGGCAGAGCAATCCAATCACTGCCGGCAACTGGCGGCGGCCGCTGTTCGGCTAGGTTTGAAGGCACATCTGGTCCTTCACAAATACTATCCGAGTCGGGAGGTTCAGGGAAATCTCCTTCTGGATCACCTCCTCGGCGCCGAGATTCATTTTACCGATGCTCCCCTGGGCGAGGGCATGGAAGCGGCCAAGCAGGAAGTGGGCGAGCAGCTGCGAGAGGCGGGACACAAACCTTTCGTTATCAGCACTCGTGAAGGGGAATCACTCGCCCCGTTAGCCTACGTAGAATTCATCCTGGAACTCAAAGAGCAACTGAAAGCCGCCGGCGTCCAGCCGGACTTTATCTACTGCTCGTCCGCTGGAGCTACCCAGTCCGGGATGGTGCTGGGCGCCAAAGGCCTGGGCCTGCCGTGGCAGGTAGTCGGAATAGCCCCGATACGTTGGGACGAGGATATCTTCCAAAAACTGGCGCGCACGGCGAACACTGCAGCGAAAGCGTTGGATCTGAACCTGACGTTGGGGTCCGATGATTTCGTGAATGATGACGGTTACATAGGTGAATCTTACGGAAAGACCTCTCAAGCCGGAATGGAGGCGCTGAAACTCATGGCACGAACCGAGGGAATCATTCTCGACCCGATTTACACCGCAAAAGCGCTAGCAGGATTGGTGGACCATATTCGGCAGGGAAGAATCTCGCCAGATCAAACCGTGATCTTTGTGCATACAGGGGGGACTCCTGCCCTATTTGCCTACAATCAGGAAGTCTTCGAAAGTCTCTGATTTGAGGTTTCTCTCTTTACGGCAGAATCGCATTCACCTCCGCACCCAATTTCACAGCGAAGTTAGGAAACTCGCTCTTCAGCGAGCCGATCGGGGTCGGTGGTTCCATTCGGCTGCCCCTCGACAAGCTCGGGGTCTTCGACAAGCGGCCTTCCTATCCCGGCGAGCCGGGAGTCTTCGAGACTCTAATTCCCGATCGGAGGTATTGAATGACCTCGACGCGCTTCCATTGGCTCAGGCGTTGACTTTGTCGTGTGCGATCTCTGAGGACCGCCGCACGCCGTGCATTTCCGCCCACTCCCGCAGAGCCCGATGATCGATCTGGGAATTGGAAGATCGGGCCGCGCCCAACAACTGCCCGGCGATTGGGTCGTGTATCCTTTCCAGCAACTCTTCGGATTGCACGACGAAGTCATTGGGGGAAAGCCATGCGTAGGAGTAACCGAACATCACTACCTTCCGAGTGAATTGCGTTCGATTGAGCCCCTGGCGATGATAGGTCCTGTTCTCGAACAGAAACGCGTCACCCGCTCGCAGAGAAGGCTCCATGGCGTTGGTCGGATCGTGCGCGCCTTTCGGAATCTCGATCGGCCGTCTACAGTTATTGCTGCCGGCAGCCAGCCAAGTGTTGCCACAACCGGGCTCCATGCCATCGCTCAATTGATACGCCACCTTGATCTGCAGTCGAGTGTTGCAAGCCGGCCCCAGATCTTCTGAACTGTAACGCACATCCCGATGCCAATAGGTCGGTTCACTTGCACCCTCCGGATCCGGATACTTGAAAATGAGGTGAGACTTTGTCAGGCGTATATTGTAACTGAGTAATTGAACAATCAGAGGAACTGTTGTCTCCCACGTCAGAAGTGGAACAAATGTATCCTCGAGAGCAACCACATTGCTGAGACTGGCTCGGCGTCCCCCAGTTTCTGTATAGCGCCCTGTATAGCGCCCACCAATCGATCCGCCGCTTCCACGACCCGCTGCAGCATCTCCTCGTCGAGTGCTTCACGAACAACCAGGTATCCATTGTCGTCGAAGAATCGCCGCTCATCGCTCTTCAATTCTCGATACTTCATGTATATTCGATCCGCAATCGTTCCAATCGACAATTCTCTATCCGTGTTCCAAGATAAGTGCGACGATGCCTACGGGGTCAATCACGAATGGCCCTAACTTAGGGCAAGAATCGCTCGCAAGCGAGCTTCCTGCGAATTTCGTAAGTTTTTGTAGGAAGGCCGCTTGCGACCGAATCGGAAACGCCAGTGATCAGATTAACGAGTCCCTAAGTTTGTGCCATTCGGGTCAATCACCATGATCAGAGACTGTTAGATGCCACCATGCAACGCATCCGAAGTATGGATCCTCCGCAAGCGAAAGCCGACTTCCACGGAGTCTATGATTCCGCAAAATGATTGAGAAATCCGTCTACGGAGTATTCATTCAATCACATGCACACAAAGGAAACGGTAAGATTTTTCAAGAGGGTTTTGTGAGCAGGATTGAGGTTAGTGTATATCCTAGTTCGCACGAGACGCTGTCGGATCAAAAAGGGGTGAAACTTGGTTAGGACGAAATGCTTCCGCATTCCGCTACACTCAAATTCGATTCCGGTAGCGGAAAGCGGGAGCTTTTCGATAGAGTTTTCCCCGATCTCAATCGATTTCGATCACCTGCAAAACCGCTTCTGAAATGAAGGCAGCAATCGCCCAGTTCCTATTCGAGAGCAACACATTCAGCCCTCAGGATGCTGAGATCGACCTGTTCAAGCGAAGCGGCATTTGGCTGGAAACGGAGGATGCGATACGGGCGTGGGCGAGGGAGTCGGATTCACAGATGCGGGGAAGTCTGGAAGTCCTCGAATCGGTTGGCTGGGAAACGAATCCCTCTTTCGTGGCGATTTGCGGTTCCCCCGCCGGTCGACTCAGTGCTGATTGTCTCTCTCAGTTGAGCGATACCTTATTGGGGCGAATCGAAGTCGCCGGCCTCTTCGATGTGTTGATTCTACACCTACACGGCGCCGCCTGTGCAATCGGCGAGGACGACGTCGAGGGTCACATCCTGGAGAGGGTGCGTAATGAACTCGGCTACTCGGGACGCCTCGTCCTGTCACTCGATTTGCACGCGAATATTACGACGCGAATGCTGAGATATGCGGATGCCATTACCGCTTACCGCACGATGCCGCATATAGACACCAATAAAACGGGTGAGCGGGCAGCGCGCCTTGCCATGCACGAAGGAAATTTCTCCCGTGCGGCCGTAAAGATTGCGGCACTGATTCCTCCCACAGACACTTCGCACGAGCATGGCCGTTTCGCGGATATTCTTCGAAAGGCCCGTGAGATCGAGCGCAACGAGGGGATTCTCGATGTCAGTCTCTTTCCCGTGCAACCCTGGCTGGACATTACTGAATTGGGTTCGGCGGTGGTGGTTACATCGGAAGCGGGTAAATCAGCCATAGCCCAAGGGAAGGAATTGGCGGAGAATTGGTATTCTCAACGCAAACAATGGGAATCGCATCTGTCCGACTGGGAGTCGATTCTGATACGTCTCGAGGAGAAAAAGAATAAACCATGGATACTCGCGGATACCGCCGACGCCACTTCGGGTGGATCGGCGGGACACAGCGCTGAAGCCTTGCGACGGCTTTTACCTCATAAGGACGCTCTCGCGGGAAAGGTCCTTCTATGGGTCGTCGATCCCGCTACCGTCAAAGCTGCTAGAGAAGGGGCAACTCGGTTCAGAACCGGGGATCCCGCGGTGGAATGGGAGGGGAGTGTGTTGTTTACAGGCGAAGGTCGATACCGGGCACGAGGTAAATCCTATACGGGTCAGACTTTCTCAATGGGAGAAGCGGCGGTAATTGAGGCGGGACAGTTGCAGCTTGTGGCATGTAGCTATCCGGCTTTGACGCCGGATCCCGCTTTTTACGAAAGTGTCGGACTCGCCCCCAATGACGCACTGGCCGTGTTGGTAAAGAGTCCGACTGGATGGCAGGCGGGTTATGAAGCCGAACCGGAACGCGGCCTCCTCTTTGACGGTCCCGGCGCGACCTCGCTCGATCTTGCGAATCTTCCGTTTCAAAGGAGTGGGAAGAATGTTTTCCCTGTGCACACTGACCCTGAAAATCCATTTGAACTATGGGAATTGAACTAATCAGCAAAGTATGCCTGAGTGCAGGCTGCTGCTTGGCGAGAGATCATGGCCGGGCGTCCAGAGGAAGAAGAGGCAAATCTGCTGAGCATTAACGTCGAAAGTATGCACGCTTTAGTGTGAGATGGACTCATTTGAGAAAGTTGTGATCAGCACGGAGTCGAACTGCGGGCAGCCGCTCTGCAATTCCCGTTGGCTCACGAAGCGGTAATCTCGGTCGTGCCCGGAGCTGCATCAATCGACGAACTTGAGGACAACGCGCGCGTAATGCGGGCGGAGATCCCTCGACAGCTATGGTCCGATCTCAAGGCCGAGGGCCTCTTACCGGTAGAGGCGCCGACACCATGAGAATCTGCCAGGTACCGAACCCGTTTGATGAAACCCGGTTGGCGCTGCTCAAGCAATTGGGCGTAGACGATGTAGTCTACTATGACATGTCGGGCATGCCGGCCGATATGGAAGCGCTGAATTTGGCCAAGCGAAAAGCGCAGAGTATGGGTATGTCGATCCCGGTGGTGGAAGCCGGACCGGCCATTGACCGGATTGTTCTTGGGAAAGAAGGGCGGGCGCGACAGGTCGAAGACTACAAAAGGGCAATCGGTCGCATGGGACAACTGGGTGTGCAGGTGCTGTGCTATAATTTCATGCCGCAGATAACAGACGACGCCATGGTCGTGCGCACGTCTATTGAAACGCCGACCCGCGGGGGCGCGTTAACCAGCCGTTTTCAGCGGGCGGCTTTTGATCGCGACCCACTCGTTCACGATGAGGAACCGACCACCTCCGAGCAGATGTGGGACAATCTGGAGTATTTTCTGCGAAATGTGGTTCCGGTAGCGGAGGAGGCGGAAGTGAAACTCGCCATGCATCCGGACGATCCGCCAGTCTCGCCCCTCTGCGGCCTATCCCGGATCATGTCGAGCCGCGAGGATTTTGACCGCTTGCTGAATCTTTTTCCCAGCCCAGTAAACGGGATAACGCTTTGCCAGGGCTGCTTCGTGGAAATGGGAGCGCACGTGCCGGAAGTTATTGAACATTTTGGAGACAATATTCACTTTGTACATTTTCGGGACGTTCGGGGCTCGATCGATGATTTCATCGAGACTTTTCCTGATGACGGACCCACCGACATGGTTGAGGCATTCAGGACTTACATGAAGATCGGCTACAAGGGCTTCATCCGCTCGGATCACGCCCCTCGTCTGGCCACCGATGAAGGACCTGCTGACGGCTACACCATGCAAGGACATATCTTTGCCATCGGGTATATGAAAGGCATAATGGCAGCGGTTTCGGGAGAATAGAAAGCGCTATTGGAAAACAGAATTCCATGAAAATCACAAAGGTTGTCTCGACTCCGGTACACGTGCCGATGGACGCGCCGCTTCGCTGGAGCATGGGCGTGGAAACAGGCACGACGCGCACGATCGTGGAAGTGCATACCGATGAAGGCGTCGTGGGGTTGGGAGAAACCTATGGAGGAAACAGCACCTGTGCCCGCGTCAAAGATGCGGAGCGCTTCTTCATCGGTTATGATCCACTTGATGTTTCCAGAATCATAAAAAACTTTGAGGTATTTCGTACCACGAGCGAGCAATCCGCCCTCACCATCGAATTGCGTTATGTGGCCGCGGCAATCGAGACGGCCTGCTGGGACATTATCGGGAAGATCCAGAATAAACGGCTGTGCGACCTGCTCGGCGGCGCGGATGTGGAGGCAGTTCCGTTTGTCGCCTACCTATTCTATCGTTACAAAAGCGAGGACGGCGCAACCGGCGGCGAGGATGGTCCCGAAGGCATCTGCGAGCAGTATGCCGAGCACGTAGAGAAATACGGGTTTAAGGGATTAAAGCTGAAAACGGGTGTTCTCGATCCGCCGGTGGAGCGGGAGACGGTGCGCCTCTTGCGGGAGCGTTTCGGTGATCAGATCGAGCACCTTCGGGTCGATCCGAACCAGGTCTGGAGCGTGGAGACATCGATTAACGAACTGAAGAAACTCGATGCCTACGACATCGAATACTGTGAGGACCCGACCTCAAATCTGGAAGGCATGTCGCGGGTGCGCGCATCAGTGAATGTTCCCCTCGCCACCAATATGGCGGTTCTGAGCTTTGACCAGGTTGCACCCATGCTGCGGATGTATGCATTGGATGTCGTCCTCGTGGATCCCTATTTCTGGGGCGGCCTCAGCCAGTGCAAGAAACTGGCCACGGTGGCGGAGACCTTTGGATTCGGGCTCGCCATTCACAGTGATCGCGAGCTTGGAATCGGCATGACGGCCAGCCTCCATTTATGGGCGTCCACACCTTCACTCGTTCACAAATACGATTCGCACTACCCTTTCCAGGTCGATGACATCATCACGAAACCGCTCCAGTGGAAAGATGGCTCGACCTCCCTTCCGCAGGGTCCCGGTCTGGGCGTCGAGATCGATCGGGATAAGCTGGAAAAGTATCACCGGCTCTATCTGGAAAAGGGCGACGAGATCGAGTTTTTCGATCCGAATCGGCCGGGATGGATCCCTCATGTGCCCCTGTGGTGAGGGGGTTCGGTGGTCAGTGGGGCCCCCGGCGGGCAGCCGGATCAAACGGGTGTGAAACGTCTAATTTGGGGTTCCGAGCCCTCCTACAAATCGTTCTCGTCCTCATCCTCGTTCTCGTCCTCGAAAAACAGCCGAAAGGCTCATCAAAGTTGACGCTCAATCAAAGTGAATCGGAGAGTGGTAGGAGTGATTTCTCGGATAGATCGTTCCATAAAGATCGCTGCGCTCCGAGGACGAGGAGGAGAACGAGGACGATATTTGCCGTTTTCGCTATTGAAACGCCTGAAAGTATCGCCCGCAAAGCCGCTCTGCCGTACGGCAGAGAAGTTTCAAGTCAGAACAGTGATCACACCATCGATCCGGTCTCCCATTGTGACCTTTAATCCATTCGACGAGCTCATGGCAGGCCGTGATCTCAAGTCGATCTTCTATTCTTTCGATTTTGGATTACGACTATGATGCACGACGAGAAGATCGAATCGGTTCCGCATCTCTCATCGCGCCTCTCAATCGTGATCTCCTGTCGATATTCCATTCTTTCGATTTTAGATCACGGCCTGCCATGATCTGCTGTCGATCTGGAGTTCCCTCGAATTTCGACTACGATTATGAATACGATTACGAGGAAGAGGAGTTGGGGGGGGCCATTCGCGTGCGAGCGATCCGGAAGGAAATTAGGGACAGGTAATCTATCTGCCCTCGGAAGATGGGGGCTTGCCCGCGAAACACGCGAAAAATCGCGAAAGGGGGAGGTGTAGCAACGGATATGCCGTGGTCGGCCGCAGAGCCGCTACCAGAACTCATCTATGTCGTCTCTGCCGTACGGCAGAGTAGTCGATTATCGATTTCCTGCGGAGCCGCCTACATTGTCCAATTCCTAGCGAAACGGGCTGTGATGAGCTTACACTCTGTAGAGGAACGCGGGAGCGTTTCTACGAATTGGCGGCGCAATATCGACCCGTCGTCGCTGTGCTTTGCCGAGGCAGGCAAGGTTCGGGTCCCGCTCAGCGGGATTGCGACGAGGTTTGAACAAAGGTGGTCAGTGCCCTTCGATTTACGCGGGACCACCCGAAAGGGAAACCTTGTCCCGAACCTTGGCGCGAACCTTGTCGAATCCATTTTGCCGGGAAGCACTGCCTGCCATGATCTCCAGTCGATCTTCCTTTCCCTCGATTTTCGACTACGATTATGATTACGAATTTCGATTAGGAATCGACGTCGCATTCACTCGAAGGTCGTCGTCGTAATCGTAGTCGTTAGTCGGAGAGACATCCAGAGCGAATTTCACAATTGCCTGAAAACCTCCTCCATCGCCCCAAGCGTTCGCTCGAGTTCCTTCTGTGTATGCACGGCGCTCACATACCATCTACCGTCGGGCAGGGTGTGTATTCCCTCTTCAAGCATGGCCAGGCGAAAGCGTTGATAGGTTTCGGTATCCACTTCCAGGGTATCCACATAGTTGCGAGGCGGATCCGTTAGACCAAAATGGGCGTTGAAGACGCTGCCCACCCCACTCGTCACCAGAGGGAGACCCCGGGCGGATGCTAACTCTTCAAACCTTCGTCGAATGCACTCCCCATGCTGCAACATAGCGGGATACGGGTCTGTTGCTTCCAACGTTCCGATCGCAGCAAGGGCAGCGACCAGGTTGAAAGATGAACCGTTATAGGTACCGGCGTGGATCGCTCTGCCGTCGCGCAAGACATCAAACACTTCCTTTTTCCCGCCCACGGCACCCATCGTGAAACCACCCGCCATCGCTTTGGCGTAAACGGAGAGATCCGGTTGAACGCCGAAGTATTCGCGGGCCCCTCCCAGAGCGATTCGAAAACCGGTAATCACTTCATCGAAGATAGACACCGCTCCACGGGAACGGCAGAGATCGACAATCCCTTGCAGGTAACCTTTGTCCGGCATACAAGAACCGGAATTGGCCAGAATCGGTTCAGTGATGACGCAAGCGATCTCGTCTCCCTGTTCCTCGAAGAGCTTTTCCAGCGCCCCGCGATCATTCCATGGCAAGACAAGAGTATCGTGATATTCGCTGGCAGGTTGCCCGCCGGTGGAGGGGGCTCGGGTTCCCACTTCCTCCCGTGAGGGGTGAAAACTCACAAGCACGTTATTCAGCCATCCGTGGTAGTGCCCTTCAAACTTGACGATCCTGTCGCGACCGGTAAAGGCCCGGGCAAGTCGAATGGCGGCCTGAACGGCCTCCGATCCGGTATTGGAAAAGATAACCTGATCAACTCCCGGGAGCACATCCAACAGCTTGGCCGCTACATCGATCTCCAGCTGCTGTTGCGCGCCGAAGGTGTAACTCTTTTCAATCTGTTCCGATACAGCGGCATTGATCTCGGGATGGTTGGACCCCAGAATGAGGGGACCCCAGGCGAGGGTGTAGTCGATATACTCGTGGCCATCGACATCGTAATAGTAAGGACCATCGGCGCGCTCAAAATAGAGAAGCGGATCCGCCCATTTTCTGATCCCACTCGATACTCCGCCCGCCAGGACTTTGCAGGCTTTCTCGTAGAGCGCTTCTGATTCAGGTATGGTTATCATCATATCATGGTCGCTCGGTGAAAGAGTTTCTTTCGCGCCTCCCTCTTCAACCGAGTAAAGAATCGTGAATAGCGGGAAACTGTGTCAAGAAAGAGAAGATCACGCTTAACCTGTCAGGTTTCTACTAAAGTATTGAAAAATCGATGCGAAAAACGCACACTCTTTCAGAGCAATCAATGAGGGCCGACGAAACGGAAAACCCGACAGACGAATTGGAACACATCTGCGCCAATTGCCATTCTGTCCACCCTTCTGAACCAGTTTATAGTGAATTCGCGGTTTGCCTGCATGATCCGGAATTTGAGCCCTATCTTGATGCTATCCTGGACAAACAGGACTTCAGCCGATGCCAACACCTGATAGCCCGAAAACGCTTTGCCTGGGAAAGTAAGGCATGCGAGCATTTCGATCCAATTGATCCGGACTCGGAGATCGAATGCTCGTCGGAAGTAGCTCGCTCCCTTGAGAATCCAGCAAAGGACGGAGATCTCTCCTCTCATGCGATTGAGAATGTCCTTCTGGAGGATCTCATCCAGCGAATCGATTGGAAGTCTCAGCCGGTTGACAGATATGTTGAACAGCTAAATAGCGCGGAGTCCTCTTCGCAGCGCGATAAGGCGATCGATTCTCTTGGCGCTCTCGTTTTGCAAGGCAACAAGGCAGCCTTTGATGTGCTGTGTAGCACGTTGAGGAATCTGTCGCCCGGAGATACTCTCTCGCAATCTCAATTCAAGAGCAGGCTGCTGCGGAACTTGAATTTGACGCGCGACTACCGAAGGGATTTGGCTCATTTGTTGGTCCAGGATCTCTTCAATACCCCGTCCAACAATCAAACACGTGGTTGGTACACGGACGTGTTTAAATTCTTCGTAGGCTCAGCTTGGGAATTTGCGGAGGAGGCCCTCTCTCCGATGCTGGACTCGCCCAGGTTTTCATACCGCATCAAACGGCGCGTCAGGGAAGTTATCTTGCGGTGCGAGGAACGGTAAATCCAGCATGACGATCTTTCCCTGCGCATTCAAGACTTCCCCCGCCTCGACCGAGTCTGGCTTGCGGCCCTCATCGATCGCCAAGATCCGGCCGTCGTCGTCGACCGTAAAGTAGCCGAGAAAAGAATCGCGTCCCTCATCGGCCAGCGGAAGAAGGAGCGCGTTATGGACGAGGAGAGAAGGGTTTTCCGGTTCACCGCATAACGTTATCCACGCCAGAGGTAGCGCTGACGCAACAATCACTCCCGCCCACCGAGATCGGTTCACAGCGATGAATCTCGATCACTCCGGAAGGTTCGGCAGGCTTCCGCGAGTCTCCCCAGTTTGCTTCTTGTAATCTCCAGTGGTACGTGGCCAAAGCCGCACTCGCTCGTCAGGAGGAGCCGATCGGGCTCAAAAAACTCCAAAGCGGGTTTCGTTCTCTCCCAGATCGTTTCGACACTTTCGAGTTCATCACTCCGCTGATCAAGGACACCCAAAGAGAGGTCTCCCTGAAAATCCCAATCGCTCCAGAGGTCCATCAGATCGTAATGGAGGGTACAATGCTCCAGATGGACCTCGTGGATTTTCAACTTGGACAATCCATCAGCCATATCGGTGTATTTCCCAAAATAGGCTCTCTTTCGGTGGGCATTACCTCCGCAGATGTGAAGGCCAAAACGAATATCGCAAAATCGATCGATGATTCGATTCAGGATATCGGCTACCCATGTGATATCGTCGGGCGATTCGGTCAAAACCGGTTCGTCGAACTGAACAAAATCACAACCAACATCCCGAAGCGCCTCAATTTCTTCGATTATCACATCCGCATACGCATTGGCCAGTGCGATATCATCCCTATAAAGGTCCTCTCTTTCATTGAAAGAGAATTTCGCCAACATATGAGGCCCGGTAATCGTCTGCTTAACCTGCACATGACTGGGGGCGGTCTCTCGAGCGACTTTCCATTTTTGCGCCAGTTTCATCCTCGGATTGCTGATCGTGTCCACCACCCGAGCACACTCGATTCCGAATCCTCCCTCTTCGATAACCAGCTTGTGGGCCCGGGATAAATCGACATTTTCGGTCGAACCACCGAGCGAGAACCGCTTGTACTTTTTCTCTTCCGCGTCGATACCATCCAGCCGCAATTGGTAGAACCAGTACATATTCTCTCGATAGGCTTCCCCGTCGGTGATGACGTCGAGCCCAAGAGAGACCTGATCCTCGGTTGCCCATTTAACCAATTCGAGGGCCTCTTCGTCCGATACAGTCGGTTTTCTCAACGTATCCTTCTGGACGGTTGGCCTGGGATAACTTCCCGCTACTGTCGATCTGAATTTCATAAACTGTTTCATTTAAAGGGTCCGCTCTGACCATTCTGAAATCGAGAAGAATCCACGGGCTGCTGCTTTCAGGGGATTGGGAAGGTGGGTGATTTGCGATGGTGGTCGCCGCGCTGATCCTTGGGGCGTTCCTTGAACCAGGTCACAAGATTGACGAGTTGTTTGACCGCTTCCTCGTAGCGATATTCATTGAGCACGCGTTCGGACATTTGAGTTCCTTTCGATCTGGAGAAGTGTGCCACTCTGATGCCATTCACCACCGGATAATGCAACTCGATTCCGAAATTGAGCTTCCCCTCGACAACAAATGGAGACGTTTAAGTCTTCGTATTCTAATCGATAACATCGATCGATCGAAAGGAATTGAACTCCCTGAACCCCTTCAATATCTTCTGTGCCCTTTTGTTCGATAACCCGCTTTTTGTGGCCGGTAAGCTCTGCCGTATGGCAGAGTGGTTGGGAAGAGCATCTTGCCACAATACCGTCCTCGGTAACTTGTGAGAAAAGCGGGGTAAGTCCAACAGATTCCTAGGATGAAATCATGTATCGAGTAGGCATCATCGGCTGCGGCCGACCGAAGAAAACCGAAGGCGCGACCGGTTCCGGAATCGCCCATCACCATGCCGCGGGTTACAAGGCCTGTGCCGAAACAGAAATCGTCGCGGTAGCGGATATTGTGCGCGAGAATGCGCTGGCTTTCGCATCAGAGCACGACGTGCCGAACATCTACGAAAACTACCGGGAGATGCTCGACAAGGAAGCTCTCGACATCGTGAGCGTCTGCCTCTGGATCGCCCTCCACGCACCCGTCGTCAACGATGTTGCGGCGTCGGGGGTCAAAGCCATTCACTGCGAAAAGCCGATGGCGCCAACTTTCGGCGAAGCGAAATCGATGGTGGAATCATGCGAGGAAAGGGGAGTCCAACTCACCTTTAATCATCAGCGCCGGTTCGGTCCCACTTTCCGCAAGGCGAAGGAAATCGCTCATTCCGGAGCAATCGGCGAGATTCGTCGTCTCGAGGGTTTTTGCGGCGACATCTTCGACTGGGGAACCCACTGGATCGACATGATGTTTTTCTACAACAATGACCAACCCGCAGAGTGGGTATTGGGGCAGATCGACAGCCGGACAGAGCGAGAGATCTTCGGCGTAGCGCTGGAAAATCAGGCTCTCTGTCGAATTCACTGGAAAAACGGCGTGACCGGCCTTTTGGAAACAGGGGCGGAGAATCGGACATGCGCAAATCGCATTATCGGCTCCGACGGCATGATCGAAGTTGGCGTCCCAGACGGCTCCCCCCTCCGTTTCATGGGAAGGGAGACCCGTGGCTGGGATGAGCCCGAACTCGACAGAGGCCTGCATGGGGGTGACTTTTTCGCCGCCGCCATATTAGACCTCGTTGATTCCCTGAAGACGGGTCGAGAACCGGAACTGGACGGTCAAAAGGCGCTTCGGGCAACCGAGATCATCTTCAGTGCCTATGAATCGAGTCGGCGCCGCGCTCGAATCGACCTTCCCCTCGACATCACCGACTCTCCTCTCCTGGATATGTTGGAACGCGGTCTGATCGGGCCGAATCGCCATCCGTAGATCGCGATTGATTAATACGACGTTCCAGAGAAAGCACCTCGCGGACAACGCCGGTTTGCGCATAATAACAATACAAAGGATGAAATGGCATCGGATTCCAATCAGATCTCTTTGAAAGCTTTCATCCGCTGAAGGTAGGTCCCCTGGGCCATGGGTCCGTCGAGAAGAGGATCTCCCGTATCCACCATCCACTTCCTTAACTTCCCGATCAAATCGTCGCGAGTCGACCGGTATGACGGCTCATCGACGAGATTATGTTGCTCAAGGGGGTCCTCCCGCAGGTCGTAGAGTTCAAAAGGCGGATGATAGAGGCTGTCGTTAGGACGATCGAGGGCCTTCAAAACCTCGGGGTAACCCTTTGCGTTGTTGGCATAGTCGGGGGATGTCTCCTGCCAGGGTGCATACTCGAAGTTGGCGATCAGTTTCCATCGCCGAGTCCGGACCGCTCGCATGGGATCATAGTAGGTATGGTAGGTCTTCTCCGCAAAGACCGCTTCATTTGGGACGTATTCACCACCGGTAAGGAGACCGAGAAAGCTCCTTCCCTGGATGGGGGTCGGAATCGCGACCCCGACAAACTCCAAAAGGGTCGGCGCCACATCGACGTTGGATATCATCTCGCCGTAAACCCTTCCACCCGGTACTCCGGGAAGATGCATGATCAGGGGCACTTCGATTCCCGCATCGTACAATGTCATCTTAGCATGAGGGAAAGGGATGCCGTGGTCCGCCGTAAAGACGAGGATGGTGTCTTCAGCAATTCGGGAGGAACCGATCGCTTCCCTGATCCGGCCGAAAGCTCTGTCGGCTGAGGCGATCGAGGCCTCAAAATCGGCGAGATCCTCGCGCACTTCCGGAATTTCCGGAAGGTAGGAGGGAACGCTCAAATCGGATTGCGGTTGACATTCCACATCGGGATGCGGGAACGGCCGGTGGGGTTCGAAAAATCCGACCTCCACAAACAGCGGCGCATCGGAACGATCACGGTCTGCGATGAAGTCGCAGAAGCTGTCAGCGACCTTTGCACAGTCATCGCGGCCGTGAATCTGCGTGAGGCCGCACCGCTCAGGGGAACGCGCCTCGTGCTGCATTCCGAACAGGTTAGACTCGTAACCGGCCGCGCCCAGTGTTTGAGCAAGGTGCCGTTCATCTGGGTTCAGATCGTTCTGAAAACCAGCATGGGTTAACCCGACGACGCCATTGGCATGGGGGAAGCGCCCCGTCCAAAGCGCCGCCCGGGAGGGACTGCATTGGGGAGCGGTGCAAAAGCTTGTAGGAAAACGGATTCCGGATGCTGCAAAGGCGTCGACGTTCGGCGACCGCACTTCTTTAACGCCGTAGCATCCAAGATGCCGCCCAAGATCGTGACAAATCACTACCACAATGTTGAAGGGTCTCTTCTCCATTACCTGTATATATTCCAAGAATCGGGATACTCAGAATTCCGTCAGCCTGCCAGCGCTTCCGCACTGTTTAATGTATTGGAGCCGCTCGTCCGTCGCTTCGTTGAACTGGCCCAATCCAACTCGCATGGGCAAGTCCTTCAGCCCGGTGTCCGGAATTGCTGAGGGGAATTCCCCTTTCATGCGGGACATTCATTCAACACTTCGTAAGGTGGACAAGCTTTTTGCTCAGAATTCGGAGGACGAGTTTCCTGCCTTATGCCGGGAGGCGTTGGGAGGATTGGAAAATCCGATGATCGCAGGTCTTCGGATCAGCCCCGCCCCTCTTCAAACTGCCCTCCGGATTCGCTTGCATTATAAACTGTAATTCAGTGTAACGGCGTATGTTGCCCAAAGTCAGGAGTTTTCACATTTTGAAGGGACCGATCTCTGACTTTGATTGTGCAGGTTTTTCCGCTGATAAAATCGAAAGAGCCCGCTACGAAAAAGAATGAATTGAACATGGATATGAAGTACGCATTTATGAGTTTTTCATGCCCGGATCTCACCTTTCCGCAGATCCTCGATTTGGCCGGCAATCTTGGATACACGGGAGTGGAACCTCGCGCGAGCAGCAACCACAAGCATGGCGTGGAACTGGACGCCGACTCCGGCGCCCGAGAAGAGATCAAAGGACTGGCCGCTGAATCCGGGATCGACATCTGCTGCCTCGCGATCTCCTGTCGTTATGCCGACCCTTCCACGGCCGCGCAAAATGTGAAAGACACGCTGGAATTTATCGACCTGGCAGCCGATATCGGTTCGCCGTGCCTGCGAGTATTCGGAGGACAACTCGGTGGCGGACTGAGTCGCGAAGAGGCGATCGTTCTTGTTTCAAACTCACTGCGTTCCTGTGCCGATCAAGCGGAGAAGCGGCGCGTTAAGATTTGTGTGGAGACCCACGACGACTGGTGTGATCCAAATCACCTGGCCGATGTCATGAAACGCGTCGACCACCCGAACATCTGTGTAAACTGGGATATCATGCATCCGGTGCGCACAGCCGGCTATACCATGGATGAAGCGTATAACGCCATAGCGCCGTGGATCGGGCATGTCCACCTTCACGACGGCGTGAAGGCAAACGGTAAGATGGAACTGAGGCCGATCGGAGAGGGCATCATCGACCACAAGAGAGCGGCGCAGATTTTGAAAGAGGCTAACTATGACGGCTACGCCAGCGGCGAATGGATCGGTTGGGAACCTTACGAAATCCACCTTCCGAGGGAACTCGCGGCAATGAAAGAAATCGAGAGGCAGCTTGATTGTCCATCTTAATTACCCGGATATCTTATCTCTTCCTCGTTAGACAACTTCCGGATTATACGAAATTCTCCCGGATTCCGCTACTAAGAATAAAACTTGCCAGGCGTGTTAGAGATCTCGGAAGTGTGTGAGTAAAGTCTGTTATGACCCAACCTTCCACGAAGTCATCCACCCCGAAACAGCGGCTGCTCTACCTGCACGCCCGAACCCCGAGTGTATTCTCCGAAATCATCGGCCTTACGCTGATCGAACCGGTTAAAGGATACCGAGCTGAAATCGATGGAGAAACGGCCGCCTGGCCCTATCATACCGTCCACGACGCACTCGTGGACGGTTGGCAAATCATCCAATTTCCGCATATGCAGGCACCCTTCGATGATCGCGATCTCGACGTCGTTGGATACGAATTCATTCTCCAAAAACTGGTATGTTTATAGCGTGCTGAATCACCGGGTGATGAAAAACATGACTTGCATATGCGAGAGGAGGTTATATAACTTAATCATGTTATATTACGCAAAAGGGTTATATGACTCGGCAGATCGGATCGATGTCATGTGTGGATATTCTAAAACGTCATTATGTTTTCTCGATGGAATCTGATCAGAAACCCGTTTGATACGAATCCTATTTCGGTCGGGACGCTGGATTGGTTTGTTGGGCGACGCAGGGAGATTGAGCTTTGTAGGCGACTTTTGGCCGAACAGTCCGTGGTGCTGGTCGAGGGTGGTCTGGGTGTAGGAACTACATCGTTTGGGAATGTAGCCCGTTTCGGTACGGAACGCCTGACACCTCGAATGGAAATAGCGGTATATCGCGGATGGAATGCGCAGACGCTGCTTGAGAATGTACTCGTGGCGGTACTGCATGACATAGTCGAAGATCCGGAAAGGAGAAAATCCGTGGTGGTCAAAAAAGCCCGAGCTCTGGTTCAGCGTGTTGAAGAGAGCGTGCATGGCGCCGGGGTCAGTCTTCTGGGCTTTGGTGGACAAGTGAGCCGCAACGTAACGGTGACGCAACCGGGAATCGTCCCAATGGAGACCCTCCGGCAGAGTCTGATAGCGCTTGCTGACGAATTCCGACCGGGGCATGGAAGTGCCTCTTTCACGATTCAGCTCAACAATCTCGATCCTGACCTTACGTTCAGTGAAGAAGAACTGAAGGCTTTCTTGAACGATATTCGCGATTCCCTCCAACTTTCCGGATTCAGTTGGCTGTTGGTTGGCAAGATCGGGCTGGCGCGTTTCGTCACACGCCATGTGCCACGGCTGCGTTCCATTACCAACCATGACGTGTCGCTTGATCCCCTCTCGCGCAGGCAAGTCGCGGAAGTGGTAAAGAAACGGATTGCAGCCTGCGCGATTCCGGGGCGAAAAGCGAAGAATCCAATCAACCCACAGTTGCTCGGGCGTATCCATGAAGCGTCCGGAGGTAGTCTGCGCGAGACGTTCATCATATGCTCCAAACTCTGTCTCGCAGTGGCTGGGGATCCAGTGTATGAGACGATTACCGACACCGAAGCTGGGGCCCTTTTGGCGGAACTGTTGGCGGTTCGACTCGCCTCCCTCAGCAAGAGTCCGCTACAGCATTCTATTCTAAGAGCACTGGGTGGCGCAGGTGTTCTGACACAAAAAAGCTCGCGGCGCATCTTGGTAAGAGCCAGACGGCGATTTCGCGTGCCGCGAAGTCCCTCATGGAATTGGACCTTATTCACCAAAACAAGGTGGGACGTGAAGTCCGCTACAGGCCGGTTGCTGAAATCAGACTTGCCGTCGAATATTTGTAATTGCATGGGCAGCACCAACAGGATCGAATGGCGAATTATCTAGACCCCATTCGAAAAGCCTTTCGAGCGGACCCAAACGATTCGCGGTTTAAGGTTCTCCGCCACGGGCGGACCAGCCTATGGCTGGCAGGTTTCGGGTTTTAGGCTGCCGGCGCTGCCGATGAGCAGGTATTGAGCGGCCATCGGCGTGGCTTGCTGCACAATACGTATATTTGCCGCTGTCTGGAGGCATACTCATCCCGTGGTGCTTTTTTCTCTGAGCTTCAAAGCGGTCAGATTCAGGCTGCCTGTTCCAGTTCCTCCCCTCGGCGTTTCTTCATCAGTATGATGCGGCAGAAGTTGTAGGCCAGAACCTTCTCGAGCAGTTCATCGCCTACCGCATCGATGCCGCGGCGGCCGAGTTCGCCAAAGGCAAATCCATCTTTAATCGTGAACATCAGCGACTCCACTGCGGAGCGATCGCGGCGTGCCTCGCGATACGCCTCGCTCTCCCAGTCCTCGGGGGTGGTCAACTTCTTGCCCTTCGCCCCACTGATACTGATCTGCTTTACCCCCATGCTCAGCACCTCCTTGCGTCCCTTCGCCGAAGCATATCCGTCATCGGTGCTGACCAGTTCAGCAATGACACCGGTGCGCTTGATCGAATCGCCGATGGCCGGCGCCAGCTCAATGGAGTCTGCCGCGTTGCCTTGCGGTACGATCAGGCTGGTGACAAAACCGTTTTCGCTGCGAACCAGTTGTGGCTTGTACCCGATCACTGGATTGCGGCTGCCCTTCTTGATGTAGGCCGCCGATCCGTCCGAGAGGCTCAGGACCTTCTGTGTGGACGGTAGCTTCTTTTCGTGAAACACCCGATCATGAGCATACTCAACAACCCGCTTGGCGTCGGCAATATCGCCCCTGATCTGGCTCAATGCCCGCTCCAGAAGCTCCCGGCGAGTGGGAGGCAGTGAATCCATCGACAGGCCCTCTTCAAGATGGCTCAGTTCCCCCGTTAGTGAGTCGGCCGCCTTGCGGCCCCGCTTGAGCAACCGCCGGTAGTGTTTCTTCAGCTTGCCCTTCGACTTCGGTTTGCCCGCGGCCAGACAAATCTGAAACTCCAGCTTGTCCATTTCCTCCAGCCAACGCCCAACCCATCCCTTGCGAAAATCCTCCAGCCCGAAGACATGCAACTTCTGACCCAAACGATTGGCCCGCATCAAAAGACCGCTCAGAATCTTCCCATCGGTGGGCCAGCAGCTGTTTGCTTTCACCGAGGTGCTGTCGATCGTCAGCTTCCCGAAATCGTCCCATTGCTCCTGGAGGATAAACCCAATCTGTTTATCAAAGATCAACTCGCGGGTCGTATGGCTGACCAGGTTCACGTTCTCCAGAATCGTCGTCACCGCCGGCATTCTCAGTCCCCCGCTCTGCAAAAATCCGTACAAGCTCATCGACTCGCGCACAAACCGCCGTGCCGGTTTCGTGGTCAACGAACCCAGAAACCCTCGAATCATCACGAACACGTATACCGCATAAGCCGGCATCCGCGGCCGGCCTGCCCCAAGATTCAATTCAGCAGCCAGAATATTCTCCTCCTCGATGTCCAGCTCCGGCAGCTCCGCTGTGCGCCCTTCAAAGAACCTGCGATCTTCCAATCGAAGTTTCTTCTTCTCACGCGCATGGGCGTCCAGATCCTTCTCGATCGCCTCGATGATTTGCGCCGCGAACCCGGCCAATTCTTCAACTTCATCCAGAAAATCACGGAAATCCGTGTCTGGAACCGGCAGAATGAGGTTGCTAAGGGGCGTCTTATCGCTTTTGTTCTCCTCTGTCGCACATGTTGGCATGTTTAACTCCTTTCTTAATCTTAGGTTGTTAAACACTAGCATGTTGCGACACTTTTTATCAAGCCAAAAAATGATTTTTCTCAAGTTTCTTCTTGCGCCTTTTGCCAGATCGCCTCTTTGCGGCCAATCAGTAACGCAGCCAGAGCTTTTCGGATAACGTGGTCTACATGCTAATCAAGGAATCTTTCATGATTAAAAAACGCTATCTCCTCTCCGACGCCGATGTCGCCCGCTTTATCGTCAACGGCTACCACCTGGTCCGGCCGCGCTACCCGAAAGGGCTGCACGAGACAATCGCCAAAAGGCTCGACAGGCTCAGGAAGAATCCCGGGGACGCTATCACTGAAAAGGTGCCGGAACTCCGGCAGATCCTGCATCATTCCGTTGTAGGCGGCGTGCTCCAGAGCCTCCTGGGCAAGAACTACGAAGTGGAAGCACACCGCCACTGGCATTGCAAAAAGGCCGGAGCCAGTTACATGCAATGGCATCAGGACAGTCGCAACGAGCGCGACATCGGCATCAACCAGATGCTGGGGCTTTACTATCCCCGTCATGTTATGGCTGAGATGGGTCCACCCGTCATCGTACCGGGGACGCATTTCCGCAACGCAC
>CBDCEW010000003.1:0-20231 GCA_965215885.1 Candidatus Moanibacter sp.
TTTTCAAGCTTAACTGTAAGCGCCTGATCGTTACTCTGCACGGATCGGAGATATTGAATCTAACCTCCCGGTGGCATCGACGTATTACGTTTGCCCGAATACTTGACCGATGTGACCGGATCAGCACCGTCTCCCAGTTCAGCCTCGACCTTTTGACGGATCGCTTTCCTTCTCTCAGATCCAAAACCATCCTTACTCAAGGCGCTTTGCGCGAGGACTTTCGGAATTTCGATCCCTCGAAGGTAGCTTCGGAAGGCATCAAGCTGATCGTTCTTACGGTCGCTCGCATCCATCCGCGGAAGGGCCAGCATCTCCTGATTGAAGCCTTGGGAAGATTGGATTCGTCATTGCGGGAGAAGATCGAATACTGGATCGCGGGACCGGCAGTGCGTCCAGCCTATCGAAGATTCCTGAAACGCCGATCGGAAGCACTGCGCGTGTCCGCTCGTTTTCTCGGGGAAGTGGCCGACCAGGACCTACCGAAGATCTACAGCCAGTCGGATATCTTCGCCATGACGAGTATCGACTACAAGAAAAGCGTGGAAGGCTATGGGCTCAGCTACCTCGAGGCATCGGCTATGGGGCTTCCCGTAATCGCCCATTCAGTCG
Source organism: Candidatus Moanibacter sp. (assembly GCA_965215885.1). Taxonomy (GTDB): domain Bacteria; phylum Verrucomicrobiota; class Verrucomicrobiia; order Opitutales; family UBA2987; genus CBDCEW01. The sequence goes on from CBDCEW010000003.1 coordinate 610, forward strand.
GCGGCGTGCCCGAAGTCGTTAGGCACGGGGTAACGGGGCTTCTTATCGACCCCCAGGATGGCAAGAGCCTGACGGAAGCGCTCCGAACCCTTTTAACCGATACTGAGCTCCGGCGGCAACTCGGCCAGGCCGGTCGATCCCGGGCTCTGACTGCCACCTGGGAAGATAACGCCAAGAGGCTGCTAGGTGAGTAAGATGGCACCCGATGAAACTACCTTTGTTGACGTAAGTCATACATCGCATTCGCAGGCGAACACAGGAATTCAACGAGTTTGCCGAAGTCTTATCGGCGCGGGGGGGTCAGACCATCGCTTGATCCCGATATGCTTCGATCCCTACTATCGGGCCTGGCGCCGCCTCACCATTGCAGAAACCCGAAATATTCGCTGGAATCCATCCGACCGACCGAGCGACCGCCGGCGCACTCACTGGGGCACCTGCCAGAAGGGATATAGTAGCCTGCGCCGTTGCTTCCCGTTCCGCCCTTACCACCCGCTCGGCGAAGACCCACGCCGATCGAGATTCGTCTTTCCCGAGATTTTCAGCGCCACCTGCTTGGCATCCTCTAGAACCCTCAGGATGGACTCGAGCAGGCCGCGCATCGCCCTGTTTTATGACGCAGTCGCGCTCAGATTTCCCCACCTGGCCGCACCCGAAGCGCTTTCCCGGTTCCCCGATTACCTGACCGAGCTGGCCTCCTTTGACGGCATCGCAGCCATATCCGCAGCTTCCAGAGACGAACTCAGCGCCTGGTGGCAGAAAAACGAAATCCGCGATGCTCCGCCCATCGAAGTGATCCCGCTGGCGACGATAGCGCTGGAATCCGGTTCGGATTCATTGGAAGAGGAGCCGCCCGAGTCCGATCCCCCTATTATTCTGATGGTGGCCACCCTGGAAGGACGCAAAAACCATCTCGCTCTACTCGAGGCTGCTCAGGGCCTCTGGGACAAAAACTTGAGCTTTGTCTTGCAGTTTATCGGAAGCGGAAAACCGGATTCTGGAAAGCCCGCTCAAATCGAGATCAGGAGGTTACAACAGGCAGGATATCCAATCAAGTGGGAGGGTACCCTCACTGATCACGATCTCACTCGCGCCTACCGCCGCTCCTACTGCACGATTTATCCGTCACTCTACGAAGGTTTCGGAATGCCAGTGGAAGAGAGCCTTCGCTTCTCTCGGCCATGCATCTGCACGCCCTACGGAGCTCTCGAAGAACGGGCGCAAGGTGGAGGCTGTCTACTCCTGAAATCGGGAGAGTCCTCGGATATAGCAGCGGGCATCGAACGTCTTCTGACTGACTGCTCACTCTACGGAAGGCTCTGCCAAGAAGCTCGGAATCGAGACTTCACGAGCTGGAGCCAATACCTTGACCACCTGCTGGGCTGGATGAAATCCCTGAAGTAGAATAAACCGTTGCGTTCACGAAACCGGATTGAATAATCGCTCCTCACTGATTTCTGGGCAATCCACAGTCGGATGATCTCATTTACATCAAACAGGCCGCTCAATGATATCGCGCGACGCTGCGTGCGTGACGATCTCACTCAACTTCGTCTGAAATATAATCCGTTCTACCGAAATATCGAAAATCAGAAGGCCTCGCATATCTGGGTAGACGGTCGCGAAATGATCATGCTCAGTAATAACGACTACCTTGGTCTCTCCGAGCACCCAAAAGTCGTGCAGGCTGGACGGGATGCATTGCGAACCTGGGGAAGTAGCTCTACTGGATCCCGTTTTGCTAACGGCAGTCGTTCCTATCACTTCGAACTCGAGGAAAAGCTGGCCGATTTTCTGGGCGTGGAAGCCTGTCTGGTAAGCATCGCCGGGTACATTTCCTGCATGGCTGCAGTCGCTTCATTCGCGGAGCGAGGCGACCTTATTCTGGTTGATCGCAACGTGCACTCTTCTCTATGGAGTGGGATCACCCTCTCCGGTGCCCGCGTAGAACGTTTCGGGCACAACAATCCCGCTGATCTACAGGATATTCTGACCTCGGAATCCCACAAGACTCCAAAAATGTTGGTAATTGAGGGAATCTACTCGATGGAAGGCCACCTCGCCAAACTGCCCGAGCTGTTAGCCGTCACCTCTGACCACAACTGTTTTATCGTAATTGATGACGCCCATGGGTTTGGTGTCCTCGGTCCGGAGGGCCGTGGCAGCGTAGCGCACTTCGGAGCGACCGACCAAGTGGACATTATTGCCGGCAGCATGTCGAAGTCACTCTCCAGCACTGGTGGTTACATCTGCGGCTCACGTTCCCTCATAGAATATCTGAAAAGCCACTCCAAGCAGACCATCTTCAGCGCGGCACTGAGCCCATGTCAGGCCGCCTGTGCGCAAGCTGCATTGGAGGTCATGCAGGACGAACCGGAACATCGCGAGCGCCTGTGGATGAATACGAAACGCTATCACGGGCTCATGAAAGAGCTTGGACTCGATACCTGGGGAAGTGAGTCACCCGCTGTGCCCATCGTACTCGGAAGTATGGAACGCGTATACCGCTTTTGGAAATATCTTTACGAGAAAGGCATCTTCACGGTGATTTCAATTCCACCCGCGGTACCTCCGTCCAAGGAGCTTGTGCGGACGGCAATCTCCGCCTCCCATACGGGTGAAGATCTCGATAGAATTGCGGACGCCATGGCCCAGGCGGTCAAAAGAGTTTGAGCACCACCCGTCCCGGATCCGAGTTTCCCCTACCACCGAATAAGCTGGTTCTTTCACGCCCTGATAGAATCGGCGACCTAGTCATATCTACCTCCTGCCTTCGCCCCATCCGCGAAGCGTTCCCCAAGACAAGGATTTATTTCATCGTAGAGAAGAAACTTGCGCCTCTGCTTAGTGAACATCCCCTCATCGAGCGGGCAATTCTGCTGGATTCGGAAGAAAATGCAGAGGTGGCCGGGCTCCAAATAAGCTCCGAGCTTGGCCGGCTGGCCGCCGAATGTATCGTTCACCTTCACCAACATCCAGTCGTATCTGAGGCCGCGGCGAACGCTGGAATTCCCGTTCGCATCGGCTTCTCCAGCCACAACAGGCGATCGCTTCTGACGCACTCGGTCCGCATCGATAAAAAGGAATGCGACCGCCATGAAGCCGCCTACAACTTTGTACTCTTGCATGAGCTCGGTCTGGAGCCGCCACCCCTACTGGCGCCATGGATCAAACTGCCCGAAATTAATGAAGACCAGTTCTTTGAGAAGGTTCCTTTTCCGGATCGCGGCCGCGAGTACTTTGCCTTCCATCTTTCCGCGCATTCTCGCAAACCACGGCTGCCCATGAGCTGTTTTGCCGCCGCCGGTGCCTGGTTGCTGCGCCACTACCCGGGAGATCTGCTCATCGTGGGAGCGGAAGGCGATGATGCCTCGACCCGAGAATTTATCGGCCACCTGCGAGATCATGCCGACCGCATATTTGACCTAACCGGCAAAACGAACCTAGCTGAACTGGGGTTTATCCTGAAACGCGCGCGCCTCATGCTCTCGCGAGATAGTGGTCCCGCACACCTCGCCGCCGCTCTGGGTTGCCCTACTGTCTGCGTCGTCGGACCTGTAGCCAGGAAACGGGCTGCGACCAGATGGCAACCGCTGGGACCTCGCGTTACAGTCGTTGAGCCCCCGGTTTCGCCCCGGTTTCTCGAACCCATCGGCCGTTTCCAAAGGCGCTTTTTTGACAGTGTTAGCGAGGAAATGTTGACAGAGGCCATGAAGCAACAGTTGTGCTCGTCATGACGCAACCATCAGGGGACCTCATCGTTGTCGGACACGACACTAGCCCGCAGGGCAGCTCTCCGTAATCTCTCTACCAAATGCCCAATGTGTTTACCAAGGTTCCAATTCTCCTCCACCCAACTCCTTCCGTTACTGCGTAGCTCGGCGTAGGCATGCCGATCATCGGCCAGTTCCTTCACTGCTCTCACCCACCCCGCGGGCTCACCCAGGCTGAGAAGACGACCATTCTCATGGTCACGAATCACTTCCGAGATACCGCCAACCGTGGTGGTCAACACCGGGATGCCGAACGCCATGGCTTCCGGAACGACGTTAGGAATTCCGTCTCGGTCGCCATCGGGCGCGACTTTACCCGTGAACATGAAGAAATCAGACCATTGATAGAACCTTACGATGTCGCGACCCACGGGAGAAAACACTTCAATCTGCTCTGACAAACCAGACCGTCGAATCAGCCGTTCCACGGATCTTCTAAGGGGACCATTTCCCACTAAGCGCGCCCGAAAATCGACGCCGGCTGCAAAGAGCTGTCGCAGGATTTCGATGAGCTCCAGGTATCCCTTCTTGGGCACCATGCGTGCTACCGTAAGTATCCTCAAAGGCGAATGAACGCCGGACGCATCATTCCATTCCGGTAAAGCAGGCAAACCACGGTAGACCACGGAAATCTTTTCTCGGGCTGCACCCTTCTCCACAAGATCCTCGGCAGCGTGCCTGGTTGAGGTATGGATGAATTGTGCCCGCTCCAGTTTGGCCGAGAGAAGCCAGTCGCCCCCGTTCTGGTAGATATCGTAGGCGTGGGCACCCATCGAGAACGGTATCCCGGTGAGACGGCTCACGGTGAGGGCGGCGGTAGCGGGCATCGTCGCCCAAGCGGCATGTATCAATTGAGGATTCAGCCGCTGAATAAGCCGGGCCCGAGACAATGCAAAGGCCAGTCCTACCATGTTCTCGCCAAAGTTCTTTAACGAGGGCGGCGAATGAGCTAAATAAGCGCGGACGACGCCCAACAGAGGACGGGGTCGGCCTAGCAGCCAGAAAGGTATCCAGCCGGCCAGACTGAGATAATTCCACAGCCGAAAACGAACGACCGGAATGCCTTCGAAGCTATCCCCCCCTCCCCAAAGGGAAAAGATCTCAAGGCCGAAACCATGATCGCGAAGCGCTTTGATTTCCTGCTGATGGAAGCTCGTTTCGGGAAAAGTTGCGAATATATAAGCAATTCTGACCGTCTGTTCCACGCTAGTTAGAGCCTATACGAAAAGGGAAATGGCCCTCTGTTACGGCGCTTCGGGGGCATATGCAAGGCAGATCGGCTAATAGAGCGCCCGAACGGGAAACGGCCATGCCCGTCTGCCATGGCCGTAGTCCACTGGCACCTGTTGAACAGGAACCGGCGCCTCAGATTTTTTCGAAAATCAGGGACACGTTCGACCCTCCGAAGCCGCTACTGTTACTCATTACGGTCTTCGCTACGCGCTCCTGCGTCTCGCGTATAATGTTAAGCCCGTCTGCCTCCGGTTCCAATATTTCAATTCCCGCTGAACCGGGCATGAATTCACGCTTGATCGTCAGCACCGAAAATCCTGCTTCCATAATGCTGGCCAGCGAAATTCCGTGCCCCGTGAGCGCTTTCGTACTACTTATGGCAGGGCGATACCGACCGTTGTGGAAAACCTCCTTGAGCGCTAAAATCTCCGATAGGTCACCAGTCAAGGTGGAAGTGGCGTGCGCATTCACGTAGTCGATATCGGCGCGTGATACTTCGCTGAATTTCAGTGCCTGTTCCATGGCGACGCGCAGCCCCCTCTCCCTCCGGATGTGAAATGGCCACGTGGTATCCATCCGAAGCCTGTCCCCACCCTTTGAACCGAGCATAGGGGTCGACGCCACGCAGTAACGCACATTCTTCGTCTTCCAGGATCATCGCTGCTGCGCCGCCGGTTCCCACAAAACCATTTCGGTTCTTGTCGAAGGGTATGGAGGCTCGGTCAGGATCCCTGGAAAGGGAGAGCAATCGCATTCCAGCAAAGGGAAGGATGCTCTCTACGTTGCAGTCTTCGGCGCCTACCACCAGCACTCGCTGCTGCCGTCCCGTGGCAATCTCATTGAAGGCAAATCCCAGCGCATGCCCGGACGACGAACAGGCGGATACAAAGCCGGATGATGATCCGCGAATCTTGAAATGCGCCACCAGATTAAAGTTCAGGGTTCCGGCCACCGAAGCGATAATCCCTTTGGGAGGGCACCTGAGCACACCTTTGCGGTTCATGAGATCGAGATGATGATAAATCATTGACATGGAACCCCCGGATGCCGTGTAAAGACCCGTAGAAACGTCGGATATCTCGTCTTCCGTCAGCGCTGCATCCTCAATGGCCTGCATCAACGCACAGTAGGCATACAGTCCATGAGGCGACAGGCTGCGAAGAAGTTCCTGTTTTAAACCGGTATTCCGACGGATACGACCAATCCTCCGCATCATAGGAAGAAGTGTCGAAATCCTTGATAGTACCGACAACCTTTACCGGTATCTTCTCGCTGGCGAAATCGAGAAAGAGCTCAATCCCATGTCGCAAGTTACGTAGGTTGGCAAGGACAGTCGGCTGGTCGTTACCGATGCTTGTAACAAACCCGATCCCCGATACGACTACCCTGCGCATACTCTCCGCGGCCCTCAGTCAAAAGGCCTTACCTTGACGATTGGGGCAACCGCATGCCTATTCTTCGAAGGCAAAGGCCAACGTGATCTCCTCGGCAATTGCCACTCTCTCGCCATTACAGGATATGGAACCTTCGAAGGTAGCCAGCGGCGCCCTGATCCGCTTGACTTTGATTTTCATATCGAGCGTATCGTCGGGTCGGCAAATGCGATGAAATCGGATTCCATCGCACGAGTTTGCCAGGACTTTCTTGTGGTCTACATTACCCTCCAGGCCGGCATGGTCACTCTTCACCAGGTAAAAGACGGCCAGCTGTCCTAAAGCTTCCAGCATTAATGAACCCGGAAATACGGGATCATCCTTAAAATGCCCCTCCAGAAAAAACTCACTTCCTGAAATGCGATAGCTGGCCTCGGCTTCATTCTCGGACAGAGTGACCTCCCGCAGAAAAAGAAACGGATCCTGGTGCGGCATGGCCGCCGCGACTTCCTCTACCGGTATGCGTCGTGGTTTCCGAGGAACCGGAATTCCCCGTATTTTGCAGTCGATGAACGTCTTCACATCCCCCACTGTTCTGAGTTCTCGCAAATCCTCATTGGGTATCGAGATATTCAGTGTCTCCTCGACCAACATGACGGTTTCCACCATTGCTAGGGAGTCGATCCCAAAATCCTCGTAGAGCCGTGTCTCCTCGGTGCAGTCCTTAATCTTATCCCGTACTTCAGGCTCCAAATACCGCTCGATAATTCCCACCACGATGGTGGGAACAGGCTCGTACTCCCCATACTTACGATAAGCTATAGCGGCATCAACGGTTTCCTGCGAACAACGCTTTAAGGATTCCCTGAGGTCTTTCTCCTCATTGAGAGTCAGGGACGAGCTTGTTTTAGTCTCCATATTTTCCGTTCCAGACTATTGGGCGCGATTCCTTTGTAAATTTCTTTTTTGTGCCTTTTGGGACAGCCCCTCAGCACCCCGGAGATCGCTCCAAGGTCGATCGTGGGGAATACCTTGGCAGAGTGCCTGCAATGAAGATGATCAATTATTAATCAAAACGTTATGGGTTCGAAAAGACCTTACCCAGGACCTCCCGGAACAAAACGCATCCTACTCTCCGATCGTTTTTCAAAGCAAAGGCGAAACCCGGCATTCTCCTTCTTGAATCATAAAAAGCAACATCAATGCCGGAATCTACAATTGCATGGTTTTGGTTCACCCCGCAGACCGGAGATACCTGCTCGCGGCTTCTCCGAAGCGTCTGCCTGCTTCGCTTTCCACTATAGCTCCGGCAGGTTAGCTGTCGGTCTCGAATCGGTGCCTGATTCGGTGGAAGCATTGACTTCCTCGGTATTCCTGTCGAAGCGCATCGACACCAGCTTAGACACCCCCTTCTCCTGCATCGTAATACCGTAAATCACATCAGCAACCGATATTGTGCGTTTGTTGTGCGTGATGATCAAGAACTGAGAGTACTCCAGAAAGCGACTGAGCATATCCGTGAATCTGCCGATATTAGCGTCGTCCAACGGGGCATCGAGTTCGTCCAGAACACAAAAGGGACTGGGTTTGACCATATATATGGCGAAGAGAAGAGCGACCGCCGTGAGGGTCTTCTGGCCCCCGCTCAGCAGCGCCAGATTCCTCAATCGGGTACCCGGAGGACGAGCATCCACAAAAATCCCACTCTCCAACACATCATCGCTGTCAATCAATCGTAGATCCGCTTGCCCTCCCCCGAAAAGGCATTCAAAAGTATAGGTAAAATTCTTCCGGATCTGATTAAATGTTTCAGAGAATAACTCCTCGGATGTCTTGTTGATTTCATCAATCGCCTGCAAGAGCTCCTCTTTCGATCGCCACAGATCATCGCTCTGGGACTTAAGAAAGTCGTGTCTTTCATACAGTTCCTTATACTCGTCGATAGCAATCAAGTTAACCGGTCCCATGGCGTTGATTCGGCTCCTCAGTTGCCCCACTTCCTCTGTCACTTGCAGCCAGGTCAACACCCGAGACCTTCTCCAGTTCGTGGCCTGAAGGGATCTCCGCTTCTTCAATCTGCTTGGCCGGATCGAGTTCTGATTCGTCCAGATCCACATGAATGCGATCGGGAAGGGGCCCGCCCGCCCGCCACAATTCGAGCCGCCAATCAATCTGATGGATTTCGACTTCGTGTTCGCGGCGCACTTCCTCAAAGAGGAAGTTTAACTCCGATCGCTTCTGGGCAAGTGTAACCGAAACGTCCTTGAATTCCCGTTCCCGTCCTTGCTGCGTCCGCCGGTGTTCCGAAAGCGTGTTTTCGAGCCAACGAATCCCATTTTCCTGTTCTCTTAACTGGCTGGTCCGCTCGTCCAGTGAGGCCAGAGTGATCTGCAGCGTCTTCTCGATCTCGTCGGCGCGAATTCTCTGCCTTGCGGCATCTTCCTTCAGTTCATCAATTCGCTCTATGAGCAGATCCACTTCGCGACGATAAGCGACCTCCCGCTCGCGCCTCTCGCTCGCCTGTCTATTGGCCTCATCAATCTGACGATCAATGATGATGAGGCGCTGACGCTCCTCCGCCAGGCCGATGCGGGCCAAGGCAAATGCCTCCTGGTGCCGATCGCGCTCCTCCCGAATACTCGCGATGGATTTCTCCGTTTCCGCCAGGGCCGACTTGATCGCCTCCGCGTCGCCTTCACCTTCCCGCAAATCATCAGCGGCTTGCCGTAGTCTGGCGTCACAGAGTGCCCGCCGTTCTTCGCAAAGGCGCCGCTTTTCCCTGAATTCCTCCGCTCGAACCGCGGATTCCCGATAACGATTTTTGCTCGCTCGAACCTGTTCTTCGAACAGCGACAATTCGGATTTTACGTCGACCTGCCGCTGGCGTCTTTCCTCAAGGTCCCGTTCAGCCTGGCGAAGTTCGTCCTGCAGCCTTTCCGCTTCCCGATGTAAGCTCTGCAGTGCTCTGGTGGAGTTTTTCAATTGCTCCGTCAGTTCCCTGATCTGGGCATCTCGCTCCAGCAGTCCGGCAGAGGTCTGTTTGCCGTGGCCGCCGAAAAGCAAGCCGCGCCTGTCGATCAAATCGCCCTCCGGCGATGCAACGAGGGAAAACTGCAGCGCAGGATGGGAGTCCCAATACTCGAAAAAGGCGGCGAAATCGCTGCACACGAAGGCACCATCCAACAAGGACGTGAGTATTTCGCATGTCTCCTCATCATCCGCCTGAACGCAATCCAGCGCCGGCTTCAGAACTATCTCCGGGCTCTCGCCGGAAACGCCCGAGACCGAGGCAAGCGGAACCTTGAGACAAGCTTTTCCGAGTTCTTTGAGGTTGAGCTCGCCAGCAGCCGCCAGCGCTTCTTCGACGCTGTCGGTCACGATAGCATCGATGGCCGGACCCAGGAGCGCTTCAACCGCACGCAGATACGCCTGATCCACTCGGATACGATCCATGAGCAACCTTTCGAATTGGCCTTTGGGCAAACAGGAAACATCGCCCCTCAGTATTGCTTTGGTTCCCTCCCCGAATCCTTCGAACCGCCGCTTGACCTCCTCCAAAACCGACACTCTCGCGCCAATTTCAGCCACTTTTCGATCAAGTTCCTGGATGCTCGCCTGTTGGGCACGGAAACGTTCACGGGATTCATCAAATTCCACGCGCGCTCCGCAAAGCAGCTGTTCGGCAGCTTCGGCTCGCTTCCCGCAGGATACCATCGCTTCGGTCAAACTTGCTCGCTCTTCGCTCAGTTTTCCCATTTCCCGCTCCCACGTGCTACTTTCCTCCCGAAAGTTGGTGTTTTCAACTTGTAGCGTCTTGAGCTCCAGCTCGATTCGCGTAGATTGCGCGCGAGAGCGTGTTATTTCACCCTCTTTGAGCAAGAGATTCTGCCTCTGATCCCGCATTTTCCGGTCCGCATCGGACAGTCTTTGCTCAATCAAAGAAAACCCCTCAAGTTCCCTTTCGTATTCAAGCGATCGACAACCTACCTGCTCCAGGTGCTGTTTTCGCCCTTCCAGATTTCCGGTCCCCTGTCCTTCCAGGTCCTCAGCTTCCAAGTGAAGGATTCGCGCCGCCTCTTCCAGTTCGCCTATTCGCTTCTGCAGGTCTTGCGACCGAATTCCCGAAAATTCAAACTGACTCTCTGCTTGCTCCTTTTCCGACCGAAGGTCGAAAACGGTCTGTTGTGTATCCTGAAGTAATCGGAACAGTTCATCGCGGCTCTGCCTCTTGTCTTCAAGATCCTTTTCCCAGGTTGCCGTTTGTTGGAGAGACTCATCCAATTCCTCCCGCAGGCCAACGCATTGCACTTCAAGCGCGGCAACTTCACCCTTGAGATGTCCGTAGCGAAAGGCTGCATCTGCCAGCGCCAAATGCGTTAACCGATGCTTTATGCGACGGTAGCGCAGGGCCTTGCCAGCTTGCCTGCGGAGTGATCCGATCTGCCGGCCAATCTCATCCATGACATCAGTGATGCGGGCCAGATTAGCGTCAACGAGGGCCAGTTTATTCAGCGCTTCCCTCCGCTGGGCTTTGTATTTCGAGATACCGGCGGCCTCCTCGAATACCACTCGCCGATCAGCCGGATTGGAAGACAGTAGCTGATCGATCTGCCCCTGTAACATAAAGGAATAGGAGACACGGCCAATCCCAGTATCCAGGAAGAGCCGATGGATATCTCGCAAGCGACATGGTTTCCCATTGAGGGAATAGGAACTTCCACCTTCCCGACTTACCCTTCTGCCAATTTCTACTTCCGAGAAAGCGGTCCCGAGTTCGCTCTCGCAGTCGGTAAAGAGAAGAGAAACATCGCAAAGGTTAACCGGCCGTCGCGCATCCGAGCCCTGAAAAATTACGTCCTGCATGGAACCGGCACGCAGTGATTTCGAGCTCTGCTCGCCCAACACCCACCGGATAGCATCAGCTATATTGCTCTTGCCACAGCCATTGGGTCCTACGATTGCCGTAAGCCCGCTTTCCAGATGCAGGACGGTCTGATCGGCAAAGCTCTTGAATCCGTTGAGACGCAGTTCCTTCAGATACATATTTTTCAGATCATCTCATAGCGGCCCGACGGATTCAGTCGGTTGCCGGTTTATATGGGGGATATAAATTTTGGACCCCAACCTCAACAAGGCAATTCTCCTGTCATATCGAAAAAAACTTCTCATTAGATACGGTCTGCCTTCACCAACATATAAGCGCCAACCCCCTGATAAATCAAATTGGGTAACCAGACGAGTAGATCGGGACGTAGTCGCGGGTAGTTTTCAATCCAGTTCACGGCCACGATCAGAAAGTAAAAGCTCATCGCCAGAACGAGAGCCAAAGCGAAATTCGCATGGGTCTCAGATCGGCTGGCGCGGATGCCCAAGGGAATTGCCACAAAGCTGAGCGAAAGCACAGAAAACGCCATGGCCAGATTCTTCTGGATCTGAATTCGGATTCTCATGCCCTCGGCCTGAAGCCGCCCGCTGTTTTCGGGGTCAGGTTGAACCCTCCCTGCCCTCAAAGTCGCTTCAATAACGTCGAGCCGCTCTCGCAGCTCTCCCAAATCGAGAGAGGAAATACTGACATGCCGCGAGCGTCGCCCCAGAATCCTGTCCAGGGGCAATCGCAGACGTGCCTTCGAAAACGTACCCAGCGGACGGACACGTTGCAGGTCATCCGGGTCGCCAATCCGCAATTCGGTAACGCCATTCAACAGCGTCAGCACGAGCGCATCGTCTTTCTCATCAAATGAAAACTCTCCGCTACGAGCGCGGAGCAGTTTTACCGCCCGCTGTTCTTCATCCAATTCCCAGATCCAGAAGTCCTCCAACCTATCTCCATCCTTTGCTCCCAAATAGATCACATACCCAGGAAAATCGTAGACAAATGTCCGCGGAATCATGAACTTCAGCGGCCCACTGCGAATGGCGTCTGCCAGGAGCGAGCGATAATTCGCCTTGGCCCGGGGTGCATAGTAACAATTGATCAGTGCGCAAGCCACCACACCAATCGTTGCTATAAAGAAAATTGGCGCCGCAATGTGCCAAAGGGAAAGTCCACTCGCGCGAATCGCCACAATTTCGCGATGCGCCGCCATCCTTCCGAGGACCAGCAAAATGCCGGTCAGCAAACCCAGAGGTAGTGCATAGGCAATCACATAAGGCACCAGCAAGACCATCAACCGGGCAAACAGCGCCATACTCAGACGACCGTCAGCCAACAATCCGAATGCCTCTTTGAGCGCGTTACCGGCCAGAAGAACAAAGACGAAGAGGCTGACCGTAGCCAGACTACTGACAAAGACAGCCCTGCACAGGTAGCGAAACAGCAGTCCGACTGAATTCATGGCCTCAATGACTAGTGTCGTGTCCGGCAATTAAGCATAACCAATGTGGAGGCGCCATGGGATCGATAGCAAGGCGGGAAACCCCGAAATGCCTGCCGGCTTTGCGCGCTTGTCCGGTTTCGACAATCAGACAAGAATCGCGAAGTGTTGACTCAATCATGCGCCAACAACGTTACTAGTGTTCTGTCTTGTAAATGAGTTTGCGATTGTGGAGACGCCATAGGGTCGCCTCAACAAAGCAACAGCCGCTTAGAAAATGAAAATTGCCATCGCCTCGGATCATGCCGGTTTTGAATATAAGGAGGCCATCAAAAGGCTGCTTACGGATCTCCGTTACCATGTTGTCGATTTCGGCACGAACAGCAATGAATCGGTTGACTACCCTGTCTTCATACACCCAGCGGCTTTGGCCGTTGCGAGCGGCGAATGTGAACGGGGAATAGTCTTGGGAGGTTCCGGAAACGGTGAGGCTATGTGTGCGAATCGGATCAAAGGAATTCGGTGTGCACTGTGTTGGAACAGTGAAAGCGCGGCCCTGGGACGCCAGCATAATAATGCGAATATGATTGCATTGGGGCAACGCATGATGTCTCAGGACGATGCCTTGAATTTCGTGAGGATCTGGATGGAAACAGATTTCGAAGGAGGCCGCCATGCCCGGCGACTTGCCCTTCTCGACAAATGAGTGATATACCGCAAAGGTAGGAGAAACGCGCTCGGGTCACGCACGATCCTGTAGCCCGGCGCGCAAGCGCGCGGTCTTTCAGGATTGGATCTGCCTTGGCCGTCGCGATTATGGATCGTTCAGTCCGTCCATACTGGTTCCCGCCTTTAAACACAGCCCTGAGTTGATCGAAGGGCGACGCCGGCCAGCAGCCTGTCGGCGAAGTCCGACAGGCTGCTGGCAGAAAATCGCGGGCGATTTTTGTCGCTAACGCGTTTGTATGTTCCTAAGAGCGGTCCTTGGCGACACGTTATAGTCAATGTTGATCGACCCGTCGCCGCTGCGCTGTGCCGAGGCAGGTAGAACACCGATGTTGTTGCCTCCGGACACCCGCTTTGTGGGCTGCAAGGTAAGCGGTTTTTTCGCCGTGCTGCATACCCTGGGAAGGGAACTGAAGTAACCACCCTCATGTCCACTTCGTCATCCCCGGCGGAGGTCTTTGCCAGGACCGCACGCGGTGGGTTCCCGCTCGGGGGCATTTTCTGGTCCATGGACGCGCCCTCTCCAAACTGTTTCGCCGCCAAGATGCGCGCTGCTCTCCAGCGGGCCGGCTTGCTCGCCCTTGTGCCCGCCCGAAGCCCGCCCCTGATTCCTCCTGCTTAAGCATTCCCTCCAGCTCATCTCCCCAAAACATCCCTGAACTTCCTGAACTCATTCCCGGGCTCTGACCACATCCCCTGCAGCCCGAACTATTGCCCTTTACCCGCGGCTTCATGAACCAGGGACTAGAACCGAGCCTTCGCCTCGGCTTCTAATCCTTATTTTGTTGGGGTCGTCTTTGCAATTCTGGGTATTCGTTCGTCTCTCTAATCTCTCTACTTAGCTGATTCTGTATACCTCGCAAATTCCGCTCCGCAAATATCAATCCAATCTCTCATTTCCCAATGTTGATAAACGTAAATACGTCCATCAGATTTCCTTAGAGTCAAAACACGGATCATTTCCACAACATAGACATAATGCCACTCGGATAAGGCTCATGTCGACGCCTGAAAGCGGGCATGATTTGCGAGGATCCGCTGCTTCAAAACGGCGCGCGGCACCGTCATTCGGGGAAACGGTTTTGGTCGTCGTTTGACAACCCTGGGTTCGAAGCGATCGAGACGCCTGGGCAGGCAGTCGCCAGCGATCGTGCGCAACAATTTGTGTCGCAGGCTGTGCCATTGCTTGCGGCTGGCTTGCGCCATTTCGGCGGCGAAGCGCAAGGTAGCGTCCAGCGCGCCCTTGAAAGACAGGCGCATCGAGTGCCCCGCGGATGTATGGCATCCGGTGGCGCGGGCGGCCTGTTGCATCAACAGTCGAACCAAGTTGTAGGCGATCGCATACATGGTGCCCATTTTCACCGCCATGGCCGGAGACCTGGCGCGGATAAAATCCATACCCATGGTGGTTTTGATGTCATCGAAGGACAACTCGATCTCCCAGCGTCGCATGTACAGTTGCGCCAGTTCTTTTGCCGGCGCCTCCAGCAGCGTGGTAACCACCCTGATGTGACGGGTGCGAAAACCGGGAATTTCGATGCGGTAGCGCACATAGCGCACCGCGATCGTGGCCGGCAGCGCTTCCCATTCCGGCTGTGTGACATGGGGTGGGCGGGCGCTTGGCGCAGGCCGCCTCCACTGCACCGTGACATCGTCGCCACGCATCCCCTTAGGCCAGCCACGCGAGCCGTTCAGTCGCGTCACCACATCCACGCCCCGGGCCGCCAAGGCCGCAAAACGCAGGTAGGAACCATACAAACGGTCGCCCAGCAGCACGTCGCCGGCCTGCAAATGCTCCCTCAGTTCGACATCGAACATGCCGCCTTCGTGGGCGCTGTGGGGACTGAACGAAAACCGCTCCAGCGCACTGCTGCCCAGATTGAACAGAGCCACTATCTGCATCACCGGAAACCCGCAACCGGGTTTCTGCCCGGCGGGTTGGCAATACTCCTCTTGATTGGCTGGGGTGTCTTCCAGTTGCACCGAGGTGCCGTCCACGACCATGACGCGCCGCCCTCCCAGCAACCCTCCCGAGGACATCATCTTCTCACAGACCCGCCCATGTACCGCATCCACACTGTCCTGTGGCAAGCGCTGGCGCGCATCGCTGTAACTGCCGGTGCTGTTGCCTAGGTCCCGCTCCCCATCGGCCGCGCAAACCGAGGCCTGTATTTCTCGCACCGCATCGCGCAGAGTGCCACCGCGAAACACCTGTCCGAGCATGCCCCAGAAGGTCACATCGGCCGGAAAGAGCCGCTCGCGGCAGCCGTTGGCACCGGCGATTTTTTCCGCTTCCACCGCTTCGCTAAACAACGAATGCAGTTGACCCGGGGCGCGCCCCCGTATCTCATCGAATCGTTCTTTAAGGGTCCGCGCGGCAGACTTTTTAGCTCGTCCAAAGAGGCGGTTGAAACCTTTGAAGTATAGTGTTTTATGCATACAAACACGATGCCTCAATAACGTCTATTTAGCGAGCTTATTATTCAACAAAAATCACCCGATAAGCGCCTTATCCGGATCCTACTTTTTTACCGCAGACAAGTTCAGCGACAACAAGGTCATCAAATTCCCGTTGCTCCTTACTCCTCTCGTGGTACCACCGAGTGGAATCATACATATTTTCCATGAATTCTTCAATTTCGTCCATATGCTAATGCCCAACGTTTAGCATTGTATGGGGCGTGACGGCGAAGCCGCAGATAGCGTGTCGAACTGATCCGCTCGGGGCAAGGCTGAAGCGTTGGCCTTGGGAGCGTTTGGCAGGGTCTATGGGTATTGTCTGTCTGGCCGGGGCAGGGCAAATTCGGTGAGGAGACCGGTTGATAGCTGTAAAGAGGGAATGGGAAGAGTGGCGACGGGACGGTGGGCGGGTCCGAAAAGGCTAATGGCGGATGGGCGAGAACCACATCTGTGTTTGCCAGACGCTCAGAGTGGGGAGTAGTGACTGCACCTCATGGGAATCGCATATGAGATTTGACGGGGTTAAAGGTTTTGGTTTGCCAGTGCTGCTACAGCCGAATGTCAGAGTGTTTGCCTCCAAGGTGTTCAGTCCGGGACGATTTGAAGGGAGCAATTTCGGTTTCCGCTGAGACCGATCCGCGAATGGGCAACAAGGCTTCTATTTGAGATTTGGGGGTGGATCGCTTCACTCGTGCCAAACTCGTGCTACATATCGTTCATTTCGGTTCACCTGAGGGCATCTGAAGCACCACCTGTCAGTTGCTTCCGGCAAACAAAAAATCTTTTAACCTATTGATTGAAAGTATTTTAGGATTGGGTGCAGGGGCGGGACTTGAAATCGCCCCACACCAGTTTCTTGGGAATTCCATAACTTGCTTAACATCAGATAAATAGCTATCATCAGAACCTTGGGCGATCCCGACTCATTCCCTCAATTCGGCACACAGCGGCAGATTCCGGCAATGTCATGCAATAATTATGGGAGGAATTGATAGGAATCAGGAAAGGACGCGACCCGAGCGCGGCGGTCAGGCAGGCGAGGCACATACCGAAATGTCATCGCCAGATAAGCGCGCCGTCGGTCCAAACCATGAGGTAGTTGCCGGAACCGAAAGTAGCGCCTGGTGCGGAGTGTAGGCCGGTTATAGTACATCCGGTATCGACAAATGAGCCTACAAGATCCCCTTTAGGCGAGAGCAATTGTGCGCCGGCGGCGTCGCGATTGGTACCGCTCCCCCGAAGTGCAACGATGAAATTGGTCCCATCGAAAGCCGAAGTTACGCCCACCTCCCGTTGCAAGGTTTCCGCTACAGGATGGCAGACACTAACAAACTGATCGGTTGCTGCCTCGAACTGCGCAATCGGCAACATGATGGAAAGGAGCAGAGTCCAAGGCGTTCTAAAGTTCATAAGAGCCAGCATCACACCGGTGCTTGGGATATCCGTCAATTCGGGATTTAGGCTAGGAAACGGTAGGATTCCGGTTCATCGCGCCGCTCCCCGGGAGGCGTAGCGAAAAGGGCGATAAACACCATGGGAGCGGTGACCAGTGCAGCGGCGGTCAGGATGCTGTTATAGGATCCCAATATATCGTGAGCGACCCCCATAAAAAAGGGGCCCGTGCTTGAGGCAGCGATTTCGATAGTGATCACGGTTCCTCGGATCTTACCCAGATGAGCGCGGCCATAGTAACGCGCCAAGATAGTGGATAGCACGGACATGAACACGCCCAACCCCGCCCCGAGGACCACGGCAAACAGGCGCGAGGACCAGGGTGACGAAACGTAGGTGAGCAACCAGATCCCACTCGAGATCCCGACCATTGAGGCCGATAGTAACCGATTTAGCTGGAAGCGATCAGCCATTATGCCTCCGACCAGCATCGATAGCGCCACGGCGACCGCGAAAATACTGAACATATGGGCGGCATCTGCTTCCGCCAGGCCGACATCAAGGTAGATCTGAACGGCGTGGAAGTGGATGCCCGTGACGGTCAGCGCGGGCATGAACACGGACGCCGCCAGGATCCAATAGGCGCGTGTCCGGATGGCGAAGCCAAGCTCATGGGCTTTCTCTGACACCGTATGATCCGGATGCGGTGGAGTGAGCGGCTCCATCTCCCTGCCGTCGGGCGCCTGACCCACGTCTTCGGGCGGTTGCGGAAGAGGAAAGCAAGCAAGGGAAGCACCATACCGACAACAAGGATTCCGAGAATGGCATAGGCTCCCCGCCAGCCGAAGGACTGGATGAGCCAGAGATTCGCGGACGGGATGATACCCATTGAGAGAGCGGAACCCACGCTGACCATGCCAACGGCGAATCCAAGCTTGCGGTTAAACCACAGGGCCATGGTGTTGGCGGCTAGAAGATTCATTGATCCCCCGCCCAGCATGCGGAGAAAAAGGAAGGAGAGGAAGACAGTGACCAGCCCCGTGGCCTGAGACATAGCACCGCAGGTCAAGCCGAAGAGGATTACGACACCGGTCAGGATCCGGCGCGGACCGTAGCGGTCCATAAGGGTGCCGACATAGATCATGGGCAATGAAGCCAGCAGAGTACCGCACATATAGGCTCCCCCGATTTCGCTTTGGGACAGCCCAAGGTCATTCCGGATATGGGGATTGAAAACGGAGACCCCATAGGTCTGTCCGGGGGAGGTTGCCACATGGATGAGGAGAACGATCGGGAGCATGACATGACCCAGCCGTAAAAGAACGGGATGCGCGAGGCTATCGGATCCGCTATCAGCGTGGGCTCCAAGTCCTTGCTTTTTCCGGGGCCAATAGCCATGTTCGATGCCGTGCAAAAGTGGGTTGAGAAGATGATCTTCTTACCCTATTTCCTGAGCAAGACAGTAACGCGAATGAAGCAATTTGCTAACGGCCTTGCGTGTTCGTAATCCTCGGCCATCTCCAGGGAAAATGCGATACTGGGAAGAAATCCCGTCTGGTCTCCGGTGACCCGCAGGTTCTCAACTTCAGAGCGATCACACTCTGAGAGACCTAGCAACCGAATTCTACTCACCGGTGGTACCCGTGCGGGCGGAAGTGTAACGCTAAAGGTGACGCACATGCGACCGACGGAGCGCGGTCCTGAGCCAGGAGAGCCTCGGAGCAATCATCCAGTCGAACAGGAGAATAACCAGGATCGAGAGCGCAACGGTCGGAAGAAGGACGGCAAGGATACAGGCGATAACCCTGACTCCTGACGGCCAGCGCTCCCACGACGGTTTCGGAGGAGCCGCAAGCTCACCCTTAGGCCGCCGCTTCCACCACATCACAAAGCCGGTCACGGCCATAAAAATCAGTGACATGGCAATGATCAAGTTGATGATCTGATTTGCCCGACCAAAGAACTTCCCCTGATGAAGATCGACACCAGTATTTACGATTCTGGGAACGATGGGCTTATCGCTCCATTGTTTTATGGCGATGACTTCACCCGTGTAACCGTTCAACTTCACCCCGCGCATGTCCCGTGTCCGTGGCTCCATGTTCGTAACCGTGTACACGCTCCTATTAAGATCCAGAGGAAGAGAGATCCGGATTGGGTCACTGCTCCCCAGTGCTTTGGCGTAATCCACAACCTTCTGTAGAGGGATGGGTTGCTTTTCGCCTGAAGCGCTAGCCGCAAGCGAAATGCCGGGCTGGTGGGGCTGAACTTCAACGAATCCAGGCGAGGTCTGGCCGCTTGCACGCTGGACCGTTGCCAGGAGAGTCCCCCCCCAAATGAGGGCCCAAGGT
>CBDCEW010000004.1:0-69650 GCA_965215885.1 Candidatus Moanibacter sp.
TGGAATTCGTTGTCAACGATGGTGTAAGCGTAGGTAGATGGAAAACATGCGCGACCGTCCAAATATCCTCTTTATCGATGCGCACGATCTCGGCGACTGGTTGGGATGCTACGGTCGCGCGGGTGTGGCGTCGCCGCATATCGACAAACTGGCGGCGGAAGGACTCCGTTTCAGCCAGTACGGTACTTCCTCCCAAGATTCCTGTTTGCCTGGATAAAGCCATGAATTTTTTCCCTTGGCAAAAAACTTTCCGTATTCCGGCAGTCTTCCGGTAATGCCATCAAGCATCAGCTCCAGCTGATGACCAAGCCAGCCCTCAGCCCTTACTGCGTCCACGGGCAGCGAGGTCATAGGCACATTTCCCAGCGGTGCACAGTTGGCAGGATAGTGCACTTTTGTGGGAACGGTCGGCAGCTTTGCAATGTTTTTGATTTTCATCCTAACCTGCTTGTCTCACAAATTTTACCAATCGCCGTTTTATCCGGAAAGACAAGCAGGTTAGAAAGCGAAACGCGGTTTGAAATACCTCCGGGAGCTTTTTCATGGGAAAAGACAGAAATTCTCTTATCACGGTTTTGTAAGGAACACAAGCTAGTGTGGTGTCCAGTAAATACGTTCACACAGACAGGAGCGATTTTGCGTCTCAGCAAGGCGGCGCCCATGGCGGCTGTGCCCAGAGGCACCGTCCCTTGGGCGCGAACGCGGCTGCGACACAAAAGCGCCCTGTTCCCCAGGAATGAGGCGGCATTGAGGGGTTCGCCGCGTTGGTCAGCCGGGGAAAGCCCTACGGGGATTCCTCCCGGCTGCCCGCCTTGCGCTGCCCCTCAATGGCGCTCTCATCTGTGTAAAGGAATTTACGGGACACCACACTTGGAATCTGCCATGTGTCTCACAACTAACCTTTACATCATGATATTTTTCCGGGATTATGCGGATCTCGCTAATAACTTGTTAGCCATCAAAAATCCAGTTACCTTCCCGAAAACCTAATAGAAACCCAAATCGATCAGCCCGAAGGGAAAGGATAAGAGCTCGTACAACCAACGAATTGCCGAGTCTATCACCCGAAAGGGAAGAGAGCATAACCAATACAACCCCGCGAAAATGAAAAGAACCATAGCAGTAACTCTCCTGATCCTAGGCGTGTCTGGATCGTCCATATTGATCGTGAAGGGTATTGTCGGAGAAGCCACGTTTCTCGCGCTTATCGTATTGTCGATTGTGGTGTTCGGACTCATATTCTTCGACGGAACACTTGAAAGACTAACGGCTGGAAAATTGTTAGACATAAAGTTCAAGAAACTCAAGGAAACCGAAGAATCGGTCAAGCAACTGGCAAGCCACGTTCTCGAACTCGTAGAGGCAGCAAGCGCGGAATCCATCCTTACGGAAGCTTATGATGAAGAGAGGTATGAAAAGGCTGTTCAAAATCTCAAAACTCTAATTGGCTAACAAGACGCGGCACGCCAACAGACGGACGGCATTGATTTCAAAATTTCTTGCAAGTTCATTTTCAAATAGTTCGCCGCACGCCTTCTCGCCCGTCTGTGGGTGGGCTGGTACGTTAGACCAAAATTATGAAACGAGACTTTGAGCTAGTTCGAAAACTACTCCTCTTTTTCGAAGAAAGGGAAACACCCGAACGCATTGACGTGCCACCAATTGAGGGGTACGACGAACTCACTATCAAGACTCATCTTGTACTGCTCCATGATGCAGGTTTATTGAGGTGCGAACCAGTTACATCGAGCACGAGTGATCGAGTCATCTACGTAATACCATTTGAGCTCACTTGGGAGGGTCACGAGTTTCTTGGAAAAATAAGGGATGATAAAGTATGGAACAAAATTAAGACCGTCATATCCTCGAAGGGAGGATCATTGGTCTTTTCAGTTATCAATCGACTCGCGACACATTTCGCTACTGAAGCAATCAAAAATGTCTAACCAGGCACTGCTCACAACGCCGGCTAGCGCCGTCGTGTGAGAGTTTTAACGTTCGGCGAGAATCGCTCTGTTCATTTTTCACGCACGTCTATCATGAAGCGTAAGGTGGTCGTTTGGTTCAGGCGCATAGGACTTGGTGTGCTGCTATTGATCTGCGTTATGCACGGGTATATCCGCTATGGCATTGTCGAAATGCCGGGTAACCCATATGCAGGGACACCACCGCCACCCAACGCAATGATAAGGGCAACCACCGCAAGATTGCGGACCCACGTTGAGATTTTGGCCAATGAGATAGGGGGCCGAAGCATTTACAATACGGAGGCGCTGGATCGAACCCAAGCCTGGATTGCGGCGGAATTCCGAAGACTGGATCTCGAACCCAATAAGCAGACCTACGAGGTCGAGCCGGAATTGGTTAACGAGGCGATCGAACGTCGTAACCGGAAGATCAAAGAAAGGGGCGGGAGGAACTTCCTCCCATTGTACGGGAATCATCAACCAACGAAAGATTTAGTGAACCTTTGGGTGGAGATCAAGGGGCGCACCACCCCGGAGAGATTCCTCGTTGTCGGCGCCCACTACGACACGGTCACGCCCGATTGTCCGGGAGCGGACGACAATAGCACGGGGATCGCGGCCCTGCTGGAAATCGGCCGGCGTTTACAAGACAAGCCTCCGAAACTTTCGGTGATCCTGGCAGCGTTCACCTGCGAGGAGCAACCGTTAAGCGCCACCGACAAGCAGGGAAGCGCGGTATTCGTGAATGAGCTGCTGACAAAGGAGCAGAGAGTTCCGGTCGGCATGATCGCCTTGGAAACATTGGGGTAATTCACGGACGAACCCAGCAGCCAGAGCTATCCGGTTCCGATCAACCTGTACTACCCAGACACCGGTGACTTTATCTATTTCGTGGGAGATGCCACATCACGCGAGTTCATCCGATCGGTGGTTCGACAATTTCGAGAGATCCCGGCCGTCGTTCCCTCCCAGGGCGGCGCTGCGCCGACATGGCTGGTTCCAGACGTTCTCCGAAGCGACCACAAGCATTTTGTCCGGAAAGGTATTCCGGGCGTCATGGTGACGGATTCGGCAAACTTTCGCTATCGACATTATCATCGGCCGACCGATACCCCGGAGAAACTGGATTTCATCAAGCTGGCCCATGTTGTGGAGGGCATCAGCGTGGTGGTGCGAGAGATCGAGGACTAATCCGCGGCGGGAATCAACAGTCTGTCGGAACTCGCACAAACGCCACATGGTACCCATTGCCTTCGACAATTTGACGGGAGAGGAGACCAAATGCACTGCTGCAGCGAGGCCGAACGGGTGGGTGGAGATCAACCTTCGACCCGCTGCGGTGTTGATGTATGAGGACAATTCAAACATCATCGCTTCAGATCACTTGCGCGAATGGTCGCAGGTGACGCACCCTCTATGTTTGGCAGATCCGCCAGAGTTTCTACACTCTGCCCCCTCTACTGAACTACCCTTAGGAATCCTCTCTGAAACCCTCAAAGCCCTCCTTTCGGTCTGGGGTTACACCAGATACCTGTTTCACACAAAAATCTCCTCAGCACTTCACAGCGGGCTGATTCGGGCATGTCAGGTCAGTGACCCGATTCACAGAGATATCAGGGAGTTAATCAGAACCAGGATATAGTAAAATGCTTTGCCTTTGAACGTGATTAATTCATGTTGGATAACAGCGGGTGCGTTTTTGCGACCTACAAGAAAGGTAGCTTTTGTCAGTCGAACGGACAAAAGTGACATGTCCGTTTGTACTGGAATCCTGTGATTATTCGTCATGTCAGATATTAAACAAATATGACATGGCACTATGCACATGAGACAAAATGAGCCTTAAATCAGCTTAACCACTTGATAAATCGCAATTTAACTTCAACCAACTGCGTCACTGACACCCGACAAAGTGTCATGACGAATAATACCTGTTGGCCGTGATAAATCATGGATGCTCACGAGTTTGAAATAGAGTTGGACTTCGAAAAGGGATCCCGTGATCCTTCGCGGATTTTTTCAGTATGGGAGAGTACATTGATGCATTTTCCCTGTTGGATTCATCTCTACTTTTTGCATTCGACGCAAAAATCGAGACTCATCTCGAGTTGGACGACATCCAATCCGGATCGATAAAGGCGTTAATTCGGAGGATTTTGAATATTGTCGATGACGATGCGCTTAAGGCCGGGAATTGGAATCAAGTGCTCGGTGGATTTTTGCATGATGCAAAGGTCTCGATACTCAAATGGTGTAACGATAACGAAGAAATTTCGGACCCGGAGTTGATTAATGCCGAAACAAAAGAGATCAATGTACTGGCTGAAAATACGGACCTGCACCATATTCCCTTATATCGCCCGTTCACGCCACAGGCGCTGATAAGCAGTGTCCAAGGGTTGGCACAGGCGGGAAGAATTCTTCAAATTACGGACAAAGTGACCTATCGAAGCGGCGGCAATGAATTAGAAGTGTCCAAGTCGGTATCTTTCGCGCCTCAGGTTCTTGACGAATTTCTGGGACCGCAGTCGGGTCATGTGAGACAAAAGGCTGTGGTTATAATCAAAAAAGCTGATTTTTTGGGCAACTCACAATGGGAAGTCAGATTCGAAGATCGTACGATTAGAGCTCACATCTCAGATTCCGATTGGCTGACTTCATTCAAGAAGCGGCAGTTCGATATAAAGCCCGGCGATGCTCTGCGCGTTATTTTGGACATTTATCTTCCGGTTGACACCATTGGCAAGCGAGGGGAGCCCAGCTATGAGATTGTCGAAGTGCTCGGAATCGTGCCTGGGGTGGCCGGCGAGCAACAGGACCTGCTAGAATGACCGGCCAACAATGCGTGCGAGGCAACGCTGGCTAACGCCACCGTGCGTCCACTCGTACGTTGGGCGAAGACCATGAAGGAAACCATCAAAGAGATCGATTTCCTCGATCCACCTGCGATGGATTTTGAAGACATCTTCCTCAAACTGGAAAAGACAGAACGCGCAGATAATGAGAGGGGGTTCTTTCCTTGTGACTGCTTTGGGATATTCCTCAAAGGAACGGAGACGAAGGTCGGAGGCATAAATTTCAAGATCGGGGAAACCAAAGATCTAATTAGATACGGGGGCCATATCGGCTACGGGATAGCCGAGGAGCATAGAGGGAATGGCTACGCATCCAAAGCATGTTTGGCGCTACGGAAATTCATCGCCGTGTACTACGACGAAGTGATTATCACCTGCAATCCGGATAATATTCCATCCGTGCGGAGCGTTGAGAAACTTGGCGCAACCTTCATCGAGATTGTTGAAGTACCAAAAGGGAATCCTACGCTTGCGAGAAATCCGAACCGGATTAGAAGCCGGTACAGCTGGAAGATCAATAAACCACAATAAGACCAGGATACGCCCAACCAAGGTAAACGACCGGTGAACTGCCCTATGGATCGCGGCATGCGCGAGGATCCTGGCAGTGTCCGGGTTCAAGAGGCTGCGAGCGGTTCGCCTGTTCGGGTCGGCTTCCAATTCGCCGGAGCGAGTTCGGCGATCTCGGTGATGTTCATGTCCGGCAATCTTTTGAGGACGTCAGTGAGGTAAGCGGATGGTTCAATTGCGTGCCGCCGGCAACTCTCAATGATCGAGTAAATTACGGCGCTTCTCCAACCGGCCTTGGGGTGGCCGATGAACATCCAGTTTTTCTTTCCCAGGGCGGTCGGCCGGATAGCATTCTCAATGAGGTTATTGTCGATTTCAACCTTGCCATGCTCGAGGTAGCGCTTGAGTGATTCCCACTGGTTCAGAGCATACTCAACGGCTTCACCCATTTTGCTCCGCGGCAAGGCCCGCCGTTTGAGTATAGGCAAGGCTTTGCCCAAGCGTTCCACGATCATCCGACCATGGCTTTTCCGGTAGGCTTCGCGCAAGGCGGGACCGGCCCGCTGTTCGCGCAGATGGCGCTCGTCTCTGTAGAGATTGTGGATCTGCCGCACCACCCAGCCGGCCAGCTTCGGATTCTCATCCATCGCCTCCACAAATTTGCGTCGCAGGTGTGCCCAGCACCCAAACAGGGTAATCCCGTTATGCTCCCGGGCGAAACTGCCATAGGCTGCGTAACCGTCGGGTTGGAGCAACCCTTCGTATCCGTTGAGGAACTGCTCGAGACATTTTACCCCACGGCCTGTGTGCCAGTCGTAGAGCACCTCGCCGCCGGGTCGCCCGTAGACCCACAGGTATCCTTTCCTGCAGCCCTCTTTCTTGCCTGCGTCCGGATCCAGGTAGCGGATGGGCGTTTCGTCCGCCTGGATGTAACCGCCCTCGAACAATTGTAAGCACATGTAGTTGTAGATGGGTTTTAGCCATTGCGCTACCTGGTGGATCCAATCGAGCATGCTCTGGCGCGCCACCCTTACTCCGTAGCGTTCCCGGAAAATCTTCTCCTGCCGATACAACGGCAGGTGATCGACGTATTTGCTCAGTAATATGTGCACCAAAAGCCCCACTCCAGGGATCCCTTTTTCAATCAGCCGCGATGGTAATGGCGCCAGCACGGGAGGTTCCTGGGGCTTTTCGCGAGATACATATTTGCGCCGTATATAGCGCCGCCTGATAAATCGGGCCGGGAGCAAATCTAACTCTTCAGTGACTTCCTCACCGATCAACCGCCACTTTTGCGGTTCAACCTTCACCGCTTCGGGTTCGATTACGATCTCTTCGACTTCCAGGTGCTCGGGCAGACGCTGTCGCCTCGCCCCAGCTCCTTTGCGCGCCTTCGGCTCGGGTGGTGGCTCTGCCGTTTGCTCAGCGGGTTTGTTTTCCTCGGCCTGCTCCAGCCCGGCCAGGAGCAATTCCAGCTGTCCCGGATCGATCCGCTCGCTTTGGTTGCCTCCAAAGTAGCGCTTAATGAGCCAGCCGATCTTCTGTCGTAAAAGCCGATTCTCCTCTCGGAGTTGCTCCAGCTCTGTTTGCAAAACCTCGACTTCAGGCATGAAAACAATACTAAACTAACGGTAATAAGAAAAGCAATACTTTTTCAAAAAATCACTTTTTTTGACCTAACGCTGATACCAGGGCCGCATCTTCCCCTCCCTCAGGTCGATCCCGTTCAAGAGCATGCTCAACGCTTCAGGGCGCAATGGAAGCTTCTGATCTTTCAAGTCCACTCCCTGCGGCCAGCTGAACCGACCCTTCTCTAATCGCTTTGCGAAAACCCATAACCCCGTGCCGTCCCAATACAGAATCTTGACCCGGTCCCGGCTGCGATTGCAGAAGACAAAGACCGCTCCGCTCAACGGGTCTTCCTTGAGCTGATTGGCCGCCAGGGCGTAGAGACCATTAAAGCTCTTTCGCAGATCCGTTACTCCCACGGCCAGGAAAACCTTCATCGTTCCCGGTAAGCTCAGCATCCCGATTCCCTCAACGCCTTCACCAGACTCGCCACTTGTTCCACCGCAACACCGCAGTCCACCTCCACCCGTATCGGGTCCCCTAAGACGATCTCGATCCGATCCTCCGTGACCGCGCTGCTCTGCACCGTAACTTCGGCAAACCGCGCCCCCGCCGATTTTACCCCGCTGCTTCTGTGCCCGGCCCGGTCCTTGCGCAGCCATCCCATAAAGGTCATATACTTGATACCGTGCCGCTGGGCAAACGCCCTCTGCGTCTGATTGCTGCGACGGTATGCGCTTATCAGTCGCCTGCGCTCCTGCCGACTTCGTCGAACGATTCGCTTCGACCGTGTCCGCCCTCTCGTTTTTTCTCCCATCCCATAATCATATCACGGTCGGCATCTTTGCGCTACAAGGTCGTTGCCCGGTCGCTTACCAACCAAGCGTGCGTGGTATGGCTGTTCGTCGCTCCGCTCCTCACACCCATACCACCACTTAGCGTTCTGTCTACCAAATGAACATGAAGCCCCTTACCGAATTCACCGAATATGTCACCAACGAGGTGACTACTGCATCGGTCGAACTCGGAGGGATTGCGGCCGAGGCTGAACGAAAACATTTGCAGCGACTGGTCTACACAAACCTCGTGGATCGTTTTGACACCGCCATTGATACCACGCTCGTCGAGAACGCCTCGGAAGATCCGTTGCGTTCGGCGGCGCTGACGAAACTAACTGATCCTCTTCCAGAGGGAAAACTGCTTCACCTCCTTTCCTCGAAATCGGAGGTAGACAGTCGTATCGCTGAGAAATGCGTAGAATTCGTTCGATCTGAGATTCTTCGGAATCGACATTCGAAGAAGCTAGCGAAGCTATTTGAAGTGCTTGCTCCGACTGAGAACGTTTCAAAGCTGCCACGCGTCAACATCTCGACAGGTAAGATCAGCAAGAAAATTACACCAGCGAATAACAAGGTTCCCACCTCCATATGTGGCTATGCCGATTGGTTGTATTCCCGCCGTAACTCAGTCGTTCACGGAGGTGGTGGCACGAAGCTACTTGAGAATGATGTCAAACAGCTAAAGAAACTCTACAAGGCAGATCCAGCGCTTACCGTGAAGTTGAGCCTCGGATCAATATCGGTCGCTTCGGAGTATTTTCGAGCAGTCGCCACGTTACTAACTAAATGACAGAACAAGCGCATGGAGAGCAACGGCTGACCCGACGCGAGTTCGAATGATCCACCGTAATTCCAACCTCAGTTTAGCATCGAAGGCGCGCTCTCGGTCAGCCGTGCCTCATGCTTGACGTTAGGCGTCGAAATGAGCTTTTCCCGAGACCACATTGAAGACATAGTTAAGGAAGGTCTCGTCCACGACATTTTTCGATTCGAGCGCGCGCGCGGCTTGCAGAAATCAATGTTCGAGTATTCGAACGAAATCTCATCAAAAGAGAAAGGCAACTTCGGACCTACATTTCAAGCGATACATTCCGCCCTCACGACAGAAGCGGTTCTTGCCGTGGCTCGGATCTTTGATTCACCAAGCCAGAAATACCCTACGCGCTGTCTGCGCGGCCTACTAAACTATCTCGGGAAGTATTCGTCGGATCTCCCATCAATTAGGGAACCATACCAGCTCTGCCGTTCTCTTGAAGCACGGAATGCTCCTGTGGCCTTGATCAATTCGATCAATGAAAATCCGAAAGCGTTCCCTAAACTGTTGAACAAGTACATTCGCGATGAGCTGAAGGGAGAAAGCTTGAAATCAGCTTTGTCGTCTCTCAAGAACGTTCGTGATAAAGTTCTCGCTCACAACGAAAATGCGAGCGTGAAGGAAGGTCCGATGTGGGCGTCATTGGAGTCCCTGGTTGATCTTTCCATATATTTAGTAGGAGCATTGGGCTGGGCCTATTTCAGTACGGCGTATACGGCCAATGGTGAGTACGCCTTGACCCGCGACGCCTTGCGTCCTTCAATTGGGCTAACTCGTCTTCTGAAAAAGGTCTATGAAGAGGTCTATCCCGACGCCTAACAAATCCGTGAACCAGACCCCTTTATGGCTGGTCGTTTCACGACCAGCCTTCGAGGCCGGTTACGTCAGACGTTCGCTGAAGAAAACCCACGATGCCGGATCGCCCAACCATTACCTATCGATATAGCCGCCTGACGTTCCATCGCGATTCCATCGAGCCGCTAGCGCTGACCGATCAGTTTCGCGTCGAGACTCCATTCGGCGCCTTCCAAATGTCAAAGAGGCAGTTCCGGGAATCGTTTCCGAATGTAGTGAATTCCCGGTCATACGAGATTGATGGGCTCTACAACTACACGAAAGTCCCACGAAAGGCTGAGCCTTTTCTCGTCGATTCACAGCCTTGGGCCTCCAGTTCCATTCGTACACGGGGTCGGTATTACCTGCCGAAAGCACTGGAGGGAATATGCTCGGAGAACGCATACAAGAGGTGGCTCCATAGAAAGGCACAAGCCCATGTCATCCGGGACCGGAAGAGATGGCAGATTCCTCTGTCAGTTTCAGATTACAAGAGAGCTATCCACCTTGCCGTCATCGAATCGGGCGTCCACGACGCCTACACTGGCGAGGTCATGGATTGGTCACTCATCAGCAAGTATAACAATGACAAATCCAAGACGGGCGGAACGAAATACAAAAAGAAATTCGCAATGCTCCCAACCGTGGATCATGCCGGAGATGAACCAGGCGACATGAACTTCAGGATTTGCTCGTGGCGCACAAACGATTCCAAATCTGACCTTGCTTTCCACGACTTTCTCAATCTCTGCCGGGCCGTTCTGGCGCACCACGAGAATCAATGCAGCGAACAAGACAGTGGAGGCAACCGCTGACCCGCCGTGGAGTTGAAAGATGATCGGCTCTTCGATAGGCTGTTCCGCATCGCAGCCGCGCTCCCGGTCAGCGGTGCCTCACTTTTGACGTTGGCGCATAACAAAACGATGGTCACCTACGTAACCGATGCGTCGAAGTGGGAAGCCTGGCATCGTGACTACAGATTGGGGCTGATACTGATTTTGCCGCCGGACGAGGTGTCGAAACAGATAGATCCATTGCGTGCAGAGCATGATCCTCGTGGACATGCCGTTTGCCCGACGCACATCTCCGTGTCTGACCCGCTGCGCCGTGAAATGACGCCCGGCTTGGAGGAAGAGATTCGTAGCATTCTCAGCGGGATCAAGCCCTTCACTCTTCATTACGATAGACCACGAGCATCAACTAAGCATGCTGGCGTTGCCTACCCAATCACGCCGCAGAAGCCAATCGATGACCTGAAGGAAGCGCTTCACGCTGCCGCGGTGTTCGAGGGAGAAGTGTATCCGAGGAGGCACATACGAGCGCATATGACCATAGCTGAGTTCATATCCATAGAGGAAAGCCTCAAGCTGTGCGCTGACCTTCAAGGTTCCGCGCCGAGCGGATCATTCCTATGTGATAGATTGGAGTTCATCGTCCCGGATCAAGAATTCCGCTTTCAGAGACGAGGGACGTTCCTTCTTGGAACGCCACCCAGGATGCGCACATGCCCCAACAAGATGGCGTAGAGAACGCGGGTAAACCGCGTCTCTAGCCTTAAACGTTGTGCATCAGAGGCTGGAAGCAAAAGCGGCGAAGTGGTAGAACCCGAAAGGTTAAGTCAAAATGATCGAAGTTTCCGGACAGAGGCTGAAACTACGCGACTATGTAAGCGAAAACCTTGATACTTTCCATCGGTGGATCTCGGATCCCGAGGTCATGAGATTCCTCGACTTTGGGTCTGAATCAAAGCAGGAATCCTTGGTGCATCTTTCTGAGAGAATCGAGGAGCAGTCTAAAGAGGAGAGAGAAGTACTACCTTGCCATTGTGCTCAAAAAACGAGGCGCGATAATCGGCGAAACCGGGATCAGAGTTAAATCCGGGCAGACCGGAACCCGGGAAGGAGTACTTGGGTACTTCCTGGACAGGCACTTCTGGGGAAACGGCTTTGCAACGGAGGCGGCGGAACTCATGATTGCCTTCGGTTTCTCCAATGTTCGACTTGAAAAAATAAGGGCCTCGTGTGATTCGAGGAATATCGCCTCACAGCACGTTATGCAGAAGTGCCGGATGGTAAAAGAAAGCGAGCAAAGCAAGCCCGGCAGGACACGTTATTCAATTGCCCCTGAAATGTGGTGAATCGGGCGTTCCGTCAATAAGAAGCGAGAGATCGACGACCGAGATCTGATGCACTTGCATACACACCAAAATGCACGTCTAATTTGCGGCAAGAAAAACCCGCACAACAAATCGGCCCAAGTAACGTCGGCTATCGCCTCCGTACCTGGCCTCCAGCGTTAGCGGATCAATATGAACACGATTACGAAATCGGAGGATCTTCAGTCATTCCAGCATGGGGAAATCTCTGAGCAACTTTTGAAAGATGCAACCTCACAGATCTATGACTTTTCAATTGCATTTGAGCTTGAGGGAGAGCCTGCTGGATCAGGGACTTTAATCCAGTATCGCGATCTGTTTGGCGTGCTAACCGCACATCATGTGCCACATAATCCATTTTCACGATCACGCAGATTCGATTTTTCGAGTTCTCACCAGAAACTTGGACTGGTACTTCACGGGCAATCACATTTTTTCGAGATTCCTATGAACACCATGGGTGTCCTTGACATCGGAATCCCTAAATCTGCAGAAGAGGGTCCTGACCTCGCAGTAATTGTGCTCCCAAACTCAGAAATTGGTCGAATATCATCACACAAATCATTCTTTAATCTTTCGATAGCAGATCAGAACCGCCTGGATAGTGCCCTCTCGGACCTTGGATTCTTTATGATTACGGGATATCCGCAAGAACTCATGAAAGAAGTGCCACGCGATAGGCATTTTCGCGAGATTGTGCAATACACTGGTATAGCCTCTGTACCAGAGAATCCCAAGCGATTTGAAAAATACGGATTCGATTATTTGGATATCGTCGCTTCCATTTCTAATGACGGAAATCATCCGCATTCATACAGAGGACTGAGCGGAGGGGGAATCTGGAGAATTGATCTTACCAGAAGAAAGAGTGAGGACAATTCTAAGTTGAGAATTAATGAAATCATCCTAGCCGGAATTGCATTCTATGAGACACCAATATCGGGAAATGAGAGAACCCTCCGGTGCCACGGCGGAAAAAGCATTTACAGGGTAGCTGCTAGTCGTATCGAGAAATTTATACAGACGAGAAACTGCTGACAATGCGGTCGAGGGCAACTCGGGCTAACGCCCTCGCGCCTCCCGGCCCACGTTGGCATGATAGAATGTGTGGGAGACAAATGAATGAGTAAAAGGCCGAATGTAATTCTGTTTTTGGCCGATGATCTGGGCTACGGGGATATTGGTATCCATGGTAACTCCGTAGTTCACACGCCACATATCGATGCGTTCGCTCAAGAATCGGTTCAGTGGCAGCGCTTCTACGTAAGTCCTGTGTGCGCGCCGACACGGGCTTCACTCATGACAGGCAGGTACAACTTCCGGACGGGTGTAACAGATGTCTTAGGCCGCGGCTGTGAAATGGCAACCGACGAGGTCACGCTGGCGGAGATATTGCTGGATGAAGGGTATGCAACGGGATTGTTCGGAAAGTGGCATCTGGGCGATGGTGAGCTCCATAGTCCAACGCGCCGTGGCTTCGATGAATCTCTCACTTTCCAAGGCGCTGTCATGAAGTCGGACCAGTACTTCGATCCAACTCTCCTGCATAATGACGTCCCGGAGGTCCAGAAAGGATACTGTCTAGACATTTTCACGGATGCCGCGATTGCCTTCTTGCGCGCCAACCGGCACCGACCGTTTTTTATCTTCCTGCCAAGCAATCTCATCCACACCCCGCTGGTCGCACCGGATTCTCTTGTTGCACAGTACTACAACCTTGGCCTGATTGAAAGTACGCAAAAAACATACGCCATGGTGGAGAATCTGGATGAGAACTTCGGCAGATTGTGCACGGCGCTGAACGAGTTGGATCTCCAAAACGATACAATGTTGATTTTCACATCGGATAACGGCCCGTGCTCGGGCTCAAACCCGGTGGAGCGCCACATGGCCGGGTTGCACGGACTGAAAGGCACTGTCTACGAGAATGGGATACGTGTGCCCTGCTTCATGCGCTGGCCGAATGAGTTCTCCTCGGGGAGCGTACGGTCGCAGATTGCCGCCCATGTAGACCTGCTGCCAACCATTGCTGATGCTTGTGGCGCATCGCTCCCCACCGAATGTACACTGGACGGCATCAATCTGATGCCCATATTGCGTCAACCTGATATTCCAAACACGAGCCGGAACCTCATCTTTCAATGGGATAGCGGACAGATACCACGACGTGGCCATGCATTCTGTGTCTTGAACCAGCGCTGGAAGTTGGTCCAGCCCTGCGGGATGGATTCCCCTGGACAGCAGCATATACGCGACCGTTACACCGAACTCTCCCGGTTGCAGGACCGTGGCGAACGCAGCATTGACGGGCCAGCCAGGTTCGAGCTTTATGATCTGCATGACGATCCGGGTGAACACTTGGATCTTGTCAGTAAGCACCCCGACATCGTGCAGGAGATGCGTGCGGTCTACGATGTCTGGTTTGCCGAAGTGACGAACCGTTTTCAATGAACACTTGTACAACAATGAGGGGGAATTGCCAACAAACCAGTGCACCGGATTCTGCAACGCCTGCGGCTTCGTAGAACCGGTGACCGGCCCGTTATGTCTCTAAGGATCCTGATCATGATCAAACCCGAGGCGTCGCTTTCTCGCAGGAGGATCGGGTTTCATGATTTGCCAAATAGCGTCGAATACGACTCGCTTGATAACGCTACCGTCATAGATCATAGAAAGACGCCATGACAGAACAACCACCCAAGCGCCCCCGCAACATCCTCTATATCTTCACCGACGACCAGAGCTTTTTCCAGCTATTCGTACAATGCGCGGCTGGGCGGTAAGGCCGCGGGATACATCCGCCCAGGCGTCCGGGCAGGTTCTGTGAAAAAAGATTCCAGAATAGGCCAGGTAATGGACGGAGCGTCCTACAACTTCGGAACTCTCTTTACGCAAATTCCTATATCCGAACTCAGGTTGCCTGGCATGCCTGGAACGATGCTTATTGGGATTACTGGCCGGGCCCGGACCCGCTACAAGCATCAACCACCAGGGCATATTGGGGATGCATAACGGAATGAATAATATTTTGTTTCTTGATAGTCATGCTGAGGCGTATAGCTCAAAAGAAATCATTGATGCCAGTTACAGCCTTTGGGATGCGCAACCCTAGCCTTTACATCCGAGGGGCGGCGGCGGCTAACTACACTTTAGATTCGTGCTGCGGAAGCCAGGCACGTGCTGGCTCTCACCCCCACCCAACAGATCCGCCTCAAGGAGGTGCTCCAAATATTTATTCGTCAGAAAAGCATACGGCTTTAAGAGTATAAGAAATAACCCACAGATTCTGCTGACGAGGCGTTTTTTTTAATTCAGTTGCCCTGCTCAACCAAATCGAAAAACTCTGCTGTCGAATGTGGTGAAAAGCAAACGACTTCCGTCGGTAGTCGACGATGCCGTAATAGGTGAACCGAATGAATTCGCGCTGACGCAGTTCCCGTCAAAATCCAGGGCATACAGGCAGCCGTCGGAGGCAGAAACTATAATGGTTTCGCCCATTCGTACTGGAGCCGACAATGAAGAGGAGGTATTCCAACGATAAGGGATCATGTCGAGCAGGTCCGGTTGAAGTGAAAATTCCCAGCGTGAAGTTCCAGTGTCCAAGTTAACGCAGCGAATTTCCCCGGCGGTAGTGGCGAGGCAACACCAATTTTCATCAATAGGTTGCATGCCGGTGATCCAGCCCCCTTCAAGTATCGTTTTTTGCCAGACCAAGCTGCCATCGGTCAAGGCGATGGCTGAAAGATCGCCGGTGGGGCCTGCAACCAACAGCTGATCCCTATGGCAAATGGGGGTTGCACAAAAATAAGCGAGGTTCATGTCATTTTGCCAAACGATACTTCCTGTCTTGGGATCAAGGGCAACAAGCCCCCTGCGTGGAACAAGCACCAGGATATTGCCTCCGGCAAGCAAAGGATTGGCGTAGCAGGGCAGCCAGTCGGTTGCGTAACTGACGAAGGATGGTGTAGTCCAACAACATTTGCCATTGGCCCAGTCGTAGGCGGCATAGCCGCCGGATGCACCGACGACAATGGTGTCGTTTACCGCCAACGGCGAACTGTAAATCCAGCGCTGTGGATACCCCGACAAATCCGCAGTCCAGGCAACCTGGCCCGAATTCACATCGATGCGGTAAAGCCTTCCGGTTACAGATATGGCGGCGACAGAATCACCCACTGGGGTTACCTGATTTTTGACCGAAGCATCGGTTTTAACCACCCAATTTGTCTGTCCGGTTTCGATATCCAGTGCGTAGACCCCTTGTTCTCCCATGCCATGTTTATCGCCCCGCGCCAGGAGCAATTGGTTGATGCACACGACGGGCGCTGCTCTGTGCGCATATCCGGGCAGGTTCCGGCACCAAGTGCTTGGCGACGGTTTTGCACTATTTAAGATGAGGCTTTTTGGTTGCAGGGGGCTGGGCGGCGATTGGATTTCCGGACCCAAGCTGCGGAGGTTCATGGTGGCTGAATCGTTTGAGAACTGAACCTGCCGCCAACCTTTGGGTGAGGTGTCAATCCCGCCGAAACAGAGCGGTGGTGTGGCGGCTACTATCATTTTGCCGTGATGATAAACTTTGTTGGAATGCCAGTGTCCAAAAAAGACATGTGTAATATTATACCGACTCAGGAGGGATAGCATTTCACTGTTCGGCTCAATATGAGTGACCACAATAATTTCGCGACCCTCCGGCTGGGCTAGGAGATCCGCTTCCAGCCAACGGAGCTGTAACGGCCGACGCGCTTCCGCAAAATTTTTACCAAATTCGTTGGCGAACAGGACGAAATGCCGACCGCCCCAATCCAGACTATAAGAACAGGGGCCGAGAATGCGTTCATAATGTATTGATGGGTCAGGTGCCTTTGCTTTTACGAGCACTGATCCATCATGGCCGGCAAACAGTGGAAAAACCGGCACGGTTGCTTGCTTCAGAACATCCGCTGTCGCAAGGAGTTCGGCTTCGGTTCCGCGATCAGTCAGGTCGCCACCGGCGATGACCAGGTCGGCGTTTCCGTCTTCGATTGTCCTGCGCAATTCGATGGATACTTGTTCCGGGTTCGGACGTTCTCGCCGTTGGTCCAGGCAAATGTGAAGATCGGTCACATGCGCCAATTTGAATTGGCGTGCGTCTGATCTGCCGTCTGGCATCAGGACAAAGTCTACCCGGGTCCCTTCAACCAAGTCGTTGCACCGATGGAACCAGGTAGAAGCTTTATAACCACTGGCCATACATACAAAGATAAAATGGTGCAGAACTGGATCAACTTTGAGGTTGAACCGACCGGCTTCATTGGTCTTCACAACATGCTCGCCGTTGGATACTAATATCCCTTCAAGGCCGCGGCCGGTATGACTGTGGTTTACTTGACCGGTTATGGGGAGGATCATGGTTGCTTCCGCATTACAATAAGTCGATTTTTATTTGGGCGTTTGGGTTTCGTCTGACTTTTTAATTCAATGAATTAGATAACGAAAAACTATAATGAATTCCCAAAAACCAGCAATCGGATATTTAAGCCACTTCAGAACTCGATCATCCTAGCCTTGGGTCCGATGCGTCATTACCCTAACGGATTTCGGAATCAGAGGGCGGAAAAGGAGGCGGAAAAGGGGTCTGACCCGAATGGCGCTAAGATAAGCCAAAAATAATTGTAAAAAATATGCAAAAAAGCTTGTACTATGACCGTTAGTAGGCTAATCTTGTTGTATGAAAAATATGACAAGATTCCTGCCTGGGTTTAATCACATTCTATGCGGTCGCCCGCCTAAGTCGGCCCTGGCACAATTAAAGCAAAAACTGGCTCATCTAAGAGAGTCAACTCTATCGGAGTTGTCGGATCTGTTTGATCGGTGGATTCCTCTGGGAGTTTTGCAACCCAAGAGCGAAAAAGAAAACAGCCGGGAACGAGTCTACTCACTCAGAACGACCTTCTGGGGCTTTCTGTTCCAGGTGCTCTCCCCGCAGACAGCCTGCCGGGAGGTCGTCAGAAAGGTGCAGAGCTACTGTAGTGAGCGGGAGTTGAACCTGCCCAGTTCCTCCACCTCGGCCTATTGCCAGGCACGTCAGCGCATAGGTATAGAGGACTTACAAAAGATCGGTGAAGAGGTCAGCGAGCAGATACACAAGGAGGTAAGGCAAGCGCAGCGGTGGAAGGGGCACGAGGTCAGAGTGATAGACGGTACTGGGATCAGTATGCCCGATACCGAGCAGAACCAGAGGGCCTTTCCCCAACCCGGGGGGCAGAAAGAGGGGTGCGGATTTCCCGTCATGCTTCTGGTGGGCTGTTTCTGTTTGGCCAGCGGGGCCTTGCTGCACTGTGTCGAGACCACCTTAAAAAACCATGAAAGCGGCATTTTGCGCAAATTCGTTGGGTATTTGAAAAAAGCAGAGGTGGTTCTGTGCGACCGCGGTTATTGCTCTTATGCCAATCTGGGGCTGCTTCTAAACCATCAAATGGACGCGGTCATGCGCCTGCACCAAAGGCGCAAATGCGACTTCCGTAGCGGCCAAACACTGGGCCGATACGATCGGCTGGTGACCTGGAAAAAACCGCAGAGACAGCACGGGTTCAGCCCGGAAGAATGGGCTCAATTACCGGCCGAACTGACTCTGCGAATGGTGCGTTTCTTCGTTCAGATCAAAGGATTCCGTACCCGAAAGATCGATCTTGTGACCACCTTTACCGACCCCCTCCAATACACCGTAGAGGATCTGGCCGATCTCTACTTCCGCCGCTGGTCAGTGGAACTGTTTTTTCGCGACATTAAAACGACTATGAAGATGGAAACGGTACGCTGCCTTACTCCCGAAATGGTGCATAAGGAAATCCAGCTGTTCTTTATCGCCTATAATCTCATCCGCGCCCTCATGCAACACGCCGCCACCCTCTATCAGCGTGACCTGCATCGGCTCAGCTTCAAGAGCACGGTCGACACCGTTCGGCAGTACTGCACCGCTCTGAACGCCACCCGCAAGCAACCTCGAAAGCAACAACGCATCATTGACGAGATGGTTCTGATTATTGCCGAGGAGACTGTTCCACTACGAGAACACCGCAGCGAACCACGAGCGGTCAAACGAAGACCGAAACCTTACCAATTACTAACGAAGCCGCGAGGGAAAATGAAAGTCTCGCGCGCTCGCAGAAACAAAGGCAAAAATCGTCGTTAATCGGGCTTATCTTAGCGCCATTCCGCTCTGACCCCTTTTCCGCTCCTTTTCCGCTCCCACAATTCGGCCTCGCGGCCTCTTGTGCGAGCCTGTACGTGCCATCAATACATGTGCCCTGAACGAGCAAGGATTTGATACCTATGGATGCTGCGAAACCGAACGTGATCATTGTCATAACGGACGACCAGGGATACGGTGACTTGGGGTGCCACGGCAACCCCGTCGCACAGACGCCGCAGCTGGACAGACTCCACGGACAGAGCGTCCGGTTTACGGACTTCCATGCAGCACCGATGTGCACACCAACGCGCGGGCAGTTGCTGACAGGGCTCGACGCGGCCCGCAACGGCGCCGTCAACGTCAGCAGCGGCCGTTCACTCCTGCGTCCAGAGCTGCAAACGATGGCCGACCTGTTCCTTGGATATCGATATCAACCTTATGAAAATAACCTACTTAAGAGTTTCGCAGATCTCTCATGACGACTACTTCAGGAGCAGAACCCTCTAAGCAGAGCAGTACTCGAACCGGATCGGTCGTGGGGGCTGCGAGTGCCACCAGGACTGGAAGTGAAATGAGGATTCGGCTGGTCAGTCAAGAATTCGAACGGGCACAATGACCGGCAGAGGGTCAACATCAAACGGGTACGGTTCGCAAACGATACGCTGTTCACTTACTGGTTTTACTTCAATCGTCACTCGGTCCTCCCAGCTTCGCCGAGGAACTTCGAGCAGGTCGAATTCATCGTCTCCAAGTCCCTTGGCGTCGCCCGATCGGGGTGGGATGAGAGCGGAACACAGTGACAGCGACAGCCCATCCAGGAGTTGCAACAGTCGACCATGCGGGTTTAAATGTTTCGTATCGGCCCAGGCCGCGCAAGCTAGACCTTATCCGAAAAGCTACTGATTGGCCGCAAAGAGGCGCAAAAGGCGCAAGAAAAACTTGAGAAAAATCATTTTTTGGCTTGATAAAAAGTGTCGCAACATGCTAGTGTTTAACAACTTAAGATTAAGAAAGGAGTTAAACATGCCAACATGTGCGACAGAGGAGAACAAAAGCGATAAGACGCCCCTTAGCAACCTCATTCTGCCGGTTCCAGACACGGATTTCCGTGATTTTCTGGATGAAGTTGAAGAATTGGCCGGGTTCGCGGCGCAAATCATCGAGGCGATCGAGAAGGATCTGGACGCCCATGCGCGTGAGAAGAAGAAACTTCGATTGGAAGATCGCAGGTTCTTTGAAGGGCGCACAGCGGAGCTGCCGGAGCTGGACATCGAGGAGGAGAATATTCTGGCTGCTGAATTGAATCTTGGGGCAGGCCGGCCGCGGATGCCGGCTTATGCGGTATACGTGTTCGTGATGATTCGAGGGTTTCTCTGGGTTCGTTGACCACGAAACCGGCACGGCGGTTTGTGCGCGAGTCGATGAGCTTGTACGGATTTTTGCAGAGCGGGGGACTGAGAATGCCGGCGGTGACGACGATTCTGGAGAACGTGAACCTGGTCAGCCATACGACCCGCGAGTTGATCTTTGATAAACAGATTGGGTTTATCCTCCAGGAGCAATGGGACGATTTCGGGAAGCTGACGATCGACAGCACCTCGGTGAAAGCAAACAGCTGCTGGCCCACCGATGGGAAGATTCTGAGCGGTCTTTTGATGCGGGCCAATCGTTTGGGTCAGAAGTTGCATGTCTTCGGGCTGGAGGATTTTCGCAAGGGATGGGTTGGGCGTTGGCTGGAGGAAATGGACAAGCTGGAGTTTCAGATTTGTCTGGCCGCGGGCAAACCGAAGTCGAAGGGCAAGCTGAAGAAACACTACCGGCGGTTGCTCAAGCGGGGCCGCAAGGCGGCCGACTCACTAACGGGGGAACTGAGCCATCTTGAAGAGGGCCTGTCGATGGATTCACTGCCTCCCACTCGCCGGGAGCTTCTGGAGCGGGCATTGAGCCAGATCAGGGGCGATATTGCCGACGCCAAGCGGGTTGTTGAGTATGCTCATGATCGGGTGTTTCACGAAAAGAAGCTACCGTCCACACAGAAGGTCCTGAGCCTCTCGGACGGATCGGCGGCCTACATCAAGAAGGGCAGCCGCAATCCAGTGATCGGGTACAAGCCACAACTGGTTCGCAGCGAAAACGGTTTTGTCACCAGCCTGATCGTACCGCAAGGCAACGCGGCAGACTCCATTGAGCTGGCGCCGGCCATCGGCGATTCGATCAAGCGCACCGGTGTCATTGCTGAACTGGTCAGCACCGATGACGGATATGCTTCGGCGAAGGGACGCAAGGAGGTGCTGAGCATGGGGGTAAAGCAGATCAGTATCAGTGGGGCGAAGGGCAAGAAGTTGACCACCCCCGAGGACTGGGAGAGCGAGGCGTATCGCGAGGCACGCCGCGATCGCTCCGCAGTGGAGTCGCTGATGTTCACGATTAAAGATGGATTTGCCTTTGGCGAACTCGGCCGCCGCGGCATCGATGCGGTAGGCGATGAACTGCTCGAGAAGGTTCTGGCCTACAACTTCTGCCGCATCATACTGATGAAGAAACGCCGAGGGGAGGAACTGGAACAGGCAGCCTGAATCTGACCGCTTTGAAGCTCAGAGAAAAAAGCACCACGGGATGAGTATGCCTCCAGACAGCGGCAAATATACGTATTGTGCAGCAAGCCACGCCGATGGCCGCTCAATACCTGCTCATCGGCAGCGCCGGCAGCCTAAAACCCGAAACCTGCCAGCCATAGGCTGGTCCGCCCGTGGCGGAGAACCTTAAACCGCCCGCTCGAAAGGCTTTTCGAATGGGGTCTAGTTATGTTAAAAGAACGAATCGGAGCTTTTCATATGAAAAGCATATTCTGTCTGGCAGTGCTGCTATTTCCTGGATGATCTATGCGGGCTGAACCGTTTTTCGAAGAAGTTCTGGTCTGGGATTTCAAGGAAGGGGGATACGACACTCATCATGTCTACGGCTTTGTCGTTACCCAAAAGGGAACGGTTCTAGCCTTTAGCGAGGGCCGGGAAAAGGCAAAGGACGACAATGGACCGAAGGACCAGATGCTCAAGCGCAGTACCGACGGCGGCCGTACCTGGGGCAAGGATATTTATATCGAAAGAAAAGAGGGTGCCTACTGGAACGCCAACGGGCATCCGGGAGTTAAAGAGAACTGGACCAACTACTCGGATTTAGCGGTGCTGGAGGATAAAACCATTCTTCTGCTCTATGCCAAGGGAACTGGTTTTGATCAACAGAAGGTTGTCTGTATACGATTTAATGTGGAATGGTTGACAGACAGTAAAGATAGTCTGGTAGCAAAACCGGTCCACATTGAGAATAACCAATCTGCCCCGCAGGATTATTAAAAGTTCACGTGTCGTTCAGGGGCTGTTGAGAAGAACATGACTAAACGACGCAGTCGGACATGCTAAGCATGCCGCTGATCTCATGCGTTGGCTTTGAAAAAATGAAGAAAAGAAAATCAACCACCGATAACACCGATAAAGGGAATCCGCTCTTTAAAGATGAATCGGACCAGCTCATTGGATGTGCAATCAAAGTGCATAATGGAATTGGCCATGGTTTTCATGAAAAGCCCTACGAGAATGGCCTTGTGGTTGAGTTTCGCTATCAAAAAATAGAATACGAGCGACAGCGTAAATTCGACATCACCTACAGAGAAGAAAAGGTGGGAGAATATATCCCCGACCTGCTTGTTTTCGGAAAGATGGTCGTTGATGCCAAAGTGATTGAAAGAATAACTGACTCTGAAATTGGAAGGATGATGAATTATCTAAAAGTCACCGGTTATCGTTTAGGATACATAATCAACTTCAAACACCCAAAATTGGAATGGATACGAGTCATAAAATGAATTCTCTTATCGGTGTTCATCGGTGTCATCGGTGGTTGAAAATAAACTTGAGCCAACCAGCGAGTCAGCACGCCGGCGCAACGCGAAGCTGGACGCATTCCACTGCCCGAAGGAGACGTGAAGCACCATGAAAACACCGAATATCCTCCTGATAGTCAGCGACGAGCACGCGCCGCAGTTCTGCGGTTGCTACGGGCACCCTGTCGTCCAGACCCCGAACCTTGATCGGCTCGCGGCCGAGGGCACGCTGTTCGAAAACGCCTACAGCAACTGCCCGATCTGCGCGCCGGCACGCGCGGCGCTCATGACCGGGCGCTACGTCCACGATATTGAGGTGTGGGACAACAATTCGCCGCTGGACAACTCGATCCCGACCATCGGCACCTATCTGACAAACCTGGGGTACGAAACGACGCTCTGCGGACGTACGCATTTTGTGGGCGCCGATTCCTACCATGGTTTCCAGCACCGTCTGCTGGATGACCTCGAGAAATGGAAACACCTCGGCAGAAGAACCGCATCAGACCGTTCCCCACAAGCCCAGCGCCACAGCCGTTCGCACGTGACTGAGTGCGGTGCCTGCGAAGAGCATGTGCAGCTGGACTACGACAAGCACGCGGCTGACTTGTCCGTACGGTTTCTGGAAGAAAGGGCGAGCCGGTCCGGGAACACTGAGCCGTGGTTGCTGTATTGCGGTTTTATCAATCCGCATTTCCCGCTGCTCTGCCCCGAAGACTACTTCAAGGCGTATGACCGTCCGGACCTTCCACTGGCCAGGACCCGCGGGGAACTGCTGGAATCCCAGCACCCCGCCATCCGCCAACTCCGACACTGGCAGCACGGCGAGGACCTGGTCGACGAACAAGTGGAACGTACGGCACGGGCCGCCTATTGTGGATTGATCACCTGGACCGACGCCCAGATCGGGCGTATGCTCTCGGTGATCGACAACTCGCGGCTCAATGACAACACCGTCGTGATCTATCTGAGCGACCACGGCGAGAACGCGGGCGAGCACGGACTGTGGCAGAAGCAGTGCTTCTACGAGCACGCGGTGCGAATACCTTTCATCGCGCGTGCCCCGAATGCGCCGACCGAACGGCGTGTCTTGGGCGACGTCAGTCTCGTGGATGTCCTGCCAAGCCTGCTCGTTTTTGCCGGCGGTAGGCCCGAGGCCCATCTGCCAGGCCGAGATCTGAGCGCCGTTATTCGCGGAGAGGCAAGCCCCGGCGGTCCGGTTTTCAGCGAGTATCACACCTTCGGCATGGAGCACGCCGGATACATGCTCAAGCAGGGCCGGTACAAGTACAACTACTACGTCAACCATTCACCACAGCTCTTTGATTTGGCGACCGATCCGGACGAACTTAGGGACCTCAGTATCAGCCCCGATTACCAATCGATCCGTGAAGACCTGGACCAACAACTACACGCTCTTGTCGATCCGGAAGTGATCGACCGCAAGGCCAAACAGGACCAGGCAAAGCCCCGCTTCAACGGGTAACTAACAAGCCAAAGTAAAAACCCGTGATTGACCAGCCGAACGACGCGAGGACTGGGGGCAACCCTTAACCCACCACTTATGTTCGTTCCGGGCAGAAGGCACAGGGCTGAGCAATCTGCCGAACCAGGCACTCCACGGTACGGCGCACCGCCGCCCGTGAGTGCAGTCGTTGGCCACACACATTTGGAGCAACTCATGTTTTCTGTAAATACTCTGACCCGGAGGCCGATGAGTTCGTGGCATAGCATCAGGACGTTACCTACTGGGGGCTCTATCCACCGGTCGCCCATACTGCCTGGATCGCGGTCGACGATAGCGATTTGGAAAATGGTTGTATGTTGGTCATTCCCGGTTCCCATTGGAACGGGCTTCTTGAGCATGGGAAATCATCGCAGAAAGGAAATCTTCTCAGCGTTAACCAAGAGGTTTCACCTGATCTCTTCGACGAGGGCAAGAGCGATGCCCTCGAATTAAGGGCCGGGCAGATCTCGGTTCATCGCGGCGCCGTTATTCATGCAAGTCAGCCTAACCGGTCCAATCGGCGACGTTGTGGCTTGACCGTTCGTTTTGTTGAGCCGTGCGTCAAGCAGGAACGTCCGAATTCCAAGGTGGGGGTTTGGAAGGGAATCCTGGTGCGCGGCGAAGACCGCTACGGGCACTTTCCGGAAACCCCTCCTCCTTTTTGACCGCAACGTTTAAAACGGCTTCTTAAGCGCCAGCGCGCTTCCTACGCTTGGCGGTGATCGAGGTGGCCAATTTTCGCCGAACCACCGTGAGGGTAGGAAGCTCGCTCGCGAGCGAATCGAGATGTCCATTAGCAAGGCAGATTTCGTCG
The DNA here is from genome assembly GCA_965215885.1 of Candidatus Moanibacter sp. Classification (GTDB taxonomy): domain Bacteria; phylum Verrucomicrobiota; class Verrucomicrobiia; order Opitutales; family UBA2987; genus CBDCEW01. The sequence goes on from CBDCEW010000004.1 coordinate 24,916, forward strand.
ATATTCCCGGCGCAGGCAAGATTGTCCATGATGCGTAGAAAGTAGGCGTGATTGGAATCTGGGACAATCGGCAACATAATCTTACAAATATGCTATGAATATTATATACTTCCTGTATCAATTGCTGAGTGAAAATGTTATTATCCCATTCTTGGAATCTTAATGAAGTTACAAATAGACAAGATTGTACCGAGTACGAACCATTGAAAGAGGATTTTGATCGGGACGGGTACGCAGTTATCCGGTCGTTTCTGGCCGGGGAGGAACTCGAGGTACTACTGCAGGCAATTGAGCGGTATAGGAGTGAGGTTCTACCGATGGCTATGCCAGGGACGTACGAAAAACCCGGAGATGAAGAGACCCTGAAGTCCATGAGCAATATGGATTACTACAATCCGTTTTTCGAAGATTACCTCCTCAAAAACAGGAGGATAGAACGTTTGGCCTGGGGTTTGTTGGACCAGCCGGTGATTATTCGCAATGTTCAGTGGTTCAACAATTCCGGGATCCCATCGAAGCGATCTCCGTAACCACGACGTCTCCCAAGTGAGGGGATTCTCAAAGCGTATCGTTGATTACGGTGAGCGGGATCGAAGCGAAGAGGTCGCGATACCCGCGGAGCCGGGTGACCTCCTCATTCACGATATCATGACTGTCCACCGCACCGATCCCAACGAAAGCAAACTCCACCGGCGGGCGATCGGTTTTCAGGTTAAATCGACCCGCGCTGTCGAGACGAACCCAAGAGCCTATCGGCCGGAGACGCGAACCTTTGGCAGAGCCGAAAACCCCAGGAATTGATTGTGCTGAAAAGGATCCAAATTGTATGAAATCCATATCTGACTCGCAGAAATTCACCATCGCCGACAATGACAGCTATCCGGCTGACTTTCACTGCCCGAACCCGCGCGGCTGGTATCATTCGGTAGCAAATGTGGAGGACACGCCGGAGGGGCTTGTAGCGGTCTACCGCCTGTCTGATTCCCATACCGCCGTCTACACCCATATTATGGTGGCCTATTCGATGGACGGCGGCAAAACTTGGGGTGGTCACCGCTCGATTACCCACAATAACGTTTGGGAACATCATCGCGTCTGGGTCGCCCCGCAGTTGAGCCGCTTGCGCGATGGGCGGCTGGTCATCATCTGCGACCTTGCCCACCGGACTTCGCATGACGACTGGCCGCCGTTGACCCGGTGGCAACAGCACCCGCCGAGAGGAATGTGGAACTGCCTCTTCTGGAGCGATGACAATGGCAGAACCTGGAGCGAGCCGGTCGAATGCGATGACGTGGGCGGCGAGCCGGGCTACATCGTGGAGTTGCTCGACGGCACGCTCCTTTATACGCGTACCGAGTCGGCCCGGTCGGAGCTGCTCAATGACGGTCCGTTGCCTTGGGGCGATATCTACTACCGCAATCGTGCCGTGTTTTCGGACGACAAGGGTAAGACGTGGAAACGCAATACCCTCGTTACCGATGCGCCCTTCCAGGGGGACTGCGAGGTGGGAGTGGTCGAAGTGGAACCCAACCATTTGCTTGCCGCGACAAGAATTGGATTTGGAGGCGGGCGCTTCGGCCAGCCGAGTCGGCTTGTTCACAGCTATGATGGCGGGCGGACCTGGGAGAAACCGACTCTGGCTCCTTTTTACGGCCAGCGTACGATCATCAGAAAGCTGCAATCCGGAAACCTTCTCGTAACCTATCGCAATCGTTGGGGTACTCCCGCCAGTTACGCTTTCACCTGGAACCCTGAGGAGACGCTGTCCTTCGAGCCCAATGCCTTTATCTGGGACGAGTCCCGGTGTCGGATGGAGGACGGTGCGATGGTTCTTTCGACTGAAGGCACGCGCGAGAGCGAGGTTTTATTCGGGCTCTACCCGGCCCTGACTGATGAGTCGGAGGTCGACCTCTCCGCGACGTTGCGCATCCCGGATGCAGACCTTGAGGGGGCGTTGGTCAGCGCTGGGTTTCTCGTTCGAATTGGCGCGAAAGGGGTCTTTCTGGTCGAAGATGAAAGCAAGAGAATCGACGCTACCGGCACCCAGACTACGGAAGCCGCCGCGGCCTCCGGGGAATTTGGATTTTCAAATGGAGGAACGGATTGGCACACCTACAGGTTCGTTCGCAGTGGCGGGCAACTGCAGATATTTGTTGACGGGGAGATCAAACTCGAGCGGGCATCTTCGGAGCACGCGGTCAGGGAGGTGCGATTCGGGAGCGAGCTCAAGAGTGTGAATCTCTGGCGCTCCATTACTGCAAAAGTGAAGAACCCCGGCGACTATTCAATTGACTGGTCGTGGGACGCGGCCTCGGGAAAGTACCCGGATCAATTTCGGCGTGATCGGATGGTCGTTCTCGACTATACGGCCGACTCAGGATACAGCGGGTGGACGCAGCGAACGGACGGTTCCATCGTTATCGTCGATTACACGAACGATGATATCGGCTGGGCCGGCGCTCTCGCCCCGCAACCGATTCTGCGCGCCTATGTTGTGAAAGAGGAGGATCTTACCTAACGGCATACTGGCAGCCTTATAGTCCGCAAAGTCCGACAGGCTGTTAGGGGCTATCACTGTGCAGGTCCTCGACCGCCCATTACGCCTCCAGGTCTTCTTGGCGGAATGGTCGGGTTACTTTCTGAATACCAGAAGGGAACTCGCAATCGGAAATTCGAATTGCCTGGTGGCAGACACCGTTGGCATGATGGTAAGGAGAATCCGTTTCTGAAGATATGAATGATCAGATCAAGTTAAGCAGGATTGGAAATACGGGTGTCGAAATCACGGAGTTGGGTTTCGGTGGGGCGCCCATGGGGGACTTGTTCGAGTGCTTGGGAGAAGCGGAGGTCCAGGCGACTTTGGAGGCCGCATGGGAGTCGGGTATTCGCTATTTCGATACCGCGCCATACTATGGGCATGGCAAGAGCGAGTTGAGATTCGGCCATTTTCTGCGGCAGCGATCGAGAGATGACTTTGTTCTTTCGACAAAGGTTGGTCGAGTTTTGAGGGCGCCTCATGATCCTGGGGATTTCAGGGCCGAGTTCTGGACCGGCGCTTTGCCTTTTGATTTCGATTTCGACTACAGCTACGACGGCATCATGCGTTCCTACGAGGACAGTATGCAGAGGCTTGGGCTGAACAGGATCGACCTCCTTCTCATCCATGATCTCGATTGCTGGCATCACGAGAATGAAGACCTCTTCCAGTCGCACCTCAGCCAGTTGCTCGGGAGTGGTTGGCGTGCACTTGAGGAATTGAAAGGGAGGGGAAGTATCGGAGGTGTCGGCGCCGGCATCAACCTTTCAGGAATTATCCCCCGTTTCCTCGATTGCATGGAGCTTGACTTTTTCATTGTAGCGATGCCCTACACGCTTCTCGACCAGGGAGCATTGGATGTCGAGTTTCCGCTTTGCGAAGAGCGTGGTGTCGGAGTAGTGATCGGTGCGGTGTTTGCCTCAGGGATTCTTGCCACTGGTCCGGTCGAGGGTGCTGTTTACGGCTACAAACCCGCTTCAGTGGAAATATTGGAAAAGACGAAGAGCATACAATCGGTTTGTCAGAAGTTTCAGGTACCGCTAATCGCGGCTGCCATGCAGTTTCCTCTCGCACATCCAGTGGTCGCAGCGATTATACCCGGCGCAACTCAGCCGGAGTTCGTAGAGTCGAATCGAGAAATGGTTGCGCTTGAGATCCCTGCTGAATTCTGGACCGAACTGAAGATGGAAGGACTTATCAGGGAGGACGCACCAACCCCTTAGGCTGGAGAGTGACTGATGCAACCTTTCCCGACTTTCGTGCGATTCAACACTACTGGAAGAACTGGGATCTCAAGGGAGTGGAGCACGGCAGCAGCTACTACGAAAAGCACGACGGCCTGTGATTGCGAGGAAGAATGACTAAGCAATCCAGGCATTTTGGGTTCTCCTGTTAACCTAGACCGGATTGCCGCGATCTAAGGCGTTTCAGACATCATCCCGTTAGATGGAAGAGAAATGTGTACGGCGATCCCGATCAGCTAGCAGCCTTCGGACTTCGTTCACAACCTCCTGGCACAGATCGCGGAGTGATTAGGAAGATGTCGGTCGTGGAATCGGCCGCGATCCAGGAATGCACCCAAAATGCAGAACCGCGCCGAAAATTCGCAAAGCGAAGTCCGACAGATTCCTAGGCGATGATCAGCGGAACGCGTATTTCCTCTGGAGACAGTCCTCCGTGGCGCCCGATGTGTGTTTCGGCTACCGATTCGCCCGGCCGCATGTAGCCGAGAATCGCATCTTCCTTCGCGATTCCCACAAAGTTGCCGAAGCGAGCGCGCAAGTTTGAATCTATCTCACCAGGACCGAATAATCCCTCATTTTCCGCCTCCTCCAGTGGAAGTAACAAAAATGACTCTGAAAATCTCTCGAGGAATGTCCCGACAAACTCCTCTCTGCGATGCCGTGAAACGTGAAATTGTGGAAATCGACCTTCCGAAGTCGGCGGATGATCCAGTATTTCTAAAATCGGGTCGCCGTCTGAAAGTAGGTATCGCTTTTCCATTGGCACTGCAATTTGGCCGTGGTCCGCCGTGATTACTAGCCTACAGTGGTCTTTCAATGTCTGTGCGAGGCGATTCAGTTCACTATCGATGTAGAGAGTAAGTTGGACGACCTCAGTGTGGGTGGGTCCCTTTTCGTGGCTGAGCGAATCTACTTGTGGGAGGTAGAGAAAAGTGTAACTCCTCGATCTCGGCCTGACCATAGCGGCTATTGTGCTGTCAATTGCTTCGGGTATTGATGAATACCCGAGAGCTTCAGTATCTCCTCTAAGATGCCGCGATGTCACACTTTGAAAGATCTCCTTTGGAAGGATCGACAACGGTGTATGCCGCATCTCAGACATAAGCACTCTTCCAGGGAATACCGATTTTACTGAGATTCCAAGGTCCTGCAATGGTGTCTCTGAATACCGCTCCAGAAAAGGCAGCACGGTCGCCGTGAGTCGATACTCAGGAAGATAGGTGAACCAGCCGGCGATTCCACTCTCACATGGATAGAGTCCGGTAGCGAATGCTGTAATTGCACATGCTGTTGTCGATGGGGTAATGGCGCGTATTTCCTTTACCATGTACGATTTCATGAAACTCGATTCAGGCAAGTGCTCGATGATATTCATTCCCAGACCATCGACAATTACAAATAGAACGTGATCTGAATCGCCGATCAGCTTGCCGAGTAAGAGTGACCGCTCGGTTTCTTCGATCCCCTCGACGCCGGCTATCATAGCCAGGGTCCTTGCCAGATCGACGCTGTTTGGTGTGTCGTTGATTGGATGTAGAAGCTTTCCCGATTCGAGAAGGCTCTTAAGTGCGGCATCCATTTGTAACCTTTAGCAATTCTCAGGAATAGTTCCAACGCAGAACAATCTTCAGACTCAATCTATATGAAGACAGAGATCTACAAGTCGAAGCCATAAATGGTCGCTTTGGGGTTATGCGACGTTGCGCCAATACGGCGAAATTAGCGGTCTGATAAATAGGACTGTGACCAACGCTTCATATTCTTACCACATACTGGAACAGCCAATCCCCATCAACCCCCCTCCCGTTAGCCACACGTTTTCCTACCAAACTACTGCAAATCTTTATGATCCGATCGGATCATAAAGATTTGCAGTTATATAGATAGTCTATGGGAGAGATTATTTTCGAATTGGGGGTAATGGGGTGGACAGGCTAGAGGCCGTAAGAGTTGACGATCTCAGATAGTCTTGGAAGTTGAAATTGACCAAGAAAGGAATCTGTCGGACTCAGAGTGGATACTATCGATGAGGTGCAGATTTCAGAGAGAGGAATCGACGTCCATAGAGAGACGAGACCGACAGAATCCTTTGAAAAAAAGTAAGTGCGAATCAATACGTATAGTCATACATTCTCTTTCCTCGACAGGAAAACCTGATGATGAAGGAGACGAATGTTCTTTTCATATTATCCGACCAACACAATCGGGGTTGTATTGGTTGCTATGGGCATCCGTTGGTACAGACCCCTCATCTGGATAGTCTGGCGGAGAGGGGAACGCTCTTTAGGAACGCCTACACAAATTGCCCCATATGTGTTCCTGAGCGTGCTTCACTGGCGACGGGCCGGTATGTTCATGAGATTGGATTCTGGGATAACGGAATTCCTTACGATGGTACGGTAAAGAGCTGGGGACATCGTTTGAAGGAGAGCGGGTATCGGGTAGATTCGATAGGGAAGTTGCACTTTCGCAGCGCGGAGGATGACAACGGATTCACGGAAGAGCACGACCCGCTTCATGTCGTAGATGGAATTGGCGACCTGTTAGGCTGTATTCGAGAGAACCCCCCATTTCGTGAAAAGCGGGAGGGAATTCTCGAAGCGGGTCCAGGTGATTCAACGTATCTTGAGTATGACAGCAGAAACGCTGCGACGGCTCGGCGATGGCTGCGAGAACATGCTAATGATGAGAAACCGTGGGCACTGTTTCTCTCTTTTGCCTGTCCACATCCACCCTACATTGCTCCGGAGCGATGGTTTCGGAAGTATCCATTGGATTGCGTTCCGATGCCGACGCAATGGGAGGTTGAAGAATGGCCGCATCATCCCGCAATTGATTACTTTCGAGCATTCTTTGATTTTGCAAAGCCCTTTTCAGAGGAGGAAATCCGAAGATTGGTAGCAACATACCTTGGAGCCTGTTCCTACCTCGATGAGCAGATCGGGAGTGTAATCGAAGTTTTATCGCAACTTGGGCTCGATGAGAGGACTCGGATAATCTACTCATCCGACCATGGTGAATGTCTAGGAGCACGGGGAATTTTCGGGAAATTCGTCATGTATGAGGAGTCGGCGGCAGTTCCCCTGATCATTGCGGGGCCAGGAGTTCCGCAAGACAGGAAAGTGGCCACACCAGTTTCGCTTGTCGATTGCTACCCGACCGTACTTGATGCGATGGGATTAGAACTAACGGATGCGGAGAGTGGATTTCCAGGGCGCTCTCTTTGGCAAACGGCAGTGGAACCGGATCGCGATCGAGTGGTGTTCAGCGAGTATCATGCCGTCGGATCGCGGCATGCGAGTTACATGCTGCGAAACAGACGCCACAAGTACGTGCATTATGTCAATGATCGACCACAGCTTTTCGATCTTGAGACCGATCCTCAAGAGCTCGTGGACGAATGGAGAAATCCTCAGTGTCGAGAGGTGGTTGAACAATTCGAGAAGCGACTGCGCCAGATACTTGACCCGGAGGAGACCGACCGTCGGGCCAAGGCCGACCAACGAGGGAAGGTAGAGGTCTTTGGAGGAGAAGCGGCTGTGCGGAGTAGGGGGGCCTTTGACAATTCGCCCACTCCCGGAGAAGCGCCGAAGTTCAAGCTGGAGTGAGGTTTAATCTCTCTTACCTCCGATTGAGACCCGGTACGTGTTTAACGTCATGCTTTCGATTGCCGGCTGCCCCGGTCTTGTGCCGGGGTGGCGCGCGTTCCCTGCTATAAGCCGTGTCTCTACCAACCCCTCCGCCGGTCCTTTTTCGCCTCAGTCCCGGCATGCCGGGACTGAGGCGAAAAAGGACCGGCGGAGGGGTGCGCGGTGGCAATCGCGTATTGTAGCTGTATACCGTGCGCCTCCCCGGCACAAGACCCATCGTTCTGAATTTCGGTTGGCACGCAAATTGCGTGGAGTTCTCTGGTTAGAGCATGAAGAAAATGGGGAGCAGAGGGAGGGCACTGGAGTCGTTGTCAGGAGGCAATCCGATGGGGTTGCGGGTTTAAGGATTGATCCTGGCGATTACAGACTTCGAAGAGTTCCTCAAGGAAGTTTTCTTTTCGCAGGAGCTTTTTGGGCAATCGACCCACGGCGAGGGTTTTTCTGTTCGCCCGCCAGTGACTGAAGGGGGGTGCTTTCTGTGCAGCCTGGGCAAGCTTTTGGGGCAGATTATCGATACTGCCTAAAACCAGCTCCACATAGCGGGGATTGTGTAAGTTGGCCAGGAGCATGTATTCTTCGGGGAGCGCTTCAAAGTCGCGCGTCAGATTTTTGCGCCCGTGGGTTTGACGGCGTTTGCGCTTGGAGGTGCGCCAGGTGCCTTCCAGCTCATTGGTCGTGCGTACGCTGTCTGGATGGGCCGGTGGGGGAAGCAGCCGCTGCCAGTATTTGTCCAGATGAGTGACCACGGTGCGGTAGAGTTTGGCTTTCGAGGGGTTGGTCAGGGAGGCGCCTTTTTGGCGATATTGGGCACGCAGCAACTGGAGAGCCTCGGTGAGCTCAGCGGCTTGTCCTGCTTGCAACAGATAAGGGTCGCTTAAAGGGCAGGGGCCGCTGGCGCTGAGCCAAAGGGCATCGCGCAAAGCGCTGAAAATGCAAAAAGCGTTTTCATAGATAGTAGCGGCTTCGATGACGAGGGCATCAGCCAGATACTGCTTCAACCCGGTCGAAAGATGAAAGAAGCTTCGCAGAACAGAGCAACTGGCAGGAGCGCGGGCAAGCCACTGCTCCAGGGCGGCATGGGCGCGCACGACCCGCCGATGCCAATAAAGCAGGTAAGGATCGAAGGGAAAGCCCTGGCGGTGACCGTCGCAGGGATAATCCAAAATCCACAATTGCAGGGCCATGAGCAGTTCCCGTGCAAGGGTGGGATCGAAGGGCACTGCGAGCGCTTTGGCGGTGAGCAAATCGGCCAGGACGAGGGCGTGTTTTTCACGGAGGGCGTCACGGAGCTTTGCGGTGATGTGTTTGCGTTGCTCGCGCATGCGCTCCATGAGCTTCAATTGCCGCAAGCGCCCGTTGAGCATCTGCTGGGGTTTTCGATAAAGCTGTTCGCCCACATTGCGGGCGAAATGATAATGGCAGACGCCATGGGGGGCCTGGAAGGTTTCGCTCTCGCAGGCCTTGCTGATCTGAGCGCTTAAATCATGATAGACATGGTGGGGTTGGCCAAAAGCCCGGGCCGCCCGGGCAAAACAGCCACTGATCGTTTCGCTCTGTTCGGAAGGCATTTTCCAGCTGCCCAAAAGGATCCCTTCGTCGGCTTCCTGAACAGCGAAGAAAACCGGCGTCTGCGGTTCCACGGTCCCATCCACCAGCCAGCGCAGGCAAGGGCGAGCGCTCAGGTAATCTTTAAGCACCGGAGCGGCCGCGGCGTGCAGCCGACCCAGATAAAAAAGAAACTTCTGCTGCATCTCATAGAGGCTGCTTTGAGCAATCTGCAGCTGCCCCGGGCCCTCGCGCAGTTCCCTGTGCACCTCTTTGAGGGTGGCGCTTTCGCACAAACATCGCTTGCCCACATAGGCAATCAGATCGTAAGCGTAGCGACTATGCGAGGGCACGATCTGTTCCAGGCGAGCAGAACGGTAGCTGTTGCGGTGGCTCCCTTGCCCCTGCTCGCGCACAACTTCCACCGCCTGGAAGCATCCATAGGAGAAACTGACCACCTTGCGGCGCAGGGTCTTGCGCACCTCTGAAGGACCCTCTTCGTCCTCCCGGGCATCGAAGCGATAACTCGTTTGCGCAGGCACAGCCCCCACCGTTTGCAGGGCCCGTTCAGCCTCTGCCCGCAAATCATGTAACAGCTCCGCTACCGCGATCGGTCCGGGTTTTTTTTGAGCGAGTAAAACGCCATCACCCGCTCAATTTGCTCCCCGCTCAGCTCTACTCCCTGCTCTTGCATAAGCTCGACAAGCTCCTTGACCCCGGCCTCGGGATGGCCGATACAGGCGACCAGCAAAGCGATCACGACCATCGTTTCGAGCCCTTCGGGAGCTGCCTGCAAAGCGCCCCCGGGGTCCCCTGCCTGAACTTGTGCCGCTGTTCTTCGCCCTTGCCGCCGCTTTTTCTGTTCGGCCCCGCCCTGTTCCCCGGCCGAGACATACACGCAGTGACGCCCTTCATAGTATCGACTCAACCGCTTCTTTCTACAAAGCACGCTTATGGGGTTGTGCACCCGTACCCCAAGGAGGGTCTCCAACTCAGCCACCGTGTAGCCGCAAAGCGAAGCTCCCACCACCGCCTCCACGGTCTCCTCCAAGGTGCCGTGGCGCGAAAAGCGCCCCTTGCGAAAACGCCACAAACCGGCCCCGTCAAAGCGCGGAATGTCTTTCAAGCTCAGGTAGCCACAATTGGCATTGTAACTGGAGTAATGGCCATATTTTTGCAAAGCCCGATAGACCGTTCGCCGCGACACCCTCTGCTCCTTCATCAGCCTCCACACCGTGCTTACCCGATCCCGCCGTACCGCTTCGACCACCTCCCTCTCTTTACGCGAAAGCTCTTCTTGCATGCACCGGCACAGTATGGAAAGGAGGCAAAACTGCAAACTTTATTTTACATACAATGCCAATACCAACTTTCTCCAGCTCCCTTCGCTTCTACTCAATTGCCACCAGAAATCAACTCCCCGTTCAAAGCGCTTTTGTAACTGATTAATACTCAACAAGTTTCTAACTGAAAACAAACCTGCAGGAAAAGCTCTCTACCTCTAACGAACCCACACACAACAATCGTTGAAACTCCATTCTGGCATACTATGTAATCAATAGAATCTTGCAAGTGCCTGAATAACATTTACTTTGGGTTCTCCAACCCAATTTCGTAATTATGGGCACAAGACCGGGGCAGCCTCAGAAACGCTAAACAGGTGCGAAACCCGAGGCTCCCTGACAGCACTGCTTCTCAGTGTCTCTTCGTGCGTGTTTGTCGAAGACTACAACAGACTGACAACAAGGTACTTGCGGAAGTAAACTTGACGTTTTCGGGTCGAACGGGAGAGCTACAATTCTAAAGACCGATGAAACGTTATCAGCAACCTTTTCAGCCGGAGAAGAACATGGGGAATCCGAGTAGGTTTCATCAGAAATGATCTTCTTCCAGGTTCAGGAATCTCAACTCCTTGTGAGTCAGTTCTAAAGGAAGAGCGCCTAGTGAGGAGCGAGTTTCGCTCAATTGGCGAGGACCGATCAATGGAAAAGTGGGAAACGGCTGGCAGAGGACGTAGGCGAGGGCGATATTGATGGGCTCGACACATTTTTCTTTAGCGAGTCCCATGGCGCGGCGGCGACGTTCGAAATTATCGTCGGAGTACCAGCAGCGAACGAGTTGGCTGTCATCTCGTTTGTCGACCCCGGCTCGATCGGTAAAGAATCCCCGGGCCTGGCTCGACCACGGAAACAATGGCATCTGTTGTTCCTTCAGCCAGGCTCGGCTTTCTGGGTCGGAAACTGACAGGCAATCCTGCCATACGGGGTCGATCATGCGCGCCAGGCTCAGGTTATTGCTGAAAACAGTAAATTCCTGGAGACTGTTTGCTCGAGCGTAAGCATTGGCTTCGTCGACACGTTGAATGGACCAGTTGGAACCGCCGAAGGTTCGAATTCGGCCGGCGCGAAAGTGCTCGTTGAGGACGTCGACCCATTCGGAAACGGGAACGAGGGGATTATCGCGGTGAAGAAAGTAGATATCGATGGTGTCGGTCTTCAGGCGATCGAGACTTTCCATCAGTTGCGGAGTAACGTGTTCAGGATGGTTAAGGGGTGAGTGAGCGCCTTTTGTGATGATAACCAATTCACTGTGCAAACCCCGGTTATGGATCCATTGCCCGAGGAGTTTTTCGCGTTTACCTCCCCCGTAGGCCCACGCCACATCGAAGCAGTTTCCGCCCCTCTCGAAAAAGTCGTCGAACATGACAGTGGCGTGGGGAAGAGTATCCTGATTATCCACCCCCATAACGAGGCGGGAGATCGGCTTTTCAATCCCGTCGATGGAACCGTAAGCCATATTCGCGGCAGGCCGGCGCTCCAGGGATCTTCCGTGAACCGGTGGCAGTGGATAACCGACCTTTTCCCAATCGTAGGTCATCCCAATAGCATCCCGCCAATGGTCCAGTGTCTGCATATTGCCGAGAGAGTCCTCTCCAGTCATGGTGGGTGCTTCGCGATTTTCCAAATTTGCCGCGACGCAATCAACTTCGATGGCGAATAAATCTTCCGAACTACCGGTAACCAGGCGTTCGCCAGGTTCCCCAGCGACGTGTAATTCAAACGACCAATTGCCTCCTCCACTGGCGGGTTGCCAGGGAGCAGGAACATGAATCCAGCCCTCTGTGCCGAAGACGCGGAGGGCGTTGTCTCTGAGTAAGCGAACTCCAGTGGCAACGTGCGCCAGAATGTTTTCAGGGAACGTCAGCAAGCCCTCGGCAAACTCATCGACGCGGGATTCACTACCAATGAAACCGGCCCCTTCCACTTTGAGCGGATTGACGAAGCCATGGCCCAAAGCAGCTCCCGCGATGAGCCGCACCATCGAAACTGTGTAGCAGCCTACGTCCAGGATTCCACCACCGCCAAGTTCATGATTGAGGAGGCGGCTCTCAAGATTAGCCTTTGTATCGAAGCTGAAGCTCGCATCAATCGTTCGAACTTCGCCGATGGTTCCTTCACGGATGATCTCGAGAATCTTCGCGGTTTGAGGATGACAGCGATAATGAAACGCCTCCATAAGAAAAACCCCGTGCTCGCGCGCCGCCTCTACGACGGCCATGGCTTCGGCATGATTCACAGTGAGAGGTTTCTCACAAAGAATGTGTTTGCCACACTCTGCCGCACGGATGGCCCATTGAGCGTGAAAAGGGTGCGGCGGGGCAATGTAGACGGCCTCAAATTCCGGTGAGGCTAGAAGATCGTAGTAGGAGCCGTAGCGATTCTCGATGCCAAACTCGTCACCGAAGGACTCAGCCTTCTCCATCGTGCGGCTTCCAACTGCGGTGGATTCTCCGGATTGCGAAGCTTCTACTCCCTTGGCAAACTTGCGGGCAATGTTGCCCGTGGAAAGTATGCCCCATTTAAGTTTCGTGTGGTCTTTGGATTTCAAAGGCTTTCAGAGTTGTCTATCGACAGGCTGTTAGAGATAATGTCTGTCGATTGACCATTTTCTTAGATAACATAGAAGGCTGGCGAAAACAGAATGCTACGCCCAGTCCATTGGTAAAGGTGGATCAAATTCGGAGGAAAGATTTACCGGTTTTCCGCTTTGCATCGCTTTGTGGATGCCTTCAACGATCTCGACAACATGGGCAGCATGTCTACCGGATGCGCGGTGGGGGCGATTATTGAGGATCGCATCCGCCAGGTCCTCGATACCCCTTCCAAACTCGATACCATCGTAGGGTTCCCGGAGGTAAGGTACGGTCTCGTATTCCTCTCCGTAAAGAGCGAATTCAACCGGTGCAGAGAATCCTTGAAAATTCCCCAGATGAAGTCGACCCCGATCACCGTGAAACTCCAGCGATCCTCCCTGTTTTGAGCCCTTGGCATAAAAATTCGCAGTCAGACGAACTACCGGACCAAGTTGGAAATCGATAAGCGCAACGACAAAATCCGGCTTTCTGATGGTGAATTTCTGTCCTTCCGTGGTAGTTCGGTGCGGATGTATGATGGTTCCGAAGGCTTGAATCCGGGTAGCCGGGCCAAAAATCGCGGTGAGAATCGTAAGGGGATAGACGCTGACGTCCCAGAGTACGCCCACCTCGAAAAACGGTTGAGGGTTAGGATGCCACGTCTCAATGCGACCATGGTTTACCTCAGCGTAGGCTAGACGAATTTTCCCAAGCTTCCCTTTACGAATCACTTTCCATGCTGTCTGTTGGGCTTCTCCCATGTAGGTTATGGGGGCGCTGCTGAGCCTCAATTCGAGGTGTTCCGCAAGTTCCACCAGTGACTTGGCCTCGGCATAGCTCATCGCGAGAGGCTTTTCGGTATGAACGTGTTTACCGGCTTTGAGAGATGCAGTAATGACCTCGGGATGGGCGTGATGTATTGTCAGATTGACGACGACGTCGACGTCTGGGTCAGCGAGGAGTTCATTCAGGGAAGAATAGAGTCGGCCACCATACTCTTTTGCAAATTCCTCCGCGCGCTGCTGGACGATATCGGCAAATCCGAGGAGACGGATGTTCTCGTAAGATTGAATCTGCTCGGCGTATCTCGTCGCGATGTTTCCGCAGCCGATGATCGCGACGTTTACCTTATCGCTGTCGATCAACACAATGCATGCACTGCCTCGACGCACTCTTTCAGAGCCGGAACGGGATTGCTAACGTCTCCTTCGTATTCAAGAACAGTCATCTGGACGTTTTCATTGACGCTGATGAGTTCCACGAGCTTTGGGAGATTCAAACTTCCCTGGCCGACGACTACATCCTCGGGGTTACGAGCCCGATCGAAGACGAAGTCCTTGATGTGGACACCGTAGAGCCGGTCGCTGTATCGCTCGGCCATTTTGATCGGGTCTTCTCTCGAGTCGAGGGCCCAGGCCGTGTCTAGACAGAGGCCGATACGGTTTCCCGTATTTGCGAATACATGGTTGAGAATCTCGGTAGAACCGAGCCAGTGCCGTCCCCCGTGATTATGGATACCGAGATAGACGTCGTACTCTTCTGCAAGGCGCTCGGCCGTTTTCCAGGACGCGGGTGAAGTGTTCGGCTTGAAATTCACGCTCATGTGTCGTGCGCCCGCCAATTTGAGAAACTCGAAGCGTTTCCTCTCTTCGGTTTCATTGTCCTTTAGCGTCTCGACACCAATGCTGACGATGCGAATCCCGTTCTGCTTGTAGACATTAATGACGTCGGCGAATGTCGACTCGTCGGAAAAATCCGCATGCACACCACAAGGTTCGACGGTGGTGACTCCGCATTCCTTGAGATGCGCTATGACTTCCTCGTTTGCACTGAATCCGCGGAAACAGAAACTCTGGATACCGAGGTCGTTTTCGACGTTAATCATCGATTAGTTGAGATTACTGAAATCTAGAACGGTGGTTTCGTTTAATCGAGGAACCGATAGACGTAGAACAATCATACACATAGTTTTTCTACATGACGAAACCCAGCAGGATTTGTAAAGAATGTTATTCTAGAATCGCAATTGCCGGGAGTATTGTCCATGAATAACGAAATTTCTCTTGAACACAGGCCCGTCCGCCGCAGTTGCGAATCGGGCGCATGAATGAGAGAATTTACTAGATCGAAGTAGTGAAACTGCAGATCGATAGTTCCATCCTTCTAAATAACGGTGTTCCAATTCCACGATTGGGACTTGGGGTTTATCTTACTCCAGCTGATCAGGGGGGAATTGATACTATTGCCGGTGCCTTGAAGTCGGGTTATCGGCACCTCGATACCGCGGCCTTTTACGAGAACGAAGCTCAGGTGGGTGCCGCCGTTCGCGAATCGGGAGTTCGGAGAGAAGACGTTTTCGTGACGACCAAACTCTGAAATAGTGATCACGGCTACGACCGCACGATTCGCGCCTTTGAAGAGAGCCGGAGATTGATGCGATTTGACTACATTGATCTCTATCTGATTCATTGGCCCGTGCCGGAAAAGCGAAGGGATTCATGGAAGGCGTTAGAGACGATTTATGAAGAAGGAAAGTGCCGTGCAATCGGGGTAAGCAATTATATGACTCGGCATTTGAATGAGCTGCTCGAGCATGCAGCAATCGTTCCATCCGTCAATCAGATCGAACTCCATCCCTTTATTTATGTTAAGCGGAAGCCGGTCATCGAACTTTGTCGGGATCATGGTATAGCTATCGAGTGCTATAGCCCGCTAACAAAGGGGGTGCGATTGGCAGACCCGGGATTGAGTCGGATTGCGGAGAAATACGAGCGCTCAACAGCGCAGATCCTTATCCGCTGGGGTCTTCAGAAAGATTTCCTTACGATCCCGAAATCAGCACGAATGGGGCGCATTCGGGAGAATGCTCAGATTTACGATTTTTCGATAAGCAATGATGATATGGATGCGTTGGACGCTCTCAACGAAGGCTACAGCTGCACCTGGGATCCATCGGATGAACCGTAACTTGGTACTTCTCTGGCCATGTGGATTACCGTGCGCCACCCGGCACCCGTCTTCGCGCGAGGCTTCGCCGTGGCGAGCAAGACCGGGGCAGCCTCAGAAACACTAAACAGTTGCTACGGCAGAGTTTGATCCGGCAAGGGTCAGCGCGCCCGGGGACTGACTGAAAGGAAGTTCAACGAACCTTGATCAGATCTGCCGTGTTAATGCGGAAAATGTCCCGTCCCTCGTTTGTGACAATCAGGCTCTCTTCGCTTTCCCAGCAGATTGCTTCGCCCCCACGTGTCCATGCGGGAAGCCAGTATATCTCCCCATCGAAGTAATTGTCGGATTGATTCGATTGGTGAAAAACCCAGATCGCTCCCAGCCATTCGTCATGATCGGGTACTGGTTTGTAGGTCAAGACCGCTAAACGCGTGCCGTTCGGTGTTGCATCGGCCCCCGAAACCAAACCGTTTATGTCGAATCGGTCGAGAAGTGTTAAGGGATTTGAACGGTCGGACTCCGTGCTGTCGAAACGATAGAGCTTGGTATGTGTATCGGAACGGTGTTTCGACAAGATATAAATCTTCCCGTGCGCATAGAATATGGCTTCGCAATCGAAATTTCGGTTTTCCGGCGGAAATGCCTCTTGATCGGGGAAGTGAAAAGGTATCTTCTTGAGAATGAGGGAGCGTCCGGGGCCAACATAGGGAACGGGTTCCGGGAACAGATATACGGCGAGGTCACGGCGCGCGTTGGCGTTGTTACCGAAGGCTCCAATGATGAGGTTTCCCCGATCGTCCGTAGCAATGTCTTCCCAATCGACATTACCTGCGTCGAGGAAAAGGATGCCTCCGTAGGGCCGGTCCGGTTCCCTCGGATTATGGGAAGTTCCATCCAATCGCAGGGAAAATATTCGCGCTGTGTCTCCTGAATCGTTATGGGTCCAGTAGATTCCCGCGTGATGGCGGCTTCGAACGATCCCGGATGATTCAGTAATTGCATCATTTTGAATGCGGGCGATCGCTTCAAGGCGAACCGGTTCAATTTTCGGCAAGTTTACCGATTTTACACTTCCGTTTTCCGCATCGGCTAATAAGCTGCTCAAATAGAGCGGCAAGAGCAAACAAGTGGATAGAGGGAATCTCATAGTGGTGTTGGAGAGTGGATCTACGATTCGATCAATAGTGAGCGATAAAAAAGAAATTGAGCAAGCATTGTTATGTTAATTCACCTATGACCAGATCTTCCCGACAGCATCGAGTTTCTGGTTGCTAAGGTAACCATAGCGATTAATCCAGACACCGTCGGCTTGGCTATTCGCCACGACTTGAAATCTTCGACAGAAGTCGTCGAATGGGCCGTACCCGTGAACGATCGGTGTTACTGCTGTCTGCCCGCCGACTTTTGAGAGAACTTCATCGATCTTGCGTGATTGGACCTCGCTGGATATAGGGTGAGGTTCGGTTGGTTTTGGATAACGGTAGTAGGAAAGCTTCCGTGAGGCATGTTCGTCGTCCAGGTCGAATAGATGGGCGAGGGTCTGGACGAGGAGGCTTTCGTCAAGATCCGGATTGCAGTTGAGTAAGACGGATCCCCAGAATTCGACTATAGCTGACCAGTGCATGGTGTAGAGCTTCGGTGATATTGCGTCGCAGTAACGAGAGGCACCCGAGAAATCGAATCCGGTAATGGTCGAAAAAGGCGGCATAAAAGCGTTTGCCAGGAGTTCTTTTCGCTCGCCGCTGAATTCGTCAATTACTTCTCTCCAGCTCCTTAGAAGATCCACCGAAAGGGCGGCTTTGAGATGGAGCCATTCACCGAAACGAGAATCAGCATTACCAGAGTCAGATATTGCAGAACTTCCACCACTTTCACAAGCGAACCGACCTAATTCCCGATTCGTGAGGCTCCCATGCAGGTGGTTGTAGAGGTTGGCGACGGACTCCCGAATTTCAGCGAAATTGAATCCGTGTGACTCCGCCCACGTCTCAGCATGAGGGCTGAAATCCTGAAAAGCCTCATCGAGCTTGTAACATGGGTACTCGGGCCAGTCGGGGCGAAAGCCGTCAATGTCAGGATATTCTGAAAGCAAATCTTGTAGATAGGATCGATTATAGGTTCGTATCGCCTCGCTCGCAAGGCTGCCCGTGTTGGCCATCCGCTCGTTTGGTAGGCGGCCGTTTGGCAGGTTAGGTTTGTCTTCGTCTCGCAGGTCATGTGGTTGCGCGGCGCCGATCTGTAGATACACCTTGAGTCCACGGTCTCGTGCCCGTCTAATGAACTCGCCAATTGTAGCGCCGTATCTCTTTGTGATATCGTTGGGTTCCCGGGGAGGGTAAGGAGAATGGAGGTAATGCTCCTGATTGGGATGATAACTGGGACCGGCACGCACCCAGAATTCCGTTTTACCGAACAGTGGTCGATCAAAGAGGCGTGGGCTTGCGCCCGCATCGTGCGGCGGTTGAAGGCTCCCCTGACCTTCGGAAGAGGGTTCGCTAACGGTAGGATTACACGCTACAGCGGTCGCTTCTGCGCGCTTGGTGACATTATCGAGAACAGTCTCGATTCCTTCGTGTACTATGTAATCACCCAGTATCGTGATTCCGAGAAAGCGTCTCATGAGAAATTGATTCCATCAAAATCCTAAGATACTCGATCCAGAATATGCGACAATTTAATCGCGAGTTGAATGGGGCACTCTTGGGAATTTTTCGAAAGTTTGAGATGTATGACGTGGAGGTCATGACCTGAAATCTCGAAGCTCGTCTAAGATTCGCTGTGAATACCGTTTGGGTCTCTCTTCACATAGAGAGGCGGTTCGCTGAAAGTGCGAGACCGAGGAAGGAGCTTTGACTCAAATGTGTACTTCTGATAGCCGTGGCCGGAGGGCTCGGCCCACCTTCGCTGTTTCAATCATTGAATCGCTCCTGCTCTTCGCAGAGTTAAACGATCTATCTGGTAAGATTTTTTGAACATGCTGATCGAAATCGATCTGGGAACCAAAATGGCTTACGAGAGGATTTCTGGCAACTAACTGTCCCAGCTCGAAGGAGACAGGACGAGATCCAGTTTGGCCTTTGAGACATCCTTCCTCGGATAATGCTGCGTTACGAGCGATTGCCGCCCTTCAGCGCTGACGCGGATGTGGATATGGGCCGGACGGAAGCCGTAAGATTTAGGCTTCTCGCATTCGAAGACATATTTGCCGTTCTCATCGGAAATAATGGTTGCACGGTAATCATCGCTGTAGCTCCGATTCGGTCCGACCAGCCAGAATTCGATTCTTGCGCCGGATATCGGAACACAATCTGGCGATGACCGAACGGTGCCGCGCAAAACATAGCCCTCCCCGACTTTTGATCGGATTGGAGCGTTAGGATTGTAGTTGGGGCCGAGAGCGTCTCGACGTGTTGGTTTGCATGTGTCGGCCTCTTCTGCAGATTCGGGGCCTTGTATTTCTTCCGATGCAGCGGGTTGAGGAATTGCGATCAAGAACGCGAGGGCGGTGAGTGCGAAGATTGCGTGCTGGTCAGTCCGGCAACAAATAGCGCGGGCGACATGGTGGGAGAACGGCGTCGGATACATTCCTGGGGGATCTTCCATAGAAATCAATAATCGGGAACCGACTCCAGATTACCTGTAGCGGCGGATTTGTAACCGGCGAGCAATACATGGGTGAGGTGGGCGGCGGCGCGGGCGTTCATTTCGCTTTCCCTGCTCTGTTCGATGCAGTCGATGAAGCAGTTTACGTCGTTGGGTTCTTCTTCTTCGAGAGGGAGGACGATCCAAGCCTCCTTTTCCTTCACGTTTGCTTCGTCCTGAGTCGACTGCCAGAAGCCCATAGGATCGTCGGGGTGAATTTCCGGCGGCGCCCATGTTGGGAGGTTGGATGCACACTCGAGACGCAACTGATTTCCATCGGCACGGAGGGAGCGTTTGGCGCCGATGAGGTAGACTCGATTTAAGCCGACACCGGGATGGGCCGTCCAACCTACTCGGCCGCCAGTCACAGTGGCGGTGAATCCGCCCTCAAGGTTCAAAGAGAGGATACCGATATCCTCCTGGCCATTTTTCTGGTGTTCGGCGAAGAAGTAATTTCGAGTGAAGCCATATACTGATTCGACGCGGCGATTAGCTAGCCAGCAGACAAGGCCGAGCGCGTAAACACCGATAGCGTAGAGTTCGGCTTTCGAGTCGACGAAAGTAAATCGTTTTGGCGGGTAATTCTGGACACACTGTTTTTTGAGATCGGCAGTTCCGTTTCTACCTTTGGCGAAGAGACAGTCGGCGTGAATACCTACCAGCTCACCCAATACTCCGGATTCTACGACGGCCTTTGCCCGCCGGCACCATGCATGGTTGACAAAGCTGAACATCTGGCTGCGAACATCACTCTCGGTGACCGCTTGAACGACCTTTATGGCGGACTCAGGAAAAGGTGTCATCGGTTTGTCGATGTATATGTGCTTTCCTGCCCTTGCACACTGTGCAAGTATGCGGCCACGTCGTTCCGGTTCGGCGCAGACTGAGGCAATATCTATTCCGTCGAGTGCGAGTGCTTCGGTCAGGTTGGGGATGTAGGGTATTTCCAATTCGTTTGCCATTGCCGCATTCAGTGTCCGCCTCTCTTCGGTAATGTCATCTTCGTCGGAGAGAGCGATGAGTCTGCAGCGGGGATCGGAAAGAAACATTGGCGCGTAATTCTCCTGGTGGGTTCGTTTACCCGTGACGAGGAGTACTCCGTGGCGCTGATCCGGCATAAGAGAAAATTTTTCAGGAAGTTACTTCGGGCTTGCCCGAGTGAAGGGACGCGCGAATTTGTGTGATCAATTGAACTGCTTCTTCATCCAGTTGCACATTGAAGGATCCGTCTCTTGGCTCGAAGGGGAATTCGTGATGGTAAATGCCGCCGTCGCTCCCGAGCAAAGTGAGATCGACTTCCTCCTGATTATGAGAGAGGCCGGCAGTTAGAAGTGCTGTCTGTCCTTTGGCGAACTCCAGACTCAGAGAAACCGATCCGGAATCCAACTTTCCGAGGGCGTAAAGTCTGTGGTGTTGAACTCCAAGCCAATCCGTGACCCGAAGTGTCATTTCGCCAAGGATACATTCGACCTGTTCGGCGTTTGCCGCGGCGAGCACCGTCCAACGCACAAACACGGGTGTTCCGACGCGACCCGTTTCAATGGCAGCATGGATACCTCTTGAGATCGATTCCCAGTAGGAGAGGGGAAAGGAAGCCATCGTCGTTGCTTGAGAGTCGTGTTCGAAGAGTCTTACTTTCGGCTCGCCGCAACTCGGCTTCGGAGAATGCCGATGCGAGAAATCTCGATTTCCACTTTATCGCCAGGCTTGAGAAACTCGCCGGTCGTCGCTCCGACGCCGGAGACAGTACCGGTACTGATTAAATCCCCAGGCTGAAGGGTGATGATTGACGTAATATACTCGATGATTTGGGCCACTGGATATAGCATCTGCCCCGTGTTATTGTGTTGTCTGCGCTCTCCGTTGATGAACGTGCTTATTTCGAGAGCTTGGGGATCTGGTATCTCATCTCTTGTTACGACCCATGGTCCCTGCGGGGCAAATGTATCGAGCCATTTGCCGTTCAGCCAGTCGAACCACTTGTCTTGCGGTCGGTCTTCGGTTCGATTTCGTATGTGCAGTTTTCGCTCTGACACATCGTTCATGACGGTATAGCCGGCCACATAACGCAGGGCGCTTGACGCTTTAACCCCTTTGGCTCTGCGCCCGATTACAACAGCCAATTCGCCCTCCCAGTCAATGGCTCTTGCGATAGGAGGGATGAGAATCCGGTCGCCGGGTGCGATAACTGTTGTAGCCGGTGGTTTCATAAAGATCCGAGGTGTCTCCTTATCTTGAATTTGCATCTTTCTACCACCTTCCTCGATATGGTCCTGATAGTTTCCCGCCAGACAGTAAATGGCCCGTGGGCGCGGGACAGGCGCTTGCAACCTCACACGACTCAATCGGTGAGAAACTCTACTGTCGATTCGTGGAGGATCTCCCAATCTTCGTAACGCATCCGCAACAACCGTTCTCGCCACTTTGAGCCCCCGATCGCCCGCTTCGAGAAGCGATATCATGTCATTGAAGAATGGATGTCTTGCACGTCTTTCCCGGCGGGCCAGCAATCTTTCGGCCGCCGCGAGATCGATAAGACTCTGATTGTCTGCTATAACAGCGCCGATCTTCTCTTTGCCGTCTTGTAGGTATGTTGCGATCTTCATTGAACGAACAGAACATTTCGCAGGTCGATAGTCAATCCCGGGGACCTTTCGGACCTTAGGACGTGTTTAGCGTTCCTTCGATTGCTGGCTGCCCCGGCGCAAGACCCGGGGCAGCCTCAGACACACTAAACAGGCACGGACCGTAAGTCCGACTGATTCCTTGCCCGATTTTGTATTCTGTCTAACGAATCATTGCTTGCATATGCCCCAAAGCGCCCACAACAGTGGACATTCACCCTCATCGGAAATTTGTGAGAAAAGCGGGCAGGAATGTTAAAGTTTGGAGACCAATGAAGATTATCGATGCGCATCATCATTTTTGGAGTGTAAGAAGCGGTAACTATCCGTGGTTGCTCGACCGAACGAATGAAGGGCTTTGGGGTAAACCCGCGGATTTGGCGTCGGAATACCTGGTGGAAGACCTCCTTAGCGATGCGAGGAATCAGAACCTCGTAATGTCCGTTCACGTGGAGTGCGGTTTCGACCGCGCGAAAGTGGTGGAGGAGACTGCGTGGTTACAGTGCCTGGCCGATGATCCCGATTCCCCCGGCTTTCCACACGGTATCGTGGCGTTCGCTGATTTCTCAGATCCGGAGGTAGAGAAAGTGCTGGCCGGTCATTGCGAATATCCGAATACCCGAGGCATCCGCCAGATGCTAAATCGACATAGAAACGACACGTGGAATATGTCAGACAGCGAGTACTTGCGGGATGCGGAATGGCGGCGCAATTTCAGCTTACTGGAAAGATATGACCTGTCTTTCGATTTGCAGCTTTACTACCATCAGATCGACGATGCCATTTCGTTGGCACGTGATAACCCCAACATTCGCTTCATACTCAACCACACAGGTATGCCTGCGGATCGAGATGAAGAGAGTCTGCGAGCCTGGCGAAGTGCTATGCAAAGATTGGCGGAGTGTTCGAATGTCGTGACTAAGATCTCGGGGCTTGGAATGTGTGATCGGAAATGGACCGTAGCGAGCATCCGGCCCTTCGTAATCAGCGCGATCGAGGATTTCGGAATCGATCGTTGCATGTTTGCAAGCAACTTTCCCGTCGACGGGAAATACAGCAGCTACGATGCGGTCTGGAAAGCGTATGGGGAGATTACGGCAGATTTTTCAGAGGACGATCGCCGAAGGCTCTTTCACGATAACGCAGTGAAGTATTATCGACTCTAACTTGGAAATTCACTGTAAATGCTGTTCGACAGAGTTCACCGCAGGCGGTAGGGATCCGCCCGTCAGGCCGCTCTGCCCTACAGCAGAGAATTTTCACGGCCAGGCCACGTAGAAACTGGTCTTCTCCGGTTGATTTTCCAAACTAATCGGGCCGCGGAGGCGGGGTGGTATCGGGAGGAGAACCGGGGTCGATCATCGGGGGCTCAGCTGGGGGATCGACTGGCGGAATGGTGAGGAGGACGATCGATCCTTCTTGAGAGGGTTCAAAGACGCTGGTCTCGAATTCCACTCGAGGCAAGAGGTTAAAGCGGGAGGTGGTACCTTCCGTGGAGACGACGGCATCGAAACCGGAGACGGCGATGCGTTCACCATTATCTTGAACGAGGTCTCCGCCCCTCACGTTGAATGAATCAATCTCCGATTGAGGCCCGAGTTGGAGTCCAGGGATTGCGGTGTCGAGAGCGTCAATATCGCCGATTGAGGCGAAGAACCGGAAATCGATGGTGGGGGCCAGGATTCCGATCTCGCCGGTGCCGGCGGTAAAGATGGCATTGTCGGCGTTGATTCCACCGATTTGCCCGGCGGTGGAGTCGTTTACAATGATAGATCTGACCGTCGCGATGTTATCGGTAGTTTCCGTGAATGTATTCGCGTTGATGAGAGCGTTATCGACACGAGTCGGGTCGCTTCCCAGCGAAAAAACGGAGAAAAAGGTAAGGCCGGTGGATTTATCGATGGTAAAGGTGGCCAGTCCGCGTGCATAGGTGGTACCCGGTTGCGTGTAGGGTGAGGGCACATCCGCGGTATAGTCCTCGAGATTTATTCTCAAAGTCGTCTCCGGGTCGTCGCTGCCGAATTCCGCGAATACCAGATCGCCTCCGGCATCCAGAAAAGAGATTCGGGTGATGGTCCCCGGGAGAGAAGCGAAGACGGCTTCTTCCGAGATTATTTCGAAACCGTTGTAAACATTACCCATAAATAGGGTTTGATCATTGACGAGATCCGCTGCGCCGCTCAGGAGCAAATCGGCGGCATTTCCGAAGAGTACCCGGCTTTCGAGTACTTCCAGCTTCAGGGTTCTATTAGGAGACTGACGGTCGAACTTCATAATCTGAAAGCTCTAAAAGGAAAACATTAGAAGAGAAAGAGGAAAGAATTCTCACGCAAAGCCGCAAAGGCGCAAAGGGTGAAGAGGAATCGAACCGGAATAGTGAGACCACGGAATCCCTGGTGCAGCGTGGCCGCAACCAAATTGAGAGAAAGAGAGGAACCGCGAATGATTCTCGGCAAGCCGGGACGAATGAAGAAGAATTGACCGCGGATTGCGCGGATTCCACTGATAGAGAGAGGACATTGATCCTTCAGTCTCTGGAAGTCGACTTCGCGAACTTGCTTACGCGAGCGGAGAAACGCGAAGAAGGGCATTCCCAAAATCGCTTTATGTTGGCTAATAGCGCGGACGCGCTCTTGGGAATGCCCTTCTTCGCGTTTCAGCCTCTGCCCTACGGCATAGAGACGAAGTCGACTTCCAAATCGGTCTACAAGGATAGTCAATTTCCTGCTTTCCTGTCTCGGCAAAGCGTAGCGACGACGGATGCGGCGAATCATAAGCTAGGAAGAAGACCGATCGGAATTCAATTCGCGTAGTAGACCCAAGCGGCCTCGTTGAAACTGAAAAACCACCGCGGGTTGGTGGATAGCCTGTAGAACCAGAGCCAGTCCTGATCCACATCGCTCCAAATGAACGGGAAGATCGCTTCGCTTGTCCAAAGCCAACCGATGGTCTCGCTCCACATCCAGAAACCGGATGAGTCCGCTTCGTCGAGGAAGACGAATCCCAATTCCGTATGCTCGATCCACGGAAAGTCGTCGGCGATAAAAGCGCCGAACCATTCAGTGCAGAATCGGTTGTCGAATAAATTATCAGCCGGATCAAAGACGGCAGCCACTTCACCGACGATGCGATCATGGTTCGGCTCAGTTACTGTAATCGTAAAGCCGCCCAGCATCTCGGGATCAAAGGCGGCGACGGAGACGATGAGAAGTGTATCGTCAGGCACGACGAAGGTAACTTCGTTTGAATTGCCTTCCGGGAAGAAGCTCTCCGCCACAATATCACCGTCAAAGAAATCGAGGACTAAGATGTCGGGCTTCAGACCGGTGATTTCCGGGTCGACGTCGACACGCACGGTCACCGTCTGTCCCGGCTGCCCCGTCCCAAGGCGATAGGCCTTGATGTAAATTTCACCGTCGAAGGTATCCGTTTCAGTGAATTCGTCCTCGAATGGAAGGGCCGCGGAGATTGCTCTCAAACCGGAAAGACCGTGGAAAAGGAAAGAGAGGGGATAGCTGAGGTAATAGCCGCCGCTCCCCTGTAGTTCCATGGAGGATACCCGCAGGGTATAACGTCCGTTAGGAGCCGGTTGAAAGGTGAGGAGGTGAAGGGACTCTCCACTAACCCCGACTGAATCGATTACGCTTTCATCGGCTTTATTGATCAATGTGAGCCGCGGTGAGAAATCACTAGAGTAAATTTCGACGGTAAAACTTTCGTCGCTGCGAAGGCCCCGGATGGAATAATCCCGGGCATAGTAGGTTCCGCCGCGGCTGGGATCCTGGGCCGACCGTGAGTCGAGAGTTCCCCCAGTCGAGAAGAAATCACCGGTGGAGAAACGGAAATTCATAGTCTCGGAGATCCATTTTCTGAAGAAAAGCACATCGGTGTATCGGCCATAGGAGTCGGGTGCCGCGCAACCGCGTAAAGAGCCGGAGCTGATAACCCCGGCGAGGGCCCAGCCCGTACTGCCGGACATTGGGACCATAAAAGGGCCGCCACTGTCGCCGAAGCACGCATCTCTACCACCCTCAGGGAAGCCCGCGTTGAATACTCCCTTTTCGATCCTCGAAGGGAAAGCGCAGGAGAACTGGACCGTTTCCACTTCCTGAATTGGAAGATCGACCTCCTGTAAAGATTCCGAGCGGCTACCCATGGGGGAAGTGAGCCCCCAGCCCAGAGCTTTTCCTATGGTTCCAGGTAATATCGCGGTCGGTTCGTCTACGAGGGGCAAGGGCGTAAGACCGGTAGCGGGGCGATCCAATCGAAGGAGAGCAATGTCGCCTGTAACATCACTGCCGAAATTGTAGTAGTGAGGGTTGATAAAAAGCTCCCTTACAGGAATCCTCTCAAAGGTGTTATCGGTGCGCAGGTTTGAGATCCCCAGGATAACTTCGATATCGCCGGGTGAACCGAATTCAGCGCAATGGGCGGCGGTTAGGACCCATTCGGAATCGATGAGTGTTCCTGCGCAAAACTGGGCTTGAGCGGGGTCGGCGCTCCCGCCGAAAGTCAGGGCCACCATCCATGGCCAGTCTGAGGGAGTCTCCCTGCCGCCGATGATTCTCGGGCTGAACACGCCCTCCGGAAGGTTTCCGGGTTCGACTGCGAGGCGGCTTAGGATTCCGGTGATTGTAAGTAATAGGATAGAGAGGAAAAACGTCTGGCGAAAGTTCATGGACCGGGTTGGGAGTGGGTGTCTATCGTAAATCGTGGTAATTGCCGAAGTGGGACAGGCTTCCAGCCTGTCCCACTTTCCTGCATCAAGATTCGCGCCTGTTTGATCTGGCGAAGGCACGACGGCCGAGAGCGAGACTAATGTGAAAATTCAATGTCGATGCGGGTTGGTGGGCGGTCCATGATCAATCAAATCGGTGGCAACACGAACGAAATGCTCCCGCATTCCGCTACGCTCCGAATCGAAGCATGTAGCGGAATGCGGGAGCATTTCGTCCTGCGACCTAACCGTTCAATTTCCAAATCCGAAAGGGAGAACCGAATCTTCGACAAGTGAATGTTGGCCAAGCCGAGAACGAGGACGAGAACGATTTGCCGGAGGGCTCGGAAGCCCACATATCAAGAAACGTAACAAATCCTACCAGACAACCGGATGCGTCTT
Source organism: Candidatus Moanibacter sp. (assembly GCA_965215885.1). GTDB lineage: Bacteria > Verrucomicrobiota > Verrucomicrobiia > Opitutales > UBA2987 > CBDCEW01. The sequence continues at coordinate 52,138 of CBDCEW010000004.1, forward strand.
CCCATTCGTCACATTGATGAGACCGGAGGGGTTATCTTCACGGGGCGCCACAAGAACCCATTTCCATGGTGTACAGGTGAGGAAGGCAAAGATCATGTGGCGCGGAAGTCCAGGCTGACCGATCCACTCCATCTTATCGGCTTCCGAATAGAGATGATCGAGCTCACCAGCCACCTCTTCCACTGGGCGCTGTGACATCAGTCCGCCGATTTCGTAGCGAACGCGAGCCACAATCTCTCCATTTCGCACGAGGCACCACCCACCCCCCGTCTCGGCGAGGTCATTGACCGCTATCGCCATCGCTTCATCGCTACTTCCAATCGTCCAGATATTATGAAGATCGTGAGCCACTGAACAAGCCACGGCAGAATTGGGGGTTCGCAAGCCGACACCTCGCCAGAACATCTTTGATATGCCGCCCTTTCCCCCGTAGCGATCGACCATGGCTACCTTGGTGATACCCCTTTTCGGGGCCCTTTGGACGAGCCCTTCTTCTACTTTGAGCGTCTCGGTCGGCAACTCCTCTCCGAAATACAAGTGCTCGAGGATCGCAGCCTTTACTTCACCCCTTCCGGCGGGAGCCCGAATCTCGAAATCTTTGGCATTCAGGCGGCGTCCAATTTGGATCGTATTTCGCGCCCAGTCAGGGTAGTCAATTTTCGGGACTTCCAGAAGATAGCGTTTCCGGTCGGAGGCCAGTCTTCCACTGGCAAATACTCGCGTAATTCCGACTTTTTCGATGTCATCAAGGAGAACCACGTCGGCGTAGCGGCCGGGTGCGATGGAACCGACGAGGTGCTCGAGATGCCAATGCCGCGCTGGATAGTAACTTCCCATCGCGTATGCCGCTTCCACTGGGGCGCCCGACTCAATGGCGGCACGAATATTGTAATCCATCGTTCCCAATTCGAGAGATGCGAGAACATCCCTGTCATCAGTCGATACCGATAGATTCGACCAGTCCCTGATTCCGTTTTTGAGCAGCATCGGGATTACGATGCGACAGGCGTCCGGCTTAAGCTGGGCGAAGACACCACTCTGAATCTTTCTCCAGCCTTCCATTCCATCCCTGATCGAGTGATCGCTGGAAAGACCGGCCGCGGCAAAGGCATTGACATCGTCGGGCGAGGTCAGTCCGTAGCCATGGCCCTCCACCACACCGCGGGCATCCAATGTCGCCTGAATGACTTCCCACAGTCTCCCATAGCCAGGAGATTCCGGATTCCACACGCTGGTCCAATCCATGACCTCACCCAGTCCAGCTACCCGCAAGTCCTGCTTGAGAAACCTGGCAACCTCATCATAGCCATAGTAGCCTGCGCCATATTCAAACGCCGTCGGCGGTGTTGCTGAACCGATTGCAACGTAGACCTTCAAGGGAGATTGATGCCGAGCCGACTCGAGCCAGAAGTCGATATTCCGGTCTCCGACCACGTTGGAGAATTCATGCGAGCCCTCTACCGTCCAGGTATTCCCGCGCGGAATTACGAGCTGCGCTTCGTACTCGGGTGTAACATGACTGCTCTCGATGTGTTTGTGCGATTCGCCAAAACCCGGAACCGCCCATTCACCCTGTGCCTCTATTATCGACTCCGCTTCCCCGGGCCAGGACCCGGCGTCCCCAACCCAGGCGATTCGTTCTCCCACAATCACAATATCCTGCTCTTTTCTCCAGGTGAGGGTGAACACATCGAGAACATCAGCTCCCCGGATGATGAGGTCGGCAGGCTGTTTCCCAAGAGCAACAAGCGTTAGTTCCTGCCGCGCCCGGATCTCTGTGTTGTATTTGAATTCCGCACCTGCGAGTTGTGGCGCCAATGCAGCTATGATAAGAAAGGCAATTCGATTCTTCATTTTGATTTCACATGCCAGGAGTAACGTTTGCTATTCCAGAGGCTGAAAGTTAACTTTCAGCAATATCCAAGGTCTCTTTCCTAAAGAGGGATGACCTGATTCACAAGTGCTATCTATGTGTTGTGGCAAGAGTGAGGAATAAATTCCCTCTAACCAGCAACAGACTGAACAATCAGGCGACTTCTCGGGATGCTATCAAGGTCCATCGACCGAGCACTTCCTTTAGTTCCCTGAGCGCTAGGGGTTTAGAGATGTAGTCATTCATGCCGACGGCCAGGCATTTTTCGCGATCACCTTTCATTGCATGGGCGGTCATCGCTATAATGGGTATACGCCGATCGACATCTTCGTGTTTTCGAATTGCGGCGGTTGCCTGATAACCATTCATACGAGGCATCTGACAATCCATAAGCACGAGATCGAAGTGCCCCGTCTCGCAGGCCTCGACTGCTTCTACACCGTCCGAGGCACATGATACATTGTGCCCAAGCTTCTCCAGAATTTTCTCCACAAACTTACGATTAAAAGTACTATCATCGACAACCAGGATACGGAATTTCTCCAAATTACTCTCAGTAATCGTGGCGCTCGTAACGATGCCGGAGTCATGGGACTCCCGGCCGGTTCCCGGCTGGCCTAGAACGGTTGAGAGACATGCATATAGATCGGCCTGCTTGATCGGTTTGGTCAGGTAGGCGGCAAAGCCAATCCGCATCAGTCGAGAGAAATCACCCTTGCGTTCCATCGAAGTCACCATGATCAGCTCCGTATCCTTGAGTCGGTCGTCCCCTTTGATCTTACGTCCCAGTGTTTCGCCATCCATATCCGGCATTTGCATGTCGGTGATCAGGACATCGATTGGTGTGCCCGCAACGTGAGATCTACAGATTCTCTCAAACGCTTCCATGGCGGAACACGCTTCCTCCGGCATACATCCAAGGTTCTCTAATTGCTTAGCCAAGATCGTCCGATTCAAAGTATTATCATCAAGCAAGAGCACCCGTTTGCCTTGCAATTTCCTGGGAAGGGTAAGAGGAACTGGCTTTGTCACCTCACGCTGTTTTTCGAGCACTACAGAAAGCGAAAAGCAAGAACCTTCCGACTCTGTGCTCTCGACATGGACCGACCCTCCCATCAATTCAGCGAGTTCCTTGGAGATGGCGAGCCCTAAACCTGTTCCGCCAAAATTTCGCGTCGAGGAAGAGTCGACTTGAGAGAAAGCCTCGAAAATCCGTGAGAGTGAATCTTCAGGAATACCGATTCCGGTGTCGGTTATGATAAACCCTATTTTTGCGCTGGATTCGTCTGATTCTTCGAGGTTCACTGCAATGTCCACGCTTCCTTTCTCGGTAAACTTTATCGCATTGTTGATGAGATTAATCAGGATCTGACGCAGCCTGCCTACGTCACCTCTCAGGAATCTCGGAACGTCGGGACTCACCTTACAGCTCAGTCTTAGGCACTTCTGGTTTGCGCTCAGAGAGAGCATGTTGACTACCTCCTCAATCGTTTCGGGGAGGTTAAAGTCGATCGACTCCAGATCCAATTGTCGCGCCTCGATCTTTGAAATGTCGAGAATGTCATTGATCAGGGAAAGGAGTGTATCCGAAGACTTTCGCACTATCTCGGCGTACTCCTGTTGTTGCGACACCAAATCGGTATCAAGCAGTAGCTCCGTAAAACCAATAACGGCGTTCATCGGTGTTCGCAATTCATGACTCATGTTGGCGAGAAACTCACTTTTTGCCTGATTTGCTTTCTCGAGTTCCTGTGTTCTCTCCCGCACCATCCGCTCCAGGTCGTCCATTTTGAGCCGTGCTCTCTTTGCCAGATTCCACTTTTCCAATAAGGCGGAAGCAAGTTGAAGAAACTCTATATTATCGAACGGCTTTTTGAGAATTAGCAGCTGGTCGGATTGACCCAGCCGTTCCGTTATCTTCTCCCAGGGATTATCCGAGTACGCCGTACAGATTACGATTTGGAGATCAGGAGCAACACTCCAGAGGTTTTCGATCGTCTCCAGGCCATCCCAACCGGGTGGCATGCGCATATCCACGAAGGCGAGCGCGTAAGGTCGATTGGACCCGAGCGCATCCTTGACCATAGCCAATCCCTCCCGACCCTGGTAGGCGGAGTCGATGGTAAAATCTGCTTCGATGGAGGTATCGGAGGATGCACCGAAGAGCACTGCCTCGACCTCCTCCATAGATTCATTCCTGGACTGTGAGAGGCTCAGTATCTTGCGAAAATCCTCGTGAATAGCCGAGTTATCGTCGATTAGAAGGATTCGCCTGTTTTCCAGGTCAGATGAAAGTCTCATTCTCCAATTTCTCTAGCTCTAGTCCTAAAATAAGCGCGTTTAAAGGTTGAACAGGAAACTTCGTTATTCCTAACGTTATTTGCCATGCTGGCGGTAGTTTTGCCGCCGCCACCCTTGGGCTGGTTTCATGTTTTGCTTTTTTTGAGTCATATCCGTTCTGTTTTAACGTTAGTTCTGTCCCCTTTTTGGGATACGCCGACAGTCCTTCCGTTGTGGCTGTGCGTTCGCGGTTACTTGATCTGCTACCCAGGCGACATAGATCGGAATCGCTCCCAGGTGCTGATAAAATCTCCCATCCACTCGTTCCAGCTTAAAAGCCGATAAACAATTCGGCGCCCGCTTCGGATGATTTGCGCGGGGAGCAAGATGATGGCGTGAAGGAAGCGCCGAAACTCCATCTTCACGATCTCCAACCCCCGCTGGCGGTTGGGCATGAGTAATCCATACCACGCCTTCAGGTTCCAGGCCAATGCTGTCATTACCATATAGGCCCAATTGCTCAAAAGATCATCCACGGGCATACGCATCGCATTAACCCCGTTTTTGAGTTGCTCAATAACGTTCTCCTGATCGCAGCGTTGATTCGCAAAGGCGACCACCTGCTCCTTAGTCAGGTCCCTACGATTTGTGATATAAAAAAAGTAGCGGATCTCATCAAAGAGCACTACTTCGCCCTTTTGCACACTGATGTTCTTACGCACCACCACCATCCGATAGGTCTTTTTGCACTTGTTGGGCCGATAGTCCAACTCGGCCACACTTTCTGCCTCCAGCACCTTGTTTTCAAAATCCTTCTGGTGCACGATCCCTTCCTTCACTCGCGGCGCTTTAGCTCTCGATTCGGTCGCTATTTCATGCTTGGGCAACCGCTCCAGTTCGCTCCAGGCCGTCTCTCTGAACTCCTCGGCCAGTCCCACCACTTTGGGATGCGCATCCATTCCGAAGATAAATCCCGTTCCTTCTTCATCCCACCGATCGAAGTTTTCTGTCAACGAAAAGTCCGTATCCCCTCGCAAGCAGATTTTCCCCGCATGCGCACGCACAAGTTCCACCGCCCGATCAATCCACTTTACGCATCCCTCATGGCTAGTCTCATTGCCCGGTCGATTCACCATGTAGAGCACTTCCCTGGTATTTGCCAAACTCACGATCAGCGGTGCATAGCCCCAGATCCCCTTATAGCTTATTCCCATACCCCCTTTGCACTTCCCTCTCGTCTGCGCTATCGTCCCGTCCACATCGATGAACGCCTCCTCCATGAATCCTTTTGCCTGCTTGTTCCACACCCCTTGCCGTATCCGGTTGATCCCTTCCATCAATTTTTCGATCGCGCCTTCATCAAAGCGTCGGGTGAAGTCTCCACTGGTCGTCGGATCCGGTATCCTCTGCGCTCCTAAGGCATTCAGAAAAACCTCGTCCTTGCGGCGCAATTCGATGTCTTCGAGCCGGATCCCTCCCAATAATGCGTTGTAGGCTATGTTGAGCACATGATCACTCTCATGATACGGCAGGTGGCGCTTGAGCAACTGCACGCTCTGGTCGAGCTCTTCCACCAACCCCAGTCTCTTCACCATCAGGTGAATCGCTCCTATCCCTCCACAACTCACCCCTTTGCCTCGTTCGGCCGTCTCGTAGTGGATGTTGCTCGCTTTGAACATCGGTTTGGCCTGTTCAGGCCAGCCCCGATTTCTAAGCCGATGCTTTATTCTTCTCTTGCTATTGTGGAGGTTCTTGCGGTATCTTCTTTTCACTCGAAACGTCCTTTTTTTCTGGGTGGTTTTTTTGGTCGATTAACAGTTTTCCCAGTATCTAAGCGCGTTTCGAGCTTTTTATTGCGTTAGGTATATTCCAATCACACTTGTTCGAGGTCTAGTCCGCAATCGGTAGTTCCAGGGTGAAGGTTGCTCCACATCCTTTTCCCTCGCTATAGGCGCACAAGGAGCCGTTCATTTCACGTGCAGCGTTGGCGCCACTGTGAAGACCGAAACCGTGTCCTTCAGCCCGGGTAGTGAAACCGTGGGAAAAGATTTGGTCCGAATCTTCGGGCGTAATGCCAATTCCGTTATCCCTTACGGTGACCCGAACTCGACCGTTTCCGTTCATGCTCACTCCGATATCGATTCTCCTGTCCCCAGGTGCGCGCTCGCTCACAGCATATTTACCGTTGTGCAGAAGATTAACGAGAATCTGTAGCACTTTGTGCTTATCAACGAGCACGGGCGGCACTTTTTCAAAGTCTCTAAAGACGTTTACGGAATGCCGCGTAAAACCAGCAGCATTGATTGAGTATGCATCCTCAATGAGTTCGACAATTTCCTGGCGTTCGCTGAGTCCGGAGACCCTCGCATAGTTCTGCTGCATCGCGACGATATCTTTGATATGCTCGATGTTCTTCCTCAGGCTGTCCAGTTCATCGACGAGTTCCTCTCTCTCACGCAACACGTGTTCAGAGAGGTCGTTGATATAACCCGGTAAGAGTTGCCCCTTGGGATGAGCCGTCAGAAAGGTTGCCATGTCCTCTTCGTGCTCTTTAAGGAGGGCAGAAATTCTCGGCAGAATCTGTATTCTGGATTTGCGTATCACTTCCGTAATAAGAGTCGCTGTGACATTCACACTGTTTAGCACGTTTCCAACGTTGTGCAGGACGCCGGTAGCGACTGCAGCCATACCGGCCTGGTGAGAGGCCTCCAACAGCTTTTTATGAAGGTCTTGCAATTCCTGTTCCGCATTCTTTCGTGCCGTAATATCGATGACGGAAATAAAGACTTTCGACCATGTATCTTCGTATCCAGGCGGAATTGAGAGACTGGTAAGCGTATGAAACTCCCGACCGTCGAGAGTCAGACCGACAAACTCCCCTTGATAAGCCACCTCCCCATTGGCGAAAGCGATGAGTTCTTCACAAAAAGCTCTACTCGAGTCTTTGCTCAAGAGGCGGGAAAGACCTTGAAAAAGCGCTTCCTTATTCTCTGCCTGATGTAATTCCAGAGTAGCTTCATTGACATCGACGATCTTCACTTTTGAAGCACAGAAATCGACAGCCTCGGGATGCGCCCGAAAATATCCCTCAAAGTCCCTTACTCCTGATCTCTTGAGTTCGTCGATATGAGACTTAACTTCGGAAAAATCCTCTTCCCAGAGAGAGATGGGACAGCCTTCGAAAAAGCTACGGTATTGAATTTCGCTTCTCCTTATGGCATGGTCCTGTTCCTCGATCCGTTCCAACATCTGATTAAAAGCGTCGGTGTAGAGACCAATCTCATCATCTTCCATTTTCTCGGCACGCATGGAATAGTCTCGCTTACTTGCAATAAGGATAGCGGTATCAGACAGCTTCTGAATGGGCTCCGAGATTACTTTTTGCATACGAGATGAGAAGACAACGGTGAGGGAAATCGAGATTATCAGAACACCGCCAAGTATCAGCAGGTCGAGCTTGAGCATCCTCGAGAGCACCTTCCGTTGATCTGAGACCAGATAGAGGCTTCCGATCTCTTCCTGATCGAGGATTATGGGCTCGGCGTAAATCAGGTGTCTATCCGTTAACCCATTCCCCGTTGGCTTCGGTGGAGTCTCAAGAGAAGATGGAGCACCGGGACTATCGAATCGTGCAAAAAGGCTTCCGTCAGGCAGGTGAATGGTGGAGAATATGATGTGCGGTTTTGCGTGCAGCGCCGCCAGAATGTCATCTGCCGCCCCCCTGTCATTGAAGGTGATTGCGGCAGTACTGTTCTCTGCAATGATTTGACCTAAAGCCGCGAGGTCTCGGGCATAGTTCTGCCGAAAAGTAAGAATCTGAAAGGCAAAGAGTGCCGCCAGGGCCACCGATAGTCCGACCCCACTCGAAAATAGTACGATAAGGGTGATCTTACGCCCGATCGGAAGATTCTTCAGAAGCCTCATCTGACCTTTCCTGCTTTTTTACTCTTCCCATCTTCAACTACGCGCGCCACGCTGAGCAGCTTTGAACTGATACTGAGACCCACGTCGTTGGCGGCCCGCGCGTTTATCTCGAAGCGAACGTGGTCATCGATGAGCATAAATCCGATGATACCCCCAACATAAGCGAAGCTCTCAATCTCGCTTACGGTTAAAATTCCAACATTCTCAAGCTCCGCCAGGATTTCTTCGACGTGATTTTTTTCTGAACGACCGACGAAGAGAAGGTGACAGGCAAACGCATCGGCTGTACGATGAAAACGTCGGACCTTCAGCCTCCGCCCGTTTATCGTCTTTTCGCGAATCGTCGTTTCGAGAATCTCGCCGAAGGGGTCAACCCCCAGCAACCCTATTATCAGAGGTTGGTTTTTGTCGGGAAATAACTCCTGGGGCCATTCGACGAATCTGGCAAAATTGTAGAGATACGCTGCCTTTACCTGATATTCGCTTATCCGTTGGGACTCCGCGCTAACATTGTGCCCCATCGCAAGAAAGAAGATTAACGCAGGTGTCCACCATTTTCGAAGATCGGGCATCTTACGGAAATCTCTCTTGATATCAATTCCGAGACCTCAGAACGGCTGTCAGAACCGTAAGGTGACCTTTCCGTAAATACTTCGTTCAACCTCCGTGGACTGAACCGTCAAGAATCGCGCCGGAAATTCCGCGTGACTTTGTTGGAGAAGATTCTGTCCGACGATTGACAATTCAAGGTCTTTTCGCGGTCTCCAGCCGAGCCGCAAATCCAACTCCAGGTAACTGTCGATATCTAAGCCGGGAAGGTAGTCCACGTATCTCAGCGTGCTGTCGAGATTCAGTTGCTTCGGAAGATCGAGGTAAGAGCGCAGCGAAAACTGATTTTCGGGGCTCTCGTTTTCCGTCATCGTCGACAGGAGTGTCCTTTCACCTTCCGTAGACCGAAGCTCCATTTCCAAATATGAATAGGTCAACTGAAGGCGCCATCGGTCAGTCGCCTGCCATGCGGCGGAAAGCTCTGCTCCGTAAGTGCGTCCCGATAGACTGTTGGAAAAAGTCATTGGAAAAACTAAATGGGGCACCGGAAGGGGACTCAGGAAAATGGAGGAGGCGGTCGTTCCCCTTAAGCCTGCGTACTTATTGAAATATCCTGTGAAATCCAGAGTCATACGGACACTCGGCTTGATGCGGTAACCGACTTCATACGCTGTGAGTACTTCGGAGCCAAATGCGGGTTTGCCGGTTATTTCCAATTTGAGTGGAAGGGGCGAGAACGGCGTCGGAGCATCCACTCTAGCAATCAACCGGATATCATGATCCGCTCGGGAAGGCGTGCGGACGGCCCGGGAGGCCGACGCCCAAAGGGTATGTCTGTCGTTTGGTGTCCAGAGTATTCGAGCGCTCGGTTGAAACTCGAATCCAGTAAAGTCATTGTATTCCATTTTCGTCCCGACCGTCACTGCGAGACGCTCTGCCAAAAGCTCAATTTCGTCCTGCACAAACGCGCTAAAGAGATCGATCCCTCTCCCCTCGTCTCGAATACTTCGCACCTCATAGCTTTCTTTGAGCTGATCCTCTGAGAATCGGTAACCCCCTCCCCAGATAATCTCGTGCCTTCTCCCCGCCCTGAAACGGTGCTGAAAGTCAACGTCAAAAGTGTTTCGCACTTCTCCGATCGAAATCATCTCTCGGGAAGTGTGATCGAAGTAGAGCTGAAGAACGAAGTCCGAACCGGGCGAGAATTTGTGCGTCCAACGAACGAGCACGTTGCCTCCTGAAATGGCGACAGTCTCGGGAATCTCCTGCAGGTAGGGCGGCACGAGGGTGAAGGAGTGCGCCACTTGCTTTCCGTAACCGTGATAAAGATCTCCCTGAAAAGTGAGGAAATCGGAATCACGGGGTCTCCAATCGAGAAGAAATCCCGCCTGCCCCATCTCGCGCGCGGCGTATGTGTTACTTCCATCAGTCTGAACTGAGTCGTCACGACTGAAGTATTTACCGTAAACGCGGTAGTGCAACTTGCTGCCAACCTGGTCGCCATAGCGGAAACCGGCAAATACCGTCTCTTCATTTCCTCCTCCGGCGCTTAGTAGGAGCCCCTGGGTATCCTTCGCTCTCTTGGTCAGAATGTTGATAACACCGTTCACCGCATTGGCGCCCCACAGGGTGGCACCAGGACCCCGGATGATTTCTATTCGGTCAATATCCTCGAGAAGCGTGTCCTGCACGTCCCAGTAAACTCCGGAGAACAAAGGTGTGTAGACGCTGCGACCGTCCACCATCACGAGGAGCTTATTGGCAAACTGATCATTGAATCCCCTGGCACTTACAGCCCAAATGCTCTTGTTCACCCTGGCAATGTTCAGCCCCGGGCTGATCCTCAGGGCTTCCGGAATGCTGGTAACTCCGGTTCGTTTAATGTCCGTTTGTGTAATTACGAAAATGGCCGCTGGAGCCTGGGAGAGCTTTTGCGCCTTTCTCGATACGGATGTGACCTTTATGTTGGCCAAGTCCTCGAGGCTGAGTTCTGTGAGATCAAAGGGCGAACCGTAGAGAGTGTCTGATTCACTCGTGAACTCAGCGTTCAATCCAAGCATCATGAAGAAGGAGTAGACGACTATAGGAAATCCAAATGAGAGTAAAAGTCGCCTCGCTCCGTACCGAATCCGTCTTACCCGCAGCTTCTTACTTAGGGTCGTCCACAGTTCCCCTTCCTCATCGCAGAGAATCCGGAAGAGCGGGAATGTGATGAAACGATGACCCGGGGGTTTTTCAATTCTCGTCGTGAATTTCATCTGATATGAAATATCGACAACAGTTCCCGGATTCTTTAGCCCTTTTCTTCGAGAGGACGGAGCCGGACGGACTCTCCCGATAACCCTCTGATAAGCAGGATTATAGTGATAAAAAGAGCCTGACAATCGAAGATTCGCACATCCGAGGCGGAGCAATCTCATTGAATCTCAAGTTGTCGCGAAAATATGGCACTGATGCCTATTATTAAAATCATGTAAAGTTTCTATAAATAAATGGTAACATTCTTATCTCCAGAAACTTACGACTTGTTAAGGATTCCCCGATGGGATATTGACCCTAATCTACTGAAGAGTAGGAGACGAAGAGAAGCCACATCTCGCGCAGAGATTCCGGCGGATTCAGGTGCGTTCTCGACATGAAAGCGGTCACGCAAGAGCAACTCCATCGTATTCTGGTGATTGACGATAATCCGGCGATACATAATGACATCTGCAAGATTCTGGATGCAGGTCGGAAAGACAGATCTGGAATTGAACAAGCTGAAGCGCTTCTTTTCGGAGAGTCCGGGAGCAAAATCGACCCCATACGTTTCGAGATCGACTCCGCCTATCAGGGTAGGGAGGGTTTAAAGCTGGTCAGGCAGTCTCTCGCCGAATGCCGTCCCTATGCCATGGCCTTCGTCGATGTGCGGATGCCCCCAGGTTGGGATGGTATTGAGACGATTACCCGAATCTGGAAAACCTATCCCGATCTGCAGATTGTGATTTGCACGGCCTATTCGGATTACGCCTGGGAAGACATTTCGAAGGAACTTGGGTGTTCCGACAGTGTGGTGATCTTGAAGAAGCCTTTTGACAATATCGAGGTGCTTCAACTCGCCCATACCTTATCGCAAAAGTGGCTTCTTTCACAGAAAGTTAAGGAGAGACTGGAAGAACTCGATGGCGAAGTTCACAAGCGAACGCGCGAACTGCGGAAAGCAGTGGACAGACTCAAGGGCGAGGTCGAGGAGCGAAAAAATGCTGAGTCCGCGCTTTCCGAGGCGGAGCATCTTGCGGCCACTAGTCGAATGGCTGCGTGGATTATCCACGAAATCAAGAATCCTCTAACAGGGATTAAGAATGCCTTCTTACTGGTTAGACCCCATTCGAAAAGCCTTTCGAGCGGACGGTTTCAGGTTTTCCGCCACAGGCGGACCAGCCTATGGCTGGCAGGCGTCGGGTTTCAGGCTGCCGACGCTGCCGATGAGCAGGTATTGAGCGGCCATCGGCGTGGCTTGCTGCACAATACGCATATTTGCCGCTGTTTGGAGGCATACTCATCCCGTGGTGCTTTTTTCTCTGAGCTTCAAAGCGGTCAGATTCAGGCTGCCTGTTCCAGTTCCTCCCCTCGGCGTTTCTTCATCAGTATGATGCGGCAGAAGTTGTAGGCCAGAACCTTCTCGAGCAGTTCATCGCCTACCGCATCGATGCCGCGGCGGCCGAGTTCGCCAAAGGCAAATCCATCTTTAATCGTGAACATCAGCGACTCCACTGCGGAGCGATCGCGGCGTGCCTCGCGATACGCCTCGCTCTCCCAGTCCTCGGGGGTGGTCAACTTCTTGCCCTTCGCCCCACTGATACTGATCTGCTTTACCCCCATGCTCAGCACCTCCTTGCGTCCCTTCGCCGAAGCATATCCGTCATCGGTGCTGACCAGTTCAGCAATGACACCGGTGCGCTTGATCGAATCGCCGATGGCCGGCGCCAGCTCAATGGAGTCTGCCGCGTTGCCTTGCGGTACGATCAGGCTGGTGACAAAACCGTTTTCGCTGCGAACCAGTTGTGGCTTGTACCCGATCACTGGATTGCGGCTGCCCTTCTTGATGTAGGCCGCCGATCCGTCCGAGAGGCTCAGGACCTTCTGTGTGGACGGTAGCTTCTTTTCGTGAAACACCCGATCATGAGCATACTCAACAACCCGCTTGGCGTCGGCAATATCGCGCCTGATCTGGCTCAATACCCGCTTCAGAAGCTCCCGGCGAGTGGGAGGCAGTGAATCCATCGACAGGCCCTCTTCAAGATGGCTCAGTTTCCCCGTTAGTGAGTCGGCCGCCTTGCGGCCCCGCTTGAGCAACCGCCGGTAGTGTTTCTTCAGCTTGCCCTTCGACTTCGGTTTGCCCGCGGCCAGACAAATCTGAAACTCCAGCTTGTCCATCTCCTGCAGCCAACGCCCAACCCATCCCTTGCGAAAATCCTCCAGCCCGAATATATGCAACTTCTGACCCAAACGATTGGCCCGCATCAAAAGACCGGTCAGAATCCTCCCATCGGTGGGCCAGCAGCTGTTTGCTTTCACCGAGGTGCTGTCGATCGTCAGCTTCCCGAAATCGTCCCATTGCTCCTGGAGGATAAACCCAATCTGTTTATCAAAGATCAGCTCGCGGGTCCTATGGCTGACCAGGTTCACGTTCTCCAGAATCGTCGTCACCGCCGGCATCCTCAGTCCCCGCCTCTGAAGAAATCCGTACAAGCTCATCGACTCGCGCAGAAACCGCCGTGCCGGTTTCGTGGTCAACGAACCGAGAAACCCACGAATCATCACGAACACGTATACCGCATAAGCCGGCATCCGCGGCCGGCCTACCGCAAGATTCAATTCAGCAGCCAGAATATTCTCCTCCTCGATGTCCAGCTCCGGCAGCTCCGCTGTGCGCCCTTCAAAGAACCTTCGATCTTCCAATCGAAGTTTCTTCTTCTCACGCGCATGGGCGTCCAGATCCTTCTCGATCGCCTCGATGATTTGCGCCGCGAACCCGGCCAATTCTTCAACTTCATCCAGAAAATCACGAAAATCCGTGTCTGGAACCGGCAGAATGAGGTTGCTAAGGGGCGTCTTGTCGCTTTTGTTCTCCTCTGTCGCACATGTTGGCATGTTTAACTCCTTTCTTAATCTTAAGTTGTTAAACACTAGTATGTTACGACACTTTTTATCAAGCCGAAAACTGATTTTTCTCAAGTTTTTCTTGCGCCTTTTGCGCCTCTTTGCGGCAAATCAGTAGCTTTTCGGATAAGGTCTGGTTAAAGACGGTATACCTGAAACTCACCGTCATTACAGTTTTGTACCGCGAATTGAACGCGAGATTGAGCGGCTGTCGAACATCGTACAATGCGTATTCGATCTTTACCGGCCAGACCAATTCAGAGTGAGCGAATTTTCCTTGAAGGTAGTCATAGAAGACGTCATTGCCCTTCTTGAATCCTGCGCTCGAGCGAATAGAGTAAAAATTGAACTGGAATTCGGAGATGCGCTTCCGAAAGTAACCCTACCTGAAGCCTCTACATCGCAGATATTGTATAACATCCTCGAAAATGCGTTACAAGCATCGGATGAAGGCAGTTCGGTCGAGGTCAGTACTTCTGTGAAGGACCAGGAGATCCTGATCGCGGTACGCGATTCCGGGCAAGGCATTTCAACTGAACTTCAGGATCGAATCTTTGAGTCATTTCTAACGACAAAAAGGAACCAGAGAGAGAGTGGATTAGGTTTGGGACTATCAATCTCCAAGAGTCTTGTGGAGAAGATTGGCGGATACTTGAAATTCGAGAGCGAGGAGGGAAAGGGAACTACTTTCTGGATAAGTCTGCCACGGTTTATGAAAGACGCAGAAGTCTCTACTGACGCTTGAATCGGGAACCGGGATTGAATTGATTTTCCCTGGAGTAACAGCACTGTGGCAGAGAAATTACGGGCAAGACGGATGGAATCAATGGGCAGAATCCTGGTTGCCGACGACGATGAAATGGTACGATCTTCGACTGTGGAGTTATTGGCCGATGCGGGCTTTACATGCGATAGCGCTCCGGATGCCAATAGGGCGATTGCACTCCTGCAGCGGAACAACTACGATCTTCTAATCTCCGATATCCAAATGCCGGGTAATCCGGATTTGGAATTAATACGCGAGATTCCACAAATCAAGGCGGGTCTTCCGGTGATTATCATCACTGGCTATCCCTCTTTAAAAACGGCTATGGATTCAATCCAGCTGCCGGTCGTCGCGTATATGTTGAAGCCAATTGACTGGCCCAAAATGCTGTCCGAGATCAACCGTGCCATAGGCCGGTATCGCATCCTTACCGCGGTGAGTGAGATAAAGGAAAAGATGGGAAACTGGCAAGCAGAGATTGCGACCGTTGAAGAGTGCATGAAGGATGCCAAGGCAGATACCACCACTCAAATCTTGAGCGTCTTCATCACGATCATGTTTCGCTGTATAGAGGAGGAGATGATGCTGTTGAAGAATCTTGTTGAGCCCCTTGCCGCGGAGCATGCCAGCGAAGAAACGAAACAATGCCTGGAGAATACGCGTCCGCTTGTTCTGGTTGAAGCACTGAGAGAGACAATCGCTGTCCTGGATAAAACAAAGACTGCCTTCAAATCAAAGGACCTGGGTGATCTACGCCGAAAATTGGAGCTACTCGTTCAGTACAGCTCGAATTAGCAGCCTTATAGTCGGACTTTATGCCTCCTTCGTAATGGTTTTCAAGCGTTTCTATTGAATCCCCTTGACGTTAAGAAGGATTCGATTATCAATTAGGGTTTTTACTGATTTGATCGATACCTTGTCGGGCAGGATATAAGGCCTGTAAGACGAAGGCACAATTACCTCATTTAAGGATGGTGTGATTGTGCCTTTCTTTTTGTCGATTTTTGATCGATAGAGTGAGTTGGGAGGGAGAGTAAATGGGGGATTGTTGAGGACACCGGGAAATACTACTGCGGTCAGAGGTTTTATAGATCTCGGTTCTACTCAGTGACGGGGAGATACAAATGAATGCATATCAATCGAAAATTCGTTCGCATAAAGTACGTATTGAAATCTTCTCTCTTATCTTAGGATGCATATTTCTCAGTCCGAGAAATTCCTCTCTTGGAGAGGGGAGGGCACCTGAGACGCGGAAACCACTCTCCCAGATTGAACTGATTAGACTGAGCCTGGAAGAGCTCAGTGAGATCAGGGTGACGTCCGTCTCAAGAAAATCTGAACAGCTTTCGAAGACAGCTTCTGCTATCTATGTGATTTCGCAGGAAGATATACACGAAGCCGCTGTTATCAGCCTTCCCGAAACCCTTCGGTTGGCGCCGGGGATGCAGGTTGGAAGGATTGACTCGCATCAGTGGGCGATAAGCGCCCGAGGATTCAACGATAATTTCGCGAATAAGCTACTTGTGCAGATTGATGGACGCAGTGTTTATACGCGGCTCTTTTCGGGAGTATTCTGGGATTCGCAGGATACATTTCTAAACGACATCGATCGAATAGAGGTGATTCGAGGTCCCGGCGCGACGATGTGGGGATCAAACGCGGTAAATGGAGTTATAAACGTTATTACGAAGCCTTCCGACGAAACTATGGGAGGGATAATTGAGTTTGGTGGAGGGTCAAGCAATACCTATTTTGCCGGCTTTCGCTATGGATGGGAACTGGGGGAAGGACTTCACTTTCGGATCTTCAGCAAATTCTTCGAGCGAGGAAATTCTACCCTTGGGAATGCGAAGAAGGCAAACGATGCCTAGAAGAAGCAACAAGGAGGATTTCGTCTCGATTGGAGACCAAGCAAGGCAGATTGGATCACGATGCAAGGTGATCTGTTTCGAGGTACGGAAAATGAGACGGTAATCAGCAATTCACTGGTCGCTCCATTTACCAAGACGATGGAGGGTGAGTTGGAATTCGAAGGAGGATATATTCTCGGTCGATGGACCCATCGATTCTCTGAGATATCGGAGTATTCTCTCCAACTCTGTTACGATCGCGTCCAACGTGATTCCGTGCTGTTGAGCGGATCAGGGAGGGTTTTTGACTTGGATTTCCAACACAGATTGCCGATCGGCCATTGGCATGATGTGGTTTGGGGAGCGGGTTATTTATTATCTCACGACCGGTTGGGTTCGACTCCCGACTTCATGGTTGAGAACGAACTAAGCAAGACGGAAATAGTCAATTTCTTTCTCCAGGATGAAATCACTCTGAGTCCAGATCGTTTACACCTTGCCCTGGGTACGAAACTGGAAGGCAACAGTCATTCCGGATTCGAAGTTCAACCGAGTGGACGCCTGACCTGGACTCCTAACAATGTGCATACAATCTGGCTTTCCGTCTCTCGCGCAGTTCGCACCCCGTCGAGACTGGAGCAGGATGTCCGGATTAATCGCACCGTCCTTCCGCCTTTTGCTCCTATTCAAAACATGGGGCCCAGCCCATATCCAACGGTGTTTGCGATAAAGGGAGGTGACTGGTTCGATTCAGAAGAACTGCTGGCGATTGAATTTGGCTATCGCGTCAATCCCGGAAGGCAATTCTCACTCGATTTTGCCGGATTTTACAATGAGTACAGGAATTTGAGGAGCTTCGAACTCTCTCCTCCTCATCTAGATACAACGATGGGCATCCCTCATATATTGGTACCGTTCAAGATTGGTAACAGCATTTATGGGGAAACCTATGGCTTGGAAATCCATGGCAAATGGATTTCGACGGACAGGTGGCGAGTAGGCGCCTCCTACTCTTTTCTTCAGATTCAATTGCACCGGGAGAGGGACTTTGTTGGCTATCACGTCGAGACTCCCGAGGGCGAAAGCCCACACCATCAGTTTAATCTGCATTCTTCCATCAATCTGCCCC
>CBDCEW010000005.1:0-16225 GCA_965215885.1 Candidatus Moanibacter sp.
TGGAGTCGAACGCCACCTGATTTGGATTGCTCGAATCCCGTTGACCACGGCGGCCGAACGCAGGGTTGATATTCTCGTTTCGGGAGTAATAGAGGGATACATACTTAACGGGTTTGACTACGATGCCGTATTGCCACAGATCGTCAGTGCTTGTTTGTCCGTCGCTCCGATTGAGGACGCTCCGCGTCCAGCCGGCAGTACCGGCGACCCGTCCGTCCGCGAAACTGATGGTATCTCGAACATAATACCGCTCCCATTTTGTAGTGCTGAAGCCCGGGTCATTAGCTGAGGAGGTATCGTATGAATTACTCGGCAGATTATAGAAAGAAACGCCCTCCTCGGAATGCGGGCTCGGCGTGAGCGCAGCGGGGGTCCCGTCGGAAATGTTTACGATGTCAAATGAATACCCGCGACAAGCGCCATGGGGTGCGCGGGCAGGATTAATTGTCTGCACGTCTGGAAATCCCGGATTGACGGCGAATGTCTGGTCGCCACCCACGAATCCGCAGAGGGGGAATCCGTAACGCTTGGTTGAGGATTCGTTGAATTCGAGTCCGGCGTAGACCCTATTCTTGATCGGGCCGGCATCAAATTCCGCGACCCAGTCGCTGTAGACGCGGTCGTAGGGCCAGATCCATTGGAAATTAAAAAGGTTCCGCGCCACATCGCCGTTCGCGTTGATCGCCTGTTGGCGCAGTGGCGCCCGCCAATGGGTATGATATCGATAGTGATAACCGACTGATCCGCCGAACCAATCCGTCAGGTTGTAGTTGAGGTCGACCACGACCTCATGACCCTTGCGTTTTTTGAAAGAGGAAGGGCCCTGCGGGTTGGTGCGATGGATGGGATTGCCAAAGAAGGTCGCAGTGGTGCCGTTTATAAGCGGGACATTGCCGTTGTAGTGCGGCTCTTCGTGTTGCATCCATTCGTGGCGGACCGACAATGCAATGTTGTCGTTGATATTCCATTGGAATGATGGTGCGATGCTGATGTGCCTTAAGCGGTGGGAACCCTCGACGGATCTTTCATCATCCGGCTGAAAGGACCCGTTAACCCGGAAGAGGAACTTACCGTCCGCGTCCAGCGGGGTGTTCACATCCCATTCGAGACGCTGGGCATTGAAGTTACCCAATTTGCCACGAATAAAACCGAACTTTCCCGGGCGCGCCCGTTTCGTTATCATGTTGATCGTTCCGCCCGGGGAGGCGCCCGTGGAGGCGAAGAGAACCGCGCTGGGCCCCTTGGCGATTTCGACTCGCTCGATATTGATCATATCCATATTGGCTTCGCTGAAGAACGGTAATCCGTCGATCGCCACCGTGGAATCGAAACCACGGACCGTGTACCGGTTGCTGTCGTTCAGGGACTCGTGGACACTGGAGCTTCCACGGACGGCGTCATATAGCGTATACGCCACGGTGTCATCCATCTTTTGACGGTTGATGACGTCCAGGGCCATGCCGAGATCGAGGAAATTAACAGCTGCTCTCGATCCGGTAAGTGTCTCACTGGTAACGTAGCCGATATTCTTGGACTCATCGACTGTAAAAGTGGGCAGTTCCTCAATTTCTTGGGCCTCCTCTGAATCCTGGGCGAATGTAGGAATCGCCAGGACAAGAGAGAAAAGGGATGCAAAGAAGCATCGCATGGTTCCGTTGCGGAACTTGTTTTGTTGATTCAGCGCAATCATATTCATTGTATTTTCTCTTTCTGATTCAGGGTTAGTGTGTGAATTGGACTGTTTTACATTTCTTGGCTCCTCAGACAAGCCGTGCCGCTGTCTCGCCATATTCCAAGATCGGCAGAGTGTCAGATGGGATCGAAGGGGAGTTCGATATAGGGAAAACAGGAGCCTTTTCGGACGCAGTATTCTTGATATCGGAGCGAGATTTGCGATTGACGGTTAGTGTGTCAAGACCCTTCTTGCCAGCTTAGTGTTGCTCACAGGGTAAAAGGATTCCAGGAAGCAACTAGCTGATAAGCAAGAAGATAAAAAAAGAGCTAAACAAACCCGAGGGAATCAGTCATGTTAAGATGGGATGAAAGACAAAAAATCTTACCAACTGAATCCTTCGATAGATCGTTTAACTCTGCGTCTGGTCCTGCCCGAAGAGCAGGAGCGATTCAATGATCTATTGAAACAACATCATTATTTACACAGTGCGGGCAGCGCAGGAGAGACCCTGCGCTATGTGGCGCAGATCGACGGGCAATGGATGGGCCTGCTCTTGTGTGGGGCCGCATCCTACCGGCTGAAGGATCGAGACGAATGGATCGGGTGGGACGGGGCGCAACGGCATGCACGATTGAAACTGGTAGTACAGAACCGGCGTTTTCTGATTTTGCCCTGGGTGGATCTTGCAAATTTGGCCTCCAAGACGTTGGGTATGTGCCTGAGAGTCTTAGCCGATCACTGGCAGGAGGCTTTTGGCTATCGTCCCTTAGTAGCGGAAACGTTCGTGGACCCACAGATTCACCGGGGCACTTGCTACGAAGCGAGCGGGTGGACGCCCTTGGGCTTGAGCGCGGGATATGGCCGCCAACGCGAAGATTTCTATCAACGCCATGAGCGTCCCAAGCAGATCTGGGTCAAACCCCTCAAGGCTAATGCCCTTGAGCTTTTGCGCGCTTCAGGGCCATTGCCCGCGGCACAGAGCCAGGCGCTCAATGAAACCGATAACTCCCATGCGGTCTGCCTCAAAGTGGAACAGATGAGCAGCCTGTGGGAACGCTTCAATCAGATAGAAGACTTCCGTCGTAAAGCGGGCCTTAGATATCGGCTCGCCACGGTCCTGAGCATGATTGTGCTCGGCACGATGTGCGGCAAACAGACCCTCAAGGGCATCGTGCGCCTGGCCCATCATCTCAATCAAGCCCAATTGCGCGCCTTACGCTCCTGGAAAAACCCCAAAACAGGCCGCTATAAGGCCCCTTGCTATGATGTCTTCTATCGGGTCTTGCAAAACGTAAAGGCCGAGCTCTTCGATAAAACCCTCACCGAATTCATCTGCTTACAAGACGGCTGTTTGCCCCGCGATATTGCCGTCGACGGCAAGACCCTCAAAGGCACAAACACCGAAGAATCAAAGGCTCTGCACCTGGTGGCCGCAGTCGATCACCAAAGCGCTCAAACCTTAGCCCAAGTCGCTACCGCCGATAAATCCAACGAGATCACCGCCGCCCAGACTCTCTTGCGAAAGATGCCCATTTTGGACGGCTCCACCTTCACCTTCGACGCCATGCATAATCAAAAAGAAACTGCCCACATCGTCGTCGAAGAACTCAGTGCTGACTATGTTATTCAAATTAAAGACAATCAGCCCAACATGCATCAATACGCTCAGAATCTCTTCAGCTCCACCCCCTTTTTCTCCACCAAACCGTGGACAATGACCATGGGCGACTCGAAATACGTCAAATAGCAACCCATTCTCTAAGCGCTCCCTCTGCCGGCCTGCCCCATGCCCGCCAGTTCGCCTGTGTGCAACGCACCTTCCATTATCCAAACAAAGCTGAACCTTCCTCTGAACGCTCTTACTACGTAAGCAGTCTCGATCCCGCCGATTTGAGCCCTCAACAGTTCCTCTCGAAAATTCGCAACCATTGCTCGATCGAAAATAAAAATCATTACCCCAGGGATCGCTTCTTCGATGAAGATCGATGTATGATCCGTAATCATAACGCAGCCAGAATTCTTGCTGCATGCAGGCAACTGGTTCTCAGCCTCAAGTCTTCCATGGGCGCTGAATCCACTCCCGCACTCTGTGATGATTTCGTCTTTAACTTACATAAGGCCATCAATATCATCACCTAATGCTCCGAGAATCAAAATACCGTGGTGTTGCTCAAGTGGGCATTCCTTGCGGGTTCGAGCCCTGCCGTACGGCCGCGTGATACTATCGGTGTTCGAGTGGACGAAAAGCTTCCGCTTTCCGCTACACACTCGGATTCAGTAGGTAGCGGAAAGCGGAAGCTTTTCGATTCTTGCCAATTACAATTTCTCCACTGTAATTGCGAATGTCAGTGGAAAGACCTTCTTATGAATCTGCCGGTAGATTATCTGGCTTACCTTTACATTGCGCAGGGGCACTGAGAATAAGTCCATATGACCCTCCAGTTGGACCTGCAGGGCCGGCATAACATTCTGCGCAAGGTGATGCCCCATAAAGAAACGGAAGTAGTCAACTTCCTTGAAGAGTCTCAGAGGATACTTTTGCTTCTTCCGATCCGCGTATTCGATTACATATTCACCGATTAATGCATTATCATTGGTGTTGGTTGACGCAGCCCAGGCGGAATTGCCCAAAATGTGCAGTTTCTTTCCCTTTCCGGCGACGGGAATTTGAATAACATCGTCCGATTTTTCCGCTACGACGTATTTTAGCATCTCATCGCTGAGCAGTTCAAATTGCACCCCGAGGGTTTCGATGAATTTCGTCTTGGGGAGGGAAATCTCCAGCCACTGGCCATGCATACAATCATCGCTGCGCATTCCGGTAACCTGCATTCTGCGCTTGTCGGATTGCCGGCGCGCCGCCCCCTTCAGATTAACCCGCTGGAATTTATCGGTTGAGATCTTGTCGAGCAGGACAAATTCGCGCTTTCGGTAACGTCCATCCGCGGCCGTTTTACTCGTTCGGCAAGGCGGTTTTGGATCTTTAGTTACAAAGTAGATCTGGACCTCGGCGGAACTGATGGCTGATCTGAATTTCGGATTGCCCAGTTTGATTGGGTAGGATTTGGATCCGAGAATCTCGTGGACGTAAAAATCGTCGTCGAGATTGAATCGTTCGGGATCAAGCTCCACGGTGATCGATCGTTCATAATCTCCAGCTTCGATAACAAACAGGATGGCGCCGTCAGCGTGATTTTTAACCCCCGTGATAATGTCGTAATCGTGGCCCGACCTGTTTCTCACCGTGACGTGGGGAGAGCATCCCAGGTATTCGAACAGGCTCGCCATTAAATCATAAACCGCGCTCTGCCGGCATGTCGGGACCAGTCCCCGGGTCGGCTCCATACCCCAGAAAATGCATTGCCCGTTGCCCACCTTGCGAACTGTGAGAACAGGGGTGTCGCCAAATTTGGCAAAAACCTTCACGCCACCTTCTTTTACTTCGGCCTTTTGGACACGCGGGTTGGTAAGGTGCCGCAGGTCGATTCTTTCTCCCCGTTCTAAACGGGGCATAGTTGTCGCCGTGGTAAGCTGATCGGCGATCAGGGTACGCTTCTCCAGACGCAAACCCGTTAAAGCGGCCAGCTTGTTCTTCCGTTGCGTTTCAGCGATCTCGTTGAACTCGCCTGAGTGCGCTCCCAGAATCAAAGTCCCGCCGTTTTTGACATAGCGGCAGAGACGATCGACGATGTCGGTACTGACATAGTTCACCAATGGTGCGATGACGAGAGAGGAGGTCTCAAATTCGTGTGCATCGTGCATGGAGCAGACTTCCCCTCCCAGACCGGCATGGATGAGATAATCGCTGAACTCGCAAAGTTTGTCCTTCGCTTTCGTGGGGTAGGGCACGTAGGTGATGTTTTCCCTGGTTTGATTCCAGTAACCTACTTCGCGAGGACAGAAAAGTGAGATCCTGTTCGGCTGTGCCCAGGTAGGCACCAGGACGGGTGCGATGGCCTCGAATTCCCTATTCAGTCGAATATGCTCGGAGAGAGCTTCCCTCTCGTTATCACCGTCCAGCAAGGCGTAGTAGTTACCTTCCCAGGGGTTCCACAATTCTCTGGTGCCACCCCACTCCCAGACGTTGAGTCCAGTGCCACCCATGGCCTGGATAAGATAGGCCTGCCGGCGGGCGTGTTCGATAGAGCAGTTTGCCTGGGATTCGTTATTCTGGTAGGGGGGAGGACCATAGCTCTTTGCCATGGAGATAAAATACAAAAATCTGCCATATTGGTAGTCGTTTTCAAAATTGCATATCTGACCGGAATCCAGCATGTAACCGCTGTTCACCGCCCGGTCGTGGATGGTAAAGTAGCCGTTCATTGCCTGATTTTCCTCGCAGCCAATGGGGCGCTTATCGATTGCCTTTATCCAGCGGATGCTCTCGCTCCAGAAAAATCGAGAAATCGCCTGTTGAAACTGGTACAGATCCCATCGCGAAATTTTCGCGTTAGGTAGTCGGCGCCCCTGGAAATCCGTCGGGATTGACAGTTTAGGCGGTTCCACCTCTTCCCACCTCCGGTAGCGCCGGCCCCAACGGGTCGAGAGTTCCTTCAAGCTGTAGCGGCTCCTCATCCACGCCCGGAATCGTTTACGCGAGAATTCATCGTACCCGAGCTGGCCGCGACGTCCGAAAAGCTCAAATTCCCCCATTAGCAGCCAGTAGATGACGGCATCATGGTCAACCACATGCCGGGCGACGGCTTTGGTATGCGTTTCAGCCTTGCGCATGAAGTCCGGATGACAGGGGAGGGCACCGCATGTATGGTTGCCGTGGGAAGGGGTGGCGTGGGATTTTCCCTCTTCATCCATCCACAGAAAACCGTTTTTTCTGTACCAGCTGGTCGCGAGTTTGATATAATCCTTTTCAGGGATTTTTGTCCTGCTCGGCACCAGATCGTACAAGAGGCAGACAAAGATCTTCAGCCCTTCCCCTGCCGCCCGTTCGACAAAGGCGTCGAACATCTCCCAGTCATACCCGCGATCAGTTACCCGGACCAGCGGATATCGCGCATAGACTTCAACCGCGGTAAATCCCGCTCTCTTGAGATCACCGAGACTATGCAGTATTTTTTCAGGGTCCGCCGCGGAGCGGTAATGATGGCAGATCGCATGCGCTGTCGTTACAAAGAACGGTTTTCCTCTATATCTCCAGTATCCTCTGTCGCCTTCAAAAATTCGCCCTGTTTGCATTGATGCTCTCCTTGCGGTAGAAAAATGAAAGTCTACCCCCTGGGAATCTTCCGGATCCTAAGTCCGACAGATACCCAGCTCGGACCTGTGAACGGTGCGGTTTTCTTCGGCGGAAATAACCATCATCTGGCACATTGCCATCACCTCGAGATTGTGGTTGCCGCTGATCCCCGGTTCGATCCCCTCTGCAATGTAAGAATGGAAATCGGCCAGGACGCCGGATTCGTTGGGGGCCTGCGCGAGAAGCACAGCGCTCGTTTCCGATCTTCCCCATTGTTCCACCGGACGATGGCTGAACTCCAGGACCTGCTCGCCGCTTTCATCGGTGCGCGCCATGACCGCACCCAATTCCCCGTGCAGGCCGCAGTAAGAATCGCTACGCGCCGAATCGTGTCCATGAAAATAGTTGACCACGACGCCATTCTCGAAGCGCAGGAAGGCGCTGGTGTTGTTCGGGTAGGGGTAGTTGGACCAGGGAGCTTCGAAGGCGTGAGCGGTGAATTCGGCCACAGGACCAAACCAGAACAGAAAATTGTCGAAGTGATGGCAAGACATGTCCCACACCGACGCAAAGGGGTAGTTGAGGGTGCGGGGTTCCGGGCGCACGCGATGCTGAATGTAATCCAGCTGATACGGCTCGCCCACATTGGCGGGATCGTCCGCGGCATGCAGGACGCGGTGCAAGGTGCGCTCCACCGCCTTGTAACGATAATTCTGCGATACGCAAAAGATGCCGTTCACTTCGCGGGCGTAGGCAACGGCCTCACAGGCGGTCTGCCAATCGGGAGCCATGCCCTTTTCCACGAGAACCGGCAGGCCCCGCTCGAGGGCCTGTTTTGCCATGGGAACATGATGTACCGTAGGTGTGCAGATGATGACGCAGTCGGCCTCTGCCTTTTCGAGGGCGCGGGTGTAGTCCGAATAGCAATGCTGGGCCGAAACTGCCGTAAGCTCGCGGCCAGCCTCGAGAGCCGAAGGAACCAGGTCGCACAGGGCCGTAATCTGGAATCCATTTTCCGGGCGGCAGGTCTGTAAAGGCCATTGGCCCCTCCCCGAGACTCCGACACAAAGAGTATTAAGAATCTTCGTTGCAGAGCCCGGCATGACATTTCACTTAACCACGAAAGACAGTGCAGCAACCCAAAAGAGTTCAAGAACGAGAAAAAACAACTATTCACCAGGGGCAGCCTCAGAAACGTTAAACAGGTATGAAACCGGAGGCTACGCGACAACATGCTTCCGCCGTGCTTTTGAAATGGAGGGCACACCTTCTAGATTGACAGAAAGCCCCTTTTGATCGGAACTCAGAGCTCGATTCCCAGGAATCTCCGAGGGGAGTTTTCCTTATAATTCACAGCAGCCAATCGTCTCGTGCGTCGATTCGTAATTTCCCTGACCCTGCGCCTGGCCGCCGGCGCCCTGGGCTTCTTTCTAATATTCCAACTCTATACCCGCCTCGCGTTCAAAGTGGCTGGGGCCGGCCGCACCGACGTGGCGGCTCTGGCCGCCCTGCCTTCCCCCCAGCGCCATCCCGCCCAACCCGGCGCCCTGCACCGTGTGGCCGAGTGGTCCGCCACAGTGCCCCGCGCCTTTTCCCAAGCGCCCCAGCTGGCGCGTCTCGAGCTTCCACCGGTGGACCAACGTTTGCCGGTAGAACCCCTGGTCGTAATACCCCCACACCAGGAAGGACCCTACGGCGGAACGTGGAAGCGCTTTGGCACCAGTCCGGCTGATATTGGCACGCTGCCCGCTCGTCTGGCCTACGAGGGTCTCGTGCGTTGGGGACCCATGGGTCGTGAGATTCTCCCCAACCTGGCCACCCAATGGGAAATTGCCGATGAGGGGCGGACCTATACCTTCACCTTGCGGCGGGGCGTGCGCTGGTCTGACGGCCATCTTTTTACGACCGCCGACATCATGTTCTGGTACGAGCACATCCTGCAGAACTCGGACCTCACCCCTGTGGTGAACAGCGAACTCCGCCACGGTGGGCAATTGGTCCAGTTGGAGGCGCCGGACGACTACACCATCCGTTTCCACTTCGCCGCTCCCTACGGCCTCTTTCTCAAAGTCCTCGCTTCAAATTTCACCTACATCGTCGATTATCCGGCCCATTTCCTGAAACAATACCATCCCGCTTTTGCTCCGCAGGCTGAACTCGATCGCCTGGCCCACCGGGAGGGTTTCGATTTCTGGTATCAGGTGTTTGACGATCGCGCTGAGTGGCAAAACCCCGACACGCCGCGCCTGTGGGCCTGGACCATGGAGCGTCCGCCACTCGCCAGACCGGTCGTCTTCACCCGCAACCCATATTACTGGAAAGTCGATCCCTCGGGCCGTCAGCTTCCCTATATCGACCGCGTCACCTTTGAAATCTACGACATCGAGACGATCAACATCAAAGCCATTAACGGCGAGGTGGGAATGCAGGGCCGCCATATCAGCTTTCAGAACTACCCCCTCTTCATGACCAATCGGGCCAAGGGCGGTTACCGGGTGCACCACTGGATCGACGGAAAAGCCGGTTCGTCCGCCCTCGCTTTAAACCTCAACCACAAGGATCCGGTCCTCAGATCCCTCTTCCACGACCGCCGTTTTCGCCTGGCGCTATCCCAGGCCCTGGACCGGGAAGCCATCAATGAGGTCTGCTACATGGGTGTGGGCCAGCCGCGACAGATGGCACCCCCACCGGGCTCGGCTTTTTATGACTCCGCCTATGAACGGGCCTATATCGAATACGACCCCGATGAGGCCCGCCGCCTGCTCGATGCCATGGACCTCACCCGCACTGACCACCGGGGTCGCCGTTTGCGCCCCGACGGGAAGCCGCTCACTCTGCGACTGGAGACCTCGTCCACCTTCGGAGGGACCAGCCGCCTCTTTGAAATGGTCGCCGCCTATTGGACGGCGGTGGGGGTCGAGACCAAGGTCAAAACCATGGCTCGCGAGCTCTTCGAAGAGCGGATCAACGCCCGCCTCTTCGATGTGACTTCGTGGATCGGGTCGGGCGAGATAATACCGGTGATCGACCCGCGCTGGTTCCTGCCTTACAATGGGGGCTCGTTCTACGGACTGGATTATGTGCGATGGTTCCGCACTGAGGGCGTCGAAGGCGCGCGGCCTCCTCCTGCCATGGTGCAGTGCATGGACCTGTTCCGCCAGGTCCAGAGGGCAGTGGACGACGCCGAGCAGATCCGCCTGTTCCGCCGGATCATCGACCTGAACCGGGAGAATCTTTGGGTCATTGGGACCGTCGGCCAGGTTCCGACGATCTTCATCGTGCATGAGTCCTTCCGCAACGTGCCTGAAGTGGCGGTGGCCTGCTGGCCCTTGCGTACGCCGGGAGCGACCGCGCCCGAGTGCTACGCAATCGAGGAAGCTCCTTCCGCATTCCATGGAGAAGAGAATTGAACAGAAGCACACGTTTTATAGCAGGGAACGCGCGCCACCCCGGCACAAGACCGGGGCAGCCAGGAATCAAAGGCACGCTAAAAACGTACTACGGCAGGGCTTCGGAGGGGCACGGCAGGGCAGGTGAGAGATACGGTGATAAAAAGGATATAACTCTCACGCAAGTAGGTCTTTTAGAGTTGGTAGGGGGGACGACTGCAGAGAATGATGATTTGATAGGTAGTTTGATCAATGCCGAAGGTGAATTTGGAAAGTAGGAATGACTAACTTGGTCCTTAAACGCTTTTACTGGATGGTGCCCACTTTGTTGGCAATCTCCTTCCTCTCTTTCGCGCTCATCCAATTGCCTCCGGGAGACTATCTGACTTCCTATATCGCGGCATTGGAAGAACAGGGAGAACCTGTGGCCGAAGAGCGGGTGGCAGCCTTGCGCCATCGCTTCGGTCTGGACCGGCCTTTTTTGCTGCAATACATCCTCTGGCTCAACAACCTGTTACCCTTCGGCTTTGACCGACAGGAAGGCGGCGGCTACCTGCGGCACGGGGACGGAGTTTTCAATTGGCCCCGGTTCAAATGGCCGGACTTGGGCTTTTCCTTTGAGTGGAACCGACCCGTGGGTGAGCTGATCGGTGAGCGCATCCTCCTGACCATTGTCATTTCCATCGCCACCATTCTCTTTACCTGGGCCCTGGCCATCCCGATCGGTATCTATTCGGCGCTGCGCCAGTACTCCTGGGGCGATTATTGCTTCTCTGTCCTGGGCTTTGTTGGCTTGGCTACGCCCAATTTCCTTCTGGCTCTCATCTTCATGTACCTGGGTTACTCATATTTTGGCATAAGCCCCGGCGGTCTGTTCTCCCCCGGCTACCAGGAGGCCCCCTGGTCCCTGGCTAAATGTGCCGATCTGCTGGCCCATTTGTGGATTCCGGTGATCGTCATCGGCACCGAAGGAACTGCCGGACTCATCCGAATCATGCGGGGCAATCTGCTGGACGAGATCCCGAAGGAATATGTGCAGACGGCACGGGCCAAGGGCGTGCACCCGGTCAGATTGATTCTCAAGTATCCGGTGCGCGTGGCCTTGAATCCCCTCATCAGCACCGACGGGTGGTTGCTTCCCAGCATCGTATCCGGGTCGGTGATCGTCGCCGTGGTCCTTGGTTTGCCCACCACCGGTCCGCTCTTGCTGCGCTCGCTACAGAGCCAGGATATGTATCTGGCGGGGTCGATGATCATGATTCTGAGCTTTCTGACGGTGATCGGAACCCTCGTTTCGGACCTACTCCTGCTGTGGCTCGATCCGCGCATCCGCTTTGAAGGAGGAGGCCGGTGATGGGGATGTCATTTGCGCCTTTCGGCGCGTCAAAGGCTGCCTCCGGCGGTGTCAGTGACGCCATTCCGGCGCGTCATTTGGCGCTAACGCGCTGTTACATAATGAAGAAATTGAAGGGTATGGAAAATGAAACTTGAGGAGTTAGAGGTTTATCAGATGGGAATGGAGATTGGCGATCAGGCGTGGTCAATTGTTCAGAAATGGAATTACTTCGCGAAAGACGCAGTGGGCAAGCAACTAATAAAAGCCGCAGATTCTATTGCGGCCAATATCAGTGAGGGGTACGGCCGTTACTATTACAAAGAGAACAGGCAGTTCTGCTACTACAGCCGCGGCGCGGCTTTCGAAACCCTTACATGGATTACGAAGGAGAAGAATCGAAAACTAATTTCCGAGCTGGAGTTCAGTGTTCTCAAGAAGGACCTTAACACATTTATCATCAAGCTCAACCGCTATATCCGATCGATCGGCCCCACCGATGACTAATGAGAACTGACGCGAACGCAGTGAGCTTTGACACGTCGATAGGCGCCCATGACGCGAACGCAGTGAGCCAATGACGATGAGCGAAGCGAATTCAATGACGCTGCCGGAGGCAGCCAATGACGCCCAGGAACTGGGCTCCCTCTCCCAGTGGCAGCTCATGAGGCTGAGATTTCGCCGGCACCGCCTCGCGGTATGGTCCGGATTTATTGTATTGGCTTTTTACCTTGTAACCCTTTTCTGTGAATTCATCGCCCCCTACTCCCTTGCCGACCAGCACATCACCCATCTTTACGCTCCACCCCAACCGGTGCGCTTCATTGGGTCCGACGGCCTCCACTTGCGACCCTTTGTCTACGGTCTCAAGGGCGTCCGCCACCCTCAGACCCTGCAAAAACTGTATGTCGAGGACCGGAGCCAGTTCTATCCAGTGCGATTTTTTGCTGAGGGACCGCGCTATCGCCTGTGGGGCCTGATCGATTCCAATCTCCACCTTCTAGGCGTCGATCCGGGCGGGACCCTGTTTCTCTTCGGCACCGATTCGCTGGGCCGCGACCTGTTTTCCCGTATAGTCTACGGGGCACGCATCTCGCTTACGATCGGTCTTATCGGGGTGGCGCTTACATTCGTCTTCGGCCTGACTGTGGGTGCGGTTTCGGGCTACTTCGGTGGCTGGCTCGACAATCTAATCCAGCGCTTCATCGAGATCCTGCGCTCCTTTCCCACCATCCCCCTCTGGATGGGCCTGTCGGCAGCCCTCCCGGTCACCTGGTCGCCGCTGCAGATTTACTTTGGCATTACCGTAGTGTTGTCCTTTTTGGGTTGGACCGGTTTGGCCCGGGTCGTGCGCGGCAAGATCCTATCGCTGCGCGAAGAAGACTACGCCACCGCCGCGCTCCTGGCCGGGGCAAACCGCACGCGTATCATACTGTTCCACTTGTTGCCCGGCTTTACCAGCCATATCGTCGTGAGCGTGACTCTCGCGCTACCCGGTATGATCCTGGGAGAAACCGCACTCAGTTTTCTCGGACTCGGGCTGCGTCCGCCCATCACCAGTTGGGGCGTATTACTGCAGGAAGCGCAGAATGTACAGGCTGTGGCCCTCCATCCCTGGCTCCTCACGCCGGCTCTCTTCGTCATCCTGGCGGTCCTGGCCTTCAATTTTGTCGGGGACGGTTTCCGCGACGCAGCCGACCCCTACGCCAATTGATGATCGACTTAACTCCGTTTGCGCCAATTCGGTGTACCGATGTCTCTCAATATCCGGGCTGGCGGTAGGCCCGAGAATGTATGGCGCAAGCGTTGAATGGGGAAGAAGCAGGCCGAGTGATTGAGCCGCGAAATCTGGGTAGTCTCAAGGATATGACGCGACGGAATTGGGAGCGATTTATGCAATGGCGATCGCCCGCTTCGCCCATTTATCCTTTGAAGATTGTCCTAATGTCACGAGTGTCATGCAGCACTCTAACTATCTCGACTTCCTTTTCATTTCTTTGAAAAAAGATCACATATTTTCTAAAGGCCAGACTCAACATCCCTGGGATCAAATCATCTCTTCGGTGTCCCACCCCTTCCAACTCAACTAATTCACAGCACTTTTCGACAATCTGATCTATGAACCGATCCGCAGCTATGTCGGTGTCTTCCGCGATATATTTCCAAATCTCCTCAAGATCTCGCAGCGCTTCTTTTGAGATCAAAGGTTCCCTAGCCATGAACCCCCTGTCTTCCAGCTTTCTTTATCCGATTCGCAACTGATTTGGTCAATCGCTCAGACTTTCCGATTCGCAGTTGCTCAACTCCTAACCGCAGTTCAGCTTTCAACTCTTCCAGCTTTTTTACTTTCTCTGCTTCAAAGTGATACAAAAGCCTAAGCGCATCGCGAACTACCTCTGATGATGAACTGTAAAGCCCTGTCGACACTTTTGACTGCACCCACTTTTCAAGTTCTGGTGTTAACGAAACATTCATTGTTAAACAATATGACCCAATGTCAGACTTTGTCAATCTTTGACATTCTTTGTTTTTTTTGACTTACATCAGGAAGGACATGACAGATGAAGTAAACATAGTCCCTACCCAGCTCTGCACCGCGCAACATTGCATTATTTGGACGTGCTGATCTAATCCCTTCCGGAAGAAATCTTATACAGGAGAGACTTTGAATTGAGCACCACTGAGGTTACCACAACAGCGGAGGATTATCCTCCCTGTCCTTTGAACCTGGACAATTCCTCTTTGGTGGAGGCCTATTGTCGCAAGACGCGGGGTTCCGCTGTATTGGCGGACCGTGCGCGGCAGATCTTTCCCAGCGGCATCACCCATGATGCCCGCTACATAGAACCACACGGCATTTACGTGACGGGCGCCGAGGGCTCCAGAAAGTGGGACGTGGATGGCAACGAGTATGTCGACTATTCAGGAGGCCACGGAGCTCTCCTGTTGGGGCACAACAATCCCGCCGTTGTCGAGGCGGTTCGCGAGCAACTGGCCAAGGGCACTCATTATGGCGCCGGCCATGAACTGGAAGTCGAATGGGGACAATTGATCCAGGAGATGGTACCTTGTGCCGAGAGAGTGCGCTTCACCAACTCGGGTACGGAGAGTACCATGCTTGCCCTTAGGCTGGCTCGAGCATACACCGGTCGCAGCAGGTTCCTGCGTTTTAAAGGGCATTTCCACGGATGGCACGATTACGTTACGGGTGGGGTTGATTCCCATTTCGACGGCTCCCGGATTTCCGGTGTGCCTTACGGGACTTCCTCGACCATGGTGATTGCCCCTCCCAACGATCTCGAAACGACTGCTGAAATTTTGCATAAGGATGAAGACATCGCAGCAATGATCCTCGAACCGACCGGGTCGACCTGGGGACATGTGCCCGCCAAGCCCTCCTTTGTCCGAGGGTTGCGTCAACTGGCCAACGAATACGGTGTGGTTTTGATATTCGATGAAGTCGTGAGCGGTTTCCGGTGTGCTCCGGGAGGCGCCCAGGAGGCCATTGGAGTGAATCCCGATCTCGCCACGTTGGGCAAAATAGTCTCCGGCGGTTTGCCCGGTGCCGCCGTTGTCGGGAAGAAAGAAATCCTCGATCTCCTCGACTTCCGCCAGACGGCGGCGAATGAGCGGGAGAAAGTCTCACACAAGGGAACTTTCAATGCCACTCCCGCCAGCGCTGCGGCCGGTATCGCCGCCCTGCAACAGGTGCGGGAAGGCGGAGTCTGCGATACAGCGATTGAGTACGGGAATCAGTTGATCAGCGAATTAAACACCATGTTTGCCTCCGAGAGCGTCTCCTGGGTAGCCTACGGAACTTTCGGTGGTTTCCATCTCTTTTTGAATCCGCAGATGTGGTCGACGAGTCGAGAGCGCATCGAGTCCGGTGAATACGACTTCGACAGCTTTACAGTGCCCAAGGATCGTTTGTTAGGTATGAAAGTGCGAGTTGGCGCCCTTCTCCAAGGCGTGGATATTCAGGGTTGGCCGGGCGGGACGGTTTCCGCTGTGCACAACGACGAGGATCTGGAGCGAACCGTGGATGCCTTTCGCCAGACGATCCGGCTACTCCGGTCCGATAGAGATCTCGGCTAATTTCGATATCCGCCGTTTCCTTCACCTGCAGAATGTCATCACGCTCGCGAAAACGCTGCATCCAAGCAGACATGTGAGCCGTCGTCTGCCGAAAGTTCTCCCAAGTGTTCTTCCTTTTCCTTCTCAGTTATGGACGGAGTGACGGAGAAGAGGCTTTACAGTTTCGGGCAGGTTGTCGTAAACGGAGCGCTCGACGGGCGGGAACTCGGTCGGCTTGCCATTCGTCTCGACCACCATGCGCTGGAAATCGGGTGATCCCTCCAGGTTGGGCAGCAGGTTCAACCACCACGGTGCGTAGCCCACATTCATGGCGATCCGCGGCTCGGCGCTTTCGTTTGTCGTCACGCAGTGCCATAGCCGGCTGTCGAACAGCATGACGCTGCCGGCGGCGCCTGAAATCTGCATCTCTGCAGGATGCGGCGCCTCCCTGTCATGTACGTCGCCACCCGACGGGTTTGTCCGGGTTCGGTGGCTGCCAGGTATGACGAGCGTACCTCCGGTGTGAGGAGAGAAATCCGTCAGCATCCAGATCGAGGACA
>CBDCEW010000006.1:0-20490 GCA_965215885.1 Candidatus Moanibacter sp.
CGAAACGGCGAGGCTTGCCCGCCGTTCTCCTCAACAGCTTGGTTCGGCGTTTAATCATCATAAATGCACTCAATCAATAGATTTTTTCAACCCAAACATCAAGAAAATTGCCCCATTCCCGCAACGCACATGTTAGGTTTCTTTCTTTGCATATTATCTCCAAATTCTCTCTGCTATTTGGGACCAATAAATTGAAATGCGTACCCACACCACTTACACCTTCTGGATTTTCGACAAACTCCGGATTGCCGGATTTGTTCGTAAGCTTCACCGACTTCGGATAAAACTCTATGAAGTCACCTCCTTTCCAATTCTCGTCATTTAAAAAACATACCCATGCCCCTTCGCACGGATGAAATGGTTTTGCAATTCCGTCAATCAACGCAGCGACATCCGACGCCGCTTTCTCTGGGTCACTTGCGTAGACTGAAGCATGAATAATACGTACTTCTTTTTTCACAAATTTATCTTCCCTGGTCGAACTTTCTTGTAGGCAGCGCTTACGCAGCTGCCAGTTAGGTACGATAAAAATCGGACCAGATTTTGCAAGGAGGTTTATATCTCCTTAATCGAGAAGAAGAATTACCTGGCTCCTTCGACGGACTGCTCATTTTTAGAGATGCGCGTACGCTGCATAGTATGAAGCATTATTGGAGCATAAAATTATAATTAAGTGCGTCTGCGCATCTAATTATCCACCTGTTAGGGGAGGCTGGTTCGTTCCGACCGGAAAACGAGGACCGGCAAAAAGGTCAGGAGTTAATCTTTGGCATTAGTTTCTCGTAGCATCGCAGGGCTAATCTCCTCTCTCCGGCAAACATGCTCGCGACGTTCCGGCTCCATTGATTGCGAAGCCGTAACCAAAAAAGAAGAAGAGAACCGCAGATGCACGCAGATGAACGCGAATGCAGAAGGAAACTCCTACTTCCCTTGAGTACCCTTGCATGCCTCGGCAAAGCGAAACGGCGACGGGTCGACCGGAATCCTTTGAATACCAGCTTCTTATACTCCAAGACTTGCACAGAAAAAAATCTGAAGGACTGTATTACAAAGAAAAGGGACCCATTCCACCCATTCGCCGTCTCCTTTTGCTCTTCCGCTCCCTTCCCTTCGTTGCCTCCTGTAAAATTGCATCTGGCATCGAGCCTCTGCCGTCCACCCTTTAGCAAATTTTCGTGTCTTTAGGGCAGGTTGGGGGGCATCGTTCGAGAACGAGAACGAGAACGAGGACGAGGACGATTTTGGACGAAGTGGTCTTCCTCTACCGATTCCCGATGCATCGCTCGTACGAAGTCAGTCATAGGGTCAGTTTCTTTCGGTGTGACCCGATGGACGATCGTAAGTCCTACCGGGCATTGAGGTGAATTAATCACTTCGCAGTCGGACCCATGCCACCTCTCTAACGCGAAAATAGGAAGATGTCTCCAGCTACGACTTAGGAACGCGTATCATAACCAGATTTTTGGTTGCCTAGTTGCACACGACCATGCAAAGTCACTTCAGCGGGGAGGGGCATTGCCTGGTATTTGGCCGCAACGCTAATGTGTTCGGGTTTGTGCCGGCTGTGGGGTTGTGAGAAAAATCAAACCGAACGTTTAGGGAAAAGGTGCTGGACGGTAGCTTTATCTCGAGTTTCTATGTCGTCGCTTCGATCTTCGGGATCGGGGTGGTGATCATCGATGCGCTTGGCTTGCTGGGCGGCCACCATGATGACGGCGGACATGATGGCGGTGGACATGATGACGGCGGCGAGGCGGGTCACGCGCAAGCCCTTCAAGGCCATGGCGATCACGGGACGCTGACATTGGAAGCGCGCGGGGCAGCCGTGCTCTCGTTCCTCCGCTACATGCGCACCCTGGTTTACTTTTGCGCCGGTTTCGGCCCGATCGGGATTCTGGCGCTTGGGAGCGGCTACCACCCATGGATCAGTCTCGTCTGGTCGCTTCCCTGTGGCTTGGTTTCGGTTTGGATGGTGAGAAAAATGCTCAGATTCCAAAGCAAGGAAGTGGATTCGTCGCTGCGCCCGGAAGATTTGATCTTGAAGAAGGGCGAAGTCATTATTTCTCTGGAAAAGGATAGTATCGGCAAGGTGAGGATTCCAGTAGGGGCGGGCGCATCGGAACAATACGCCCTCCCCAGGCATGGCGACGAGCAGTTTGCCAAGGGGGACGAGGTTTATGTAGTCGAGGTTCGAGACGATTGTGTGCTGGTGGAGAGCGAGGATCGCTACTTGACCAGCCGCCAGGAAGAAGGATAAAATATTGGGAGGAGGAGTTTTCAATGGGTATTCATGAATTAATGACACCGGCAGCTATTAAAACGGGAGTGGGTTTGATAGTACTTTTCTTCGCTGTCGTGATAATGGCAAGAATGCTGATCCATATCTGCCCGGCCAACGGCATTCTTGTCATCTCAGGCCGCGAGCGCACGGTGGACGGGAAGAAATACGGATTTCGCATCGTGAAGGGTGCATGGACGGTAGTCATCCCGTACCTCGAGCGGATTGAAGTCCTCGACCTGGGGATCATTCCTGTCAATGTGCGCGTAGAGGGGGTCAATTCCGCGAACGGAATTACCCTGGCGGCGGACGCCACCGCCTGCGTCTGTATCGACGACTCCGACCAGACGTTGCTCTACAATGCCGTGGAGCGTCTACTGGGCAAGTCCCAGCGCGAGATTCAGGAGCAGATGCATCTGACCATGGTCGGTAATTTCCGGGGCGCCTTGAATGGCACCACGCCGTTGCAGGCCATCGGTATGGTTGATGAAGTCGAGGCGGAGAAAACGGAGACGGGTGTCTCGGTGGAGGAAACGGCAGAAGTGGAAGGCGATTTTCGCGATCTGCTGCTGAAAGATTGCATGGAAGATCTCTCTTCTTTCGGAATTAAGGTCGTTTCGGTTTCCCTGCAGCGCATAACGGACACCTCCCAATATATCGCCAATCTAGCGGACAAGACACTTTCCAGCAAGCGCCGCGAGGTCCAGATCGAGGAAGCGAAGTTAAGGGCTATGGCGGAACGGGCGGAATCGGACTCGGAACGCAGGGTTGATGTGTCGAAGAGCAACGCCGACCGCAAGATCCTGGAGGCTCGCCGCCAATTGGAAATTCTCAAGCAGAAATGCGATGCCCAGATAAAACAGGCCAAACTGGTAGCGGACAGCACCATCAAAGGGGCCAGGAACGAGGCCGAGCGGAAAATCCAGGAGATTACGGTCCAGCTTCAGGAATTGAAGAACCGCTCCAATGTGGTGTTGGAAAGCGAAGCCAATCGGCAGCGGGCGGAGATTCTGGCGGAAGGTGATGGGGAGGCTATCCGAGTGGTTCAAAGCACGAAAAATGCACTCTTGCAGCGTCGTGTAGGCATCTTGGCGGAGGCCGGGGACTACGGCAAAATCGCCTTGTTCATGGCGCAGTTGCCGCACCTCTTCACCGCTTTCGAAAAGCACGGGAGGCAGCTAAAGGTAGACAACCTTCTCGTCACCAATGAGGCCGATGGGTTCAATGAGGCGGTGAACCGGGGACCGCGAGCCCTGGTCGATTTTGTGGAGCGCTTCGAACAGGCATTCGGGGTAAGTATCAAATCGTACCTGACACCGAGTGCCGACAATGAGAGCGGCGCTGCTGCCGCAACCGTGAAAGGATAGAGGGAGGGCTTGTCATGTTATTTGGAGCAATTGTAACACTATTAATTCTCAGTGGTCTGGTGGGGTTCCAGATCCTGCTGAGGATGAAGAACATACCGCCCAGCCAACTGGCCGTCGTTCACGGCCGGCGGGGTGAAGACCGGATCGGATTCAAGACGCTCAAAGGAGGGAGGGTTTTTGTTCTGCCGCTGATCAACGACATCAGCATCATGGATCTCACCCCTAAGACGACGACGGTGGAAGTCGATTCCGCAATCGCCAAAGGGATCGTGCCGCTGGTGGTCAAAGCCACCGTGAGTTTTGGCATATCCACGACATCGAAAGGAATAGTCAATGCCGTCCAACGCATCCTGGTGATGTCGTGGGATAATCTTATTGCGGTGGCCAATTCCATAATCGAGGGGCACTTACGCGATTCGCTTTCCCAGATGACTCCGGAGGAAGTGATGAGTCACAAGGAGCGTTTGGTTAAGAGCATGTTGCAGGTGTGTCGGGGAGATTTGGAGGCTATCGGCTTGGAGATTACCACCATGAACATTGCCGATGTGGAGGATCACCGATTTGACGGTGTCGAGGAGCCCGATCTCTATATTGCTCTGCTGAAGCGAGTACAGACGGCGAACGCCGAAACCCAATCGCGCACGGCGCAGGCCGAAGCGCTGGCGGCAGCTACAGAGGAGCAGGAAGCCAGGCGCACTGAAGTACAGGTGCGTGCGGCCGAAAACGAAATTGAGGAGCTCCAGGCGAGCACGGATTTCAAGGCGGCGCAGGAGGAGCAACGATCCGCCGTCGGGGTGGAGGAAAACCAACGCCATGGGGAGGCTGAAGTGGCTGGTATTTTGCGGCAGATCGAAGCTGAAAAGCAGGGTATCGCCATGCTGGAGGCGAAATTCCGGGCGGAAATTGTGACTCCTGCCAAGGCGCAGAGAGAGCGCAAGATTCTGGTTGCGGAGGCCGAGGCAGCTTCCATTCGAGGATTGGGTGAAGCTGAACTGAAACAACTGGAAAACACCATTAATATCCTTAAAGGAGGTGGCGAAAATGGCATTAAGGCCTACGTTATTGAGAAATTTGATGAGATGATCTCGTCATTCGCCGCTACCATGGATCTATTTTCGACGGATCACGTAAGCGTGGTATCAGGTAACAGCAACAGCGGTCCGATAAGCGCGGTGCATCCAGGTGCGTTCGATCTCGAGCGCAATCGCTTGATCGGCGAGAGCCTGGGCGGGGCGCTAGAGGGGACCGGGTTTGGAGCGACTACGAGCACGGACGCCGGGAGTTCGGAAGCGCCGACTATAGCGAGGCCGCAACCAAAATGAGGGAAAGAGACGAACCGCAGATGAATCCCGGCAAGCCGGGACGAATGAAGAGGAATTGACCACGGATTGGAGCCGTCTACTCCCGTTGAGCGGGATGCGCCGAGCCAGGGAAAACCGCGGATTGATTCAACGTGCAATTTCGGCTTGCCAAGAACAGGAAATATCTTTCGACGTGAAGTCGATCGGGATCAGCGTGACCGCGGATTACCTAGCGCAGCGTAGCCGCAACCAATAAAGAAGAAGAGAACCGGTCTGCCGTACGGCAGACCACGCAAATGGACGCGAATGTAGAAGGAAACTCCTACTTCCCTTGGGTAACCTCGTCGCGAACCTTGTCCCAAACCTTGTCGACTGCAGTTTATTGAATACCAACCTTTTCTACGCAAAAACTTGCTAGAAAAACAAGGTTCTTCCGGATTGTAATACGGATGGCGCTGCCCGCCATGAGCCCGTCGAATGGGATAGAGAGAGGTCATAGATACTTCAGTCTCAGGATGGTGAACAGGGAGTCGAACCCGCTGAGCAGGACCAACTCGCTTATGCGAGTAGGGAAACGCAAAGAAGAGCATTCCCAAGAGTGCAACCGCAGTACGCGCCTATTAATAGCGCTTTTGGGAATGCTCTTCTTTGCGTTTCCGGCTCTGCCCTACAGCAGTGAGGTCCTGCTCAGCGGAATCGACTCCTACCTTGGCCCATAGTATTGGCTTTTTCCTGCTTGACCAATAGGCGTAGTCGAAGGGCTTTCCTTATTGAAATTTTGATCTCTGATCCATTTAGATTTTTCTGGTAGGACTTTCTTTTCGATGGAACAGAAGTATATTTTTTGAAAATTAAGGAGTAAATATTGCTAGATTAATGGAGAAGAGCCAATGAAAGCAGTAAAAGTAACGTACACAGTGAAACCGGAATACGTGGATCAAAACAAAGCCAATCCCGCCCCATCCCTTTGGGACCGGGCGATTTTGGCGCTGGGCAGCGTTGGTCGAGTCGCCCAAGGCCGACAGGCCTGGCACGACTCGACCGCCTCCCCCGACCGCCTCCCCCAGCATCCAAAATCGCCTCGGCATACATCATCGTAATTACGAACTCGAGTACTTAGTGTCGGCGGGGGAACAAAAACCCGAAGCCGCTGCCGCATAGTCCGCCGATGATATGGGCGAACTGGGAAATGTTGTCTTCTCGAAAGGCGTTGCCGATCTCATTACCAAGGTAGAGGATCAGAACGAGAATAAAAGTCAGCGGAACCACACCGCTTCGGACGTTTGTAATCGAACCGAGAAGAATCAGCATGAAGACGATCCCGCTGGCTCCCAGAATGCCGGCAGAAAAGAGGATGGCGTTGAGCAAACCAGTGACAAAAGCGGTGATGAGACTCATTACCAGAAGCGGGACACTTCCGTATTTCTCTTCGAGAACAGGACCGATGAGGAGAATGATGGAAAGGTTCGTAAACAGGTGTCGCCCGTCGGCGTGACCCGCTACATGGAGGAAGAGCCGGAGAAGTGAAACCGGCTGTATCAGCGAGAGCTCCGGACTGGCCGAAAACAGGTGGGCCGTCAGCCACCCACTCGTGGCAAGATCGAAGCCGTAGATCAGGCAGCAGATGAGGGTAAAGGTGAGCACAAACGGGGCATTGTATTCGACGCGCATCCTTTGGGTAATGGGCATCAAACGGCGATAAATTTCCTGGTGTGGACTTCTTCTCGTATTCGACTTGAGAAGGACCTCGGGCTAAGGACCGAATTCTGGAAGGCGAGTTTGTCACACTGAGGCAGGCGCGACAATCCAAAATCGCGGATTTCCTAGCGCAGCGAGGCCGCAACCAAAATGAGGGAAAGAGACGAACCACAGATGAACGCAAATGGACCCGTCTCCGTCCTCCGGGCTTCGCCGTGGCATGCGCGAATGAAGAGGAATTGACCACGGATTACACGGATGGGCACGGATGGGAAAGAGTGAAAGTGGAAAGTGAGAGTGACAGGTAGTCCCGGCGGGCCGGGAAATGAAGGGCAACGAATAAAGAGGAAGGCACCACGGATTCGACGGGCTCATCCCGGCAAGCCGGGAATTCGAGCCGCCTACTCCCGCTCAGCGGGATGCGCCGAGCCAGGGAAAACCGCGGATTGATTCAACGTGCAATTCCGGCTTGCCAAGAACAGGAAATATCTTTCGACCTGAAGTCGATCGGGATCAGCGTGACCGCGGATTACACGGATGGCGCGGATAGAGAGAGGTCATAGATACTGCAGTGGCAGGAAGAAGAACAGGGAGTCGAACCCGCTGAGCAGGACCAACTCGCTTATGCGAGTAGAGAAACGCAAAGAAGAGCATTCCCAAAAGCGCTATTCGTGGGACAGTAGTGCGGTCGCGCTCTTGGGAATGCTCTTCTTTGCGTTTCCGGCTCTGCCCTACAGCAGTGAGGTCCTGCTCAGCGGAATCAACTCCTACCTTGGCCCATGGTATTGGCTTTTTCCTGCCTGACCAATAAGCGTAGTCGAAGGGTTTTCCTACCTTTCTCTGGGTTGCCACGCCCAGCTTCGCTGGTCTCGCAATGACAGAGTAGTAGAGTACATTGTAGGTTGATTGACAGCTCGATTCTTATAATTCCGGCAATCGAGGTTGATCATTCCCAGTCCCGGCTTTCTGGGACAAGGTTTCGAAAAATCATCTCGTAGGTCGACAGCCGGTCCTGTAAGGTAAAGAGCCGTAGATTCCAAGTAGTCCCGGCGAGCCGGGACGGGGAGTAGCCAAGTTACTCACATTGGGGCCTCGCCGAGCTTGCCAAGAACTCGACTCGGCCCAATTGATGAATAACTTGAAATACTTATAAGACTTTTTAAGGCTGTCGTTCAATAATAGCATCATTCATCAACTGACAGATACCAGAGAATAGTAAGTGGAGAAAAGCCAATGAAAGCTGTAAAAGTAACGTACACGGTGAAACCGGAATATGTGGATCAGAACAAAGCCAATATCCGAAAGGTCATGGAGGCCATTAGAACCAACCCGATTCCCGGGATGCGATATCCCTCGTTTACCCTGGATGATGGTCAAACATTTGTTCATATCAACATGGCAAAAGACGAGGATACGATGTCCAAGCTCGGAGAATTGAAAGAATTTGAGGAATTCAGGATGGCGCTCGTAGCCAGTGAGCCTGTCTCACCTCCCAAATCCGAGAATCTGAATCTGGTGGCGGCGGGATTTGATCTCTGATTCCAGTCAGCGAAGATCGACGAGGAGAGCACGATTGAGAGGCACGATCCGTCTTCGTTTCGTTTCCCTCACTACGCCGTGACGAGTGGGGGGAGTTTGAGACTGAGTCGATCTTTCGTCGTGAATCATAATCCATTCGACTAGCCCGAACATTTCACAAACCTTCTACTACGACCGCGGATCTCACTGCGTATCAAACCTTCCCTTGCACGGCGACCTCAGAGGGTTCCAACACGCTGTCGCCCGCCGCCCTGCTGAAAGGCATTGATACGCACCAATCTACGCAGTCTCGCTACGAAGTGTGTGAAATGTCCGGGCTAGCTCATGGCAGGCCGTGAGCTAAAATCGGAAGAAGAGAAGATCGACTGGAGATGACGATTGAGAGGCACGATGAGGGGAGAGATTTAGCAACGAATGAATGAAGGGCAACGAATCGGAGACGCGGAGAATGGGAGAGACGCGGAGATGCGGGGGCAAGAGAAAGGGAGAGAGGGTGAAGGGGAGGAGGAGTCAACAGTAAACAGTGAACAGTCTTAGCGTAGTCGTGCTCGTTCTCGAAATCGTTCTCGAAAGTCGGTCTACTGAACTATAGGTTCAAGCAAGATAATTGGTGAAAAGCTACCCTTCGGAGAATTCAGCCAAGGAGTCTGCTGCGGACACTGTTGTCGAGGACGAGCACGAGGACGATTACGATAGGGAGTCACGATGAGGGCGCCGCACAAGGAGTCAGCTAAACGTCATTTCCTTGAGCATTAGTCGACACGAAATCCATCACTTTCCTCCACCAGGTTGCCGCGGGGCCGGCCGGCCAACTGTTGTGACCTGCTCCTTCCAATACTTTCAGGAGCTTGGGCGCTGTCAATTCGTCGTATAGCCGCATAGTGTGTTTCCGAGGTATCACTTCGTCCAGAGCGGCCAGGACAACGGCTACGGGTTTGTCAAACGACTGAAGATTTCGGACGTTGTCATAATTGTCGCGCACCAACCATCGCGCCGGGAAGTACCAATAGTGGGTCTGGGCCAACTCCGGCAGTGAATCCCAAGGGGTAAACATAATCACTCCCGCAACCGGTACCGGAGGATCGGCGGCCACCGCCGCAGCCACACCGCATCCCAGTGATTCGCCCCAAAGATAGACGGGACCGCCGAATTCCTCGTGCGCCCGCTTCACCGTTTCCCTCGCGTCCGCCACGAAAGAATGTTGTCCCAATTTACCTGTGCGCCCGCCATACCCGGGATACTCGGTGATCAATACGTTGTATCCCAACCGGACCAGAGCGTGGACGTAGTAGCTACGATTCCACGCCGCGCCCGCGTTTCCGTGAAATATCACCACCAACCCTTTTGCATCATCTGGATCGACGGCGGCAGCGAATCCTCTGTAAGAATCGTTCCGGTCCTGCCAAAATCGCAAACCTACTGCATGGACCTGGCTGTCTGAAGGCTTTTCCTTGGCGGGAAAGTAGAGCATCCGCGTTTGGAGGAAGTAGACGGCCACCACCAGCAGGCTATATCCTATCGCAAGGGGCACGAGAAAGCGAATTACCAGTTCCATCTTCTTTTTCACTACTAACCGTGAAGAAATACTAAAGGGTAATCAGGAGTGAAACACAAGTGCTTGCACGGGAACCTTCTCACTGCGATTTCGACTTTTGCCCATCCCGGCGCGCCGGGAGCTCCGCAGTACCACGGATCCAATCGGAACCGGTTTAGGGAAGAAATTAGGGAAAGGTAGTTTATTCATCCCTAAGGATGGAAGTTGCCCGCCAAAGACGCGAAAATACCTAGCGCAGCATAGCCGCAACCAAAAAAGAAGAAGAGAACCGCAGATGGACGCAAATGAACCCGTCTCCGTCCTCCGGGCTTCGCCGTGGCATGCGCGAATAAAGAGGAAGGCACCACGGATTCGAGTCGTCTTCGCTGCGCCGAGCCAGGGAAAACCGCGGATCTGATGAAGAGGGATTTTCAACGGATTGGAGAAGGCAACGGATCTAAAACCATCGAATCCCGGCATACTAGCAAAATTCGGCTTTGCTCCGACCTCAATGCATTCGCAGTTTAGGACAAGGTTCGGGTTCCGCTCAGCGGGACCCGAACCTTGCCTGCCTCGGCAAAGCGAAGCGGCGACGGGTCGACCCCACAACTTTGAATACCAACATGTTACACTCCAGAACGTGTCAGAAAATAAGTTCTGACGGATAGTAATACGAAAGGGAGAGGTGCGGCAACGGATAGGGGGGAGCCCTCCTATGCTAAAGCTTCAGAGGATGTACAACGGATGGAGAGGGAGGATTGGATAGAGAGGGAG
The DNA here is from genome assembly GCA_965215885.1 of Candidatus Moanibacter sp. Taxonomy (GTDB): domain Bacteria; phylum Verrucomicrobiota; class Verrucomicrobiia; order Opitutales; family UBA2987; genus CBDCEW01. The sequence goes on from CBDCEW010000006.1 coordinate 10,492, forward strand.
ACGGGGAGAGTCGGAGAAGCGGGGACGCGACACAGTGTTATCGTGCTCGTTCTCGGGATTTGACTACGATTATGACGACGACTTTCGAATAAATATCGAGCCGATTCGGGTCATAGTTCTGACGAAACGGATGGAGAGGGAGGATTTCGTTCGGGATTTGACTACGTCATAATCGTTGTCATAATCATAGTCGAAAATCGAAATATAGAAGATCGACGAGGAGATCACGATTGAGAGTCACGATCCGTCTTCGTTTCGTTTCCCTCACTACGCCGTGACGAGTGGGGGGAGTTGGATATCAGTTCAATCTTCCCGTCGTGATCTGAAATCGAAAAGAGAAGATCGACTGGAGATCCACGATTGAGAATCACGATGGAGATGGTGGAGACTGAGTCGATCTTCCCGTCGTGAATCATAGTCGTGATCTATGATCGAGAGAAGAGAAGATCGACGGGGAGATGACGATTGAGAGTCACGATGGGGGAAGAAAAAGGTAGTCCCGGCACGCCGGGAAATGAAGGGCCCTCCTACGCTAAAGCTATGGAGGATGTACAACGAATCGGAGACGCGGAGAATGGGAGAGACGCGGAAGTGCGAGTTAGCGTCGTCGTTCTCGTCCTCGTTCTCGAAATAGGAGGGATGCCCGCCAAAAACGCTAAACTGCGCGAAAGTTGGATATGGAATAGGAGAGACACGGCGATGCGGTGACGGGGAGAGGGGAAGCTGATCGAAATTCCATCGTATACTCAGCCGATTTCGAATTGAAAATCCCGTTTTCGCGTCTTTTAGCGGGCATTCCTCTTTCGACGGCGACCTCCGAAAGGATATCCCACAAGCCTAACTGTAGTCGAAATTCGAAGATCGACAGGAGAGCACGATCGAGATTAACGAATAATGACGATCGTATGGTGGACTCCATTGAGCTATAAATGGAGAATTTATCTTTACTGGACGATAGAAACGTAACAAAGAAGGAAGAAATATGACTGACCTACGAGTAACGATATGGAACGAGTTCGTCCACGAACGCGAGAACGAGGAAGTTGGGCGAATCTATCCCGATGGGATGCATGCCGCGATTGCGGCGGGAATCTCAGGATTAGACGCCGGCCTGGAGATTGCGACGGCGACCCTTGACGAACCCGATCATGGGCTTCCACAGGAGCGTCTCGACGCCACCGATGTATTGATATGGTGGGGGCACCGCGCCCACGCGCGAGTGGAAGATGAGGTAGTAGACCGGGTGCAGGGCCACGTCCTGGAAGGGATGGGTTTGATTGTCCTTCACTCCGGCCACTTTTCAAAGATATTCAAGCGACTGATGGGAACTGCCTGCTCGCTCAAATGGCGGGAGGCAGGAGAGCGGGAACGCCTCTGGGTTTGTAATCCGGGACACCCGATTGCCCGAGGGGTGGACCGATTCCTGGAGTTGGAGCAGACAGAGATGTATGGTGAACCATTTGCCATTCCGGAGCCCGAGGAACAGGTTTTTATTTCCTGGTTTGAGGGGGGGGAAGTTTTCCGGAGCGGTTGTTGCTGGCACAGGGGCAATGGACGGATTTTCTATTTTCGCCCCGGCCACGAAACCTATCCCATCTACCACCATGCGATGGTTCATCGAGTGATCGCAAACGCCGTGCGCTGGTGCGCACCGCGCGGACATTGGAAGGGCGCGGAGCGCTGCTCAAATGTCCCGGTCGATCAGGCTCGGGAACCGATTAAGCAGCGAGGGCTGAAATTGCACGCTGGGGGACATGAGGGGTGATTTGGAAAGACAGGGAGAGTGGGAGATCCGTCTTCGTTTCGCTTCGCTCACTACGCCGTGACCGGGGGCGCGGTGTAGCGTCGTCGTGTTCGTGCTCGTAATCGTTCTCGGGATTATGACGACGACTTTGATCGCATACTGAGCCTCCCCCGAATCGAATATCGTCGTCATAATCGTAGTCGAATATCGAAAAAGAAAAGATCGACGGGGAGATCACGATTGAGAAGCACGATGCGGGAAAGAAAAGGTAGTCCCGGCACGCCGGGAAATGAAGGGCCCTCCTACGCTTCCCCCTACGCCAAAGCTACGGAGGATGTAAAAGCTATGGAGGATGTACAACGAATGGGGAGTGAGCAGAACTCCCTCAGAATGGATTCGACCCGTCGTCGCTCCGCTGTACCGACGCAGGTAAGGATCGCGCCAAGGTTCGGGACCCGTCGTCGCTGTGCTTTGCCGAGGCAGGCAAGGTTTCCCTTTCGGGTGGTCCGGCGTAAATGGAAGAGAAAAATAAAGGGTGGGCACTGATCACCTTTGTTTAAACCTCGTCGCAAACGTTGTCGCGAACCTTGGCTGCCTCGTCTCGTTCGGCGGGAGGAGCGACGACAGGTCGATATTGCGCTGCTAATTCGTAGAAACGCTCCCGCGTTCCTCTACGAAATGTACGTTCATCTTAGCCGGTTTCGTCAGGAACTGGACTGTGTAGCCGGCTTCGCAAGAAGGCGGGGAGGAGGCTCGAAACGCCTAACCTGGTAATCACAGCTGATTAGAGGTCGACGGCAAAACCGAACGCTTGCGCGTCCGGCTACCTCGCGATCTAAGATCGTTTTAGAAGGGAGGTCCTCATGAACTATAGGTTCGAGCATGAAAAACTGGTGGAGAGATACTCTTCGGAGAATTCAGTTAGTGAGTCTGCTACGGACACTGTTGAGCCTTCGATCGTATTCTGTGGAAATTCGAAGAAACGACATTCGACTACTCTGCCGTACGGCGGAGACGACTTTCGAAACTAAACCAGGTCGCTTCTAAATCGAATATCGTGGTCATAATCGAAGTCGAAAATCGAAAATAAAGATCGACGAGGAGATCACGATTGAGAGTCACGATGGGGAGTTGAATACCGATTCGGTCTTCCCGTCGTGTATCATAATCCATTCGACTAGCTCATGGCAGGCCGTGATCTAAAATCGAGAGAAGAGAGGAAGTCCCACCGTTAAATCTCCTTCTCAATCTTTGTCGTTGGCATTGTAGTAAGGTTCCTTGGTTTATTCGCAGTTGACCATCGACCAAGTTGACGACCTGTCTCCGCTACGCTTTGCCGTGGCAGGCAAGGCTGACGACAGAGATGCGAATATCGAAATTTGAAGAACCGACTATCGACGACGATTACGTTTACGACCTTCGAAGGGAAATCTACACAATTTCAATCGTAAGTGTAGTCGCAGTTCGATTCTGATTCTTGAGAATCATGATGCGAGAGTGCGGTATTGCTTGTTAACCCGAAGATCTGTGAGATCTTCGGGTTTGAAGCACGGAATCTCATGATCGTTAAAGAATCTGACCTAAAAGCCATACTGGAGGGCGCTCATCGCGATCCTCACGGGGTCCTCGGGATGCATCCGGTGAACCACCGGAGGAGAAAACGGGTTGTGGTGCGGGTTTTCCTGAGGGATGCAAAATCCTGTGAAGTGGTCGCGGTAGGTAAGGTTGAGGAGGGGAGGTTTCCTTTAAGAAAGCTGGCGGATGTAGGATTTTTTGAAGGTTTGATGGGCGATCGGGAAGAGGTTTTTTGCTACCAGTTACTCGTCGAGAGCAGCAGTGGAGAGAGTCGGCAGTTTTACGATCCTTATTGCTTTCCCCTGGTAACGAGTGAGGACACCGAACTGTGGTTTAAGAAGGGAAACGAGCGCCGGCTCAGTGATAGGCTGGGAGCTCGGGTCGAAACCATCGATGGGATTTCTGGAGTCTCTTTTACGGTATGGGCTCCCTCTGCAAGGAGAGTGTCGGTGGTGGGAGACTTCAACGGCTGGGCCGGCCGTTTTCACGCCATGCGGTTGCTGGGAAATTCGGGAATCTGGGAGATATTCTTGCCCGGCCTGGGAACGGGTGTGAAATACAAATTTGAGATCGTGGGACCGGACGGTACTGCGCGCCTCAAGTCAGATCCCTTCGGGCTGCAATTTGAATCTCCTCCACACTGTGCCTCCGTCACCTGCGATTTACGCGGTTTTCCCTGGCGCGATGGAGCATGGCTCGAATCGAGGAAGGGGAAAGATTGGCAGAAGAGCCCGATGAGCATCTATGAAGTGCATGCGGGCTCTTGGAAACGCGTCAAAAGGGAAGGCGACCGGCCCCTGCAGTATCGGGAACTGGCGGATGAACTGGTTGATCACATGAAGCACCTCGGTTTTACACACGTGGAGTTCTTACCTCTCGCGGAACATCCCTTTGAAGGTTCATGGGGATACCAGGTGACCGGTTTTTTCGCGCCCACTCATCGCTACGGAACGCCCCACGACTTTATGTACCTGGTTGATCACCTGCATCGAAATGGGATCGGGGTCATCATCGACTGGGTGCCGGGGCACTTTCCTTCGGATGCATTCTCAATGGCACAATTCGACGGCACACCCCTCTACGAGTACGCCGACCCCCGTCAGGGAGTTCATCAGGATTGGGACACTTTGATATTCGATTACGGTAAGGAGGAAGTGCGAAGCTTCTTAATCGCGAGTGCGTTGGCCTGGTTGCGTGACTACCACATAGACGGTTTGCGGGTGGACGCGGTGGCATCAATGCTCTACCTGGACTACTCGCGGAATGAGGGCGAATGGATTCCCAATAAGTTCGGGGGCCGGGAGAACATCGATGCGATCGAATTTTTGCGCAGAAACAATGATCTGGTGCACGAATTCTATCCCGGTGTAATAACGATAGCGGAAGAATCCTCGGCGTGGCCGGGGGCAACCCTGCCGACTGTAGAGGGCGGCCTGGGTTTCGACTTTAAGTGGAATATGGGCTGGATGCACGACACGCTGGAATACTTTCGGAAGGATTCAGTTCATCGAAAGTGTCATCAAAATCTTCTCACATTCGGCATGGTCTACCAGTTTTCGGAGAATTTCATCGAGGTATTTTCTCACGATGAAGTCGTCCATGGGAAAGCTCCCATGATTTATAAGATGTCGGGAAATCTGATTTCCGATAAGGCGCATTCCCTGCGGGCTCTCTATACCCTCATGTGGGCCTGGCCGGGAAAAAATACACTGTTTATGGGAAACGAATTTGGACAGTCCTCGGAGTGGAGTCACGATTCTTCGCTGGACTGGAATTTGCTTCAGTATCGAGACCACAAGGGAATATTGAAGATCATCGAGGACCTGAACGAATTCTATTGTTCGACCGCGATACTCCACGATTACGACAGCTGTTCGGAGGGGTTCGAGTGGGTGAGTTTCAACGACTCAAAGAATTCCGTCATCAGTTTCCTACGGAAGGGGTCGGAAGGGGGGCAGGCTTTTCTCGTAGTGGGTCATTACAACGAAGGGGTGTTAGAGGGTTATCGTGTGGGGGTTCCATTTTCAGGATTCTGGAGTGAGCGGATAAACTCGAATGCAACGGAATACGGAGGAAGCGGAGTGGGTAATGGCGGTGGCATTTACACGGAAGAAACAGCACATGACGAACAACCGTTTTCAATCGTTGTGACGTTGCCCCCAAATGCGACGATCATTTTTGAACTTGGAGATCGATGAATACCGACCACCGACTACTCTGCCGTAGGGCAGAGACAACGACGTTCGAAACCATAGCCGGCCGATTCCATATCGAATATCGTTGTCATAATCGTCGTCGAATATCGAGAGAAGATCGACGGGGAGATTACGATTGAGAGCCACGATCCGTCTTCGTTTCGTTTCCCTCACTACGCCGTGACGAGTGGGAGGAGTTGGAGCCGATTCGGTCTTTCCGTCGTGAATCATAATCGTGATCTAAAATCGAGAGAAGAGAAGATCGACAGGAGATTACGATTGAGAGCCACGATGGTGGAGTTGGATACCGATTCGGTCTTCTCGTCGTGATTCATAATCGCAATCTAAATTCGGAAGACGATCGACTGGAGATTACGACTAGCCCGAAAATTTCACAAATCTACTACTACTACGACGGATCTCACCGCGTGTCAATGCCTTCCCTTGCCCGGCGACCTCAGAGGCAGGGTAAAAGGATTCCAGGAAGCAACTAGCTGATAAGCAAGAAGATAAAAAAAGAGCTAAACAAACCCGAGGGAATCAGTCATGTTAAGATGGGATGAAAGACAAAAAATCTTACCAACTGAATCCTTCGATAGATCGTTTAACTCTGCGTCTGGTCCTGCCCGAAGAGCAGGAGCGATTCAATGATCTATTGAAACAACATCATTATTTACACAGTGCGGGCAGCGCAGGAGAGACCCTGCGCTATGTGGCGCAGATCGACGGGCAATGGATGGGCCTGCTCTTGTGGGGGGCCGCATCCTACCGGCTGAAGGATCGAGACGAATGGATCGGGTGGGACGGGGCGCAACGGCATGCACGATTGAAACTGGTAGTACAGAACCGGCGTTTTCTGATTTTGCCCGGGGTGGATCTTGCAAATTTGGCCTCCAAGACGTTGGGTATGTGCCTGAGAGTCTTAGCCGATCACTGGCAGGAGGCTTTTGGCTATCGTCCCTTAGTAGCGGAAACGTTCGTGGACCCACAGATTCACCGGGGCACTTGCTACGAAGCGAGCGGGTGGACGCCCTTGGGCTTGAGCGCGGGATATGGCCGCCAACGCGAAGATTTCTATCAACGCCATGAGCGTCCCAAGCAGATCTGGGTCAAACCCCTCAAGGCTAATGCCCTTGAGCTTTTGCGCGCTTCAGGGCCATTGCCCGCGGCACAGAGCCAGGCGCTCAATGAAACCGATAACTCCCATGCGGTCTGCCTCAAAGTGGAACAGATGAGCAGCCTGTGGGAACGCTTCAATCAGATAGAAGACTTCCGTCGTAAAGCGGGCCTTAGATATCGGCTCGCCACGGTCCTGAGCATGATTGTGCTCGGCACGATGTGCGGCAAACAGACCCTCAAGGGCATCGTGCGCCTGGCCCATCATCTCAATCAAGCCCAATTGCGCGCCTTACGCTCCTGGAAAAACCCCAAAACAGGCCGCTATAAGGCCCCTTGCTATGATGTCTTCTATCGGGTCTTGCAAAACGTAAAGGCCGAGCTCTTCGATAAAACCCTCACCGAATTCATCTGCTTACAAGACGGCTGTTTGCCCCGCGATATTGCCGTCGACGGCAAGACCCTCAAAGGCACAAACACCGAAGAATCAAAGGCTCTGCACCTGGTGGCCGCAGTCGATCACCAAAGCGCTCAAACCTTAGCCCAAGTCGCTACCGCCGATAAATCCAACGAGATCACCGCCGCCCAGACTCTCTTGCGAAAGATGCCCATTTTGGACGGCTCCACCTTCACCTTCGACGCCATGCATAATCAAAAAGAAACTGCCCACATCGTCGTCGAAGAACTCAGTGCTGACTATGTTATTCAAATTAAAGACAATCAGCCCAACATGCATCAATACGCTCAGAATCTCTTCAGCTCCACCCCCTTTTTCTCCACCAAACCGTGGACAATGACCATGGGCGACTCGAAATACGTCAAATAGCAACCCATTCTCTAAGCGCTCCCTCTGCCGGCCTGCCCCATGCCCGCCAGTTCGCCTGTGTGCAACGCACCTTCCATTATCCAAACAAAGCTGAACCTTCCTCTGAACGCTCTTACTAGACCTTATCCGAAAAGCTACTGATTGGCCGCAAAGAGGCGCAAAAGGCGCAAGAAAAACTTGAGAAAAATCATTTTTTGGCTTGATAAAAAGTGTCGCAACATGCTAGTGTTTAACAACCTAAGATTAAGAAAGGAGTTAAACATGCCAACATGTGCGACAGAGGAGAACAAAAGCGATAAGACGCCCCTTAGCAACCTCATTCTGCCGGTTCCAGACACGGATTTCCGTGATTTTCTGGATGAAGTTGAAGAATTGGCCGGGTTCGCGGCGCAAATCATCGAGGCGATCGAGAAGGATCTGGACGCCCATGCGCGTGAGAAGAAGAAACTTCGATTGGAAGATCGAAGGTTCTTTGAAGGGCGCACAGCGGAGCTGCCGGAGCTGGACATCGAGGAGGAGAATATTCTGGCTGCTGAATTGAATCTTGGGGCAGGCCGGCCGCGGATGCCGGCTTATGCGGTATACGTGTTCGTGATGATTCGAGGGTTTCTGGGTTCGTTGACCACGAAACCGGCACGGCGGTTTGTGCGCGAGTCGATGAGCTTGTACGGATTTTTGCAGAGCGGGGGACTGAGAATGCCGGCGGTGACGACGATTCTGGAGAACGTGAACCTGGTCAGCCATACGACCCGCGAGTTGATCTTTGATAAACAGATTGGGTTTATCCTCCAGGAGCAATGGGACGATTTCGGGAAGCTGACGATCGACAGCACCTCGGTGAAAGCAAACAGCTGCTGGCCCACCGATGGGAAGATTCTGAGCGGTCTTTTGATGCGGGCCAATCGTTTGGGTCAGAAGTTGCATGTCTTCGGGCTGGAGGATTTTCGCAAGGGATGGGTTGGGCGTTGGCTGGAGGAAATGGACAAGCTGGAGTTTCAGATTTGTCTGGCCGCGGGCAAACCGAAGTCGAAGGGCAAGCTGAAGAAACACTACCGGCGGTTGCTCAAGCGGGGCCGCAAGGCGGCCGACTCACTAACGGGGGAACTGAGCCATCTTGAAGAGGGCCTGTCGATGGATTCACTGCCTCCCACTCGCCGGGAGCTTCTGGAGCGGGCATTGAGCCAGATCAGGGGCGATATTGCCGACGCCAAGCGGGTTGTTGAGTATGCTCATGATCGGGTGTTTCACGAAAAGAAGCTACCGTCCACACAGAAGGTCCTGAGCCTCTCGGACGGATCGGCGGCCTACATCAAGAAGGGCAGCCGCAATCCAGTGATCGGGTACAAGCCACAACTGGTTCGCAGCGAAAACGGTTTTGTCACCAGCCTGATCGTACCGCAAGGCAACGCGGCAGACTCCATTGAGCTGGCGCCGGCCATCGGCGATTCGATCAAGCGCACCGGTGTCATTGCTGAACTGGTCAGCACCGATGACGGATATGCTTCGGCGAAGGGACGCAAGGAGGTGCTGAGCATGGGGGTAAAGCAGATCAGTATCAGTGGGGCGAAGGGCAAGAAGTTGACCACCCCCGAGGACTGGGAGAGCGAGGCGTATCGCGAGGCACGCCGCGATCGCTCCGCAGTGGAGTCGCTGATGTTCACGATTAAAGATGGATTTGCCTTTGGCGAACTCGGCCGCCGCGGCATCGATGCGGTAGGCGATGAACTGCTCGAGAAGGTTCTGGCCTACAACTTCTGCCGCATCATACTGATGAAGAAACGCCGAGGGGAGGAACTGGAACAGGCAGCCTGAATCTGACCGCTTTGAAGCTCAGAGAAAAAAGCACCACGGGATGAGTATGCCTCCAGACAGCGGCAAATATACGTATTGTGCAGCAAGCCACGCCGATGGCCGCTCAATACCTGCTCATCGGCAGCGCCGGCAGCCTAAAACCCGAAACCTGCCAGCCATAGGCTGGTCCGCCCGTGGCGGAGAACCTTAAACCGCCCGCTCGAAAGGCTTTTCGAATGGGGTCTTACTACGTAAGCAGTCTCGATCCCGCCGATTTGAGCCCTCAACAGTTCCTCTCGAAAATTCGCAACCATTGCTCGATCGAAAATAAAAATCATTACCCCAGGGATCGCTTCTTCGATGAAGATCGATGTATGATCCGTAGTCATAACGCAGCCAGAATTCTTGCTGCAGGCAGGCAACTGGTTCTCAGCCTCAAGTCTTCCATGGGCGCTGAATCCACTCCCGCACTCTGTGATGATTTCGTCTTTAACTTACATAAGGCCATCAATATCATCACCTAATGCTCCGAGAATCAAAATACCGTGCTACTCGATCGGGGTGCCGACGTAAACGCGCGCGCGAAAGACCTTGAGGACGGCTCGGGCGGGCATACCCCTCTGTTTCATGCTGCGGTGGCGAACACAACCAGCGCCGGCGGGAGCCGGGCGCGTGTCGAGTTTCTGCTTGAACGCGGCGCCGATCCGACCATTCGGGCCAATCCGCGCCATCGAAAAATGCACGGAATTGAC
>CBDCEW010000007.1:0-19099 GCA_965215885.1 Candidatus Moanibacter sp.
CAGTCGGGCAATCGTCGAAAGAGTGTGGTAGATGGCCGTCTGGGTTGACCGGCGCCGAAGCGATCCCGACGCATCGCAGTAGAGTCGATCCTTCGTCACGTCGATGAAAACGTTACTCAGCTCGACGTTGCAGAAGTCACGCAGAGAAATGAAGACGTTCCGGTAATCGTAATTTTCGTAACCTTCCCGGCACGCATCAATGACGCGTTTCAGCCGATACAATATCCAGCGATCGACCAGTGTCAGGCTGTCCATTTCCATCCCATCGCGTTCAAGTTCGAAGTCGTTCAGATTGCCAAGCAGGATGCGGAAGGTATTGCGAAACTTCCGGTAGGCATCGACTACCCGCTCGAGCATCAGATCGGAAAACCGAACATCTTCGGTGTAGCGCACGCTACTCACCCAGAGCCGCATGACGTCGGCTCCGTAGCGCTTTACATACCTCTCAACCAGGTCGCCCTGTCCGGATTTGGACATTTTCCCGCCCGATGCATTCAATACCCAGCCGTGGGTCACACAGTTCCTGAAGGGAGGGCCCGCCGAAAGGGCAGCCGCGGTCAATAGTGACGACTGATACCAGCCTCGATGCTGGTCCGTCGCCTCGAGATAAAGATCGGCGGGGAATTCCAAGTCCTGATTTTGGTGCGGCACGGCGCGGTGGCTGAATCCGGAATCCATCCAAACATCCATTGTATCTTCGCGGCGGCGCAATCCTTCGGGTATTCCCAGCATGCGGTTGAACTCCGGATCCGAGGTGTCAAACCAGATGTCCGATCCGTGCTTTTCCACCAGATCCGCCACCCTTCGGATCCAGTCGCTTCGCAGCGCTGGCCTGTCTGAACTGTCATAGAATACCGGTAAGGGCACTCCCCGTGCCCGCTGTCGTGAAATACACCAATCGGGACGGCTGGAAATTGTGCCGCGGATCCGATTACGGGCCCACGCCGGATGCCAGTTTACGCTGTCTGCATACTGGAGCGCGACTTCACGAATGTCATCCAGGCGGACAAAGAACTGCTTGATGGCGCGGAAGACGAGCGGAGTCTTGGAACGCCAACAGTGAGGGTAGTCGTGCCTCCACTTTTCGATACCGAGCAGCCGATCTTTCCTTTCCAGGAGAGACACAACACTCGAGTTGGCGGCGAAGACATCTTCCCCGATCAATGCTTCGATTCCGCACTCTTTTGTAAACGCTCCTGCTTCATCGACAGGCGAAAGAACCGGCAGGTCGTGCACTACACCCAGACGATAGTCTTCCTCTCCGTGTCCGGGTGCAATGTGGATCACGCCCGACCCTGCATCCATTGTCACGAAATCCGCTGGAAGGATCGGAACCATTCGATCCAGCAACGGGTGCCTAACCACCCTCCCGACCAGTTCGGAACCCTTGAACTCCTTCACCGGGTTCCGCACGCCACCAACAACCCCATACCCGGTGGCGGCACAGAAGGTGCCAATACGGTCGGCCGCCAGGACGAGTCGATGTTCGGCTGGCTCCTCTTGTTTCCTGAGGCGCCAGATTCCGTATTCGGCTTCGGGATCAACCGCCACCGCCTGATTAGCCGGCAATGTCCACGGCGTGGTTGTCCAAATTACGATGTCGCAGGAGGCGTATCCGGCGCCGTTCTGCAGCTCAAACGGGACATAAATCGCGGGCGACTCGATTTCCTTGTATTCAATTTCAAACTCTGCCAGAGCCGTCTGGGCCCCGACGCTCCAGTGAACCGGTTTCCGAGCCTGGAATATGAGACCCCGGTCCACCATCGCGGCAAAGGCACGCAGCTGTTCCGCTTCGTAGGAGGGATCCATTGTGCTGTAGCTCGACTCCCAGTCGCCTGTAACTCCGAGCCGCCGAAACTGACTCTCCATGCGCTTCTTGTAGTCGTTCGCAAAAGCGCGGCATCGCTTCCTGACTTCAGAGGCTGGGATTTCGGTGGCATTCTTTATTACCTTGTATTCGACCGGCAGTCCGTGGCAGTCCCAACCCGGTACGAACGGGACACGGTATCCGGCCATGGTGCGAGACCGGATCACAATGTCCTTCAGAATCTTGTTCATGGCTGTGCCGAGGTGCAACTCACCGCTTGTATACGGAGGGCCGTCATGCAGCAGGTAGACGGGCGCCCCTTTCCGTTCCGCCTGAATCGACTGGTAGAGGTCGCTCTGTTCCCAACTACTCAGAATCTCGCGTTCTCTGTGGGGCAGGTTGCCCCGCATGGGGAAAGGTGTTTTGGGCAAGTTCAGTGTGTTCTTATAGCGATGGCTCATTTCACCTCCTGGTGTTGTGTTCGGTAAAAAAGAAGGCCTGCTCGTTCTCTGAGCAGGCCTTCTTGGTGATTTGAAAAACTATTGACGCGCTTTTACGGGGCTCTGCTCAACCTCTGTTGAAAAGAAATAGAAATAATAATGCCGCCGTGCTGCAGAGGTATTGATCCCTCAAAAGTAAGCGCAAATTGAGTCCGCGCGTCTGAAGTCGAATCTGTGCAAAGGCAGTTCATGGATTGGAGGTAATTCTCACACTTACGCGGCTATGTCAAACGCGTAGATTATGAATGACCGCATCTGACAGGGTAAAAGGATTCCAGGAAGCAACTAGCTGATAAGCAAGAAGATAAAAAAAGAGCTAAACAAACCCGAGGGAATCAGTCATGTTAAGATGGGATGAAAGACAAAAAATCTTACCAACTGAATCCTTCGATAGATCGTTTAACTCTGCGTCTGGTCCTGCCCGAAGAGCAGGAGCGATTCAATGATCTATTGAAACAACATCATTATTTACACAGTGCGGGCAGCGCAGGAGAGACCCTGCGCTATGTGGCGCAGATCGACGGGCAATGGATGGGCCTGCTCTTGTGGGGGGCCGCATCCTACCGGCTGAAGGATCGAGACGAATGGATCGGGAGGGACGGGGCGCAACGGCATGCACGATTGAAACTGGTAGTACAGAACCGGCGTTTTCTGATTTTGCCCGGGGTGGATCTTGCAAATTTGGCCTCCAAGACGTTGGGTATGTGCCTGAGAGTCTTAGCCGATCACTGGCAGGAGGCTTTTGGCTATCGTCCCTTAGTAGCGGAAACGTTCGTGGACCCACAGATTCACCGGGGCACTTGCTACGAAGCGAGCGGGTGGACGCCCTTGGGCTTGAGCGCGGGATATGGCCGCCAACGCGAAGATTTCTATCAACGCCATGAGCGTCCCAAGCAGATCTGGGTCAAACCCCTCAAGGCTAATGCCCTTGAGCTTTTGCGCGCTTCAGGGCCATTGCCCGCGGCACAGAGCCAGGCGCTCAATGAAACCGATAACTCCCATGCGGTCTGCCTCAAAGTGGAACAGATGAGCAGCCTGTGGGAACGCTTCAATCAGATAGAAGACTTCCGTCGTAAAGCGGGCCTTAGATATCGGCTCGCCACGGTCCTGAGCATGATTGTGCTCGGCACGATGTGCGGCAAACAGACCCTCAAGGGCATCGTGCGCCTGGCCCATCATCTCAATCAAGCCCAATTGCGCGCCTTACGCTCCTGGAAAAACCCCAAAACAGGCCGCTATAAGGCCCCTTGCTATGATGTCTTCTATCGGGTCTTGCAAAACGTAAAGGCCGAGCTCTTCGATAAAACCCTCACCGAATTCATCTGCTTACAAGACGGCTGTTTGCCCCGCGATATTGCCGTCGACGGCAAGACCCTCAAAGGCACAAACACCGAAGAATCAAAGGCTCTGCACCTGGTGGCCGCAGTCGATCACCAAAGCGCTCAAACCTTAGCCCAAGTCGCTACCGCCGATAAATCCAACGCGATCACCGCCGCCCAGACTCTCTTGCGAAAGATGCCCATTTTGGACGGCTCCACCTTCACCTTCGACGCCATGCATAATCAAAAAGAAACTGCCCACATCGTCGTCGAAGAACTCAGTGCTGACTATGTTATTCAAATTAAAGACAATCAGCCCAACATGCATCAATACGCTCAGAATCTCTTCAGCTCCACCCCCTTTTTCTCCACCAAACCGTGGACAATGACCATGGGCGACTCGAAATACGTCAAATAGCAACCCATTCTCTAAGCGCTCCCTCTGCCGGCCTGCCCCATGCCCGCCAGTTCGCCTGTGTGCAACGCACCTTCCATTATCCAAACAAAGCTGAACCTTCCTCTGAACGCTCTTACTACGTAAGCAGTCTCGATCCCGCCGATTTGAGCCCTCAACAGTTCCTCTCGAAAATTCGCAACCATTGGTCGATCGAAAATAAAAATCATTACCCCAGGGATCGCTTCTTCGATGAAGATCGATGTATGATCCGTAATCATAACGCAGCCAGAATTCTTGCTGCATGCAGGCAACTGGTTCTCAGCCTCAAGTCTTCCATGGGCGCTGAATCCACTCCCGCACTCTGTGATGATTTCGTCTTTAACTTACATAAGGCCATCAATATCATCACCTAATGCTCCGAGAATCAAAATACCGTGCCGCATCCGTCGTCGCTACTCTGTGCCGAGACAGGATAGAACGGTCTGCCAAACGGCAGACTCTTCGCGATGCCGTGCGGCAGGGCGGCTACCCAGCTGGGTAGCGGGATTGAAGTTTGTGTCGTTTTTCGTGACTTCCCGATACGGAGCTTCTAATGTTGAAGGATGAGATTCTGCGCGTTGGTGCTTGCTCTCGTTCTGCTCGCTCTTGGATGTAGTCGCACTGTGAAGCGAGCTGTCAGCGAAAAGATTCCCGGGCCCACCACAGACGTCTCTTTCGAATTCATCGATTTTGAGATGACGAGCGAGATTGGAAGGGTGGCCCGTTTTCGTGTCACCAGTCACACGGAGCGAACAATTCTGGGGATGGATATTATTGTACAAACGTTTGACGAGGACGAAAAACTGCTCGATGAGAGTTTCACCGGAGTGACTTCGCTGCGGAGATGGCTCGAACCGGGAAAGCAGAGGGAGGATACATTTGGAAGTAATCTCTCCGCCGAAGCGATCCGTGCGGTGGTGAAAGTAGAGGCGATAGATTACGTGATTGAGGATTGAACCGCAAGTGTCTATCGATCAGTTATCGGAGGGGGATCCGTTTCCTTTGTAGTCCAAAGACCCAATCATAAGCGGTTCGACTACCGACCAGGAGTTGTCTTCAGCAACAACAACTATTCGTCTCGGACCTACGGCAACGAATTCCGGATGAGGAACTGGAAGTTCGCGATTATCTGCGAGGCGGATTGAAAACGGTTCAAACGGTTGTCTTCGTAACTCTTCTCGTATCCCGTTGATATTCATAATCAGCTCTCACCTGAACGAACTCTGGCAAACTGAAATTATACAATAATTCAGTGGAGTAGAATGGCAACAGGCAAATCGGGCAATAGCGGTTTGCTCACGTTGTGCATCCCGCTATCTCGGCCCACGGAAAACTACACGGTTAGAGCCCTTACCGAATTGTTTCCGATTACCTTTCCTTTTAACATGCTACCCGCGTCTCCAAAGCATATTATATATTTAACAAAAATGTTAAATAAGAATAAATTCTCATTAATGCGCTACTTGCGGAGCTCAGATTCGACCGAGGAATTTTCTGCCGAGTAGGTATGCGGTGAAGGCGACGAGGAAACCAACGAACCAGGCGAAATTGTAGATGCTCACAAAAAAGACTGGGACTGCCTCCTCGCTGAGCAAATTGATCTTTATAAGGAATCCGGGTAAGCTCGGCAGGATGGCCAGGACCATGGAGAGAATGGCGACGATACTGAAACCCCGAGAATAATTGTAGACTCCGTCTTCCTTATACAGTTCTACCGTCTCGAGATGTTGCCGCCTGTAAATGAAGTAATCGGCAATCATAATGCCTCCGATGGGTCCGAGGAGTGCGCCGTAGCCAATCAGCCATACGAAGATATAGCCGCTGGGATCTTCATACAGTTTCCACGGGAATATGCAGATACCGATGATACCCGTGATCACACCACCTCTCCTGAAACTGATACGTCGCGGCGAGAGATTTGAGAGATCGTTAGCTGGGGATACTACGTTAGCCGCAATGTTGGTCGACATTGTCGCCACGGAGAGTGAAAGGAGTGCGAACACGATGAGAGCGGTATTATCAAATTTCGCGATGAGATCGACCGGATTCCAGATGGGGCTTCCGTAGACGACGATCGTTGCGCTGGTAACGATGACTCCGATTCCCGAATAAAAGGCCATGGTTAAAGGGAGTCCGATGGCTTGCCCGATTAACTGATCCCGTTGTGATCGCGCGTAGCGAGAAAAGTCGGGAATATTCAGAGAGAGGGTGGCCCAAAACCCGACCATGGCGGTCAATCCGGCCGCGAAGACTCCGAAAAATTCCGCCCTGCTTTCAAATCGATCCTGTTGATCCAAAATCGGGCCGAATCCGTCGGCGGCTGCATAAGCCCACCAGAGCAGTCCGAGACCTATTAGAATGAGGAACGGCGCGCTCAAATTCTCCATCCATTTGATGCAGTCCATCCCCTTCAGTATGATCCCGATATTGATGGCCCAGAACAGCAGGAAACAGATTAACTCCCCGAGAGAAATTCCGAGAATCGGAAGGTCCGTTTTGGTGGATGGGTCGATATCGAGAAGAAGCGCAGCGACTATATAAATTGCCGAACCGCCAATCCAAGTCTGGATTCCGAACCATCCGCAGGCCACAAGCCCGCGCATGAGGGCCGGTATGTTGGATCCAAGCGTTCCGAAAGAGGATCGCAAGAGAACGGGAAAAGGGATGCCAAAGGCAGTTCCGGGGCAGGCGTTGAGGCTCATCGGTATGAGGATGATGAGGTTTCCCAGAAAGATCGTTGCTACCGCCTGCTTCCAATTCATTCCCTGTGTGATCAGGCCGCTGGCGAGACTGTAGGTGGGTATGCTTACACACATGGCTACCCAAAGCGCGGCGATGTTCCATTTCGTCCAGGTGCGCAGTTCCCTCGGGATTGGCGCCAGATCCTCATTGTAGAGGCTGCTCTCCCTGACTTCTATCAGCTCCTCCGGGGAGAGTGCGTTATGGTTCAAGTGTTTCAAACTTAGCGGTTCGTTGCGTGGGAGTTCTGTATTTGATCCTTGTGTTAGTCAACGGAGCTAGTCGAACAATAGTCGATCCTTTTTCAATTGGAATTCAGACGACATTCGTCATCGTATTAACGTATTTATGTACATTGAATTTGGAGATTCCCCTTCCCGGCATGACGGACAGGGTTGCTGATCCATTGTAATCACAGTTTCCGGACTGCGCCTTCCGTTTACTCTTCGCTGTGCCGTGACATGTGCTCTTCATCACTACTCGATTCCTTGAAACATTGAATCAATGATACAGCAGCTTCTGCAGATCGAACTCTATTTCCCCTGGTTTTTTCCGGCTTTGTTTTTTCTTGTCGGCGCGAACATCGGCAGTTTCTTGAACGTCTGCATCCATCGCATTCCCATAGAAAAATCGATAGTCACACCCGGCTCTCATTGTGCGTGTGGAACTCCCATTGCCTGGTTCGACAATATACCGATAGTGAGCTGGTTTGTCCTCCGGGGAAGGGCCCGATGCTGTGGCCGCCGATTCGGCTTTCGCTATGCGGCGATTGAATTTCTCACCGCCGCACTCTTCCTCCTCTGTTGGATGCTCTTTCCTCCGGCGAAGGCGATCGGCGGAATGATCTTCTGCTCCATGATGATCTGCGTGACTTTCATCGATTTGGACCACATGATCATACCCGACCGCTTTTCCATCGGTGGATTCGTAGTTGGCGTTGGCGTCGCCGTGATGTGGCCCTCCCTGCACGGGTTCAGCGACGGAGTCTACATCGTAGACAGTCTCCGTTCACTCATCAGCGCTTTACTGGGCGCATTTGTCGGCTCCTCACTTGTACTCTGGTTGGCGCTTCTTGCGGAAATGATCCTACGCAAGGAGGCGATGGGATTTGGCGATGTGAAACTGATGGGAGCGATCGGCGCATTCTGTGGTTGGCAGGGAGCGGTCTTCGCGATGTTCGGAGGGGCTGTAATCGGTACTCTCGGGGTGTTCATCTATGTGCCATACCGTTTCCTTGCGCGTAAGATCGGAAGGAGAATGGACGGCCCGGGTGCTGACCCGGTCTCCGATGAAGGGGCAGAGGAAGATAGCGGTGCCGAAGGGGAAGGCGAGAGAGAAGCGGCAATGGATGATTCGTTCACCGTGATTGGACGGCACGTTCCTTTTGGGCCCATGTTGTCGACCGCGGGCATTCTCTATTTTTTCTATCTACACCGAGAAGTAGACGCCTACTTCGCCGAAATCGCAAAGATCTTGAATGAGTTTTGACGCTAGCCGGACCTTATCCGAAAAGCTACTGATTGGCCGCAAAGAGGCGCAAAAGGCGCAAGAAAAACTTGAGAAAAATCATTTTGTGGCTTGATAAAAAGTGTCGCAACATGCTAGTGTTTAGCAACCTAAGATTAAGAAAGGAGTTAAACATGCCAACATGTGCGACAGAGGAGAACAAAAGCGATAAGACGCCCCTTAGCAACCTCATTCTGCCGGTTCCAGACACGGATTTCCGTGATTTTCTGGATGAAGTTGAAGAATTGGCCGGGTTCGCGCCGCAAATCATCGAGGCGATCGAGAAGGATCTGGACGCCCATGCGCGTGAGAAGAAGAAACTTCGATTGGAAGATCGCAGGTTCTTTGAAGGGCGCACAGCGGAGCTGCCGGAGCTGGACATCGAGGAGGAGAATATTCTGGCTGCTGAATTGAATCTTGGGGCAGGCCGGCCGCGGATGCCGGCTTATGCGGTATACGTGTTCGTGATGATTCGAGGGTTTCTGGGTTCGTTGACCACGAAACCGGCACGGCGGTTTGTGCGCGAGTCGATGAGCTTGTACGGATTTTTGCAGAGCGGGGGACTGAGAATGCCGGCGGTGACGACGATTCTGGAGAACGTGAACCTGGTCAGCCATACGACCCGCGAGTTGATCTTTGATAAACAGATTGGGTTTATCCTCCAGGAGCAATGGGACGATTTCGGGAAGCTGACGATCGACAGCACCTCGGTGAAAGCAAACAGCTGCTGGCCCACCGATGGGAAGATTCTGAGCGGTCTTTTGATGCGGGCCAATCGTTTGGGTCAGAAGTTGCATGTCTTCGGGCTGGAGGATTTTCGCAAGGGATGGGTTGGGCGTTGGCTGGAGGAAATGGACAAGCTGGAGTTTCAGATTTGTCTGGCCGCGGGCAAACCGAAGTCGAAGGGCAAGCTGAAGAAACACTACCGGCGGTTGCTCAAGCGGGGCCGCAAGGCGGCCGACTCACTAACGGGGGAACTGAGCCATCTTGAAGAGGGCCTGTCGATGGATTCACTGCCTCCCACTCGCCGGGAGCTTCTGGAGCGGGCATTGAGCCAGATCAGGGGCGATATTGCCGACGCCAAGCGGGTTGTTGAGTATGCTCATGATCGGGTGTTTCACGAAAAGAAGCTACCGTCCACACAGAAGGTCCTGAGCCTCTCGGACGGATCGGCGGCCTACATCAAGAAGGGCAGCCGCAATCCAGTGATCGGGTACAAGCCACAACTGGTTCGCAGCGAAAACGGTTTTGTCACCAGCCTGATCGTACCGCAAGGCAACGCGGCAGACTCCATTGAGCTGGCGCCGGCCATCGGCGATTCGATCAAGCGCACCGGTGTCATTGCTGAACTGGTCAGCACCGATGACGGATATGCTTCGGCGAAGGGACGCAAGGAGGTGCTGAGCATGGGGGTAAAGCAGATCAGTATCAGTGGGGCGAAGGGCAAGAAGTTGACCACCCCCGAGGACTGGGAGAGCGAGGCGTATCGCGAGGCACGCCGCGATCGCTCCGCAGTGGAGTCGCTGATGTTCACGATTAAAGATGGATTTGCCTTTGGCGAACTCGGCCGCCGCGGCATCGATGCGGTAGGCGATGAACTGCTCGAGAAGGTTCTGGCCTACAACTTCTGCCGCATCATACTGATGAAGAAACGCCGAGGGGAGGAACTGGAACAGGCAGCCTGAATCTGACCGCTTTGAAGCTCAGAGAAAAAAGCACCACGGGATGAGTATGCCTCCAGACAGCGGCAAATATACGTATTGTGCAGCAAGCCACGCCGATGGCCGCTCAATACCTGCTCATCGGCAGCGCCGGCAGCCTAAAACCCGAAACCTGCCAGCCATAGGCTGGTCCGCCCGTGGCGGAGAACCTTAAACCGCCCGCTCGAAAGGCTTTTCGAATGGGGTCTAGCCGGGACATTTCACAAATCTTCTGCTACGGTCCCGGGAAGCCGGGATCTCGCTACGAATTGTGTGAAATGTCCGGGCTAGGAATCAGTCGGACTGTGTCCGAGCACCTGTTTAGCGTATCTGAGGCTGCCCCGGTCTTGTGCCGGGGTGGCGCACTATATACGGCTACAATACGCGATTGTCACCGTGCACCCCTCGACCGGTCCTTTCTCGTCCCAGCCGGAAAACGGTTGGGACGAGAAAGGACCGGTCGAGGGGTTGGTAGAGGCACACGGTTTATGGCAGGGAACGCGCGCCACCCCGGCACAAGACCGGGGCAGCCAGCAATCAAAGGCACGCTAAAAACATACTTGCCCGATAGGCTGCTATCACGGATTTGGCGCGCTTCATTCCGATTGAGTCTGCAAGCATGGGTTCTCCTGGTCGCCTCATTGGCGAGCACTGTTTTGGGCCAGGAAAAGTTGGTGTGGCCCACTCCCAATACCGCCTTTAGAGAGGGTAAACCTCCCCACACGTTCATTCAGCCGACTGAAAAAGGCACAGTGGAGTCCGGCCTCTTCGGGTGTGTTCGGAACGACGGAACCCGGTTTCACGAGGGTATTGATCTGAATGCCGTTTCTCGAACCGGTAAAGGGGAGGCGGCGGATCCCATTTTCGCCGTCATGGACGGACGAGTTGTCTACATTAATCGTTCCGCGGGAAAGAGCAGTTACGGTCGCTACCTCGTGATCGAGCACGTTGCTTCGGAGCCGGCCGTGCACTCTCTCTATGCGCATCTGAATGAATTCAGGGCAGGATTGAAAAAGGGCATGAGGGTAAAAGCCGGTGATGTCCTGGGGACCATGGGGAGGTCCGCAGGAGGTTACCGGATACCCAGAAAGCGCGCGCATCTACATTTTGAAATGGGTCTCAGACTTACCGATGATTTTCAGAAATGGTACGATGGAAGGAATTTCGATGAGCCCAACGATCATGGGATCTGGAACGGGCAAAACCTGCTTGGTTTCGACCCACTGGGCTACTACCGGAAGTATAGGGAAGGAGGGTTCAAGCAACCGAGGCAATTCCTTATCGGGATTCCGACAGCCTTTACGGTGCGGATTGAGACGAATAGAATTCCCAATTTCATTCAGCGCTATCCTGAATTGTTGAGCCACCCCTTGCCTTCGAGCGGGGTGGTTGCCTGGGATATCGATTTCTCCTCCTTCGGCCTTCCCAAGCGGTGGTCGCCTATCGGAAGTAGCTTGGCGAGAGGGAAGGTGGGCAGGGGGAAGATCATTCTTCGAAAGGTGCATGGGTCAGCGCTGCAACGGCGCAAATGCCGGGAGACTATCAGCTCAACTTCGAGGGGCCATCGCATCGACGACGGTGTTATTGAGGTTCTGGAGATCATATTTGGTGAGGATTCTGTCGGACGCTGAGTCCGACAGAATGCTAATCCATGGAACTTCCTTCTTGAATGAGTGTTCTCCCTTACAACACATCCGGTGCGCCTAGCCCGAACATATCACAAATCTTCTTCTACGACGACGGATCTCAACGCCTGTCAATGCCTTCCCTTGCCCGGTGACATCAGAGGGTTTCAACACACTGTTCCCGGCTTGCCGGGATCTCGCTACGAAGTGCGTGAAATGTCCGGGCTAGACTGATGGTAAAATCAAACACAGAGGAAATCGTTCGCAAAGCTCCCAAAGTGCAGCTGCACGATCATCTCGACGGCGGTCTGAGGGCTCAGACGGTTATCGATCTTGCCGAGGACGCTGGTTACGACGGTCTACCCACGAAAGACCCCGAGGAATTGGCGGAGTGGTTTCATCGAGGTGCGAATAAAGGTAATCTCGTCGAATACCTTGAGGGATTCGATCATACTGTCGCGGTCATGCAAACTGAGGAGGCCATCGAACGGGTGGCCTACGAGATGATGGAGGATATGCGAAAGGACGGCGTTATTTACATCGAGACTCGTTTTTCCCCGGTTCTACTCACGCAGAGGGGGCTTTATTATGAAGACATTATAAACTCGGCTCTGTGCGGACTGGAGCGAGGGAAAGAAGACTTCGGGGTCGGCTTCGGGCTTATCCTCTGTGGCATGCGCGACATGCGAAAATCACTCGAAGTCGCTGAACTCGCGGTGAATTATCGGAACCAGGGAGTGGTTGGATTCGATCTGGCCGGAGAGGAGGGAGGCTTCCCCCCGAAAGAACATTTAGAGGCCTTCCAATTCATCAAGAGGGAGAATTTCAATATCACGATTCATGCCGGCGAGGCATTCGGCAAGCAGTCAATCTGGCAGGCCATTCAGTATTGCGGCGCCCATCGAATCGGGCACGCCACACGTCTCATCGAGGATATTGCTTACGATAGGGAAGGCAATGCGGTTTCCCTCGGTGACCTCGCGCAATATATTATCGATAGACGAATTCCGCTGGAAATCTGTCTGTTGAGCAACCTCCATACCGGTGCAATCGATCGGCTCGAAAGGCACCCCTTTAAGGACCTCTACCGGATGGGATTTCGTGTCTTTCTCAATACAGATGACCGGCTCATGAGTGATACCACTCTCACTAAGGAATATCTCACCGCCTCCGACCTGTTCGACATCACTGTCGACGATATGGAACGGCTCAATCTCAATGCCATAAAATCGGCTTTCTGCCATCACGATGAGAAGCTCCACTATCTCTACAAGGTGATCAAACCCGGCTATCAAACGGTGAGGGAGGAGCTTCTCTCTCTCAAGGTGTAAGGATTCATTTTCCTTTTTCTAAGGCCCTCAGGCCTGCCGGGTTTGTCCCGCCTTGCTATCGACCCGATGGCGCCTCCACATGGGCTATGCTTGTTTGTCAGACACGACACTAATTGGCTTGTTTGGAACGCTGTTGAGGGCTTTCGCAAGTTCATCCACTCGTACGGGTTTATTGACAAAATCGTCCATTCCGGCGCCAAAGCAGGCATCACGGTCTTTTTTCGTTATTGCCGCCGTCATGGCAATAATGTGTGGCTGGCTCTCCTCAACGAATTCTCTTCGAATTCTTTGCGTCGCATCGAGTCCATTCAGCTCGGGCATGTGCATATCCATCAGAATTACGTCGTAGTGCTTCCTCTCGAGGGCCTCAATGGCTTCGAGACCGTTTGAGACCAGGTCGGCGCTGTAACCCATTCTCTTGAGGAGCAGAATCGCGACTTTCTGATTCACCAGATTATCCTCCGCCAGAAGAATGTTGAGGGGTCTCTTTGCTGTACTATTGTCGGCGAATATGGGAGACGCGCTACGGCGCAACTTAAGCATGTCCGAGAGGGGATTGAATTCCTTGATGATGGCATTGTAGAGAGCCGAGTGCTTTATCGGTTTGGTGACAACAGAGGATATATTGAGCCTCTCGGTGTCCTGCAATACCGCTCTCTTGCCGACCGGCGTTAGAAGAATGATGGAAAAATCGGCATGTCCGTTCAGCCGCCGAATTTTTGAAATGAGAGTCAAGCCATCCATTTCGGGCATGAATTGATCGATAATGGCGAGGTCGAATGGTCTGTCATCCTCCATCAATTCGAGCGCCTCTTTGCCAGAGGAAGCGGTTACCGTCGTCATTTGCCAGTTAGTGACCAGGCCCGAAAGGTTGCGCTGATTCGACAGATTGTCGTCCACGATCAGAACCCACTTTCCTTCAAAACCGGTCAGATCGAGTCCGGAGAATTCCCTTTCTCCGTCAAGCTTGAATGTAATCGTGAAACTGAAAGCCGAACCCTTTCCTTCCTCGCTCTTGAACCACATATTGCCTCCCATGAGATTGCACAGGCGTTTGCTGATAGCCAGTCCCAGACCGGTCCCGCCGAAGCGCCGCGTAGTGGAGGCGTCGATCTGTGAAAAGGGTTGAAAAAGCCGGTTTCTGCGGTTGATGGGAATGCCGATCCCTGTGTCGACTACAGTGAAGAGGAGGCAGTAATCGTCGTTTGATTCCCGATCGACGCGAACCGAGATCTCAATTTCGCCCACGTCGGTGAATTTGACCGCGTTTCCGACGAGGTTCACCAGGATTTGCCGCAAACGTGTGGGATCCCCCAGGAGGTTGCCATTGACCTGATCGTCGATATCGAGGATCAGCTCCAGACTTTTCTCGCTGGCCTTGGAAGCGAAGAGATCGAGAATGTCTTCAAGTTGGCTATTGAGGTTAAATGGGATTTCCTCGAATTCGAGCTGGCCCGCTTCGATCTTTGAGAGATCAAGGATATCGTTGATTATTGAGAGTAGGCCTTCACTGCTCGAGCGGATCGTTTCGACGAAGTCTTGTTGCTGGAGGGAGAGTTTGGTATCGGCGAGGAGAGTAGTCATCCCAAGGACGGCGTTCATAGGAGTGCGAATCTCGTGGCTCATATTCGCGAGAAACTCGCTTTTGGCCTGATTGGCGCTAGCCGCCTCCATCGCCATCTGGTTGGCGCGGGCGATGGAGGTTTCAAGCTGCGCGTTTATGTCTACAAGCCTGGCGTTTAGCTCCTCCGCTTTCTTTCCTGCCAGTCGGGCCTCTTCCTCCGCCCGTTTTCGTTCAGAAATATCAATCGAGGAGACGAAGATTTTAGCCCAAGTATCCTCGTAGCCCGGGGCGATTGAGAGTTGAAGAAAGGAGTCGATACGCTCGCCGTCAAGTGCCTGACCGACGAATTCACTCTCGAATTTTGTATTACCTTCGGCCAGCGCAAGCAGCTCTTCCCTGAGGACTTCCATTGACCCTTCATTCATGATCGAAGCGAGACCTTCGATAAAGACTCTCTTACTTTTGGCACGATGAAAATCGATCGTGGCCTGGTTCACGTCGATGATTTTGATCAGGGTGGAGCACTGCTTCACGACTTCAGGGTGCTTTTTCATGTGTGATCGAAGATCGGTCACTCCAGAATCGCGCAGCTTGCTCAAGTAAAACTTTACATCAGAGAAATCCTCCTCCCAGAGGGAGATCGGAGAGTCTTCAAAAATCCCTCGATAGCGTGCCTCGCTCTCGGCGATTTCGGTGGCTGTCGGACCCTCCCGGGAATCGCTCTGGTGACCCGCCAAGTCTTCCGATAAAGCACCAGCTCTCACTCGTTTCTGTTCGAAAAGCCTGATAGCGCGGCTCCCACAGAGTGAGTATGCCCCAAACCCTGCGAGGTTGAGTACCGAAAACAAAACGAAACACACCACTTCGCTGTAGATCCCCGCTGCATATCCCTGCAAAGTCACCAGCCCGGTGAGGCTGGGGAGGAGCACGGCTACAGCAAGGAATCCGCGCAGGGGAAACCCACCCGCCCGTCCACTAGCGAGACTCTCCATGAAGCTATTTACGGATGTTCATCAGCTTGGATAAAGGAAATGATCTCCCTGAACCCTTCCAGCCCGAACATTTCACAAACCTTCTGCTACGATCCCGGCTTGCCGGGACGACCTCAGAGGGTCACAACACACTGTTCCCGGCTTGCCGGGACTTCGGAAAGGCATTGACACGCAGCGATTCCCGGCGCGCCGGGATCTCGCTACGAAGTGTGTGAAATGTCCGGGCTAGTGTTCTCGGAAGTTTGTGAGAAAAGCGGGCTTACAGAATTCAGTTTCCTTTTCAGCGGCTCTTAGTCACATTTGTTCTGTGATAAGAATCGGCGTCATCAATATTTCCGACCGAGCTAGCGCCGGCGTTTATGAAGACATTCCCGGCAAGGCCGCTATCGAGCTCTTTAGATCGTACCTCGCTTCTTCCTGGGAGTCTGAGTACGCTGTCATACCCGATGAGCAGGAGCTCATCGAAAAGACTCTTATGGAATTCGCCGATGAAAAGGATTGCTGCCTAATCGTGACTACGGGCGGGACCGGTCCGGCCCCCCGAGACGTTACTCCCGAAGCCACAGAGGCAGTCTGCCATACGTTGTTGCCAGGGTTCGGAGAGCTCATGCGCGCCACTTCCCTCGAGTTTGTCCCCACCGCTATTCTCTCTCGCCAGTTGGCCGGGATTCGCAACCGGACCCTCATCCTTAACCTCCCCGGGAAACCCAAAGCGATAAAGGAGTGCCTCGACGCGGTCTTCCCCGCCATCCCTTATTGCATCGACCTCATCGGTGGTCCCTATCTCGAAGCGGATGAATCCGTTATCGAAGTATTCCGACCCAGACAGGAGTAAGGCGAAAGGCAGAACATTGCGATACCGGCGGCGACGGAGGCGTTCAAGGAATTGATCCTGCCGTGTTGGGGAAGCCGGACGTTGAAGTCGGCGTTTCTTAGAATATATTGCCCGACAGCCTGGTCCTCCCCTCCCACTACGAGCATGATCTTTTGACGGCTCGCATCGTTAAGCTGGGAGATGTCGCACGATCCCTTCACGTCGAGAGCTACTACGAGAAACCCGTTTTCCTTTGCTTTCGAGGCAGCGTTGTTCGCTGAGAAATCTTTAGAGATTCTTAGAAACTCACTGGCGCCCGCAGAAGCTTTTACGACTGAGGGAAAAACGGGAGGGACCCCTTTCTTTGCCAGGAGGATTGAATTGAATCCAAACACTTCCGCGCTTCGCAGGATTGCCCCTACGTTTTGAGGATCTTCCACATTGTCGAGGAGGAGCAATCGAGGACTCCCAAGTTGATCGTGGAAGGTTGAATACGGGTAAGGACCGGAATCCAGGACAGCCCCCTGGTGATCGTGAGTTCCGCAGAGGTTGAAGAGGTGTCCCCTGTTAGTCCATGTGGCGGGGATCCGGTTTCCATGAAGGAGGGCGAAGAGCTTCTTTATACGTGGGTTTCGTTTTGCCGATTCGCTCAGGTATGCGGTGGAGACCTTCCGGCGACCGGCGCGGATGGCTTCGAATGCCGGGTTCAAGCCGTAGAGGAACTCTTTGTCAGGGCTGGAACGCACTTAAGAGTTCAGCGGTCGGTGGGAGGTGGAGAGTGATCAACGAATTAGTCCGCTTCCTGTTTCTTGCTTGCGGCGATGACCTTTTGTTCGAAGTCGCGCTGCATTTCCTCGTAGTGGCTGAATTCTTCTGAATGAACGCCACGGCCTCCAGTGAGGGAGCGGAGCACGGTAGAGTAGCGGTACATCTCCATTTGCGGGACCTTTGCCTTGATAACTTGAAAACTCCCCTGAGCCTCCATCCCCATGATTCTCCCTCTACGGCCGGATATGTCTCCCATTACGTCACCGAGATTTTCTTCCGGCACCTTTACTTCGACAACGAAAATGGGCTCCAGGAGGAACGGTCGGGCGCTCTTAAACGCCTCTCTGAAAGCCTGTTTACCAGCAATTTGAAAGGCCACGTCTTTAGAATCGACCGGATGCATTTTACCGTCATAAAAATCGATTTTTAGATCAACTACTCTGTAACCGGCCAGGATCCCTTCGCTGCATGATGAATTGACACCCTTTTGGACAGAAGGGACAAAAATTCTGTCTACATTTTGCCCAACGAGAGAGTTTGTAAACTCGACTCCGGAATTTCTGGGCAGGGGTTCTATACGCATCCAAACCTCAGCGAACTGGCCTGCTCCCCCGGTTTGCTTTTTGTGCCGATACTTTGATGCTCCGCTGGCTTTAATAGTTTCGCGGAAGGGTATTCTCGGCTCGACGAGATCGATATCGACATTGAATCGATTCTTGAGCGCCTCGGTAATTACCTGCAAATGCAGTTCGCCCTGTCCCGAGATGACAGTCTGATGGAGTTCCCCATCCACTCTGTAGAGAAAAGTGGGATCTTCCTCGTGGAGAGTGGCTAGGCCAACTGCAATCCTATCTTCGTCTCCCTTGGCTTTGAGTTTAAGAGCCCCGTGAATGTTAGGTTTGGGATAGACGACTTCGGGCAGTTTTACGACTTTTTGGCGGCTGCACAAAGTATTTCCGGAGTGTGTATTTTTCAGTTTAACTACTGCGCCAATATCTCCGGCTGATAAAGATTCGACACTGGTCCGATTTTTCCCTGACAGAGAATAGATCTGCCCGATGCGCTCGTTGGCATTCTTGGCACTGTTGTGCAATTCCAATCCCGGTTTTATGGACCCCGAATAGAGCCGAAAAAAAGAGAGGTCACCAACGTGCGCCTCACTGATTGTCTTGAATACCAGCAAAACCGGTTCCGGATCGGTGAGGGCGATGGAAACATCCGCTTCGCTATCGTTGAGGCCGTCAACCTCCTCGCGGTCTGTTGGAGAAGAGCCGAATCTCGCGATAAAATCCATGACGCGGGCAACACCGACGTTGATTTCGGCGGCGGTCACGAAGAGTGGAAGGAAGACCTCATTTTGAAAAGCGTGATGAATTCCGCTCCGCATCTCCTCTTCGGTGAGGTTGCCCTCGTCGAAGAATTTCGCGAGTAGTGAATCGTCCGATTCCGCGACGTACTCGATGAGTTCCTGATGGAGTCTTTCGGCCTCTCCTTCCCATTCACCTGTGGCGGGCGATTCTTCGTATTTTCCGCTTTCATCCGTGCTGTAGGTGACCAGCTTGCGCCGAAGGACATCGAGGACCTGGTTAAATCCGGGGCCAGGATTGACGGGAACGGTCATGGGAAAGACCTTTTTCCCAAACCGCGCTCGAAGTATTTCGAAGAGCGCATCGAAGTCGACATGCTCGTGATCAAAGCCGTTGGCCACCAAGAGCTTCGGTAGCTGGTTCTCTGTAGCGTAATCCCAGACCTGCTCCGTCCCCACCTCTACGCCGTGGATTGCGTTAATTACGACGATGGCGGAGTCAGAAACCCGCAGTGGGCCCAGGGCGTCGCTGATAAAGTCGAGGTATCCGGGAGTATCAATGACATTGAATTTCTTCTCCTGCCAGTGGAAATGCATCAGGGAAGCGCTGATTGATATTTGGCGCTTCTGTTCCTCCTGATGGTAATCAGAGACAGTGCTGCCCTTTTCAACGCTTCCGAGCCGGTTGATAA
>CBDCEW010000008.1:0-13301 GCA_965215885.1 Candidatus Moanibacter sp.
GAAAAGCGTTCTCGTCTTGATTTCCTCTCTTGTTTCTTCTCCTTAGGTTAACGCAAATGCGCGCAGCGGGACTAGAAAGGAATGTGTCGGTCTCATCTTCCTCGGAATCTCCATCTCTCACCAGAGAATCTGTACCTCAGAGATGTTTAGAAAGCTAAGTCCGACAGATTCTTAACGAACGGCAAAGAATTGGGAAAAGAAAGAGAATGTGGACGAGGAGAAAAACAGGAATCTGTCAATGAGAGTCACTCTCACCGTGATTCCTCTTATTCTCGTGATATTCGGTGGAATCATAGGATTGGTTAGTTTGAAGCTCCGCGAGGAAGTGCGAGAGCAAATTATCTCTCGAGATGCTGAAGTGCTCTATCCCGTGGCGTTGATGTATCTCTCTCAAAGTGAAGAAGACGTTCTTCTGGATCCCCTTGCCGATCCCTACATTGGGGATACGGCCGATCTTCTGGACGTCGTCTTGAGCACATCCGAACTCAAGGGTGTGTTTGCTGTTAGGTTGTTCGATATCGAAGGCCGGTTTAGCGGTGCGGTTCCCGCGGAATTTCTAAAAGGGGAGTTGGCGAAAGAGGATATGGAAGAGATACGAAAGCTGCGTCCGGTGAGTCACTTTCGATTTAGGGGAAGATTGGGGGACTACTTTGTAGAGACGGCAGGGAGGGAGCAGGAAGAGGGTATTCCACTGTTGGAGGTGATCTTGCCCTTGCATATAAATGTTACGGGTGAGGTACTTGGAGTTGCACAATATCTGATCGACGGCAGCAGTGTAGTGGCGGAGTTTGAAGAACTGGACAAGAATATCGGCCTTCAAGCGGTAGTAGCATTTGCCAGCGGTAGCCTGATAATCGGCCTTATTCTATTTTGGGCTTTTCGTCGATTGCGAAAGAGCAACAAGCTCTTGGAAGACAGGGTAAAAGGATTCCAGGAAGCAACTAGCTGATAAGCAAGAAGATAAAAAAAGAGCTAAACAAACCCGAGGGAATCAGTCATGTTAAGATGGGATGAAAGACAAAAAATCTTACCAACTGAATCCTTCGATAGATCGTTTAACTCTGCGTCTGGTCCTGCCCGAAGAGCAGGAGCGATTCAATGATCTATTGAAACAACATCATTATTTACACAGTGCGGGCAGCGCAGGAGAGACCCTGCGCTATGTGGCGCAGATCGACGGGCAATGGATGGGCCTGCTCTTGTGGGGGGCCGCATCCTACCGGCTGAAGGATCGAGACGAATGGATCGGGAGGGACGGGGCGCAACGGCATGCACGATTGAAACTGGTAGTACAGAACCGGCGTTTTCTGATTTTGCCCGGGGTGGATCTTGCAAATTTGGCCTCCAAGACGTTGGGTATGTGCCTGAGAGTCTTAGCCGATCACTGGCAGGAGGCTTTTGGCTATCGTCCCTTAGTAGCGGAAACGTTCGTGGACCCACAGATTCACCGGGGCACTTGCTACGAAGCGAGCGGGTGGACGCCCTTGGGCTTGAGCGCGGGATATGGCCGCCAACGCGAAGATTTCTATCAACGCCATGAGCGTCCCAAGCAGATCTGGGTCAAACCCCTCAAGGCTAATGCCCTTGAGCTTTTGCGCGCTTCAGGGCCATTGCCCGCGGCACAGAGCCAGGCGCTCAATGAAACCGATAACTCCCATGCGGTCTGCCTCAAAGTGGAACAGATGAGCAGCCTGTGGGAACGCTTCAATCAGATAGAAGACTTCCGTCGTAAAGCGGGCCTTAGATATCGGCTCGCCACGGTCCTGAGCATGATTGTGCTCGGCACGATGTGCGGCAAACAGACCCTCAAGGGCATCGTGCGCCTGGCCCATCATCTCAATCAAGCCCAATTGCGCGCCTTACGCTCCTGGAAAAACCCCAAAACAGGCCGCTATAAGGCCCCTTGCTATGATGTCTTCTATCGGGTCTTGCAAAACGTAAAGGCCGAGCTCTTCGATAAAACCCTCACCGAATTCATCTGCTTACAAGACGGCTGTTTGCCCCGCGATATTGCCGTCGACGGCAAGACCCTCAAAGGCACAAACACCGAAGAATCAAAGGCTCTGCACCTGGTGGCCGCAGTCGATCACCAAAGCGCTCAAACCTTAGCCCAAGTCGCTACCGCCGATAAATCCAACGCGATCACCGCCGCCCAGACTCTCTTGCGAAAGATGCCCATTTTGGACGGCTCCACCTTCACCTTCGACGCCATGCATAATCAAAAAGAAACTGCCCACATCGTCGTCGAAGAACTCAGTGCTGACTATGTTATTCAAATTAAAGACAATCAGCCCAACATGCATCAATACGCTCAGAATCTCTTCAGCTCCACCCCCTTTTTCTCCACCAAACCGTGGACAATGACCATGGGCGACTCGAAATACGTCAAATAGCAACCCATTCTCTAAGCGCTCCCTCTGCCGGCCTGCCCCATGCCCGCCAGTTCGCCTGTGTGCAACGCACCTTCCATTATCCAAACAAAGCTGAACCTTCCTCTGAACGCTCTTACTAGACCCCATTCGAAAAGCCTTTCGAGCGGGCGGTTTAAGGTTCTCCGCCACGGGCGGACCAGCCTATGGCTGGCAGGTTTCGGGTTTTAGGCTGCCGGCGCTGCCGATGAGCAGGTATTGAGCGGCCATCGGCGTGGCTTGCTGCACAATACGTATATTTGCCGCTGTCTGGAGGCATACTCATCCCGTGGTGCTTTTTTCTCTGAGCTTCAAAGCGGTCAGATTCAGGCTGCCTGTTCCAGTTCCTCCCCTCGGCGTTTCTTCATCAGTATGATGCGGCAGAAGTTGTAGGCCAGAACCTTCTCGAGCAGTTCATCGCCTACCGCATCGATGCCGCGGCGGCCGAGTTCGCCAAAGGCAAATCCATCTTTAATCGTGAACATCAGCGACTCCACTGCGGAGCGATCGCGGCGTGCCTCGCGATACGCCTCGCTCTCCCAGTCCTCGGGGGTGGTCAACTTCTTGCCCTTCGCCCCACTGATACTGATCTGCTTTACCCCCATGCTCAGCACCTCCTTGCGTCCCTTCGCCGAAGCATATCCGTCATCGGTGCTGACCAGTTCAGCAATGACACCGGTGCGCTTGATCGAATCGCCGATGGCCGGCGCCAGCTCAATGGAGTCTGCCGCGTTGCCTTGCGGTACGATCAGGCTGGTGACAAAACCGTTTTCGCTGCGAACCAGTTGTGGCTTGTACCCGATCACTGGATTGCGGCTGCCCTTCTTGATGTAGGCCGCCGATCCGTCCGAGAGGCTCAGGACCTTCTGTGTGGACGGTAGCTTCTTTTCGTGAAACACCCGATCATGAGCATACTCAACAACCCGCTTGGCGTCGGCAATATCGCCCCTGATCTGGCTCAATGCCCGCTCCAGAAGCTCCCGGCGAGTGGGAGGCAGTGAATCCATCGACAGGCCCTCTTCAAGATGGCTCAGTTCCCCCGTTAGTGAGTCGGCCGCCTTGCGGCCCCGCTTGAGCAACCGCCGGTAGTGTTTCTTCAGCTTGCCCTTCGACTTCGGTTTGCCCGCGGCCAGACAAATCTGAAACTCCAGCTTGTCCATTTCCTCCAGCCAACGCCCAACCCATCCCTTGCGAAAATCCTCCAGCCCGAAGACATGCAACTTCTGACCCAAACGATTGGCCCGCATCAAAAGACCGCTCAGAATCTTCCCATCGGTGGGCCAGCAGCTGTTTGCTTTCACCGAGGTGCTGTCGATCGTCAGCTTCCCGAAATCGTCCCATTGCTCCTGGAGGATAAACCCAATCTGTTTATCAAAGATCAACTCGCGGGTCGTATGGCTGACCAGGTTCACGTTCTCCAGAATCGTCGTCACCGCCGGCATTCTCAGTCCCCCGCTCTGCAAAAATCCGTACAAGCTCATCGACTCGCGCACAAACCGCCGTGCCGGTTTCGTGGTCAACGAACCCAGAAACCCTCGAATCATCACGAACACGTATACCGCATAAGCCGGCATCCGCGGCCGGCCTGCCCCAAGATTCAATTCAGCAGCCAGAATATTCTCCTCCTCGATGTCCAGCTCCGGCAGCTCCGCTGTGCGCCCTTCAAAGAACCTGCGATCTTCCAATCGAAGTTTCTTCTTCTCACGCGCATGGGCGTCCAGATCCTTCTCGATCGCCTCGATGATTTGCGCCGCGAACCCGGCCAATTCTTCAACTTCATCCAGAAAATCACGGAAATCCGTGTCTGGAACCGGCAGAATGAGGTTGCTAAGGGGCGTCTTATCGCTTTTGTTCTCCTCTGTCGCACATGTTGGCATGTTTAACTCCTTTCTTAATCTTAGGTTGTTAAACACTAGCATGTTGCGACACTTTTTATCAAGCCAAAAAATGATTTTTCTCAAGTTTTTCTTGCGCCTTTTGCGCCTCTTTGCGGCCAATCAGTAGCTTTTCGGATAAGGTCTTACTACGTAAGCAGTCTCGATCCCGCCGATTTGAGCCCTCAACAGTTCCTCTCGAAAATTCGCAACCATTGGTCGATCGAAAATAAAAATCATTACCCCAGGGATCGCTTCTTCGATGAAGATCGATGTATGATCCGTAATCATAACGCAGCCAGAATTCTTGCTGCATGCAGGCAACTGGTTCTCAGCCTCAAGTCTTCCATGGGCGCTGAATCCACTCCCGCACTCTGTGATGATTTCGTCTTTAACTTACATAAGGCCATCAATATCATCACCTAATGCTCCGAGAATCAAAATACCGTGTCTTGGAAGAGCGAAGTCGCCGCCTTCTGGAAGCAGATACAGAATTGACGCTGGCGGCGAAAACTTCCGCCATCGGCGCAGTCAGCGCACACCTCATTCACGGGTTGAAGAATCCGTTATCCGGGCTGCAGGAGTTTGTGGCCGACCGGAATCGAGTGACCTCGGATCAGGAGAGGGAAGGGGAGTGGGAAGCTGCCGTGGAGACTGCGCAACGAATGCAGACGATGATCCAGGAAATCGTATCGGTGCTGCAAGAGGAGGAGCATGCGGCTGAGTATGAGTATTCGATTGAGGAGATTAGAGAGATAATTGGAGACAGAGCCGAGCCGATAGCGAAGAAGAAGGGCGTGCATTTTCAGGCGGATGCTGCGCCCGATGGCTCGATTGACAGCCGGAGGGGAAATCTCCTGCTTCTCATATTAATGAACCTGATTCAAAACGCCATAGAAGCTACGCCGGCAGGAAATAGAGTGTGGCTCTCTTTCAAAGAGGAAGAAAACAATCTGGAGATTAGCGTCTCCGATACTGGAGGAGGATTACCGGATTATGTTCAAGAAAATCTGTTTTCTCCTTGTCGAAGCACCAAAGAGAACGGTAGCGGGGTGGGGCTCGCGATCAGCCAACAGTTGGCAAAGCATATCCAGGGCGAGTTGGCCCTCGAAGAGACCGGTCCTGGGGGTACGCGTTTTCACCTGGGTATGTGCCTTGAGAGGCGTTTGCCCAACCGCGACGAGGAACACGCCGGTTCCGCGACAGAAGTGGCGTAAGCAATGAAAGTCAGGGAAGTCGAAGTTTCCGATCTGCGCCTTCCGTCGCCGCTTCGCTGTGCCGTGACAAGTGCTCTTCATCACTTCTCGAATTTTTGAAACAATGAGGTTACGTGTTATAATATGCAGTCTCTTTGGTATTTCCTTCGGTGTGGCGGGGAAAGCGCAAACGCCGGGAGATGAAATATGGCGGTTTACCGCGGGAGATGTCATCATTTCTTCACCCGCGGTGGCGTCGGATGGAACGATCTATGTCGGCGCCCAGGATAACAATCTGTATGCCGTTAATCCGGATGGCACACAGAAGTGGGTGTTTACTGGCGCTACAGACTGGATCGATTCGTCGCCCGCAGTTGGCGCCGACGGGACCGTTTATGTGGGATCGTGGGACAACAAACTGTATGCATTAGATGCGGCCGATGGTTCGGAGGTTTGGAGTTTTGAGACTGGTAGTCTCATTGTTTCCTCGCCCGCCGTTGCGCTCGACGGAACGATTTATTTTGGGTCCTCCGACGGGATATTTTATGCACTCAATGCCGACGGCACTCTGAAGTGGCAGTACGTGACCGGTGATGAACTGGATTCGTCTCCAGCGGTGGGTGATGATGGGACGATTTATTTCGGAAGCTACGAAGACAAGCTCATCGCACTCAATCCCGATAGTTCCCTGAAATGGGAGTTTGAAGTGGAAATGGTTGAGGGAGAAGACGGGCGTGTGGTCTCTTCACCGGCGGTCGATGGAGATGGCAATATCTATTTCGGTTCCGGCAACACGAATCTCTATGCTCTCGACCCCAACGGTATGGAAATCTGGTCCTTCACGACCGATGGCAAAGTGGACTCCTCACCAGCGATCGGCCTCGATGGGACGATCTATTTCGCCTCTCGTGAGGGATATCTCTATTCGGTTGACGAAGGGGGAATCGAGAACTGGTCGATTCTGGTGGGCGACGTCTTTTTGAGTTCTCCGGCGGTAGATTCGGCGGGAAATGTCTATATCGCGGCGTTCGCCGGGAACGGTATGAGCAAGGTATTCGCTTTTGATCAGGATGCCGTATTCTTATGGGAATTTGTCGTTAGCGCTCTGGTGGATTCTTCTCCTGCGATCGGTTCCAACGGAGTATTGTATATTGGAGCGTACGATAATAATCTGTATGCGCTTCAAGCGGGAAATCCCTTAGCGAACAGCTTCTGGCCGCAATTCTCGCACGATCCCAAGCACACGGGAAGCGTGGAAGGCGGCGACCCGCCGACTATCGTGCAGTCGCCCAGTTCCGCCACCGTGGATGCGGGGGAATCCGTTACCTTCAGCGTTGTAGCAGCGGGAACGGAGCCGCTCAGCTATCAGTGGCGCAAAGATGGGCAGATTCTGAGTGGGGAAGATGGCACCGATCTGACTCTCGATAACGTGGCTGAACAAGATGAAGGCGACTACGATGTGGTTGTTGCCAATGTTCTCGGGCAGGAGGTAAGCGCAGCGGCTACTTTGTCTGTCAACAGCGGCGGTGGAAAACAGAATCAGACGATTACTTTCGATCCGATCCCGAATCAGACTTACGGGATGGATGGGGTTGCTTTGAGCGCTACGGCGACAAGCGGGCTTACGGTGAGTTTCTCCGTCATTTCGGGGCCGTCGGTCCCGAACAGCGATAACACGCTTACTATGACAGGAGTTGAAACGGTCATGGTGCGCGCGTCACAGGCTGGCGATGACAATTTTAATCCCGCCCCCGATGTTGATGAAAACTTTGCAATAAGCGCGGCCGGTTCCGGGGCGGCGGCGTTGTTGACGGGAGGAAATGCGAAACTCGTTAACGAAGGAACCTTCTTTGACGGAAATACCTACAACGGCTTTGAGATTGCCGGTCCCACGGGGACCTTTTCTTCTATCGCGGGAGAGATAACTCGTATATCTTTCCTCGAATCAGAGGGTGACCTCATGTTTGCCGAATTCGGGAGTGAGAACACCGACACGGTCCTCATTATTACCTTGGACGGCTTTGTAGCTGCTGTGCCTTCTCCGTATAACCAAGGCGACCTCACTTACGCGCAGGGACACCCCTCCTTTGAGATCAGGAATTCGACGGCACTCACCTTTGTGTCATTTTTCAGTCTCGGAAATGATATTCTGCGAGTCGATGTCTCTCTCATAAATGAAAATACTTTCAGCGGGTCGGTTAACGGGATCGCGGAGATCAATTCGCTTACAATCTCCGACGGCGCCACCGCTATTGGAGGCATCAGCACGGCAAATGCGAATTTTGTCGGATCGGACGGCATAATCGGAATCGATGCGCCGGATCTCCAGGTGGGCGTATTCGTTTTTGTGGGTGATCTGACGCCTTCCGGTACGGTCCTGCCTGTGCTTCGGATCAATACGAATTCAATGATCGGCGGTATTCTCATCGCAGGGGGCGATTTGGCGGAGGCCACGGGCGCTTTTCAGATAGATTCCGCCGGAATTGTCTACCCATTCCCCATTACGGCAACGGAAGGGCAACGCTCTATCAGCAACAGTTCATTCCGGCCTGATCTCGGTGACGGATTTCTACCGCCTGTTACGACCACTTTTGTGTCAGATATCGATGCCTATTTTCTGACCGACGGCCAGAGTACGGGAACTTCAGGAGAGTGATGCATAACTGCGCTTTTCCACAATGGGTAAGCGACACTTCGTAAACGACCGGTGAACTGCCCTATGGATCGCGGCATGCGCGAGGATCCTGGCAGTGTCCGGGTTCAAGAGGCTGCGAGCGGTTCGCCTGTTCGGGTCGGCTTCCAATTCGCCGGAGCGAGTTCGGCGATCTCGGTGATGTTCATGTCCGGCAATCTTTTGAGGACGTCAGTGAGGTAAGCGGATGGTTCAATTGCGTGCCGCCGGCAACTCTCAATGATCGAGTAAATTACGGCGCTTCTCCAACCGGCCTTGGGGTGGCCGATGAACATCCAGTTTTTCTTTCCCAAGGCGGTCGGCCGGATAGCATTCTCAATGAGGTTATTGTCGATTTCAACCTTGCCATGCTCGAGGTAGCGCTTGAGTGATTCCCACTGGTTCAGAGCATACTCAACGGCTTCACCCATTTTGCTCCGCGGCAAGGCCCGCCGTTTGAGTATAGGCAAGGCTTTGCCCAAGCGTTCCACGATCATCCGACCATGGCTTTTCCGGTAGGCTTCGCGCAAGGCGGGACCGGCCCGCTGTTCGCGCAGATGGCGCTCGTCTCTGTAGAGATTGTGGATCTGCCGCACCACCCAGCCGGCCAGCTTCGGATTCTCATCCATCGCCTCCACAAATTTGCGTCGCAGGTGTGCCCAGCACCCAAACAGGGTAATCCCGTTATGCTCCCGGGCGAAACTGCCATAGGCTGCGTAACCGTCGGGTTGGAGCAACCCTTCGTATCCGTTGAGGAACTGCTCGAGACATTTTACCCCACGGCCTGTGTGCCAGTCGTAGAGCACCTCGCCGCCGGGTCGCCCGTAGACCCACAGGTATCCTTTCCTGCAGCCCTCTTTCTTGCCTGCGTCCGGATCCAGGTAGCGGATGGGCGTTTCGTCCGCCTGGATGTAACCGCCCTCGAACAATTGTAAGCACATGTAGTTGTAGATGGGTTTTAGCCATTGCGCTACCTGGTGGATCCAATCGAGCATGCTCTGGCGCGCCACCCTTACTCCGTAGCGTTCCCGGAAAATCTTCTCCTGCCGATACAACGGCAGGTGATCGACGTATTTGCTCAGTAATATGTGCACCAAAAGCCCCACTCCAGGGATCCCTTTTTCAATCAGCCGCGATGGTAATGGCGCCAGCACGGGAGGTTCCTGGGGCTTTTCGCGAGATACATATTTGCGCCGTATATAGCGCCGCCTGATAAATCGGGCCGGGAGCAAATCTAACTCTTCAGTGACTTCCTCACCGATCAACCGCCACTTTTGCGGTTCAACCTTCACCGCTTCGGGTTCGATTACGATCTCTTCGACTTCCAGGTGCTCGGGCAGACGCTGTCGCCTCGCCCCAGCTCCTTTGCGCGCCTTCGGCTCGGGTGGTGGCTCTGCCGTTTGCTCAGCGGGTTTGTTTTCCTCGGCCTGCTCCAGCCCGGCCAGGAGCAATTCCAGCTGTCCCGGATCGATCCGCTCGCTTTGGTTGCCTCCAAAGTAGCGCTTAATGAGCCAGCCGATCTTCTGTCGTAAAAGCCGATTCTCCTCTCGGAGTTGCTCCAGCTCTGTTTGCAAAACCTCGACTTCAGGCATGAAAACAATACTAAACTAACGGTAATAAGAAAAGCAATACTTTTTCAAAAAATCACTTTTTTTGACCTAACGCTGATACCAGGGCCGCATCTTCCCCTCCCTCAGGTCGATCCCGTTCAAGAGCATGCTCAACGCTTCAGGGCGCAATGGAAGCTTCTGATCTTTCAAGTCCACTCCCTGCGGCCAGCTGAACCGACCCTTCTCTAATCGCTTTGCGAAAACCCATAACCCCGTGCCGTCCCAATACAGAATCTTGACCCGGTCCCGGCTGCGATTGCAGAAGACAAAGACCGCTCCGCTCAACGGGTCTTCCTTGAGCTGATTGGCCGCCAGGGCGTAGAGACCATTAAAGCTCTTTCGCAGATCCGTTACTCCCACGGCCAGGAAAACCTTCATCGTTCCCGGTAAGCTCAGCATCCCGATTCCCTCAACGCCTTCACCAGACTCGCCACTTGTTCCACCGCAACACCGCAGTCCACCTCCACCCGTATCGGGTCCCCTAAGACGATCTCGATCCGATCCTCCGTGACCGCGCTGCTCTGCACCGTAACTTCGGCAAACCGCGCCCCCGCCGATTTTACCCCGCTGCTTCTGTGCCCGGCCCGGTCCTTGCGCAGCCATCCCATAAAGGTCATATACTTGATACCGTGCCGCTGGGCAAACGCCCTCTGCGTCTGATTGCTGCGACGGTATGCGCTTATCAGTCGCCTGCGCTCCTGCCGACTTCGTCGAACGATTCGCTTCGACCGTGTCCGCCCTCTCGTTTTTTCTCCCATCCCATAATCATATCACGGTCGGCATCTTTGCGCTACAAGGTCGTTGCCCGGTCGCTTACGACACTTCGGCGTAGCTTTTGATTGGCCTCGAAATAACCTCAGACCTCACTATATTGCCCCTCTAAAGGCACTATGCAATCGCAAGTTTAAATCCCGATTTTTTGCCCAGTCGGAAGATGATTCTTCGGCCTGAACCGTCGGGCATCAGTAAGGGCTTCTGATTGAGAGTTTGCAGATACTCAAGCACCACCGCCTGCACCCGAGGGGGATAAGTTGCGGTGGGGAATAAATGCGCTTCGACCGCACAGCCCCTCTCTATAAGAACGCCGTCACTGTGAGTCAAATTGCGAAACAGATCGTGGTCGTCACGATAGTTGTTGTAGCGAGCTTTAAAGGGTTCGAGCTGCTTGTAGAAGCTGTTACGGGCGAAGATTTTCAAGGCATCCATGAGGGACTTGTTAGCGGTGTCCAGGCGGACATAGTTTTCATCAATGAGGCGCTGCAGCCTCGAGCATTCGGTGTCGATTTGCTCCAGTTCGAGTTGGAGGGCTTTGAGGGCCTGATCGAGTCGACGGATCTTTTCGCCCCTTGAGGCGCTTTTGCCCGGGTGGGCATGCTCGGCCAGGAGCAGTCTTTTCAATTCTTCGGTGCATTGCTGTTTTTGCTTCAGGAGGGCTTTGGCGGCACCGCTTTTCTCCTGCTTGTCCTCAAGGTGTTGGGCTAATCGCTTGTAGTGGACGGTGCGATAAGAGGTGATCTGATTAATCCCAAAGTGCTTATCGAGGTATTTGAAGTCATTCTCCTGAATCCAGCGACTGAACATCCCTTTGATTACCTCTTCATTTCGGGCCTGCTGATCGGTCGCCAGGATGCTCACGGTAATGGTTCGATTTTTTGGATTGGTCGCCTCCACGATCCACTGCACCAGTTGAGGATTTTTCTTCCAGGGGCCCCGCTGATAGCGAAGATGATACTCCTGGAGATCTTCGGCATGGTTGCGCGCGCGCTGCAGGCGCAACTGCCCGTCGATCCGTTGGAGGGGCTGGGCGCTGGCCTTGTAACCTTTTTCCCAGGTAATGATTTCGAGTTGAGGGTGCTCCACGATGGCTTCGTAAAACCACTCCGCGGCGATCGCCCGGTCCACGTAAATACTCACCTTTTTATCAGCCGGCAACTGCACCAGCTCGAGCATCGCTTCGCAGTTGGGGATAAACCGTTCCCTTATATCCTCATAGTTGTCAGTGCTCGCAAAATAGACCGGATAGCCCTTGAGGGTATGAATAAAATCGCTGTGGAGCGCTTTGTCGGCCAGACGGATACCCGGACACCATCCCGCCAGCACCTTGCTCATTCCGGTGTAATGTTTGGTGTGCGGATCATAATAAAAGCTCTCTTCATCCGAAGCATTCAGGCCCCTCGCGTTCACTCTGAGGATCTCTCTTAAAAGCCCTTCATCGGCCAGGGCGCTAAGGCTTTGGCGTTGCAGATAGGGGGTATACAGGACTCGCCCGATGAGTTTTTGCAGGTCTTCGAGATCGAGCAGTTTGCTCTGCTCGATATTGACCGCGGCCAACAACCCGCAAGCCACCCATTGTTTCAAAAGCCAGCCCTCTTCGCGATCAATCTGAGCGACTTCTCTGAGCGCGGCACTGAACAGAAGTACTCCCAGGTGCCGATACCATTGCACCGCTTCGGAGCTCTCCCTCGAAAAATCGGGAGACCCCTTGCGATTGTCCCCTTCGCTTTCGGGGCTATTTTCTGCTTCTTGCTCCTGTTCGTCCCTCCCCGAGTCCTCCGGGCAATCCCAGGGAGTCTCCCGATTTTGCGCCCTCTCGGCTTCGGCCTCCTTTGCCCGGGCCTCTTTAAGCTCCTTAAAGACAGGGCGCAAAGTTTCCCCACTGAGGTTAACTCCGAACACCTCCTCGATCTCCCCCCGTATCTTCTTGCTGTAGCCATACCGACTCTCCCCATAGATCTGCCCGAAGCGCACCCGCACAAAACTCCGGATTTCCCTCGTCAATTTGCGATGAGCGCTGCGTCCCGCCAGCACTCGCGCTAAGGTCTCGGCATCTCCGCTTTGAAGCGCCTCCCCCCACCGCTTCATCGTTTTGGGGTCAACCTCAAATTGCTTCTCTAAGCGCCCTTTCTTCAACCCCGCATTGTAGAGGCGCCCCTCCAATAGCTTGAATTCAACTTGCTCCCGATCGTCCTCTACGACTTCAAAAAGCTCATGCCCGTAATAGACGTGCAGTTTGCCTTCCCTCAGATCCCGATAGACCGTGATCGAGGGATTACCCTTGTCCACTCCAAGGATGCACTGTAAGAAGGTCTCTTCTTTGACGGTAGGTTTCTCCATTTTTCTTCGAATTTGATGGTTCGAAGATGAAGCCTACCGTTTTCTTTAGCTCTTAAAAGCCGGGAATTGTATCTGCGATTGCCCCCTGCCCGCCAACCCGCATGATAGCGAGTTCTGAACCTAGCCCGAAAATTTCACAAATCTACTACTACTACGACGGATCTCACCGCGTGT
This sequence comes from Candidatus Moanibacter sp., assembly GCA_965215885.1. Lineage (GTDB taxonomy): Bacteria > Verrucomicrobiota > Verrucomicrobiia > Opitutales > UBA2987 > CBDCEW01. The sequence goes on from CBDCEW010000008.1 coordinate 13,048, forward strand.
CAATGCCTTCCCTTGCCCGGCGACCTCAGAGGGTCTTAACACACTGTCGCTCCACGGTATTTTGATTCTCGGAGCATTAGGTGATGATATTGATGGCCTTATGTAAGTTAAAGACGAAATCATCACAGAGTGCGGGAGTGGATTCAGCGCCCATGGAAGACTTGAGGCTGAGAACCAGTTGCCTGCATGCAGCAAGAATTCTGGCTGCGTTATGATTACGGATCATACATCGATCTTCATCGAAGAAGCGATCC
>CBDCEW010000009.1:0-33397 GCA_965215885.1 Candidatus Moanibacter sp.
CTCAGATTATTGTTTCCATGACGGGAGTCGAGACATGGAACATCGACCACCTCTTTGCCCAGCTCAAGACAAGCTTCCCCTACCGGAATCTGAGCCGAAGACAGTTCGACCTCGTTCTCGACATGCTGGCCGGCCGCTACGCAGAAAGCCGTATCCGGGAACTGAGGCCTCGCGTATCGATCGATCGTCTCGACCAGACCGTTTCCGCGAGAAGAGGCGCCCTGCAGGCCCTCTACTTCTCCGGGGGAGTTATCCCCGACCGGGGATACTTTACACTTCGGCACGCCGACTCGAATGCCAGGATTGGCGACCTCGATGAGGAATTTGTCTGGGAAGCGAAGATCGGTCAGATCTTTGCCCTCGGCGCCCAGAAATGGAAGATCCAAAAGATCACTCACAACGACGTGATCGTTCAGTCGGCACATCCGAATACATCGGGCATACCCTTCTGGAAGGCGGAGGCATTCGATCGGGACTTTCATTTCTCCGCCCTCATCGGCCAATTCCTTGAACGGGCCGAAACCGCCCTCGAGGACCCGGAATTCCCCAACTTACTTGAAAGAAAGGTACCGCATGGAGAACGGTCCGGCGGACGAGCTGATTGCTTTTCTTGTTAACCAGAAAAGGAGAACGGGAGTCTCACTTCCGCACAGGCACCACCTCCTCGTGGAGACGACGAGCAGCGGGCCGGGTTCGGTTCCGGGCAACCAGATCGTCCTCCACACCCTCTGGGGCGGCCGTCTCAACCGACCTTTCGCCATGGCTCTGGATGCCGCCTGGGAGAAGCGTTTCCCATATCGCCTCGAGGTAATCGTGGGAGACGACTGCGTCGTTCTGGTAAATCCCGGCGATATCACCCCCGCGGAAGTGCTCTCACTAGTCACCGCCGGGAATGTCGAGTCCCTCCTTCGCAAACACCTCGAGAGTTCCGGATTCTTCGGAGCCCGGTTTCGAGAATGTGCCGGCCGGTCGCTCCTCATTACGCGGCAAAAGTTGAACCAGCGCATGCCTCTCTGGATGAGTCGGCTGCGCTCACAGAAACTGTTCAACGCGGTCATCCGCTACGAGGACTTTCCCATTCTCCTCGAAACCTGGCGCACCTGCCTGCACGACGAATTCGACCTTCCGAACCTTCGCCTCGTCCTCTCGGAACTGGAGTCCGGGGAGATCAAATGGTCCGAAACTCGCACCTCTCATCCAAGTCCCTTCGCTCAGAGTGTGGCCTGGCGACAGGTCAACGAATTCATGTATCGCGGCGATGATCCAAAGGCGGATCAGTCGTCTCAATTGCGCGGCGACCTCCTGCGCGAGGTCGTATTTTCGCCAGACATTCGTCCGACTCTTCCGAAGGAGACAGTATCGGAATTCGAATCAAAACGCCAGCGTCTCAGTCCGGGGTATTCACCGCGATCCGCCGCCGACCTCCTCGATTGGGTGAAGGAGCGCGTCCTCCTGCCGAAAGGGGAATGGCTCGCCCTGGTCACCGCCATGCAAAACGACCACGACGCGGATGTCAGCGAATGGGTCTCGTCGCTTCAGGGAAAACTGCTCGAGTTGTCGCCTCCCGAGGGCGCCTCTCCGCTCGTCGTAGCAGCTGAAACGGCTCCACAGAGCATCCGCGATCTCTACGGCAGCGCCGAAGGCCTAAGAATCGAGCCTTTAATTCTCAAGGGCGCGGAAGCTGCATCAACTGCCTCGAATTCGCTGGCCCTTCAGAATCCTTCCCCTTCATCAGCAACGGAGGAAGAGCGATCCGAGAGAAGGACCACCCACCTTGGCGAATGGCTGCAATTCTACGGCCCAATTTCCGAAAAAGAGATCGCAACTAAACTGGGCATCGGCAAAAGCATCCTGCTCGAAACCCTCAATAGCCTTGTCGATTCGCAGAGGATCATCTGCGGGAGTTTAATCGCGCAAGATCCCAAGACCTACTATTGCGACAGCGAAAACTTCGAAACCCTTCTTCGCCTCAGACGCACGGGCGCTAGACCATCCTTTCAGCCCAGACCCATCGAAGCCCTACCGCTTTTCCTTGCTGCCTTTCAGGGAGTCGCTCAACCGAAAGACACCATCGATGCACTCGCTCGAACAATCGAACAATTGCACGGATACCCAGCTCCACCGGAGCTTTGGGAAAAAGAGATTTTGCCCTCCCGGCTCCATCCCTATCAGACATCGTGGCTCGATACCCTCATGCAGGGGAGTGATCTGCTATGGATTGGAAGCGAGCCCGAGCGAGTCGCTTTCTGCTTCAGCGCCGATCTCGACCTTCTTGAGGATGAGACTCAGCCTCCCATTGAAGGTGCAAATGAGCAAGGCCCAGGCACCCTCACGGAGATATTTCCCGATCCGGCCGGAAGGTATGACTTTCCCACCCTCCAGAAAAAATCGGAGATTCCCGCCACCGACCTATCGGACAAACTCTGGTCATCGGTCTGGAGAGGTGAAGTGACAAACGACACCTTTCTATCGCTGAGACGCGGAATCGAATACAAATTCACCGTTCCCGACCTCGGCAAAACTCTCGAAAAGGCGCACCACCCCAGACGACGTTCCAGTAGCCGGGCCGTCCTCTCCCGCTGGAAGAGCGCGCTCCCCTTCGCCGGAAACTGGCGCCTTGTCGAACAACCCCACCTCAATCACGATCTTCTCGAAAGAGCGGAGCGCGACAAGGACCGCGTGCGCCTTCTCCTTGATCGTTATTGTATCCTCTTTCGGGAGCTTCTCCTGCGCGAGTCGCCCCCCTTCCGCTGGCGAAACCTCTTTCGCACCCTACGGCTCATGGAACTCTCCGGCGAAGTCCTGGCCGGGCACTTCTTCGAGAAAGTACCCAGCCCCCAATTCATCTCCCACCAGGCTTTCCGCCTACTCCAACAAGGGCTGCCGGAGACCAGCATCTACTGGATGAACGCGGCCGACCCCATTTCTCCATGCGGACTGCAACTCGAGGCGCTGAAAGCTTCCCTACCCAGTCGACTCCCGGGAAATCACCTCGTCTACCGCGGGGCCGATCTCATTCTCACCTCACGGAGAAACGGAAGGGAATTGTCCATCGTCATCGCGCCAGATGATCCCGGCCTTCCCGAAGCCCTGGGACTCTTCCACCACCTCCTCAATCGAGCCTTTCAGCCGCTCCCCCGCATCACCATCGATACCATAAACGACCATCCCGCCCCCCAGAGCCCCTACCTCGACCCCTTCCGCACCAGCTTCGAAGTGGAGGTCGATTTCAAGAAGGTGCTTCTATACCGTAAGTTGAAACAATAAGAAATTGAACCAATGCTGTCTGACTAGATTCTGATGGCGTTACAATACCGCTTCCTACAGGAAGCTTCTTGTGGAGCCGCTCGAAAGATACCAGAATCGCGCCTTAAAAAAAGCCACCGTGGAATTCCTCGGCAGAGGTGAGGGTTACTGTGGCAAGATCCCAGGATTCTCGGGATTAATAGTGTTCGGTGATACAAAAAAGGAAGTCTTGGCCGAACTCGAATCTGCATTGGAAGGGTGGATGGAGATAGCCCTCAAGAAGGGAATTGGTTTACCCTCCCTAAAGGATGAAGAAAAGCAGCTCGTTTAGGCAGTTCCAAGCCACTCGTGGCGGCTGACATCAATTTCCCTCAATATCTCGGAGTTTCGGGACAAAGATGCCTCCACCTCGATGAGGACTTGGAATAGGTTTCAAAGTCTTCGCCGGTTTCTCCAAAATGAGTCTCAGATTGAGTCTGGGGTTTTCGATAGGTGCCTTTAGGTAAAATGTCCGAATCGAGCGCGATCCCGCTACCTGTATCAACGATCTACGGTACGTTTGTAGCTGGACCGCTTTCGGTTCAGACTGACTGGCAATTTATGGGGATTCCCTATTAGCACCGATCTTCGCTCTATTGCAGGGAGCCAGCCCAGCTCAATCATCCTGGAATGGAATTTCGCAAACCTTCAGGAGTAGGAATGCCGCTCACGGCCGAAGGAACCACCACTTTTCCTGTTCGCTCGCAAGCACTCTTCCAAACTGTACGTCGAAACAGGGTTGATTAAACGGAGATATTGACTGGGTGAAATAGCACCCATTTTATCACAACCCCATAGCTCAATGCCTAGAGAACCTCCGAATCAATTACTTTGAACGTGTAGCTATCTGACTGCTTGTTCGGATAAATCACTAGATTCGAGCCCGCGCTGCGCACCGAAGGAATTAGTAGTCCATCATTATCAAGCCACTCAACCGCTCCTCCCACACGCTGGCAGGGAGCATAATCGAGAGATTCCATGAGCTCTTCTGTGATTCCAAGGGATGAAAGCGCTTCTGCATCCCTCAAATCTACAACAGAGTTAAGAACGACCGATACTTGGTACATTGTTCTCTTGGCCGTAGGAGGCAACGATTGAAGGCCAATATAGTATTCCGCCTCGGCTAGCGCAACTTCTCGAGTCAGGCTGGCATAGATAGCAGGAACCTCGGGGGGATTCCAACGTGCCCCGCTCGTATTCTCTCGTTCGGGCGGAAAATCCGCGAACATATGTCGATATACGTTTCCTTGCCAAGGAGTCGCCTGAAATTCTTCAAGTGCTTCAAGGAGTTCCTTTTCGTGAATCACTCTTTGCAATACGGTTAGACGTACGCACCATCCTTAAGCTGAGCGATGATCGCTAGAACTTCCTCCATTTTACCCTCTTGAATTCGATCCACAGGCCTTTCGCCACCCAGTCTCTTATGCGGCGCAAACAACCACAAACGTCCTTCATCCGGTGCGTATAATTCCGCCAACTCGCTGGCCAACCACTCGAGACGTAGAAGAGTGTCTCGTCGCGCCGGCTGAGGTTGTGCTTTACCTGTCTTCCACCGCGACACAGTTTCCGGTGTCGTTCCAAGCAGTTGGGCGACTTCCCTCGATGTCACTCCCGCTGATTCTTGTATCCCATCTAGACGTGTTGCTATTGCACTCGACATGATTCGATTTGTTGAAGGATTCCCGATTTAAGAACCAAGAAGCTCTCGTAATACCCTACGATCTAGAGGTCTAGCATAAGTCGTCGCAGGCATAGATCGATTTATTTCGCCAAGGATACTTGGATATTGATGTATTCATTGATATTTATATTGATATTTATATTGATATAATTATTAACGAATAAATTGACAAATCATTTCATGTCAAGTTAGAATCGTGAAAATCTGCGCTTATCCCTTCATACCCATTCGTTGTCCTCGCACGACCAAGGACACCCACGGTGTGCAGCGAGTATCCGATTAGTCCAGGAAGCTAACCTTCAAAAGGAAATTGTGAACTGAAAAAATACCACCACCCTTAACAAATGGCACCCCGATTCAAATACATCGTCGTGGGCGCCGGGATGATGGGAGCGGCGGCGGCTCGGCATCTCTCGGAAGAATCCGGCGACGTCGCCCTCATCGGTCCGCCCGAACCGGATAAGAGAGAGAACCATGAAGGCATCTTCGGCAGCCACTACGATGAGAGTCGCATCGTTCGAACACTCGACACCGACGAGCGCTGGGGCCTCTTCGCGACGCGATCCATCGCACGATTCCGCGATCTGGAACAACGCAGTGGGATTTCCTTCTACCGCGAAGTTGGCCACCTCGCGGTGAGTCCGACAGGCGACGATCCTGACAACTACTGCAGCCAAATCGACCGTGTCGCCGCAACGGTCCCGGCTGATTACGAGCGATTGGACGAAAGCGATCTTCGCAAACGCTTCCTCTACCTCAGGATTCCGGCGGGCCACCAGGGGCGATACCAATCGACGGTCGGCGGTTTCATTAATCCAAGGGCCCTTGTCCGAGTGCAAAGCAAAGTCGCGACCGATCAAGGCGCCCGGTATCTTGCCCGGGAGGTCACCGGGATCGATCCCGCGCCGTCCGGCTGCACCCTAAAAATCGACGATGGAACCGAACTGGAAGGTGAAAAAGTCCTTGTTGCCGCCGGAGCCTTCACTAATCAGCGCGGTCTGCTTCCGGAAGCCCTGGATCTCTCCCTCATGGGCCGCACCGTTCTCCTCCTCGAACTCGACGAGCCGGACCTCAACAGGATGGGAGGTATGCCCTCAATCATCTATCGGCCCGCTAATGAGAGACGGCGAAGTTACATCCTTCCTCCGACCCGGTATCCCAACGGAAAGCACTACCTGAAGATTGGATCCAGTCTCAATGTGGAGAATCCGTTGGCGAGCGTCGAGGAGGTTAAGGCGTGGTTCAGGACTAACGGGAATCCCGCGGTGGCAGAATTGCTCGAGGAGATTATTCGAGAGATCTTTCCCGCTATTAATCCTCTCTCCACCCACACCGAAACCTGCGTCAACAGCTACGCCAATCAAACCCTCCCTTACATCGGCAAGTTGCCTAACAACAACCTCTACGTCCTCACCGGCATGAACGGAGGAACAGCGAAATCCTCCGACGAATACGGCTACATCGCAGCGCAAATGCTCCGGCTCGCAGACTGGAAGTACAATGTCCCGTCAAGCGAGTTCGGCGTCATTACCCGCTGAGGACTCGTTTTAAGAATTCACCCACGGTGGGCTGAGCCCCATACCACTGTGCTTGTCAGTGACCCTCGCTCCTCAAATCGCATACAGACCAAATATATGCTTTTCTCCTTAAGCGATCGATCACCGCAAGGAACAGTGGGATGACTACTGCATCAGTGGGACAAGCTCTTTTGAAGTTCCGTGTTTCTTTGACACCGCCCCACTAATATTCACTCTTATCATAAGCTGATCTTATCGCGCCCATTAGGTTCATCCTGTCCCGCTCCGCGGAAATTCTATCCCATCATCGCTTCAAAATTCCCAGCTTCCATTAACGTCACACGCTGCCCGTGGGTCGATCTCTCGAAACCCGACTACATCGCTTACCACGACAGGGATTGGGGCGTACCGGTCCACGACGACCGTCTTCTCTTCGAATTTCTCACCCTCGAATCGGCCCAGGCCGGACTGAGCTGGTACACCGTACTACGCAAACGGGAAAACTATCGTAAGGCCTTCGATGACTTTGATCCTCTGAAAGTGTCCAAACACGACAGCAAGAAGGTGGAGGCTCTCCTCGCAAACCCGGGCATCATTCGCAATCGCCTCAAAGTCCTCGCCGCTATCAATAACGCCCAGCGATTTTTGGAAGTGCAGGTCGAATTCGGCAGTTTCGATGCCTATATATGGGGGTTCGTGGACGGGAAAACAATCGTCAACGAGCTCCGCACCATGCAGGATTACCCGGCCACCACGGCCGAATCCGATGCCTTGAGTGCAGACCTGCGCGCGCGTGGGTTTAAATTCGTGGGTCCGACCATATGTTACGCCCACATGCAGGCCACCGGCATGGTCAACGACCACAGCCTCGACTGCTTTCGCCGCCAGGAGATCATCGAACTGTGTAGCGGGTCAGACAAATAGGCGGGAGGACCGCTCACCTATTCTTTCCGAGCCTATGTTCGTATTTCGGCGAAATACGAACATAGCACGAAGCATCTTATCACGACACGATTTTGATCCTGTTCCTTAGCCGTGGACGGCCGCGCCCGGAGGGATCGGTCCAACTCATCCCACCCTGCCGTACGGCAGGGTGGAACGGGCGCTCCGCCGCGCGTTCAGTCCTCAGATCGACTGCCAGTGACAGTTCACCTACCTGCCTCCTTATACCAACATTGTCATTGCGAGGAAGAATGACGAAGCAATCCAGGCATTCAGTCTTCTACTGCTCTGGATTGCCGCGGTCTGCCATATAGCAGACCTCGCAATGACAGGCGAGCAATCCGCGTGATAGGGTTAGTGGCTTGAATTGCAACCTGCCGGACGTCAGAGCTTCCTACAACACCACAGTGCTAGATGTCCGGATTCTACAGGTGAATGAACACTCCCCGTCCCGGCTTGCCGCGGACGGGGTATCTAACTCTTTCGCCATTTGTACAGAACTTGCCTATGCTTTACTCGAAGTTGATACAAACGTCCCCGGAGGGGCCGTTCCACCACTAGCATCATTGCTACGGGTGGATCGGGCGCTCCGCGCACGATTTTGCCTAAGAAAGTCAGCGACCCCGTAGCAAGCTACGGAGAATTACCAAGTTAAATTAGCCCGTCTCCTCACCGCACCAACGGTGCTCCGCCAATACCGACATCGACTCTCCACACGGTTCCGAAGCGCGTCGAAGTCGCATAGATCGCGTAGTGATCGAATTCGCCCTCGCCAAAAGCGAGGCTGGCCACTCCCAGCATATTTTCGGCGATGAGTATCGATTCGCCTGTCGCTGGATCGATGCGCCAGATCTTTCCCTCTCCGTTGCCGGCGACATAGATCCTACCCTTCGAATCCATGGCCAATCCATCGTGCCCACCCTTCCCGGGGCTGGCCACCATCTCGGCGCTTCCAACCGGAATTCCTTTCTCGAGGGCTATCCTCCAAACCCTGTTATCCGGCACAATGGGATTTATACGCTGAAAGATCTGCGCCACGTAAAGGAATTTCCCATCCAGAGAGACTACCATCCCATTCGGATGGTTTATCTGGTCGCTGTAGAGCGCCACTTCGCCTGCAGAATCCACTGAGTAGATATGGTTGATGCCGTCATCGGAAACGAGAAGTGTCTTATCCTCCATGACGAGAATGAAGTTCGGGTCCGCGATGCCGATCGCGACGATGCGCTTCTCGCCTTCCGGGCTCACCCGCCATACGATTCCGTCATCATTTTCGCCATCGCGGAAGATATTGGTTGGCCCGAAGTCCGCCACCAGGATGTCGCGCTCGCCAATCGGCGCCAGTCCAAGGTTTGAATAGAGATCGACGACCTTGGTCACTTCCCCGCTCTTCGCAACCACCCACAGGGCGCGATTCGCCGTTACGAAAAGGTTACCTTCTCCATTGAATGCGACGCCTTCCGATCTTTCAAATTCGCCCTCAACAAGGACGGTGGGAGAAACGGGAAAAGAGATCTCGTCGCCCCGAGTCTCCTCCCCGCCACTCACATCCGCCACAAATCCGGCGATGCATAGTAGAGGCCCGATGCTATGCAGGAACCGCCGCACACTTAGTATTCGAGTGCTTAACTTCCAAATATCCACCTTCAACGATACAGAACAGCGCCCTTCACGCCCACTTCCACCTTCCACAATTTCCCATCCCGGCCACTCGTTACGTAGAGTGCTTCGGAATCGAATTCTCCCTCCCCGAAGGCGAGACTGGCGGCGCCCACGACATTCTCCGCGATGAGGACGGGGTCGCCGCCTGCCGGATCGACCCGCCAGATTCTTCCCTCACGATTTGCCGCGATATAGACACGTCCATGCTCATCCATCGCCAAACCGTCGTTAGCGCCGATTCCCCCAGTCGCGAAAACCATTTTGGGATCTCCGGCGGGTCTACCATTCTCTAAGGGCAGGCGCCAGAGCCGATCGTCGAATTCAACAGGCGCAATGCTTCGAAATATCTGCGCCACGAAGAGGCTTTCGCCGTCCTCAGACAGAACCATTCCGTTGGGATACGCGATCGCCTGAGAAAAGATGCCCACCGATCCATCGGTGCCGATCTCGTAGATGTTGCTCGTAAAGTCGTCGGACACGAGTAGCGAGCCGTCCTTGCGGACGACGATGAAATTGGGATCACCGATGCCCAATGCCACCGTGGAAACGTCACCCTCAGGCGTTACCCTCAGAACGAGCCCATCATCGTTCTCCCCTTCTCTAAGAGCCATCTTCTCCCCGAAATCTGCCACCAGAATATCGCGTTCACCGATGGGGGCGAGCCCAACATTAAAGTACACATCTATAATCCTGCGAACTTCCCCATCACGACTTACCTCCCACAGCGCCTTGTCCGCCGTTACATAGAGCCTCCCTTCTCCATTGAAAGCGATCCCTTCCATCCCGCTAAATCTTCCATCAATGAACGCATCCGGAGCAACGGGGAAAGAAGCTTCCTCAGCGTTCCCCCCCGAGCCTGCTACAAAATTTGCCGCCAAACAAAGGTTGGCGGCAATCACTGCCAAAATCTCAATCCGCATCGTCCGTTCGTTTCCTCAAAATCATAGACTGAAAGTGCATATCATTCGTTCCCTTAAGTTCAACACATCTAAAATACTCCAGCTCAAAGAATCGCCGTACCAGCGATTTCATATCTTCATCCGTGCGATAAGAAAAGAACCGTTTAGGCTTGTGATGATCTTCCGGCCCCGTCCCTTCAAAATCGACGCCCCCATACACACCCAGGTAAAAGAGCCCGGCCGGTTTCAACACGCGCCTGATCGAGACCAGGATATCGGCAATTTCTTTATTCGGAACATGAAGGATACAGTTCAGAGCATATACCCCATCGAAGCGCCCGTCGGGAAAGTCGAGATGCGAAAAGCCCATCACATGTGCCTTCAGACCTTTCTCCCGGCATAAGTTAACCATCTCCGGCGATAAATCCGTGCAGGTAACCTCCAAGCCCTGATCCTGGAAGAATTTACCGTCTCTTCCCGGCCCTGATCCGACCTCGAGAAGGATCTCCGCTTTCTCTCGGATCAGGACCCTGAGAAAACGTTGCCTCTCTTTCACTTTCCAGTCGGATATTTCCGCTCGATCCCTTTCCTGAGCGGTTCGATCATATGACTCTCGCAGGTCCGCTAAGATACGCTCATACATTCTGCCTATGGCCTATTCAGCCTCTATACTGCCAGCTCGAAAAGGCTTGTTTCCTTCTGTTCAATTCTCTTCAGCGTTGAAGGACCTACGAGTTTGGTTACGCCGACGCTGCGCTAGGCATAATAGGGTGAAGGGGAATTACCTCCGGTCAACCTGTAGAAGAAGCCGCAGATTTTTTGCGCAGTCGCTCAAGATGATAATGGGCCGCTTCCCGTTTCTCCTCCGACCGATCGTAGATCGCCCAACACCAGACCGATACACTCCAGCTTCGCAGATCTTTCAGCAACTCAAGGAGCGTCGGATCAATCGAATACTGTCTGTGATACGGCCGCGGTACACAGGTCAGATCCCACTCGATCGGGCCCATACAGACATTCTCAAAATCGGTCCACAGAAAGCCCCCTGAAGTCTCCAATACGTTTCCCATATGGCATCCGCCGTGCAACGGTCGACTGGAAAACGACTTCCTGTCCAACTCAGCATTCAGCTTCTCAGCACAATCGACCAGGAATAGATGATCCTCGCTCTTCAGGAATCTCCGCGCGTCATCCCCACGCAGTGTTTCGAAGCATTCCTCCATAGACTCGCGAAAATCCGGGAGATCGGCCTCGTAATCTTCAAGATGCCGATGGCACTCAGCCAGCGCTTCATAGGCCGCATCAGGAACGTCGCTCTTCCGGTCCTCTTCCTTCTCGAATTTCCAGAGGGTGACGAACGTACCATCGACGGCGTGAGGACCCGGATTGCACTGATTCGCAGGTTGAGTGACGGGCGCTCCGCTTTGAGCGAGGAATTTCGAGACCTTTATTTCGCGAGTCAGCTGCTCTTTCCCATTCTTCTCATCTCCGATCAACACCCGCGCCACAAGATCTGACGAAATTCTCAGCGTAACATGATGTGAATCGCAAAGAAGCGTGGAGCCGGAAACGGAAATCTCCAGCCTGTCCGACAGCGTCGTAATCGCGTTTAGCGCCAGTTCAGTTCGATTCACGCGACAATCTTGACCTGGAGACTGATGAGATCGTTGACGACATGCATTCCAAGGTTCTGAAAAAACCTACCGGATCCGTAGAAGATATTCCACCGTGTGCGGTCGATATCAAAATTGGCCTGGGCTACCCAATGGTCCTCTTCGTTAAGCCCTGAAGCCGAATCAAAAGTGACGGTGTTCGTTACCCCTCGCATCGTCAGGGTGCCTTTCATAGCGAGGTTCGGTAAACCCTGAGTGGCATCTCGTATGGGCTCGGCGCCCAAAATGTCGAGGCGCGCTTCAGGATAACGTTCAACGTCGAAAAAGTCATCACTCTTCAAATGGTCCTCCAAGATTTTTCTCAACTCGCTCTCTTCGATATTGAGATCGGTAATCGAGTTCATATCGATGATAATGGATCCGGCTGCAGGAAGACCTTTCCGAAATGTGAGACTGCCCGACTTCAGGCGCAATGTTCCCCAATGTTTGCTCCCCATATTACGCCCCGCCCACTCAATCGCGCTTTCTCCGGTATCGACCACTCGCTCTCCCTCCAGCGGTTCCGACTCTTGAGCCTCCCTTTTTCCCGCGCCTTCAATCGAATTTCCGGCTTCGCACCAGGCATTCATCCCGCCCCTGAAATCGTAAACCGAATGATAACCCGCACGGACGAGTTTCTCTGTGGCCATTCTCGATTCGAAGCTCTTCTCAGCCATCCCATAGACACAAATCGGCGCTCCCTTGTCGGGGACGACCTCTATCATTCGGTCTAAGAACGCGACTTCAAAAACACAGTTGCCTTTCGCCCCAGGGATGTGTTCCGCTTCATACTCCTCCGCCAGACGAACGTCCAGAATCGTGAGATTCGGCGTCTCGCCCTTCAGCGAATACAATTCCTTTTCATTGATTATTTTCATTGCTATTTCTTAGCCTTTCGGAGCTTTCCTAAACCGATCATGTCGATTGCCGCCAGCCTATTGTAAAGTGAGTTTTCCCATCAGCGAAATTGACACATGAGGCATCGAGCCCAAGAACGTCAAGGATGGCTAAGGGATCCGGGTTTCGAATAACGCCGAAGTGCGTTCGCGACACCTCTTATCGAGAACATAATTGGATCGAAATCGCCGTAAGCAATGAAGGAGACAGCTATTTCCGAACCGAACGCGAATTCGGAACATTTCGAATTCCTCGAACCGGGTCAGCTGGTCGACGGAGAATTGAAACTTCGCCTGGACAAGAAGCTTCCGGCGGATCCGTTCCATGACCACGTACCGGCCTATCTTTTCCATATGATCCACAGGGTGAGTGGGAAGAAAATGGGAAGGATCTCCCTGCGAATCGGAAAAACGGAGCTACTCAAGACGCGAGCGGGGCAGATTGGCTATTCAGTCTACTCGGAATATCGAGGCAACCGTTATGCCGCCAGAAGCTGCAGGTTGCTTCTTCCTCTGGCGAAAGAGCACGATCTGATTCCGCTATGGATTACCTGCGATCCCGACAATCTACCATCGAAGAAGACGTGTGAATTAATCGGAGGAAAACTCGTCGGGATTTTTCGTCATCGCCGCTCAGACTCGCAGAATGCATCGGGATATTTCGAAAAGTGTGTCTATCGCGTCGAATTCTGATGAGCCTCCGCACTGGGACCGGGCGCTCCGGGCACCGATGATACCTTCTTTTGTGCATGACAAGCTCTGTAAGTATGCTAGATTTATTCAAGAGAGACCCAGAAATGGCGAACTCCTCTTCCACCATTTAAGGAATAAATATCGATGAGCGAAAACACAAACGGTCGATCGACCCAGACGGGTACACTGAGACTTAAAACCGGTTTGGCGGAAATGCTTAAAGGCGGTGTCATTATGGACGTGGTGAACGCCGACCAGGCAAAAATCGCGGAAGATGCCGGAGCCGTCTCGGTCATGGCGCTCGAGCGAGTGCCGGCGGACATTCGCCTTGAGGGGGGCGTGGCCCGAATGGCGAGCATCGAAAAGATCCGAGAAATAATGGAGTCCGTAACTATCCCGGTTATGGCCAAGTGCCGCATTGGACATTTCGCCGAGGCCCAGATGTTGGAGGCTATGGGAGTGGACTATGTCGACGAGAGTGAGGTCCTTACCCCGGCAGACGAGCATCATCACGTCGATAAACTTGCTTTCAAGGTGCCTTTTGTCTGCGGTGCGCGCAACCTCGGTGAAGCGCTTCGCCGCATCGGAGAAGGTGCCGCTCTCATTCGCACTAAGGGCGAGGCCGGTTCCGGTAACATCGTCGAAGCTGTACGCCATATGCGTAGCGTGACAGATGAGATTCGCCGGCTCACGACCCTCCGGCCCGAGGAGCTGATGAGTGGCGCGAAAGATCTGGGCGCTCCTTTTGAACTGGTCAAGCTGGTCGCTGAAACGGGAAACCTTCCGGTGCCAAACTTCGCGGCCGGTGGTGTAGCAACCCCAGCCGACGCGTCTCTCATGATGCAGCTCGGCGCGGAGTCCATTTTCGTGGGTTCGGGTATCTTTAAGTCGGGCGATCCTGCATTGAGGGCAAGAGCTATCGTTGAGGCCACTACTCATTACCAGGATCCCGAACTGCTGGTCCGCGTATCAGAAGACCTGGGCGAGGCTATGGTCGGGATAAACATCGACACCCTGGAAGAAAAGGATCTTATGCAGAGCAGAGGTTGGTGAGGCATCGATGGTCGGCGTGCTCGGACTCCAGGGGGACTACCAGGCCCATGGAAGGTTGCTGCATCGGGACGGTGTAGCGGTTCGCTACGTTAAGAGGCCCGAACAGCTGGACGACATCACAGGTTTGATCATCCCCGGCGGCGAAAGTACCACGCTCCTCAAGTTGATGGACGCCTACAACTTCTGGGAGCCGATACAGGAATTCGCCGCCCAAGGAAAGCCCATCCTCGGAACATGCGCGGGAATGATAATACTTGCCCGCGAAGTCCACAATCCCTCCCAGAAGGCAATGGGTCTGATGGATATAGTTGTAGAGCGCAACAGCTATGGAAGACAAATCGACAGCTTTGAAGGCACCGGGATATTTAATCCGCATGGAGCGGAGCATCAGATCCACATGGTCTTCATCCGCGCGCCACGCATCGCGCAGATAGGTGAGAGTGTGCGTTCAATAGCCTTTTTCGACGGCGAGTGCGTCGCAGTTCAACAGGACACCGTCATCCTGGCCGCATTTCACCCCGAACTGACCGACGATCTCACTTTGCACCGTTACTTTCTCGAATTGGTTGGCGAATAAGAGTCACCGGCAGCTTCCAGCCAGTAACACTCCCGGCGTGCGGGATGCCGCCGAATCAAACTCTGCCGTACGGCAGAGTGAAACTTGCCGCGGTTGCAGGACGAAAAGCTCCCGCTTTCCGCTACTTTCCGATTCGAAGTGTGTAGTCCCGGCGCGCCGGGAGAAGCTTTTCGAACCTCGCATCGAATCGCGGCGGCGTTCGCTACCAGTTCTCGATTCTTCGTATTTCGACGAATAACGAACAATCGACTTCGTGCCTCGGCTGTCTTCCGATATTCTGACGGGTTCAGTCCGGAAATTTGTTAAATTTCCGGACTAAATCAGATCGACGATCTTGGCCTCAAGTCTCTTATCCTTGAGAAAGAGCTTGCCCAGAGTTACCGGTAAGGTAAATCGCCTCGGCCCGGCGCTGCCCGGATTGAGATAGAGCACTCCCTCCCTCTCATCAATCGCGGGGCTATGCGAATGTCCGAAAATCACCGCACTGATTTCTGCCGCCGCCGGGACCAATTCGAGCTCCTCAAATATATGCAGCAAATAGATGGTATGCCCCCCGAACTCCACAACTTCCCTCAATGGTAGATCCCTGACGCCCTCTCCGTAATCTACGTTTCCGCGTACCGCTACAACCGGTGCAATCTCCCCGAGCTCTTCCAGGATCTCCGCCTTTCCCACGTCGCCGGCATGAATAATGAGCTCAGCCCCTTTTAGCGCCTCTTTCGCTTCGGGCCGCAAGAGGCCGTGCGTGTCCGATATAACACCCGCGAAAGGACGATTACCTTCGATCCTATCCACATTACCCGATTCAGAGCTTTTAGACGCTAATCTCCTGTCCGACATATTCCTAGATCGTCAGAAAGCTAAGTGACCGCCCGACAGAGGTCGCGTAGAGAACGGCCTCTGTCTGCTTCTCAAAGAGCGCCACAACGGCTTCGTGGTAGGCAAGCAGCTGCGGAGTGTATCGCTCTACCAGCATCGAGACTTCGCCAGATTCGACTCGATCCGTCTTCCAGTCAACGATGAGCCACCGCACCTCGGCGGGATCCCAGACCGCCATATCGATAAACCCTTCGTAAGCAATCTCGGAAGATTTTCGCCAGAGAAAGGGCACCTCGGTGCGAATCAACAAACCGGAATTATTCAGGTTTTTACACAAATCGGAGCTCTGAAAGAGCGTGATCTCGCGTCCCCCTCGCTTCCGGTCTGGCGAGTAGACAAGGCTTTCCTGGAAATGCCTCCGCCAGGCTGTCGCTCCATCTTTCCACGGGTTTCTCTCCATCATTTCATGCCACCAATTTCCGTAGGCGGTGGATTCGGGAACACTCTCCGCCTCGATCTCGGGAAAGGAAGGGGAGACTCGCAGATCCGCTTCATTGCAATCGCCGAGATTATTGGCCGATCGACTGAGCGAACTCGGTGTAACCCGTTCCATGAACCTGCTCCCGCAGGCTCTGGCTGCCGGAATGACACCTTGATCGAAAGTCTCGAGAATCTCATCCGGCACGCTTGCCCCTCCAGAGACTTCGGGAAGCGGAAGCATCGATACAAACAGGCCTTCAGGCAGGCGATTCCAGAAATCACTGTTGGCTTCACCCGGCGACAGTTGGAGCAAATCCTCGAAAGAGAAGCTACCTCTCCTCTTTCTCTCCTGGAAGAATCCTCCTCCATCCACAAAGACGAGCGTTCGACGGGCCCGGGTCGCAGCAACGTAAAGGAGTCTCTGACACTCCTGTCGACGCCCGAGGACCATCTTTTCCCTGACATCCGCGGGATAGTTCCTCCCGTCCATAGCGACGAGCGCGCCACCACCATCCGAAGAGTACACTAACTGCGGATACTCTTCCTGTTGAAAGAAGATATTCCTGGAGAGAAACGGCAATATAACGACTTCCCATTCCAACCCTTTCGCTTTGTGGCATGTAATTAACCGGATCTCGTCAGCTTCACCTTCCTCTTCCTCCAGGGTCTGGTAGTATCTCGTCCTTAACCGCCGCGCCAAATCTGAAAGCGCCAGTCCCTCTTCTTCTGCTTCGGCAATTTCCACAAGCAAAGTATCGACGGAACGAGAGAGTAATCCCTCCGGATAGTCGGGTAGCAGGCCGAGCCGAACACGTAACATGGTCTTTTCAATCAGAACCGTGACTAGATCGAGCAGCGCCAATTCAAGACATTCCTCTCGAACATCTGCCAGGAGATCGAGCGTCTCACCAACTGATCCACACTCCTGCGTTCTCTCCAGGATCTGCCAGGGATTAGTTTGGCGAGGACCTTTCCGATGCGAATTGACAAATTCCGCCAAGTCGTGATCCGAAATTCCAAAAACGTCGCGGAGAACACCGACAATCTCAAAGCCGTTATCCGGCTCGGAGAGAGCTACGATGAGACCGGTCAGCCACGCATACGCCGGATTGTCTCCACCGACATCACCCCGAGACTGAACGACCGATGAGAGGCCCACATCGGCTAATGCATAGGCGAGGGGTGGGAGCCAACGTTTCCGCGGACAGAGAATCGCCACATCAGCCCAATGCTGAACGCCGAAACCCTTGAGATTCTGTCCGGCGATCCAGTGGGCGAGAGCCCGTGCTTCAGCCTTGGCTGCTTCATTGATTCCTACATCCGGGTTGAATTTTTCCGGAGGAACTAACTTACACCGAACGACCTGTCCGCTACCGGCATCGGGACGAGCACGAAGAGGCTCAAACCTCACCTGCCCATCTCTTTCATCCAGGAGACGCGGAAAGAGTTCGTTGACCCCTGCAACGATATTCTCGTCGCACCTGAAAGTCACCGAGAACTCAAGGGTATCCGCCGAACCACCCTCTTGCAATCGCCGGTGAACATTCAAATAGGTTGCTAAATCCGCCCGCGCTCCATAAATCGACTGCTGCGGATCCCCTACCATGCAGAAACGCCCAGGTCCAGGCAGCGCGCTATCGGCACGCCGCCAATCGCCGGCAAACTCGGGAGTTTGAGCCAGCGCAAGGAGCACTTCGAACTGTTCCCGATCTGTATCCTGTGCTTCGTCCAGAACAACGCGATATCCGCACTCCCGGATTCTCCTTCCCGCTACAGAATGACTGAGCAACTGCTTTGCGAAATGAATCATATCGTCATAGGAAAGGAGCCCTCTTACCACGCGATGTTTTCGGTATTCATCCGCCACGCTTCCGACCAGAACTGCTGCCGTCCGTTGCAACCAGGTGTGAAGAGCACGAAAGCACTCCTCAACCAGACCTATGAATTCCCTGCCTCCTTTCTTAATATCCGGCAGTGGCAGATAGGGCGTGCCATTCGCCAAATCATCCATCCAGCGCCGCAACTGTGCCTGTCCCTCTTCTACACTCCCTTTTGAACGCCTGTTCGCAGGGCAGCTCAAAGCCGGCTCCAGATCGATCTCCGGCCGCTCACTCAATAGAATCTCTGGCCCTCCGCCAGGGTTCCACTTCCTCGCCAATTCGACCACTCTCCCCACATGGACATGGCGTTTAAACCGCTCACCCATCGTGGGAGGCAATGCACTCGTTACATCGTCTCTCCCCCGTATAAACTCCAACCACAGCGTCTCTTCATTCTCGACCAGTTCAACTGACGATGGAAGCCCCAAGACGTGTCCATACCTTCTGATAAGTTCCAGGCAAAAGCTGTGGATGGTTCCGAAATAAGCCTGGTTAAGTAACGTCATTCTCTCGGGATGCACTCCTCGACGCAAAAGCTCATCATGCGCGCGCGTTTTCATCTCCATGGCGGCCTTCCGGGTATACGTCACTACCACCAAAGTGGGCAGGTAGGCCTCCGCGAGTTCGTTCCTACCGAGGGCGATATTCACAATCCGGCTAACAATCGCTTTCGTCTTTCCTACCCCGGCAGGCGCAATAACGGAGAAATTACGTTCAATCTCAGCGCGAAATCTCTCGCGTGCTCTGGCGTCTCCCGACTTCCGGTTTCGCTTCACTGCTCTATCCTGCATATCATTTGCATTCCAATAGCGGATGCGTCCGGCGCCACTTTTGCTCCAGGATCCCGGGATCAATCGGCAGGGAAGTGAGGGGATACTCACCCACGTAGGCGTGCTCCGATCGCACGGGCCCCAGTTGTCCCACGATCCCGGAATGCTCCATTTCAGCCAATCCGGTCCAGAACTCTGCTACCTCGCGTAGAGAATCGAGATCAAGTTGCGAACTGAGACGATCGCCCGGCCGCAACAGGCTTACGGACAAGCTGCGGCAGCCCATGCCGTAGAGAACGAGGGCGTACAAACCCAGCTGCAATCCGTTTCCCCTTACGAAGTTTTTCCTGGTAATTTTTTGCGCGCTCCTGCTTGTCTTTAAATCAATAATCCAAGCCGGGCACTCGGCGGGCCAACCGTCGCCCGTTTTCGCCAACGCCTCGAAATCCGTGGAGAGCAGGAGATCGATTCGCCCTCTAACGCTAATCTGTTCACCAGCAGGCAACTGCGCGGCTGAGCCTGGCGGGAGCACAAATTCGCTCGCCACGGCGGGCCACTCTCCGATATGCGAGACTTCAACGGCTGCCTCCCGCGCCAATCGCAGAGCCTCATTCCACTCCGCAAGCCACCAATCCGGCAACGCGCGCCCGCACGAACTATAGGCCTGACTAACTCTGCCATACGTCCTTTTCGCACTCCGTTCTACCAGTTGTAGCCACAGTTTCTCGTCAGGCATCGGCACGAAATCGCCGGTCCGATCGAGGCGCAACCAGGCATGTGCCCAACTCCCCACCATCTGATGGGAAAAGTTCCCTTCCGAATAGTACCTTCGCTTAGAAACCTTGATAATGGAATTTAACCACACCTTGGCAGGACGTTTCAGAATCTCGTCCCATGCCGTGGAGGTCAGCTTAAGCCCTCCCTCGGGAGGTCGAGCGTAGCCGAATTCATACTTGCCAAATGGTCGCTCTCCATCCCTTCGCTGCGAATATGCTTCGAGGGTCGGTGCAACCAACGAACTTCTGTCGCTCTCTCGTCTGTGAAAAGTGCTCAACCAGGCACTCGTCTGATCCGACAGGCGGGATAATTCGAGATCATCGAGAAGCCTTCCCCGTTCTGTCCAGAAAAGGCGGAGCAGCCAATCACACGGAACTGCAACCCGAGTCCGATCCGTTTCCTTGGCGCGTCCAAAGGTTACGGCAAACGCTTCCTCTGTCACTTCCATGACGCGATTCAACCGTATGAGCGTATGAATTCCTTCCTCTGAAGAATTCCGAAGTCGGCCACGCCTCCCGCTCGCCTTCAAATGACCCTCTCCCTGGGAACCGGTTTTTACTACGCGACTGTTCAGACGTCTAAGATCCTCGGCGTCTAGAAACGGCGTCTGCCTTCCTTCTCCGGACCACACATCCGCGCTCATTTCGGCTGCGATCACGTGACTCCACTCTTGTCCATCCGCCTCGTCTAACGCCAGCATGGTCACCTTCGCATAAGGATGCCTGCCCAACGGAGGTCGCGTGCGTTCCGGCACCCGTGCGATTTCGCGAAGCCAGGCCAGAAAGCTCTGGCGCGATATGGGCGCCTCGCCGGAGAGCGCCTTGAGCCTCGAGGAATGATTCTCCATAGCTTCCCGACTTTTCGGCCAACCGAGTTGCCCAACGGCCTGCCTCGTTTTATCAAAAAACTCGCCAAAGTCCCCCCGTTTGGGCAAAGAGGGCCAGGCCCGCAACACAGCTATAGTGCAATCATCACCCGACGCCTCTTGAACAAAGGCCCGCAGGACATCGAGGTCATCGGTCAATACGGAGTTGAAGGCACCCATTAAGACACGCCTCACCGTTTCGGCGGTCTCCGCGGTAACCTTTCCTCTGCTCGAAAGCACTCCAACGAAATCGATGAAGGTATCGAGCAGTTGCTCCTCTTGAAAACGCATCCATCCCTCAAAAGCCGCTTGCGCCCTTTCCCGCCCGGGGAAATGCCCCAAAGCGTCGTAATGCGCGATCCCATATTCGGTCAACTTCAACGAAACCTCACGCGAAAGCGCCGAGCCCCGGGGAAACACGATTCCAAGCCTCTCGCAGCTCGCACTGCCCAAAAAGGTCAACGCCTGAGCGACTATTGCCTCTGACTCTTCAAGGATACTATTGGCAACCCGGTAAGTTACTCCTCTCCCTTCATCCGTCCCTGAACCCGTCTCGAGCAGGTTTTCCAGATTGAACGCCACCTCCCGAAACGGCCATTTCGGAGAAGCTGTTGCACCCGCAAGAATCTCCGCCGGGCCATAGCGCTCCTCCCAAGAGCCCAACCAGACTTGACTGGATTCCGTTAGACCACCTTCCAGTAGTACGAATACGGCACTCCGGGCCGCATCGAGCCCGGCGCCGAGCAGGGCATACAGATTCCAGTGCCAATCCGAAAATCCATAGAGCAATATCTCTTCGAAAAGTGGCGCCTCATTATCCCTCTTCCTCCAAAGTTCATGGTCCGCCACCTCTACCGTCTGCAGATTGAATGCCTCTAAACAGGCAAAGTACTCCTCTGCTATCTCGCGTAGCGGTTGCTCTGCAAAGGCCTCCGGCCCCCAGCCTGCGCACCCTAAGATACCGAGAACGCGAACGAATTCATCGGGCGATCGCGAGACGGCCGTAGCTACGGGATTCTCCGCTACCCGCTCCGCCGCCAGCGCCATGATGAGACGCAAATCTTCGCGCATCGCAACGCTCTTCATACCCGGGGACTCCCGCAGCAATCGATCGCGCAACGCCCCAGGAGTATAAAAGGAAAGCCCTATCGTGTTCAGTCCCGCCTCCAGAATCTGCTTTTTCAGGAATGCGGAAGCGGCCGCCGAAGGCACCACGGCAGCGACCGGGCGCTCTGCTTTCCAAGCCTCTGTCGCGAGCCTTTCAAACCATTGCTCAAGAACGCCACTCCAGGCTTCTTCGAAATGTGAGGCCTGATAGAGGCTAACCGTCACCTTTCGATACTACATGCAGGTGACCAATGCCGTCGCACACAGATCCGTCGGCGAAAAAGCCTCGCCTCTCCCCTTATTATCGGTCGGAGCATCGGTGCTCAGGGTCGAACCGGAAGGGGTGTGTCGGGCCGAACAATGCAAATCCCCTTCGTAAGCTGCCGTAATTTCTACCATGGAGTCCCATTATGCTGATGTTACTATCAGCTTCAACACAATACTATGAGCCTGACGAACGTTGTACGTGTTTAGCGTGATGGCCTATGGTCGTAAAGTTCTTGCAGATTTTTTCGCCGTTCGGGGTCATGCCCTTAAGAAGTGTCTGTTTTTCCGCTTCGCTGAGGGGGTCAGGCCTTACAAACCGCACTACGCCCTTCGACAAAGCTCAGGGACTGCGTCAGGCTCAGGTGTCCTGCCGTACGGCAGGACTAAGGCTTGACCCCTTGATCCAACATCGAACATAGCTGATTGCCATCACGCTAAACACGTACCGGACCTTGCCGGCACGCTGATAGTAAAGCGGGAAAGGCTGCCCCCTCTTGACTTGGTACTTCGTTTCGTGAATACGGTGATGGTTGTCTAGGTAGAACCGGGATAGAGACAGGCATTCTACACACTCTGGATAGAAGGTGGCTGACTGCTCAAACATCTGGGATGGTATCATATATCAAAAGACGATGGAGCGCCGAGGGAGGCTATCGAGAGTTTCTCGCGATCGCTTTGCCCTTGATCCTCAGCACCGCCACCTGGAGTATTCAGCTGTTCATTGACCGCGTCTTTCTCGCCTGGCACTCCACCGAATCTCTCGCTGCCGCCATGCCGGCCGGCATGACCAGCTTCGCATTCGCCTGCTTCTTTCTCGGCGTGGCCCGCTACATAAACACCTTCGTCGCCCAGTACGAAGGCGCGCAAAAGCAGGCGCGCATCGGTCCATCAATCTGGCAGGGCGTCTATCTGGCAATCGTAAGCGGCTTCTTCGGCTGGTACCTGAGCACCCACTCCGCCCTCATTTTCAATTGGGTCGGTCATGAACCGCGAATTCGCGAAGAGGAGATCATTTACTTCCGCATTCTCTGTTTCGGGTTCGCTCCCATTGTCCTCTCCACAGCTGCTTCATGCTTTTATAGCGGGCGCGGCAAGACCTGGACAATCTTAGCTGTAAACGCTGTATCCATGGTTATCAACATCGTCCTGGATTACGGCCTCATCTTTGGAAGGTGGGGACTCCCTCAGTGGGGTATCGCAGGGGCGGCCTGGGCGACTAATGTCGCCTCCCTCGTTTGCGCCGTTATCTATTTTATTCTCATCACAAGAAAACGCTATCGAGAGCGCTATAATACCACAAACGGTTGGAAACCGGATATTGAACTGATCCGGCGCCTCCTACGATACGGTGGCCCGGACGGCCTAACCTTCATGCTGGATATTCTCGCATTCACCATTTTTATCCTCATCGTGGGCCGGCTTGGCACGATCGAATTAGCGGCCACCAACTTGGCCTTCAACATCAACAGCCTGGCTTTTATGCCCCTCATCGGCGGCGGCATAGCCATTACTACAATGGTTGGGCAGCGATTGGGAAGAAACCGGCCTCAAGATGCCGAATACGCCACTTGGAGCGGTCTCCACTTCGCCATCCTCTATATGGGATCGATGGCCCTCGCATACCTCATTGTTCCGAATCTCTTCCTCCTCGCTTTCGGCATCCACGCCCAAGGGGAGGAATTCCACATCGCCCAGACTCTCGCCGTTAAGCTGCTCCGTTTTGTTGCCCTCTACTGTGTCTTCGACGCATTCTATATGATTTTTACCGCCGCCCTGAAAGGTGCCGGAGACACCCGATTCATTCTTAAAGTGTCGGTTTCACTGGGCTGGACCGTTATGGTCTTTCCCTCCTATCTCTGGCTTACTTACATCTCAGATAATATCTACGTCCTCTGGTGCTTCCTCTGTGCATTCGTCATCTTTGGCGGGATCATCTTTTATCTGCGTTTTCGATCAGGAAAATGGAAGAATATGCGGGTCATTGAAGAGTCTCCCTCCGTGGAATGTCCTACTTTCAGGCAGGAAACGAACATTATTCCCGACTAGTCCCGGCTGGCCGGGATCGGACTTTATGCCTCATTCGGAAGAATTACTGGGTTTCATTCCGATCCCGGCCAGCCGGGACTAGAAAGGAATCTGTCGGTCTTACCCGGGTCGGAATCTCGATCTGAAACCATAAAATCTACACCATTGGGATGTTAGGAATCCTAAGTCCGATAGATTCCTAGCCCGCTTATTTCACACTATTCAGAAGCGTGGATGGCAAGGCCCGAGCGAAATCCCGTGCGGGCGCGCACTACTGTGCGTAACCGCTCGGGATTTCCGCGAGAACGCTGCCACGCCGCGCTTGTGGATGTGAGCTTTGGCGCAAACTCAAGCGAAAACGCGCTGTATCTCTCCTCGATATCGCAACCAATTCTTCAGTATCTACTTAACTCCGTTTGCGCCAAAGCGGTGAAATGTGTGGGCTAGCTTTCAATCCTCTCTATCAGCTGCCTCACTTCCACGATGATCTCCGCCTTTTCCTCTTCCTTAATCCTGCCTGTCACCTCCAAACCCATTACTCCGTCGGTGAACGACATCGCCAAAACCTTGAATCCGGGCCGCTCCCTTAGCGGCAAATAGACATATCCCACGCTCCGTATCTCCCGCAGAAGGCTCAATAATCTCGGAATTCCTTCCGGAATTCCAGGCACCGTCGCACCCCGATAGATTCTCTCTACCTCTTCTTCCCGCATCCGCGACAGCAACGCCATGCCCAAAGCCGTTTCACTCGCCTCTACGCACTCCGTCGTCATCCTCAACCCCTCTTCCCATCGCTCCGGTTCTCCCCTCGCAAGATACGATACCGTCCCCTCCCATAATACTCCCACCGCCACGGAGTGCGGGTGTCTCCGCGGTATCTCCCCCAACAACCCAACGCACCGCTTCAGTAGTTCCCAACCCAATATACTCTGCGCACCGAGAACTCGTATCCCCGCTCCAGGACGAAATTTTCGCTCAGAATCCTGCCGCACCAGTCCAATATGAGCCAATGTCTTTAACAATCGATGCACCCGCGTCGGTTCAATCTGTAGCCTTCGCGCCATCTCCCGCGCTCCCACTGGCCCCCTCCCCACCACCAGCGCTCGTAAACACCGAATGCCATCAATTAAACTCTCATTGGGTTGTGCAGGAAGCATAAAATGCTATAGTAGCATTATTTAATGCTGTTATAGCAAGTCTAATATTCCATGTTCAACACTGAGCAGAAAAGTCATATTTCAGCACTCTCTATTAGGAATTTTTCCACGGTGGGCTTCGCCCCATCCCACTGTGCCTGCCGGTGAACACAAGCCTCAGCTCGAATAGAGACTGAGTTAAGCTTTCGTTTTCGTCCCTCATCGCTCGATCACCGCAAGGAACAGTGGGATGGCTACTGCATCCGCGGGTATTCTCTTTATCGAGAGAGTTTACGACGATGATTACGACAAGCTTTGGCTGGGAATTTCAGTAGGGAGGAGAAGGACATCTCACAGATTTCCGGACTCCCACGAAGCCGCCACGGAAAAGCCTTGATTTTTTGAAATTTGGATCTGAACAATGCGGTTTCACTTTCTAACCCGAAGATCTGTGAGAACTTCGGGTTGGGGCCCAAAAGCTAGACAATGATACAGGGAAAGCTCGTTAAGGCGAAGGAACGGTGGGCCGAAAGGCAGATTGCAAAAGGGGCCAAAGCGCTGGAGCGGCCCACAGAGGAGCGCCTCCCTCCCGGGCAACATCTCACGCGAGGATTCCCGGTCCTCGATCTTGGAATTAAACCGGAGACAACGCTGGAGGAATGGCGGCTTCAGATCGATGGTCTGGTGGAGAAACCTGTCGAACTCGATTGGAAGCGTTTCAACGAACTCTCGCAAGCTCAAGACATATCGGACCTTCACTGCGTCACGACATGGAGCAAATTCGACTGCCGGTGGGAGGGGGTGCCCTTCACGGAAATTTACGATCTGGTAAAGCCGCTGCCTGAAGCTGCCTACGTCTTATTCACAGCCTACGACGACTACACCGTAAATGTCCCTCTCGCAACGCTCCTGGACGAGGACGTCCTGATCGCGACAAAGTTCGAAGGCGGGCCGCTCCCGAGGGAGCACGGCGGTCCGGCGAGAGTGATCATACCAAAACTGTATGGCTGGAAAGGGGCGAAATTCGTAAGGCATCTCCACTTTATGAAAGAGGACAAACTCGGATTTTGGGAAGTAAGGGGCTATTCCAACACCGCTGACCCATTCACTGAAGACCGTTACGCAACGTAATTCCGCGCGTTAAAGAAGGCGGGGAAGTAGAGCGATAGTCTACTGGAATCACGGTGTGCCCATCGTAACCGTCGACGAAAGTGCTAGCAATGGCCGGGGCCTACGGACTCTCTCTTAAGAGTTTACCCACGGTGGGCTGCGCCCGATCCCACTGTCCTTGACAGTGACCCACACTCTTCTGATCGCACAGAGAATGAGTTGAGCTCTTATCCCTCATCGATCGACAGCCGTGAGGAATAGTGGTATGGCTACTGCATCAGTGGGATACCTTAGGTTAACACCCATGCGGCTCCCCGGGATGGGGAATTTCCAAGCTAAAGGTCGCTTTAGTTCAAGAGCAATAGGCGAGCCCTTCCCCGACGCAGAAGACCGCTCTTGAGGATGCGCGTCTAAGCCCGCCGCGGGTTTTCAAGGCTGCCTCGGCCCCAGGAGCAACCGCCTCGTCCATCCAATAGCAAGACCTTATCCGAAAAGCTACTGATTGGCCGCAAAGAGGGGCAAAAGGCGCAAGAAAAACTTGAGAAAAATCATTTTTTGGCTTGATAAAAAGTGTCGCAACATGCTAGTGTTTAACAACCTAAGATTAAGAAAGGAGTTAAACATGCCAACATGTGCGACAGAGGAGAACAAAAGCGATAAGACGCCCCTTAGCAACCTCATTCTGCCGGTTCCAGACACGGATTTCCGTGATTTTCTGGATGAAGTTGAAGAATTGGCCGGGTTCGCGGCGCAAATCATCGAGGCGATCGAGAAGGATCTGGACGCCCATGCGCGTGAGAAGAAGAAACTTCGATTGGAAGATCGCAGGTTCTTTGAAGGGCGCACAGCGGAGCTGCCGGAGCTGGACATCGAGGAGGAGAATATTCTGGCTGCTGAATTGAATCTTGGGGCAGGCCGGCCGCGGATGCCGGCTTATGCGGTATACGTGTTCGTGATGATTCGAGGGTTTCTGGGTTCGTTGACCACGAAACCGGCACGGCGGTTTGTGCGCGAGTCGATGAGCTTGTACGGATTTTTGCAGAGCGGGGGACTGAGAATGCCGGCGGTGACGACGATTCTGGAGAACGTGAACCTGGTCAGCCATACGACCCGCGAGTTGATCTTTGATAAACAGATTGGGTTTATCCTCCAGGAGCAATGGGACGATTTCGGGAAGCTGACGATCGACAGCACCTCGGTGAAAGCAAACAGCTGCTGGCCCACCGATGGGAAGATTCTGAGCGGTCTTTTGATGCGGGCCAATCGTTTGGGTCAGAAGTTGCATGTCTTCGGGCTGGAGGATTTTCGCAAGGGATGGGTTGGGCGTTGGCTGGAGGAAATGGACAAGCTGGAGTTTCAGATTTGTCTGGCCGCGGGCAAACCGAAGTCGAAGGGCAAGCTGAAGAAACACTACCGGCGGTTGCTCAAGCGGGGCCGCAAGGCGGCCGACTCACTAACGGGGGAACTGAGCCATCTTGAAGAGGGCCTGTCGATGGATTCACTGCCTCCCACTCGCCGGGAGCTTCTGGAGCGGGCATTGAGCCAGATCAGGGGCGATATTGCCGACGCCAAGCGGGTTGTTGAGTATGCTCATGATCGGGTGTTTCACGAAAAGAAGCTACCGTCCACACAGAAGGTCCTGAGCCTCTCGGACGGATCGGCGGCCTACATCAAGAAGGGCAGCCGCAATCCAGTGATCGGGTACAAGCCACAACTGGTTCGCAGCGAAAACGGTTTTGTCACCAGCCTGATCGTACCGCAAGGCAACGCGGCAGACTCCATTGAGCTGGCGCCGGCCATCGGCGATTCGATCAAGCGCACCGGTGTCATTGCTGAACTGGTCAGCACCGATGACGGATATGCTTCGGCGAAGGGACGCAAGGAGGTGCTGAGCATGGGGGTAAAGCAGATCAGTATCAGTGGGGCGAAGGGCAAGAAGTTGACCACCCCCGAGGACTGGGAGAGCGAGGCGTATCGCGAGGCACGCCGCGATCGCTCCGCAGTGGAGTCGCTGATGTTCACGATTAAAGATGGATTTGCCTTTGGCGAACTCGGCCGCCGCGGCATCGATGCGGTAGGCGATGAACTGCTCGAGAAGGTTCTGGCCTACAACTTCTGCCGCATCATACTGATGAAGAAACGCCGAGGGGAGGAACTGGAACAGGCAGCCTGAATCTGACCGCTTTGAAGCTCAGAGAAAAAAGCACCACGGGATGAGTATGCCTCCAGACAGCGGCAAATATACGTATTGTGCAGCAAGCCACGCCGATGGCCGCTCAATACCTGCTCATCGGCAGCGCCGGCAGCCTAAAACCCGAAACCTGCCAGCCATAGGCTGGTCCGCCCGTGGCGGAGAACCTTAAACCGCCCGCTCGAAAGGCTTTTCGAATGGGGTCATTCTAGGTTCAATACTCCACAAGACGGGCTCTGAAGGCAATCAAAATTGCAGCCTGCTCTTTTCAGTGGGTTCAGAATTTTAGGTCTCATTTTCATCCTGGGCTCAAATTCAAACTATTCTCCTGCGGTATTGCTGTTGACCCGGAAATCTCGTGAGATTTCCGGGTTACACATTTGGGCATAATTGATTCTCAGACATCTCTATTGGGAAGAGGTGCCGAATAATCGCAGCGTCTATTCCAGAATCACCCTCCCCAGAACCTGGTCGCTCAATGATTTTATATATCCGCTGATCCCAAGCAGCCTCTTGACCGGCGCGTATCCTTCGAATGGAGCGAGGGCCAGTTCCGCGGCGCGAATTTCATTATCAAAATGCTTCGCCACTTTCTCAACAACACCATTCTCGGACAAAGCGAGATTGATGTTCTCCATATCAACTGATTTTCCAGACTGAATTTCATCGGCGAGTTGCTCTCTTGCATCCCTCTCTAGGTTCTTCAGCAGGAGGATCAGGGGAAGTGTAAATCTCCCATTGGTCAAGTCCGTACCGAGAGTCTTGCCAACGTGCTCCTCCTGGCCGACAAAGTCCGCCAGGTCGTCGAATACCTGGTAAGCAACGCCGAGATGTCTGCCAAATCGCCCAGCGGCTTCGGCAAATTCCTCTTCATATCCTCCAAGCTTTGCTCCTATTATGCATGATACATGGAATAACTCGGCCGTCTTACACTCAATAATCCGGAAATAGGTATCGATACTGACTTCGGCATTTCCACATTGGAAGGTCTGCTCAATCTCGCCCGAACAAACACGACGGGTTGATGCGGGACACGGCTCGGCAAACTTCCACACTTGGAAAATCGGAGGCCAGGCGTAAGGCCTGCGAGAAGAGTGCGTCTCCCAGCAGCACCGCGACTTGGGGGCCATACTTCTGACTAACTGTAAAATCGTTATGTCTCAGAATCGCGGCATCGAGCACATCATCGTGAACAAGGGTCGCCATGTGGACAAACTCGATAACGGCCGCGGCTTTCACGAGGTCGCTTGCAATGATCTCTTCCGAAGTCCACCCGCTGTAAAATACGAGGACTGGCCGAATCCGTTTACCGCTGTGTTCGAGGCAATATTTGACCAACTCCCTGATTTCGGGCTCAAACTGCAGTACCTGACCGTTCATGAATCGAGTCAGTTCCCGGAGGTGGGGCCGAACCAATTCGGAAATCGTATCGAGGCCAACGCATTTGGACTCTCTTGTATCGTCGCTTTCGGTGGTTACAGGCATCGGTCAACACAGTAGTGCTTTCCTTTTCGAAAGCAAGTTTTCTAGCCAATTCGATACATCTCCTTCAATGTCGGTCCGGAAATCTCATACCCGTCTTATTCTCGCTCAGCGGAAATCCAGGCCGAGGCATCGAATTTTCGGACTTTTGCGAAACCGCCTCCAAAAAGAAGACCGTCAGGCGTAGGAAGGCCGCCTGTCGAAGACCCCGAGCTTTGTCGACGGGCCGCCGAAGGAAACATCGACACATTCGAATCGCTCGCCCTTCGACAGGCTCAGGGTCTGCGACAAGCGAGCTTCCTACCCTCACGGTAATTCGATGTAGATTGGCCACATCGATCACCGCCAGGCGTAGGAAGCGCGCTTGCGCGCGAACGGAAAACCAGAATACTGGAATCGCTCGGCCTGCCGTACGGCAGGCCTTCCTACCCTCGTGGTGAACCGGGGTGGAATGGAGTTTTGCACCGAACGAGTAGGATTGATCTTCCCTTCAATAATTCGGCTCTGCATCAATCACGATGTGGTCTCGCATTCTAATCCCCAAGATGGGAAGATACCGCTTCGCTAGGTAATGAAATCCTCCGGTTAGTTTCGAAGACATGAGCCAGGATCCGTTTTCGATATTAGTCGTCTTCACAATTTCGCTCTATATTGGAAGACTATGGCACCGCGATTACCGCAAAGCCGGAACCGGTAAGGGTGACGCCCGGGCATTTCCGGGCATCGCGCCGGCAAGTGGCACCGCAATTGCAGTGGCGATCGCCGGCAGCCTGATCATCCTGGGCGTGGAGACGGCAGGAGAATACGTCCTCGAATCCTCACAAAGTCAAACCGACATAACCTGCCTTTATCTCCTGGCCATGGTAGCGGCGGGATTCCTTGAGGAGCTTGTCTTTCGAGGTTATCTCGTCATTCAGAACCGAAGCCGAACCGCATTGGTGAGCAGCATCGTTGTATTCTCTGCTCTTTTCTCACTGGCCCATACTCAATACTGGTTCGAGTTCAGTGGTTTCAATCTCGTTACCTGGAAAATTCAACTCACTCCAGCAACGGTCTGGACGCTCATCATTCTCTTTACCAATTCTCTCTGGTTTTACACAGTTCGATTCTACGGGCTTAATCCCAAACGCTCCCTCCTCCCCTGCTTCGCCGCTCATATCGCCAGCAATCTGGGTGTCTTCGCTATCAAGCTCGCTCAAGGCCACGTTGTCGGCTGGAATTAGGCTAAGAACAGCACGAATATTAATCGTTGTCGCAATCGGAATCTGACTGGATTGGCGTAAGATACCGGGCATAAACGATAAATCCGGCTGCGGACTTTTTCGGCCGCAAGCGGCCTTCCTACAACAACATATGCAAGCCGTAGTAAGCTCGCTTGCGAGGGACAATTTCGATATCTTGGTGCCATTCCAGTTAGACTTCCCCCGTGGTGGGCGCTGATCAAACAGGATCCGGATCCAACATACGACACGCGGCTCTCTCGCTTCGCTCCGCACGTCGACACGTCGACAAGACTTACGACGAAGCGGCAATCCCATTCATAGCCCGCTCCGCTCTACCGAACTGCGGAGACATTCCGGCCACCCCGCTGTGCAAAACTCCCGCTTACGGTATGGGATCCACCGTAATAGTAAACGACTGGGTGGCGCCATGGGTTCCATCATCGACATCAATGACGACGGAATGGTCTCCCACATCCCCCGCACCCGGCGTGCCGGAGGTCACAGCCGTACCGTCAGTATTATCGGTTGTCGTAGTGATCCAGGCGGGCACCGTCGTGAAGGCATATGTCAGGCCGGCGCCGCCGCCATCATCCTCCGCCGAGAGGTTATAGGTATAGACCGCAGCCTCTGTGGCCATGGTAATGGGTATGGAAGTAAAGCTGGGGCCGAATCCGTCCGTATCCTCAATGACTACCCGCATAAACCGGGTGGGAGCGGCGCTCATCGAGACGCTATCGCGAACCGTTACGCGCGCGGAATATCCGTTGTCTACGGCCGCAAGAACAAGCGGGTTGCTCGTCAAACCGCCGTCGCCGGTAAGGCTTCCCACGCCGACGCCGCTTCCGGTATAGGGCGGATCAATGAAAACAAGGGTGGAGGGGTTGGTCATAAACATCACGTCATCGGCAGCCTGGACATCATAGGTCAGATCCGCCGACTGGATAACGAAGTCGAAGGTGAGGCTGAGATAATTATCGGTGTTTCCACCTACCTCGATCTCCGTTATTCCGAAACTGGTCAGAAGATCCTTGCCCGCACCGTCAGCGACGAGCGGATTACGATTTAAGGCATATTCGAAGACATTATCCATCCCATCACCATCAGCATCAGGATTCACTCCGGCGTTAACTCCGTAGATTTCCTGCCATTCGTTGGAATCAATTGATCCGGGATTTTCGCGGATTTCGAAGACAGCATCGTTGGGCGAGAGGGCCGGGAAAGTCGTAATGAGGTTGGAGAAGACAAAGAGTATTCGGTTCCTCTCATCCGATTCCCGAATTTCGTTATCGACATCCAGTTCGATCTCAAACCAATAGAGATAATCCTCCACTGGTTCATTTTCACCGATACTCGTTTCGAGCCGATTGTAATGCGGCAGGAAGAGGAAGTTTGAAATGTTGATGGTGTCGCCCGTCGGCGCCGCTAATCTCCTCCCCAGCAGAAGCTGGCTCTCGGTGAACGTACCCAATTCGATAGCCGGTGTGGAAGCGGCATCAAACTCGTCAATGGTGGGTAGCGTACCCTCCGCGTTGAAGGTATCCGCTAAACCTTGAACGGTCTCTTTGGAAATGGCTCTTAAGGAGACTTTAACATCCCATTCGATATTCCCTTCTACAGAATCCAGACCATCGTTTTGAATTGTGAAGTCCAGATTAAGGCCATCCCCGGAAAACCCTTGCCCGAAAAGCCCATCTTCGACAAAGTAGATCTTCTGTTCGTCGAAGGTTAAGGTCAGCAGTTCCAAGTCGGGGAGCCGTGTGATCTGCACGTCCGGACCCGCCGTGGAGGCAGTGTTGTTGGTCTCGTCAAATTCGTTGACGTTCTCCAATGGATCGATCTTCGCGAGGACGAAGAAATCCCCTTCCGGAAGATCATCGCCGAGATGGATAGGCCCGAGGAACTTTATCTTGAGGCCTCCGGCAAAAGTCTCTTCCACTCGAGCGAATTCGCCCAGCAAAATATCATCACTATTTCCGTAAATTTCGTCCTCGGAAAGCCGTATCTCCATATCCGCCACAGTGAAGAACCCGGCCCCTGGAGCTGGAAAATCAGCACCCTGGTTCTCCGCCTCGACCGTAATTTCGAGGAATTCCGTGCCCAGCAACTGTTCGGGAGATGCCTCGATCTCGGCAACGTCGAGGACGTATTCTCCCACAGTCACTTCTACATTTGTGATGACGAGTTCCGGTACATTGACAGGATCCACGTCGATCTCGTCTACCCATCCTGTATCCTCGCCGGTCTCGACGCTGCTCAGTTTTGTCCAGACCCAACGGACAACATTAAACCCGTTGGGGATGAATAGGACCTCCGCCGTAAAGGGCTCCTCACCGGAGATTCGCCGGTCTTCCACTCCATTAAGTTCCAGACTGAGAAAGTTTAGAGTGGGCTCGGAGGAGACTTTCCAA
>CBDCEW010000010.1:0-17093 GCA_965215885.1 Candidatus Moanibacter sp.
CTTTGCCGCGTGAAGCGCTTTCGCCCGATCAACTGTCGAGACGGGACCGGCAGCCTGTTCGGTTGTTTCGCACGAGAGTGTGAGAGCCGCCGTCGAGGCGAAAATGAGGGTCAGTCTAAGTCGACGCGGACAGGCGCGGATAATGCGGGCGAGAAACATTCGCGATTTAAAGGGACGGGCTCCTAGAGAGCAGGGCGGGGAGCTGAGGATTCCAGAAGATTCCATCATTGCTTGTCTGGGATTGTGGTTTCGATCGTTGCTCGAATGCTGTCGTGGCGCTGCTCCTTAGAGAAATGCCGCCCGGGGGAGGCGACTCGTGTGGATGTACATCGAATCTGTGAACCGAAACTTCAATGCCCATGCGGGTTTTCCGGCGCGACTTTTGGTCAATTCGACGGCGGAGATTGCCAGTTAGCGGATTAGAATTCGTTCTCGTTCTCGGAAATTCGGGAAGACGAAAAGCATCCGCTTTCCGCTACAGTCCGAATCGAAATGTGTAGCGGAACGCGGAAGCTTTTCGTCTTCCACAAAGTGCTGCGAGTTACGAGTTACTGATTATCAAGTGGTTGCGATTCAGAATATATATGACGGTGCGATTCATCTACAGGATTTCATGGAGTCGAAATCCAGAAAAACGGTGAAGGATTTACAGAGATCGGGGTATCATATCGACCACCCTTCCGAACGATTTATTGGGCATGAGAAAAAAATCCACCAGAAGTCCGATCCGTGTAGGAGCAGTTTTAATGATATTGGCCATCAGCGCGGGTGCATGTCTGGGAAGCGGGCAGGAAGGCGCGCTTTCTTTGCCCTATAAGAAAGCGATAAGGGATGCTGAAAAAGTCGCTGAATTGAGTGAATCATGGCGTGTCATGCGCGGCGCTGGAAATTCAATGCTACCGCTTTACGGAGAGAATTCCGTGCTCTTAGTAGAGATGACCGATTTCGATTACCTGGGTGCAGGAATGATTGCCGTATATAGGGATACAAACGGAGATTTGGTCGCCCACCAGGTACGAGGGAGAGCGAGGGATGGTTGGATCACCCAGGGTATTAACAATCGTCGCGAAGATCCCAGTCCGGTGACTACCCTGAACTTCGTCGGGACCCTTTTCGGAGTGTTAAATGCCTCGGACGGCGCCTCCTCTTTGTCCGCGTCAGAGGCGACGAGCAAATATCCCGTAGTTTATGGGAAAGAGTATTAGGAGCCTTATAGTTCCTATCAATCGGACAATTCCAAGTGATCCGGCTCGACCATTCGTTTGTCATTGCGAGCGTAGCGCGGCAATCCACGGGTATGAGGCCCCGAAAATCTGGATTGTTTCGTCATTCTTCCTCGCAATGACGAGGTTCGCATGTTTTTGCAATTGGTTGCGGCAGCGACCTCATTTTATCGTGCTGAGTCCGGCAGGCTCCTAGCCCGGACAATTCACACACTTCGTAGCGAGACGGCGTAGATCGCTGTGTGTCAATGCCTTTCCGAAGCACGGCGGGCGACAGCGTGTCGGAACCCTCTGAGGTCGCCGGGCTTCGGATAGTCACTGATACGCAGTCCCGGCGTGCCGGGACAGTCTCGCTACGAAGTGTGTGAATTGTCCGGGCTAGTCCGTGGTCAATTCTTCTTCATTTGCGTCTATTCGCGTGGTCTGCCGTACGGAAGGTACGTGTTTAGCATGATCATAAGCT
Source organism: Candidatus Moanibacter sp. (assembly GCA_965215885.1). GTDB lineage: Bacteria > Verrucomicrobiota > Verrucomicrobiia > Opitutales > UBA2987 > CBDCEW01. The sequence continues at coordinate 1,687 of CBDCEW010000010.1, forward strand.
GCCCCGGTCTTGTGCCCATAATTACGAAATTGGGTTGGAGAACCCAAAGTAAATGTTATTCAGGCACTTGCAAGATTCTATTGATTACATAGTATGCCAGAATGGAGTTTCAACGATTGTTGTGTGTGGGTTCGTTAGAGGTAGAGAGCTTTTCCTGCAGGTTTGTTTTCAGTTAGAAACTTGTTGAGTATTAATCAGTTACAAAAGCGCTTTGAACGGGGAGTTGATTTCTGGTGGCAATTGAGTAGAAGCGAAGGGAGCTGGAGAAAGTTGGTATTGGCATTGTGTGTAAAATAAAGTTTGCAGTTTTGCCTCCTTTCCATACTGTGCCGGTGCATGCAAGAAGAGCTTTCGCGTAAAGAGAGGGAGGTGGTCGAAGCGGTACGGCGGGATCGGGTAAGCACGGTGTGGAGGCTGATGAAGGAGCAGAGGGTGTCGCGGCGAACGGTCTATCGGGCTTTGCAAAAATATGGCCATTACTCCAGTTACAATGCCAATTGTGGCTACCTGAGCTTGAAAGACATTCCGCGCTTTGACGGGGCCGGTTTGTGGCGTTTTCGCAAGGGGCGCTTTTCGCGCCACGGCACCTTGGAGGAGACCGTGGAGGCGGTGGTGGGAGCTTCGCTTTGCGGCTACACGGTGGCTGAGTTGGAGACCCTCCTTGGGGTACGGGTGCACAACCCCATAAGCGTGCTTTGTAGAAAGAAGCGGTTGAGTCGATACGATGAAGGGCGTCACTGCGTGTATGTCTCGGCCGGGGAACAGGGCGGGGCCGAACAGAAAAAGCGGCGGCAAGGGCGAAGAACAGCGGCACAAGTTCAGGCAGGGGACCCCGGGGGCGCTTTGCAGGCAGCTCCCGAAGGGCTCGAAACGATGGTCGTGATCGCTTTGCTGGTCGCCTGTATCGGCCATCCCGAGGCCGGGGTCAAGGAGCTTGTCGAGCTTATGCAAGAGCAGGGAGTAGAGCTGAGCGGGGAGCAAATTGAGCGGGTGATGGCGTTTTACTCGCTCAAAAAAAAACCGGAACGATCGCGGTAGCGGAGCTGTTACATGATTTGCGGGCAGAGGCTGAACGGGCCCTGCAAACGGTGGGGGCTGTGCCTGCGCAAACGAGTTATCGCTTCGATGCCCGGGAGGACGAAGAGGGTCCTTCAGAGGTGCGCAAGACCCTGCGCCGCAAGGTGGTCAGTTTCTCCTATGGATGCTTCCAGGCGGTGGAAGTTGTGCGCGAGCAGGGGCAAGGGAGCCACCGCAACAGCTACCGTTCTGCTCGCCTGGAACAGATCGTGCCCTCGCATAGTCGCTACGCTTACGATCTGATTGCCTATGTGGGCAAGCGATGTTTGTGCGAAAACGCCACCCTCAAAGAGGTGCACAGGGAACTGCGCGAGGGCCCGGGGCAGCTGCAGATTGCTCAAAGCAGCCTCTATGAGATGCAGCAGAAGTTTCTTTTTTATCTGGGTCGGCTGCACGCCGCGGCCGCTCCGGTGCTTAAAGATTACCTGAGCGCTCGCCCTTGCCTGCGCTGGCTGGTGGATGGGACCGTGGAACCGCAGACGCCGGTTTTCTTCGCTGTTCAGGAAGCCGACGAAGGGATCCTTTTGGGCAGCTGGAAAATGCCTTCCGAACAGAGCGAAACGATCAGTGGCTGTTTTGCCCGGGCGGCCCGGGCTTTTGGCCAACCCCACCATGTCTATCATGATTTAAGCGCTCAGATCAGCAAGGCCTGCGAGAGCGAAACCTTCCAGGCCCCCCATGGCGTCTGCCATTATCATTTCGCCCGCAATGTGGGCGAACAGCTTTATCGAAAACCCCAGCAGATGCTCAACGGGCGCTTGCGGCAATTGAAGCTCATGGAGCGCATGCGCGAGCAACGCAAACACATCACCGCAAAGCTCCGTGACGCCCTCCGTGAAAAACACGCCCTCGTCCTGGCCGATTTGCTCACCGCCAAAGCGCTCGCAGTGCCCTTCGATCCCACCCTTGCACGGGAACTGCTCATGGCCCTGCAATTGTGGATTTTGGATTATCCCTGCGACGGTCACCGCCAGGGCTTTCCCTTCGATCCTTACCTGCTTTATTGGCATCGGCGGGTCGTGCGCGCCCATGCCGCCCTGGAGCAGTGGCTTGCCCGCGCTCCTGCCAGTTGCTCTGTTCTGCGAAGCTTCTTTCATCTTTCGACCGGGTTGAAGCAGTATCTGGCTGATGCCCTCGTCATCGAAGCCGCTACTATCTATGAAAACGCTTTTTGCATTTTCAGCGCTTTGCGCGATGCCCTTTGGCTCAGCGCCAGCGGCCCCTGCCCTTTAAGCGACCCTTATCTGTTGCAAGCAGGACAAGCCGCTGAGCTCACCGAGGCTCTCCAGTTGCTGCGTGCCCAATATCGCCAAAAAGGCGCCTCCCTGACCAACCCCTCGAAAGCCAAACTCTACCGCACCGTGGTCACTCATCTGGACAAATACTGGCAGCGGCTGCTTCCCCCACCGGCCCATCCAGACAGCGTACGCACGACCAATGAGCTGGAAGGCACCTGGCGCACCTCCAAGCGCAAACGCCGTCAAACCCACGGGCGCAAAAATCTGACGCGCGACTTTGAAGCGCTCCCCGAAGAATACATGCTCCTGGCCAACTTACACAATCCCCGCTATGTGGAGCTGGTTTTAGGCAGTATCGATAATCTGCCCCAAAAGCTTGCCCAGGCTGCACAGAAAGCACCCCCCTTCAGTCACTGGCGGGCGAACAGAAAAACCCTCGCCGTGGGTCGATTGCCCAAAAAGCTCCTGCGAAAAGAAAACTTCCTTGAGGAACTCTTCGAAGTCTGTAATCGCCAGGATCAATCCTTAAACCCGCAACCCCATCGGATTGCCTCCTGACAACGACTCCAGTGCCCTCCCTCTGCTCCCCATTTTCTTCATGCTCTAACCAGAGAACTCCACGCAATTTGCGTGCCAACCGAAATTCAGAACGATGGGCACAAGACCGGGGCAGCCTCAAAACGCTAAATAGGTACCTAAGTCCGACAGATTCCTACCGTTAGCGAGAAGGGAAGGAGAGAGATCGAACTGGTTGACTCACGATCGTATGGGAATAGCGTTGGCGAGCGTGAATAGAGAGACTGAAGTAGGATTTGCTATTGTCGGGACAGGAAACATCTCCGGTATGCACGCTGACGCGATTTCCGGCGTGCCCGGCGCTGCGCTTCGCGCCGTGCATAATCGCGGGGAGAGCAAGGGGCGAAAATTTGCGGAAGAACAGAAGGTCGATTATGCTCCCTCCCTGGATGAGCTATTGAAACGCAACGATATTGACGTGGTCTGCGTTGCGACGCCCAGCGGCGCCCATGCGGATGTCGCTATTCCCGCTCTCCGCAGTGGTAAACATGTGCTCTGCGAAAAGCCGTTGGAAGTGACCCTTGAAAAGACAGACAGGATGATTAAGGAGGCGAACGAGTCAGACCGAATTTTAGCGGCGATCTTCCAATCGAGGATGAATCCGCAGGCGAAGACTATCAAAGATGCCCTCTCTGAGGGTCGCTTTGGACGCCTGGCGTTGTGCAGCGCCTATATAAAATGGTGGCGCGACGACGCCTACTATCAAAGTGCGGACTGGCGGGGCACCTCGTCGTTGGACGGTGGCGGCGCGCTCATGAACCAGAGCATTCATTACGTGGATCTTCTGCAATGGCTCGTTGGTATGCCGGAGTCGGTTTCCGCCTACATTGCGACGCGAGCTCACGAAGGGCTCGAGGTTGAAGATGTCGCTTGCGCTAGTTTGCGTTTTGCAAATGGCGCATTGGGTGTCATTGAAGCGGCCACGGCGTGTTATCCGGGATACGAACGCAGAATTGAAATAGGTGGTGACCGTGGGTCCGCTGTGCTGGAGGATAACAGTCTGGTTAAATGGGAATTCGCGGAGAAGCGTCCGGAGGACGACGATATCCTTCAATCTCAGAGCGATTTGCAGCTGGGAGGCGGGACATCGGATCCTATGTCGATCAGCAGCGATGGTCACCGTCTGCAGATTCTCGATTTGGTCGGTGCAATCAGAGAGGGTCGCAAGCCGGCGATTCCGGGGGAAGAGGGTAGGAACGCTGTTCAGTTGGTCGAAGCCATTTATGAATCGGCGAGAACCGGGAGGGTTGTGGATCTCGAACTCTAAAATTCCAAAGCACATTTTCGGTTCAAACAGGTATGAATTTTGACTCGACCCACCCCTAACCCCTCCCAGGAGGGGCAAGGGGTGGGTTTCTTCCAAGCCCGTTACAACCTTCACAAAACGTTAGTCAATCGCCACGCTACTTTCCAGTCCCGGGCACTGCGCCGGCAAACTTGCTGATCCATCCCTTTAGAGGGACGTCCTCCTCTTTCGGCGAGGTGTAGCCGAAACCTCCGGTTCCCGCACCGAGGAGCTGTTTCTGTATGGGGTCGCAGCGATCCATGAGGTGGGACACCGTCATGTTGTCCCTTGGTCGAAGCCAGCGGTAGCTGTAACCGTAAAACAGAACCTTGCGGGTCCGATGGGACCGATTCGGCGAGCCGGTGTGCCAGATTCTCCGATCAAAAAATACTGCCGTACCGGCGGGGACTTGAACCTGGATCGCGCCTTCCGGATCAGCGGGAGGGTCGGTCGGGATTTCCAGATTGTTCTTCAAGTGACTTCCCGGGACGACCGAGAAATTACCGCAATCCGGGGTGGTAGTATCGGTGAGGAAAAAGCCGATCTTGAGGGAAACACGCGGTCGTGGGTCGCCCTCCAATTCCACATTGAGACGCCCGCTGTCCTGATGCCAGTTGCCCACCCGGGGCGCAGGATCGTCACTAGCGGCCGTTTGAGGCGGTGTGACGATCAGGTGCGAGTGATAGAGCTGGATATTCCATCCCAGAATTCCCCAGACCTTCGGGAAGGTTTTCGGCCAGTCGAGAAGATCGAGGTAGGACTCTTCCCAGCCGATGAAGTCCAACAAATTGACGCGATCATTTGGTCCCACTTTGTGCTCCGATCGATAACGATCACAAGTGGCGTCGACTGCGGCCGTCATCTCTTCGACCTTCTCAAGAGGGAGCGCTTCTCGGACGACAAAATAGCCCTCGTCTTCAAACTGAGTTCGTTCTTCCTCAGTCAGGCAATACTTTGTGCACTCGCTGTCCATGGCTTTCGTTAAAATCCGCTTGGCGGAATCGCAATGAAAGTAGCGAGAGTATTTCGAAGCAAGAACGGATTGCTGCTTTCGAAATTCACCAGACTACTGCGACAGGATATTTTCGGAATACACTGTCAGGGGATACGATCCTGATTCCCTCTTCGATTGATTGGGCAATAAGCAATCTGTCGAATGGGTCCTGATGAACGAGATCCAGTTCGCTTGTTCTGTAGACGTGAATTTTCTCAATTTTCAGTTCCTTGAGAAACCAGTGAGCTTGTTGCTCTTCAATCCATATTCGTGGAGGAGAGAGTAAAGACAGTTTACCGCTCCGCCATTTTACGCAGATTTCCCAAGCAGAGACGTCGCTCAGAAATATCTGGTTCTCCTCGTTGTCGATCGCCTCAGCGGCCGTTTTACTCAACCTGTTCGGTTCACCGGCGAGCCAGATGAAAGTACACGTGTCGAGTAGCAGATTCAAATCAGTTAAGACCCCAATCCTCGAGTTCCTTGTCGCTCAATGGTTCGAAACAGTCCTTCGAGTAGGTTACCGTCCCACCCGTCAGTGTTCCAACTTTTGGTCGTCGGGGTTTTTCCTTCACTTTCTTCGCCGATACCAGCTTTGCGGCCGGTTCCTTACCGCGGCAGATGATAATCTCTTCTCCTCCTTCGACTTCCAATATCAGGCGCGAGAGATGGGTTTTTGCCTCATGTGTCGTGACCGATTTCATATAAATGGTAAGAAGACCTCGAAACTAAACTTAGTCAAGACTTAGTTTCTAATGATCGGCTTATAGAATGAGGTTGGAATGTAGGGTCTATGAAGTATTCCAGCCAATGGTTTGGCTTCGATTCCTTCGCTTTCAAGAATGCAGGCAATAGGGAGTATCGTGCCCATCATCTCTTCATTGTTACTTATTCTTTAGCGATGGATCTATGCCCAACCAAGGATTTACCTGCGATTCCCTTGCCGTCAGAGGCGTAAGCAAGCGGGCATTTGGTGCCCATTTTTGTCTTTTGATCCTGCATCGTAATCTGTTCGATGGATCCGTGCCAGAAAGCAATGCGCTCCCGTTTCCAGGTGTAAGTGATTGCCATGCCGAGGGTAGTGGGAATGATCGTTGGATAGGAGAATTCACCGGGCTCGGTTTCAATATCGAGTCGGTATGGCCAGGTCTCTCCGTTGTTGAAGGATAGGGCAATGGACAGCGGTGTGCGCACCCCGCTTGTTTCGACGGGGTTGTGGACGAGAGCAAGAGCTCCGTCGTGGAGTTTTGCGATATCGATTCCGCTGTTGTTGTTCGGGAGGTCAGTTTCGTAAAGCGGTTCCCAGGATTTGCCACTGTCGGTGGAATCGCTCCTCCAGATTCTGCCGCTCGTCGTTCTCACGAGCATGTGAACGTGGCCCGGATTCGATTCCCAGAGTGTCGGTTGAATGGCGCCCTTTCCCGAGCACTCGTCATGATTGAGAGCGATGAAATTGCCACGATTCCAAGTGGCGCCATCGTCGTTGCTCCGGTCCACGAATACCTCCCATTGGCCATCGATGGTCGTCGAATTGGGAGCGATCCAGGTCCTATCCTCCAGTATGATCGGTTTATTCTTGGAAGGTCCCGGGGTGATCGCCTCAAGGGGCGCCAACTCATTCGGCTCACTCCAATATGCCCCGTCGTCGTCGCTTGTCATAAACCACGTCCGCCATTTTCGGTGAGTCCCGAGCCCGACCTTGAAGTAGAGATGGACGTTGCCACTCGGCGTAGCGAATAGGACAGGATTCCAATGCGGTTCATTCTTCACTTTGGCCATCAATCGCGGCGCGCTCCAACGCCCTTGGTACCTCTCCGCCAGCCAGATACCGACGTCATTATCCCCCTCGCGCGTGCCCCCAAACCAGGCCGCAAGAATGCGGTTGTTGCGCAATTGGACGAGGGTTGAGGCGTGACATTGGGCAAAGGGACGATCGCAATCAAAGATGTGCTCTCGGATGAGAAGCAGTTTTCGTTGATAGTCGCCGTAGTAGGAGAGGTCGAGCGACTGCCCATTTGCTTCAATCGTCGATTGAAGTATCCGGATGTTGATTCCCGGCAGGTCGGTGTCGTCCTCAAGGCATTGTCTGACTGCCGTTCCCGCGCCATATCCCATTGCCTGCACAATGGCCATGACCCTGAATGAACTCATCGCCAGCTGTTCGGCCGACGCCCCGCGACCCGGAACGAGGACGTTCTTTGCCCCTTTTGGGATGAGGGCGCGAAGGGGTATATGATAGGGTTCCACATTGTCGAAAATGCCTTCTTTGGCGAAATGTTTCGTATCGCTGCGGTGGTAGTCGAAGTGATAAGTATTGATGGCAATGGCATCGTCAAAAACGACGGCATGGTGGGCTTCCTCGTTCGTGAGAACGTGCTCTCCGACAATCCTCCGTTCTTCCCTTACGCCGATCCCCCTGGAAACCGAAGCGAGAACGTGCCGGTCAAAAACCTGGCCGCGAAACCCTTGTGTCTGGAGGTAGTAGATCATCGCCACCATCCGCTGACGAGCGAAGATCTCGGCCTGTGAACGGCCGAATCCGTCGGCGGCGTCGAAACCCGTGATCTTCATCTTTACCTCGACCTTTCCACTTTCAAAAACGTGGGTGTCCATCAGCGGTGTCTCCTCGAGTTTTGTCCAGCGAGGCAGTCCCGGCGGTAGAAACGGCTTTACCGGTTTCCCGGAATCCCAGAGCGTGAAATAGAGGCTCATGGGAAGGTGTTTGTTGGCGCCCTCGGTGACGACGGGGTAACCCAGGATATGCGGCACTACACAGATGCCCGATGCATCGATAACAAAGCGCGGCCGGCACTTGTAGAGTGTGCTGGCTGTCGAAATGGTGAGTTCCGTGACCTGTCCATCTACTTCATATGCATCGATGACGCGGGAGTGGAGAAGGATTTCAATGTTCCTTTCCAATACCATCTCCTGCAGAAAGTAGGCGCACCATTCCAGATCGTAAGCGCGGCGGTCATCATTTGGATTGTAGTCACTGATAAAGTTGTGCTCCGACAAACGGTCGATCAATTCGCGAAACAGGTTATTCACCCGATTGGAGTCACCGCAAAATCCCGCTACACCGCCAGCAGTTCCCTGTCCACCGAGGACATTGCTCGGCTCGACGATGAGGACACGATTGTCATCAGTTTTGGCAGCCATCGCCGCCATTAAGCCAGACATACCGGCACCCACGACGACGAGATCATACTCCTCAGGTAGGGACATCGATCTCGATCTTCAGCTCACCGTCGCTACCCTTCAAGCATCAATTACCTGGCTCGACCACGTTCTTGTCCCGCTCGGCGGGACGGCTACAATGTTCAGGAAGTCGTTGAAACATGTAGCCGTCCCGCCGAGCGCATACGCGTAAACCTTATTTTCGCAACTTAGTCAGATTCAAAGACTTGCGAGGTATTTTGCGGCGGAGTATGAGGGTGTCTCTATCCTCGAGGTTCCACTCCATTTGTTCGCCCTTTTCTATTTGCTTCGTTTCGACCACAGCGGTGAGGAAATTCGCAGTTGAGCGAGTGCATTTTGGCCGGGTTATCTTCTCTACTTTTACCGTCTACCCCATTTTTTCACTTTGGCAGCATTTTATACTGTACATTCGTTCATATATAGGATTTATCCTTCGGATGCAAAGTATAAAAAAAGCTGATTGTATCCGTCAAACCTTCCGTAAGTTGAACCTCACAGCCCTCGCTAAACAGAGTGGTTTTAGAGAGAGGAAATCGCGCAAGATCTCCCCTCTGAACTTTGTTTTGGCTTTGCTGGCGATGGCTTCTAAGGGGGCCTTGTCCCTTGGCAAAGAAGCCGAGCTTATTGGATTCTTAGCCAACCGCACCATTTCCAGACAAGCGGTCCAAAAGTGCGCCAAAAAAGCCACCGCTTTTATGACCTTAGTGCTCCTGAGGCTTTTAGAACTTAAAGCTTATGGGCCTGTGGGCAGAGCTGTTCCAAATTGCATGAGGAGCTTTGAACGGGTTCTCATTGCCGACAGCACTTCGATTGGCTTGCCTAAGGTCCTGGCCCCCTTCTTCCCCGGAGCGTCCAATCAGACAGGCTCCAAACAGGCTCAACTGAAGATTCAGGCCTATTACGATCTGCGCAATGAATCCTTCGTTGACTTCAGCCTCAGTAGCTTCCGAAAAAACGATCAGGCTGCTTCCAAAGACATTCTCGCTCTCGCTCAACCCAACGACTTGATCCTGCGCGACTTAGGCTATTTTGTCCTCGATGTCTTTAAGCAACTCGATCAGCGCGGCTGCTTCTTTGTGAGTCGTTTGAAAACCGGCACTTGCCTTTTAGCCAACGAAGGCGATGAAGAGCTCGATCTACGCAAACTTTTACGTGGCCAAAAGCTTCTCGATATGCCCGTTCGGGTGGGTAAAAAAGCCAAGCTTCCGGTTCGTCTGATCGCCGTCAAACTCCCTCAGAAGGTGGCCCATAAACGCCGCCGCGAGCATAGACAAAACCGCGACAATAGACTTCGATATACCAGCCGCACCAGCTTCCTTCTCGGTTTCCAAATCTTTATTACCAACCTCCATCAGAAAGACTTTAGCCCTAAGCAGATTCTGAGCTTTTACGGGCTTCGCTGGCGCATCGAAATTTTCTTTAAGGCCTTTAAGCAACATCTTAATCTCGGTCAGGTCAAAGAGACTACTCCCTACCAGGTTGAGCTTCTTATCTACGCCCGTCTCATCCTCATTACCCACTTACTCAACTTCGTCTATGGTCCCCTTAGACACTATTCGAATACCAGTTTGTCCTCTCCTCTGAGTATCCTTAAATTCTCCTACTGGTTTGGCTTCTTTGCTCCCTACTTCTTCATCCTCTCTCACCTTCCCAAAGATCAGATCATCCCCCGATGGCTCAAACAAATCCCCAAACACTGCACCTATGAAAAGCGTTCTCGTCTTGATTTCCTCTCTTGTTTCTTCTCCTTAGGTTAACGCAAATGCGCCGAGCGGGACAAGAACGTGGGAGTTTTTCAGCAGAATCGGTTCCTCTATCTAACGAGCGGGCTAATTCTTTGCCGTTCGTGTGTCAGTCGATGTCTTCCTCTCGGAAAATTGACAACTGCGCGATACTCCAGAAGATATTCTCAGTTTCCGAGATACTGAGTAACGATGAAGTTTCGATCGATGACTACAGGCTCACCTCATTCCTTAAAGCCCGACGAATGTCTGCACTACCATGAGAATGGTGTGATTGGGCCCTATACATTGTGTGAACCGGAAGAGATGGCTGCCTACAGGAATCGAATTGAGGAGGAAGTATTGGCGATTCAGCCGTCCTTCAAGTCACTCGGTGCCACTCCGAACAGCCCGCGTCACTATCGACATTTGGACTGCCGCGTTGTGAATGATCTATGCGCTCACCCCGCTATTGTCGATCGTCTCGCTTCCCTGTTTGGTCCGAATTTGCTTCTCTGGAGAACATCGATTCTCCTAAAGGAAACGGGGGCGGACGAAGGTTTGCGCTTCCCCTGGCACCAGGACGGTACTTACTTCAAGCTCGTTCCAGAAGCGAATGTATCGTTCTGGCTCGCGATCGATGAGGCGACCGAAGAAAATGGTTGCGTCCAACTGATTCCCGGAACCCATACATTCATTTTACCTGAAGTCTCCAGTGCAGATGATGATTTTCTCGGAAAAAATCGGACATCAAAGGGATTGATACCTCAAATCCTATCAAGATGATTCTTCGGCCCGGTCAGTTCTTCATCTTCAGTAACCGCACCCTGCATTCTTCCCAGGCGAACCTCTCGGGAAAGAGACGAATGAGCCTGGTCGGGCGGGTAGTGCCGACGATCGTTAAGGTGGACCGTCCCTTTGAAAAGGAGGAGGGGGTTCTTCTGCTCTGCGGAAAGGACGAAATGGGTTTCAACCGCGTCGTCGATCCGCCGGCGTGAGAGTTGGGAATTTTCTCCAAGCAAGTGCATTGAAAGGTTTTGTTCTCTAGGAATCTATCGGCATGCAGTTTGGAGTTAATGTGCCCAACTATGGGGTTCACGCATCTCTAGAGACGATGGTCCGGGTTGCTGAGGCAGCGGATGAACTGGGCTACGACATGCTCTGGGTGGCGGAACGCCTAGTGGTGCCCGATCCGGCGAACCAGGGTTGGAGCAAGAGGGATCCTACCGCTTATGAGCCTTTGGTCACTCTTGCCTTTCTGGCTTCGATGACGCGGAAAGTTAGGCTGGGAACGAACATTCTGATTGCGCCCTTTCGAAATCCTCTCGTGCTGGCGAGACAGGCGGCAAGCCTGGACAGGCTCTCAGGAGGACGTCTGATCCTCGGCCTGGGCCTGGGTTGGATGACAGAAGAGTTCCAAGCCGCCGGAATCGAATTCAAGGAGCGAGGCCTGCGCACCGATGAGACGATTGATCTTCTCCGGGAAGTATGGGAAAATCGTCGACCGAGTTATTCCGGACGGTTCGTTCAATTTCCACCCGTGCACTTCGAGCCAAAGCCGTTGCAAAAGAGGATCCCGATCTGGATCGGGGGTACGAGCGACGCTGCGCTCCGCAGAGTAGTGCGCCGGGGCGACGGCTGGACGCCCACCGGCTTGAGTTTGGAACAGCTGGAGGAAAGGATCTGTTTCATCAAGGAGGAAGCCCGGTGCCGGCAGCGCGGGGTTGAAGAGATTACTCTATGTTGCGGCTGTCCGTTCGAAGGCGATGGACGCGGCGTCGCAGCGATGCGGGAAGCGTTGGAGACTTATCGGGGGCTCGGCATCAGTCACTTCCGGCCCGGCTTTAACTACGAAACCGTGGACGAATTGATCACGCAGATGCAAGTCTTTGCCGAAGAGTTCGTGCGAGCTTAATTTCTTCCGGTTTCTTGTGAAACCGGCTACATTGATTAACGATTTTCGATTCCAGAGTAGCCGGATTCGCAAGAATCCGGTCAGTCCACTTCATCAAGGGTGCGCACGCGCATACGGCCAAAAGAGGAGACGTGCGGCTCGCGTCCTACCACCCCGTAGTGCAGTCCGATTGCGTCCATTCCGCGGTATTGCGGTCTCGTGATATCGGAGAGAAAGGGAATCCAGTAACCGGGAATTTCGAATCCGGGAATCTCCTGGTACTCTCCCGTGTAGCGCGAAAGAGCCGTAAATTTCATTGGAACTCCGTCGAGCCACCAACGGTATCGCCCCGACGCCTCCCACCGTATCTTTAAATGGTATATCTTATCGGAAATCGGAACCGGCTCATCGCAATAGGCCTGGTCGCCGGCGGCATGGAGCCTTTTCGTAACGTCACTGTAGACCGTAAAGGCGTACTCGCAAAAGAACCTTCCGAAAATAATCCCTACTTTGACCGGCCAATTTGACTCGGCTACGGAATCAATACCGTCGAGCTGGTGTGTTTCGATGACAAACTCCTTTCGAACATCCTCAGTCTTAAATTCGCATTCCAGCTCCCCGCTGGACAGAGATTGGGGCAGCTCTCCCGTGGTCCATCCGTATGGACTAGTTATCTCCAGCCAGCGATTATCGACTGGGCGCGTCCGGGTTGCCTCCATGCGGTCATGCGGGTAACCGGGCGCCACCTTTGACCAGGGCTTCCAATGAATCGGGAAGACTTCCTCTTCCACTAGCGTGTCGTTCCGGTACTCACAATAATGACCCAGCCGGATTCTCAAGGCCGGATGGCTTCCCGAGGAGTAGGGATGGATGCAGAATGCACGCAGCTCCAACTTGCTGATGTCCTGGCCATTCCCGATGAGTCCAATAGATATCGCCAGCGGATCATCATCGTCGAACGAGAAATCGAATGTCCTGTTTGTGAAATCAAAATTGTGGAATCCAAACCTATGTAGATCCGTCTCGAGACCGTAAGGAATCTGTGGCGGCGGAAAGGAGATTTTCGGGTCAACAAGACACCGTCCCCGGCACCAGGTGATCGCTTTTCCCGTGTCGAATTTGGCGACCTCCTCTACCTTGAATCCATCATATTCATCGTCAGATTGCATGAGGCGGATCCAGCCGTCCCTATCGACCCGGCAATCGACCATGAGTTCATCGTCACTGTCGTAAAGACGAATGGCGTAGATCTTCCCGATATCGATTCTGTCTTCGCCGCCGAATCGCCAGACCTTTCCGGGAATGACTCTCATTCCCACCTCGACCTTTCCACGCCCGTCAGTAATCGGCTCTTTGAGAAAGCGGCAACATTCAATTCCCTCTTTGCCGACCCCCTCCAGGGTAAAAGGATTCCAGGAAGCAACTAGCTGATAAGCAAGAAGATAAAAAAAGAGCTAAACAAACCCGAGGGAATCAGTCATGTTAAGATGGGATGAAAGACAAAAAATCTTACCAACTGAATCCTTCGATAGATCGTTTAACTCTGCGTCTGGTCCTGCCCGAAGAGCAGGAGCGATTCAATGATCTATTGAAACAACATCATTATTTACACAGTGCGGGCAGCGCAGGAGAGACCCTGCGCTATGTGGCGCAGATCGACGGGCAATGGATGGGCCTGCTCTTGTGGGGGGCCGCATCCTACCGGCTGAAGGATCGAGACGAATGGATCGGGAGGGACGGGGCGCAACGGCATGCACGATTGAAACTGGTAGTACAGAACCGGCGTTTTCTGATTTTGCCCGGGGTGGATCTTGCAAATTTGGCCTCCAAGACGTTGGGTATGTGCCTGAGAGTCTTAGCCGATCACTGGCAGGAGGCTTTTGGCTATCGTCCCTTAGTAGCGGAAACGTTCGTGGACCCACAGATTCACCGGGGCACTTGCTACGAAGCGAGCGGGTGGACGCCCTTGGGCTTGAGCGCGGGATATGGCCGCCAACGCGAAGATTTCTATCAACGCCATGAGCGTCCCAAGCAGATCTGGGTCAAACCCCTCAAGGCTAATGCCCTTGAGCTTTTGCGCGCTTCAGGGCCATTGCCCGCGGCACAGAGCCAGGCGCTCAATGAAACCGATAACTCCCATGCGGTCTGCCTCAAAGTGGAACAGATGAGCAGCCTGTGGGAACGCTTCAATCAGATAGAAGACTTCCGTCGTAAAGCGGGCCTTAGATATCGGCTCGCCACGGTCCTGAGCATGATTGTGCTCGGCACGATGTGCGGCAAACAGACCCTCAAGGGCATCGTGCGCCTGGCCCATCATCTCAATCAAGCCCAATTGCGCGCCTTACGCTCCTGGAAAAACCCCAAAACAGGCCGCTATAAGGCCCCTTGCTATGATGTCTTCTATCGGGTCTTGCAAAACGTAAAGGCCGAGCTCTTCGATAAAACCCTCACCGAATTCATCTGCTTACAAGACGGCTGTTTGCCCCGCGATATTGCCGTCGACGGCAAGACCCTCAAAGGCACAAACACCGAAGAATCAAAGGCTCTGCACCTGGTGGCCGCAGTCGATCACCAAAGCGCTCAAACCTTAGCCCAAGTCGCTACCGCCGATAAATCCAACGCGATCACCGCCGCCCAGACTCTCTTGCGAAAGATGCCCATTTTGGACGGCTCCACCTTCACCTTCGACGCCATGCATAATCAAAAAGAAACTGCCCACATCGTCGTCGAAGAACTCAGTGCTGACTATGTTATTCAAATTAAAGACAATCAGCCCAACATGCATCAATACGCTCAGAATCTCTTCAGCTCCACCCCCTTTTTCTCCACCAAACCGTGGACAATGACCATGGGCGACTCGAAATACGTCAAATAGCAACCCATTCTCTAAGCGCTCCCTCTGCCGGCCTGCCCCATGCCCGCCAGTTCGCCTGTGTGCAACGCACCTTCCATTATCCAAACAAAGCTGAACCTTCCTCTGAACGCTCTTACTACGTAAGCAGTCTCGATCCCGCCGATTTGAGCCCTCAACAGTTCCTCTCGAAAATTCGCAACCATTGGTCGATCGAAAATAAAAATCATTACCCCAGGGATCGCTTCTTCGATGAAGATCGATGTATGATCCGTAATCATAACGCAGCCAGAATTCTTGCTGCATGCAGGCAACTGGTTCTCAGCCTCAAGTCTTCCATGGGCGCTGAATCCACTCCCGCACTCTGTGATGATTTCGTCTTTAACTTACATAAGGCCATCAATATCATCACCTAATGCTCCGAGAATCAAAATACCGTGGAATGGGGGGCAACCCTCCCCGATCCCGCTCAACGGGACACACCTCCAAGGAGGAGATTTCCCAACGGTAAAGCAGAATGTAGGACCGCGCTTGCGCGGGATGAACTAGGTTTGAATTTCGATCGGTGATTATCCT
>CBDCEW010000011.1:0-14272 GCA_965215885.1 Candidatus Moanibacter sp.
CGCATGGGCGTCCAGATCCTTCTCGATCGCCTCGATGATTTGCGCCGCGAACCCGGCCAATTCTTCAACTTCATCCAGAAAATCACGGAAATCCGTGTCTGGAACCGGCAGAATGAGGTTGCTAAGGGGCGTCTTATCGCTTTTGTTCTCCTCTGTCGCACATGTTGGCATGTTTAACTCCTTTCTTAATCTTAGGTTGTTAAACACTAGCATGTTGCGACACTTTTTATCAAGCCAAAAAATGATTTTTCTCAAGTTTTTCTTGCGCCTTTTGCGCCTCTTTGCGGCCAATCAGTAGCTTTTCGGATAAGGTCTACCTACGCTTACACCATCGTTGACAACGAATTCCAGAACTTTCTTAGTTGCTCAGCCGGTAAAGCTAGTTTTCCAGCTAATGGACTCTTTTTGCTTTCGAAGGGTTTGATTTTCCCTCAGTCGACGTGGACCAAAGGGCGGTCAGCAGGCACGCGGCAGGTCTGTTGATCAGTCGAGGCCATCGCCGCATCTGTTTTCTCGGCACCACGGAACCGACTGCCGCACTGCTCTTCAAAAGCATCTACCCTTCCGTCGCGAGGTATTCGAGAAATCTCGACCAGATGATCCATCGACTGGGAAAATCCCGCGCGAGCGCGGTCCTACAGTCGTCAGATCGATGCTGAAGAGGCGACAAGATGCTTCTCAGGGAGCGCCGGGACTACGCTCAATTGGGAGACCCGTAGCGGAAAGCGGAAGCTTTTCGATGCCTTTGCAGCAGCGACGAAATGCTCCCGCATTCCGCTACGAACTATGCCCGTCGGGTGTAGGAAGGCCGCTTGTCGAAGACCGTGAGCTCTGCCAACGAGCGGCCGAAAGGAAGACCAATTTCTTTGGATCGCTCGCAAGCGAGCTTCCTACCCTCACGGTTAAACGTGTCTGAAGTAGACTCCCCGTCAACGCGCTCTATGTCTGAAATTCAAATCAATTTGCCAAACTCCTCGCCTCGCGAGCGGCATTGCGAAATCCGTTGAGGTTGTCGCGCAGTCGGGAGGGGCGATTGCGAAGGCGCCAAAGGCGGGCAAACTCGAGTGAACACGCGTCGAGATCTGCGGCGTGTCGTCGGAGACGTCTCGCGGGCACGGACCTACCGCTACGTATTCTCCGCGCCAGGAGGACCCGCTCACAGGCGAGGCGTTCCATTTTCGTCGCGACAACAAACTCCTCCAAAGCAATCGCGAGAAAGCGATCCGCGGCCGGCTTGGGTTTCGGCCATTTGAGAACCTTCAGATTTCGGACTCGGTCTTCCAACCATTCGTCTCTTATCTCGACGCCATCGATACGAGGGCGTGACCGCGCGAATCCGGTGGCGAGCGATTTCGGTTCCTCCAGACTCTCCATGAGAGCGGCATAGGCCCAATTTCCGCTCTTATCATCTCCCAAAACGGTAAGGGTATCGGAGAGTCTGCCCGAAGAGTCTCCGAAAACGGCACTGGTGAACCGGCACAGGTGTTTTCTATCTTTGACTTTGCCGGTGTTCCAGGAATGGGATGCGCCATGGACCAGGCTGCAGAGGCTTACTCCAAGGAACTGGCGATGGCCACTGTCGCCCCAATCAGTATTCATGAATCCCTCCGCTCCATGCGCTTCGGCCTCTTCGGCGAACCGAGCGACATTCTGGAGCGCAGTCTGCAAACGTGAGCCATGACTCTGCCAGTTGTTGGTCCCCGGACAGCAGACGAGAGGGAGCCCAGACTCAGCAATCTCATTGCTACGGGGGATCCGTCGACCCAAGGCGTTGTAATCCCAATTCAGCATGACTATGTCCTTTGGGATTTCCGGAATGATCTCCGGGTGGTCGAGCACGATGTCGGCCCACATGTTCATTCGTTTGCCGTGTTTCAGGCACAGTTTGCGGATCTTAAGAATAAATTCGAGATAGACGCGGCCCGTGCCAGTTCTCTCTGCGCGTCGTCGAGATCTCCCTTTTCCAAGTTCCCACGGCTCATCACCGCAAACGTTGAAATCCTCGGAATCAAACAGGGGAAGATAATCGTCATACATATCCTCCAGCAGCTGAATCGAACCGGAGTCGATGGGACAGAGGGTGGTACCGCCGGGATGGCCGCGAAAACCGGGAAATTCCCCGAGGTGGGAATACTGCGGCAACATGAGGATCTTCTCAAAGTGGCCGAAACTGGTCAGTGACGGCACAAGCCGCATATGGTGCAACCTGGCGTGCGCCTGAATGGCGAGAATCTCGTCGGGGTTGTAAGGTGAAAAACCCTTCCCTATCTCCGGGTGCCGGCTGAAGGTAAAGACGTTTTCAATGTAGAGTTGAAGCTCGTTGATCTTCCAACGGGCGAGGAACTCAATAAGGGCCTTCACAGTTCCTACCTTAGGCACTTTTCCCCGCGAGCAGTCATGGTAGACTGCCCGTCGACTGAAGACAGGCTCGTCATCGATCTCGCAACAAGCCAGGTTTTTACCTGACTGAATCACAATGTCTCGAAGTGTTTGTACGGCATAGTAGGCACCGGCCGAAGTCGACGATTGGACTTCAATGCCTTTTGGACTGATTTTCAGCCTGTATCCCTCGGGATGCACAATGGCGCGGTTTCGCCGCACGTTCACATCGGCTGCCGAAGTTCCAACTTTCAATCGTGTCTTGATCCCAATTCGTTCGAGGTCGTTCTTCAACTGCCTCAGCGGCAGGTGGTCCGATCGATGAATAGAAGAGAGAACAATCTCATTCGGAATCTCGTACCGAGAGCGGCTACGCCGAATATTGCGAGGAGGTATAAGGAATTCTTTCATATTGGCACCTTCGGTTGATTCTACGGGATTTGTGGTCGTTTCGAAAACAAAGAACACTTTCTGATCTCGCCGATCGGGACGGCAACAACAATAAACTATTATGGAAGTTTCGTAGCCGGTCCGGTCGGCGGAACAAGAACGTGATGCCTTGGTAGCCTGTATCAAATGATCTGAACCGGAAGCGGTCCAGCTACGAAAATATCGTGAACTGTTGGCTAGAGTAGCCGGATTGCCTGCGGTGAGCGACTTTAGACAAGGTAGGATAGAGCACTTCAAACCCCATTTATGGTAAAGCCACCATCCACGACGAGACACTGTCCATTAATGTAGGATGCAGCCGGCATACACAGAAAACTGACCACGCTTGCAATCTCCTCGGGTTCACCGATCCGCCTCATCGGGTTGCGGTCCAACATCGCCACTTATCGAGCTGATCCTTGAGGCGGGCCGGTTCGAGACTAACGATGAAGATTTCTGCACCTAGATTGAGAAATTCTTCCGCCGTGGCCAAACCGATTCCTCGAGTTCCACCCGTGATCAGGGCGCGCCTGCCCTTAAGCTGCTATCTGTCGCTCATTCGATCTCAAGATAGGTCCGATCCTTCCATTTTCCGAAGAGCCGAGCGAACACTTCAACGATCCACATTTGGACTCCGTATTTCGCTTGCAACGCGTTTCGGGCGCGCAGGCACAGCGAAGGATCATCAATAATCCTGACCTCGGAATCCTCCCAATCTCCATGGACACGACCTTTCATGTTACATGCGGCGATGCGAACGCGGGAACTGTTTCTGATCCGCTTCACTTTCCAGGAGTTTTTATTCGTGTAGATGTAGAGTTTCCTTTCGACCTCGGCAAACCACACAGGCGTGGCGATCCCTTCGCCGCTCTTTCGGAACGTCATGAGGCTGATGTATTTCTCGCTTCGAAGGGAATTCGAATCGAGTATTGGATCCTGACTAGTGTCTGTGTCGGCCATAGTGTGAAATTATCCTAGACTCGAATGGCACAAAGATAGGGCGCACAAAAGATAAACTCGACCTTTTTCCTTTTCGGCCGCCCGTCGACAAAGCTCAGGGTCTTCGACAAGCGGCCTTCCTACAACAATTTATGAACCTCGAAGGAAGCTCGCTCTTGACACGGCGCAGGCCGGAGACGGTTGCGAGCGATACACGCTCCTGAATCGATAAAAAACATCCATCCCTAATGTTCAAAAATGTATCTATCGTGTTGGAGTGCGCCATCCCTGGGAGCGGCGCCTCGATACACGGCCTTATCCTCAATCAGGAGATCCTTACTCCTCCCGACTCGCTCTTTTTCCAAATGATCGGCCAAGGCCTCTCGTATGAGCTGAGCAAGGGTCTTGCCTGTCCTTCGCGCAAGGAGTACGGCTGACTGTTTAGGTTCCTCTGGTAACATGACTGTTGTGCGAATCATATGAACGCATAACTAAGCAGTCGGCATATATTCTGTCAAAGGCGGACAGACAAAACGTAGTGAATATTTACCTTGTTCGGAAAATGTCCCCAATCTGAGAAATCTGGCTTGAGTCAGTCCAACCAGTTTGACAAGCGACACGCTTGTCCTACGATCTCGGCAAATATCCATTCCTCCGCGTTCCCACCGCGGCCGCAGGGCGTGGTGCCTGGAATTCGGCGGAGCCGAGTACGTGTTTAGGGTGATGGCTTATGGTCTTAAAGTTCTTGCAGATTTTTTCGTCGTTCGGGGTCATGCCCTTAAGAAGTGTCTGTTTTTCCGCTTCGCTGAGGGGGTCAGCCGCCGTCGCCCAAGGGCTATGGCGAGCCAGGGGCCTTACAAACCGCACTTCGCCCTTCGACAAAGCTCAGGGACTGCGTCAGGCTCCGTGCAATTTGTTAAGGCGGCTGACCCCGAAAAACAGACACTTCTAAGGCTTGACCCCTTGATCCAATATCTAAGCCAATTACCATCACGCTAAACACGTACGGAGCCGAATTCCAATGAAAGCGTCACAGATCGTCGGTCCACGAAAAGTGGAGATCGTGAAAGTTGCGGAACCCGACATCGATGCCATTCGCAATGTCAAAATCGAGGTTGAGCTATCCTGCATTTGCGGCTCCGATATTCCCTTTTTCAATATTGATCTGACGGGGATGCAGCATCTGGCACCGGAAGCGAGGGCACTCGAGAGTCGAGTTCTCGAATTTGAACGAGAGGAGATGTATCCACTGAAACCAGGCCTTTCCCTTCACGAGTGTGTCGGGACCGTCGTTGAGTCTACTTCCGATCGGATCAGAGAAGGCCAGTTTGTCCTGGCAAAACCGGATCTGCAGATTGGGTATCTGGAGTACTTCTCAGTGCCACATGATCACGTCCTTCCCCTGCCGAGAAATTCCGTCGAAAAGGGCGAGATTCTCATGGCACAACCCTTGGGGACAGTCATATCGGCTTGCAAGAAGATCGGGAGCGTGATCGGCAAGGATACGGTTGTTATCGGATCGGGGCCGATGGGGCTCTTACTCATGCATATGTTGGCGAATCTTGGCGCGCGAACCGTGATCGCCCTCGACAAACTCGACTATCGACTGGAAACGGCGACAAGGATGCGTGCGAGCCACACTGTGAACGTTGATAGCTGCGCAGCGAGAGAAACGATCGAAGAGATCACGTCCGGTAAGATGGCCGACCTGGTCGTCGAGGCAGTCGGGCATCAGAATGAAACAATCCATGATGCGGTTAGTTACGTTAGGGAACACGGCATTATCCTCGCCTTCGGTGCTCCTGATACCATTCTGTTTGACGGGTTCCCGTTCTATGAGATTTTCCGAAAGAATATTCAAATGATCACTTCCATCATTACGGAGCCGCTGATTAACTATGCCCAGGCACGTGATCTTATCATTCAGAGGCGTGTCGATGTGTCTCCTCTTTTAACACACTGTTTTACATTCGACCAATCACAGGCAGCTTATGAGACATTTGCAGACAGACGAGACGGGGTAATCAAGGCGTTGATCAACTTTGAGAGCTGAGAGAGTGAGTCAATTGGTCCCAAAACTCAGTATCATTTTCTTGAGAGGAATCTGTCGGTCCTTAAGTCCGGCAAGTTCCCAGGGCGGCAGTATCGCCTCAGCTGTCGACAAACCGCATCTATAGGGGCAAGAAGAAAGGTAACGCTATGAATTGGTATCTGGAGGTGTTGAAGAAGTATACTGTGGTGAGCGGGAGAGCACGACGGAAGGAATACTGGATGTTCGTCCTGTTCAACATGATCATCGCAATAGCGATCGGGTTCGTTGAAGGGCTTGTAGGAAGCCCCGGTATCATCGGAATGATCTACTGCCTGGCCGTGCTCGTTCCAAGTGTCACCGTTTCTGTGCGGAGACTCCATGACACAGGCCGAAGCGGTTGGTGGGTGCTCGTTGCGTTTGTTCCGCTGATTGGCGCTATTGTTCTTATCGTGTTCATGATCCAAGACAGCCAGCAGGATGAAAACGAGTATGGCCCTAATCCGAAGTCGGTTACTGCGTAGGAGCTGACACCGGCTTTCCGGCAGAGTGGGTTTCCGGTCGGTTGGTTAACGTTTAAAGAATGCTGTAACGGATTTGGTAAGAACCCACCCCCGTCCCCTCCAAGGAGGGGAACTTAATAAACGAGCTCACCAGTGAACTGATCCGCTTGTGGGAGGGGTTAGTCCGCTTATTTCGCAGTATGAGCGGACTAAAGCGACGGGGATCACTACAATACCTTGATCCTGCGCAGAGAAACCAGTGACACCAAACCAGCCCCAAAAAACACACTTCCAGCCACAATAAATGCCTGCTGAAGCGAGTATACATCCGCCGTCCATCCGATGAATGGGCCCACGATTGAAAAGGCGACACGCCCCATCATATTCGCAACCGATAGTACGGTTGCCCGTCTATCTGACGTCACGAGACGATTCAGGTAGTTCCTGACAACGGGCCCGTTGATTCCCCGCACATAATAGAAGATGAGGAAAATTGGCATGGCCCAGAGAGAGCGAAAGAAAGCCAGAAGAAGATATCCAATCAGGACGAGGAATATGAGAGAGATAAGGGTGCGTCTTCGACCGAGATATGCTTCCACTCGATAGGCCAACAGAGAGAAGATCCCAACTGAGAAATTCAGGATTGCCCACACGATCCCGAAAAAACTGAGTGGGAGTTCGACCATTTTCAAATAGGGCTGAACGAGCCAAACCATGGTCAAGGTCGAAGCGGAGACAAAAGCCGAATAAAGAATCAGCCATTTTATTTCGCGATTATCGTGCAGCGCATAGCGCACGATCTCAAGTATTCCGGCGAAACTGCCACGACTGGATTGAAAGCGCTTCCGGCTCGGCTCGGTCAGACTGAGAGCAAGGGGGATCGCGAAAAAGATGACTGCCGCTTCAACATAGATCGGCGTACGCAGACTCACCGTCGCAAGAAATCCTCCCAGGATACCCGCGACACCCTCCGAGACATTTCCCACCGACTGCATTCGCCCTTCCATTTTCTGGTAATCGCCTTCGCGATTCACCTCGAGTAGGGAATCATAGAGAAGCGCCGAATCTGTTCCGGAAATGAAACTGGCGCCCAACCCGAGGATTAACTCAGCAGCCAGAAAGGTCCAGAAACCGTGGGCGAGTGCATAAGTGACAAATCCGAAAAAGGCCAATGTCGCTCCGACGACCAGCGAATTCCTTCTCCCGATAACATCTGCATAGTATCCCGACGGCACTTCCAGCACGATCACCGCAATCGAGAAAACGGCCTGTAAAACCATGATGTCCGTTAGGCTGAGACCGTTCTCTTCGAAAAAGAGCACAATGATCGGCATAACGAGCAGAAACCAGCGAAGCCCTACGATCGCATAAAGCTTCCAGAAATTGGACTGAATCGACGCTTTCATCACGGATGGGCCAAGAAAAGGCCGGGATACTGGAAAACGCAAATTGATAGCCCGCTTTTCCTGGCCGGCGAGCTCCGCCGGAGGGCAGAGTGTCAAAATGGACGTTTTGTCGTGACACTGTTCTCGGAAATCTGTGAGAAAAGCGGGCTAGCCCGAACATTTCACAAACCATCTGCTGCGACTGCGGATCTCACTGCGCCTCAAAGCCTTCCCTTGCCCGGCGACCTCAGAGGGTTTCAACACGCTGTCACCCGCCGGACTGCGAAAAGGCCTTGATCCGCAGCAAGCTACGCATTCTCGCTACGATGTGTGTGAAATGTCCGGGCTAGTCCCGGCGATCCGGGATCGGACTTTATGCCTCTTTCGAAGGAATTATTTGGTTTAATTCCGATCCCGGCCCGCCGGGACTAGAATCAAGAAAATGAACCTGAGATTTGTGGGAAGGCGTAAGAGTTGTTGCGCAGCGGCTTCCCTATGGGCCATTTTGGCACGATCACCCTACGCGCGATATTGTTTCATCATCAGATTTGTATTCGAGTAAAGAATGGATATGACAATATGGATCAAATCTCAGGTTCATTTTCTTTCAAGGAATCTGTCGGTCACATCTGGGTCGGAATGTCGAGCTGTCATCTTGAAACATACACTACGGACGTTTTAGGAACACTTAGTCCGACAGACTCCTAGTGACGACATCAAAATTCAGGATCGCCCTCCTTTGCGGAGGCCCCTCTCTTGAGCGAGGAATATCTCTCAACTCGGCTCGCTGCGTCTGTGATCACCTACACACCGACACGCTCGAAATCGTCCCGATCTATTTCGACAGGAGGCTTAGGACTTACGAGATTTCGCGGGGGCAGCTTTATTCAAACACACCATCGGACTTCGATTTCAAGATCGACGCAGCGAAGCGACTCAGTCGATCCAGCCTCGAATCGGTGCTGCGGAAAGTCGATCTGGTCTTTCCCTTAATCCACGGAAAGTTTGGCGAAGGCGGCGAAGTTCAGAGCTGGCTTGAAAGGCTCTCTATCCCATATGTCGGACCCACCTCAACCGCATGTCGTCGTTGTTTCGATAAATACAAGGCCAGGGCGTTTTTGAATTCTCACGGTTACCATACCGTCCCAACACTTCTAATTCGGAAAAGCCGGCCGAACTGGAGAGCCGCCGTCGATCGATTCTTCGAAACACAAAAACTGTCACGCGCGATCGTAAAACCATCACAGGGTGGCTCGAGCATTGCGGTGCATTCCGTTTCGAGCGTGGCGCAAGCCTGCCATAAGATCGAAGAGATATTTTTGCAAAGGATCGACGACAGAATCGTCGTGGAACCCTTTTCGCACGGTAGAGAATTTACTGTTATTGTGCTGGAGAACACCCGTTCAAATCCCGTGGCCCTCGTTCCTTGCGAGATCGAATTGGGAGACCGGGGTGACGCCATATTCGATTATCGCCGAAAGTACCTCCCAACCCGTCAGGTTACCTATCACTGCCCTCCGCAATTCGAAGACGAGGTCGTCGAGCGAATTCAACTGGAGGCCGAGAGGCTCTATTCACTCATCGGATTGCGGGACTTCACGCGATTGGATGGTTGGCTTTTGCCCGATGGAAAAATCTGGTTTTCCGACATAAACACCATCAGTGGAATGGACCAGAACAGCTTTCTTTTTATTCAGGCTGCCCGCATGGGGATGAGCCACAGGGATGTTCTGCAGATCATCGTAAGAAATGCTTGCCGTCGTTTCGGCGCGCAGTTTCCCGATGAGCCGATTTCTCCGGACAAAGGAAAGCTTGAGGTTCAGGTTCTGTTTGGGGGGAAAACCGCTGAGAGACAGGTCTCGATGATGAGTGGCACAAACGTTTGGCTCAAGCTGCGCCGTTCAGAATTCTACGATCCCAAACCTTTTCTTCTGGAATCGGACTCCCGTGTTTGGCAACTACCCTACTCCTATACCCTGAACCATACAGTCGAGGAAGTGCTGGAGATGTGCCGCAATGCTGAATCTGTAGAGGCCCGTCTCGTGTCCTACCGAAAGCGCTTCCACCGGAAAATGCTGCAAGAGAGAGCTAAATACCGGGGCGACACGGACCGCCCGAAGTCGATGGAACTGGAAAAATTCATCGAAAGCGCCTCCTTCGTCTTCATCGCACTTCACGGAGGATTTGGAGAAAACGGAGGTTTGCAGAGCCTTCTCGAGTCGAAGGGGGTGCCGTTCAACGGATCCGGCTCCAAGACATCAAGACTGTGTATGAATAAGCTGGAGACGAGCCGGTCGATATCTCACTTCACGGCGGACGGTATACTCACCGCGAAGAAAACCTCCGCTCGAATCAGAGATATCGAACGTCTCAACTCACGTGCATTGGATCGATATTGGGACTCTCTCGTTGCCGAGCTTTCTACCGAACGGATCATAGTAAAACCGATCGACGACGGCTGCTCTTCCGGCATCGCAGCGCTTCATGATGCCGGCGATCTCAAGCGCTATATTGCTCATGCCGCCGAAATAGAATCACACATACCATCCGGAACCCTGACAGGTCAGGAAGAGATCGTCGAAATGCCAAGCGAGCGAATGGATGAGATTCTGTTCGAGGAGTTTATTGAAACGGACCGTGTCGCTATTACCGATCAATCTCTTGATTGGGATTCGAAAGGTGGATGGGTAGAAATCACCGTTGGAGTGCTCGAGGACGAGGCCGGCCTTAAATCGCTCTCGCCCAGCATCACCGTTGTGGAAGGTTCTCTTCTGAGTCTTGAGGAGAAATTCCAGGGAGGTACAGGTGTCAACATCACCCCGCCCCCCACCGCCCGCGTGCCTCCCGAAACAGTAGAGGCCGTAAAGACCCGCATCGAGAAAGTCGCAACCGCGTTGAAAATCAGGGGCTATGCTCGCATCGATGCGTTCATGCACATCGAAACAGGAGAGATTATCGTTATCGAGGCAAATACTATCCCCGGATTGACACCGTCGACAGTAATTTTCCAGCAGGCTCTCGCGGAAGATCCACCCCTCTATCCTACCGCATTCCTCGAAAGAATCACGCAACAGGGCATGAAGAGAGCAGCAAAGAGCAAAGAGTGCCCACCCTAAGAGCCTTCGGCGGACTTCGCATTGAATCGATCCATTCCGACTGAGTCTGCTCCACCCCACGCCTGTCATTGCGAGGAGGAACGGCGAAGCAATCCACGATTGCGATCTCGCGGAATGGGACTGGATTGCCACCCCCGCTCCGCGGGATCGCAATCTTTGTCTTGCAAAAAATCCGGCAATGATCCCATATCCTCCGGATTATGAGTAACGCACCCTTGTCAAACGAACAGCTGACGGAATTGGCGAAGTACGATACGCCTACAGTTTGCAACGCAATTGAACTATTCGACGTCCGGCCGCGAAACACCGGCTATATGGACAGCCGGATCACGGCCTGCTTCCCGGAAATGCCGCCTATGGTCGGCTATGCATCCACCGCCACCTTTCGTTCCGACAACTCTCCGGAAGGTGTTGACGCATACGCGGGAATGGATAGTCAACTCGCTGACTTTGAGGACCTTCCCGGACCGCCTGTGGTTGTTTTCCAGGATCTTGACGATCCTACTGCATCAGCCACGTTCGGTGAAGTGATGTGCACGGTTTACAAGACCTTTGGCGCCGCCGGCATTATTACCAGTGGGGCGGGACGTGATCTCGACCAGGTTAGAGATTTAGGATTTCCTGCCTTCACAAACGGAACAATCTGCGCACACGGCTACTGCACGATAATGGATGTTCACGTCTCCCTCCACGTGGGCGGTATTACAATAAACCCCGGCGACCTGCTTCATGGTGATTGCAACGGTGTCACTACCATCCCCAAGGAGATTGCTTCTGAAGTGGCGGACGTCTGCAAAGGCTTCTTCGAGGCTGAGGATATCGTTCTGAGCTATTTGAAGAGTGGGGATGCAAACCGAACAGGCCTGTCCGAGGCGCGCCAAGGGTGCATGGATGTGATCAGCACAATGGGCGATCGGGTGAAAAGGTAAATCGCGGTTAGGGAAACTCCTGGAGCAGCAAAGCCGCAACCGGAAAAGAGAGGGGAAAGCGGTTGTCGAGGCGTGCCGGGATACCCCTGATTCGAACTTCCCGACTAAATCACTTCGCCACTGTCATCACCGATCGGCTTGGTATCGCCTAACGCCTTTCTGATCTGATCGATCTCTTCAGCGGTTCGCTGTTCGAAGGCAGTCACATCGCTATTATTGACAATTAAATTCGCCCCCGCCTCCGTCCAGGCCACTTGGGCATCGACACCGAACCACCAATGGATTCCGGCGCCGATGCCATGAGCGCGTGCCTTCTGAAAGATCTCTCTCACGGCCGCATCGAAATCTGCATGACCGTATTGTTCGGGAATTCCCAAGCTGATGGAGAGATCGTGAGGTCCGATAAGCACCCCATCTAACCCTTCAACAGAAACAATCTCGTCAAGCGACTTCATGGCGGGTCTACTCTCGATATTAGCGATCAACACCAAGTTTTCGTTGAACGACCTGAGGTACTCCACCAGATTAGCATCACGTTCTTCGCCGCATTCCAGGAACTCTTCAAGTTTCTGTCCCTTCAACGGCCGGTATTTCGTAGCTCCCACAAGCCTTTTTACCTGCTCGACAGACTCAATATAGGGGCCAATTATCCCTTGGGCTCCGGCGTCGAGAGCCTTGCAGGCTTCATAGGGATCGGGAGAGGGAATCCTCACAATCGGTGCAACCTGAATGGCGCGATAAGTCCTGCACATCCATGACAGCTGATGGCGGTCAATGGGAGTGTGTTCCGTATCGATGAATACAAAGTCCAGCCCGATTCGCTTGATCGCGGCCGGCCAAACCGGCGATGGCGAAACGATACAGGTGCCGTATACTCGATCGCCCCTGTGCAAAGCTTCCCTAATCTGTTTTCCTGTCATCTTAACTTTTCCCTCCAAGCATTTATCACACTGCGTCTGTCCGAATATTAATCAAAATTCCGGATTAACCGAAAAGAACACGAAAGTCGTCGATTGGGAATTCGGAACCCGATCGTGTGGATCACTCAGCAGAATCCGAAAATTCACTTGCTGCCAAGTGAAAAATAGAACCTTTGACTCCCTCACTTTCTACAAAAATCATCGTCTGGGACGGAAACGCAAGACCGACTTGATAAACGACTCTAGTGGAGGGTATGCGAACAGGCCCCTGTCTCTTGGTGGACGACATGAGGGATTCCGGTTGGCGAAAGGATCAGAAACTTCGCTCGGCGGACTTGAATGCGGGGAAAAAACGGTTTTAGGTGTTAGGTTAGTACGTTCCAGGTTGGAGATGCGTATTTGTGCGTGCTACCTTCCGCGTTCAGAGAACAGGCGGGCATTCGACCCTTCAACGAACTGAGAGTGCATTCGATCGTGAATCCCTCGCGGCGGGGCTGCCAGGAATGGGCAATTCAGAGCTTGCGCCATTTCAAAGCAGCGTTCGGCTTTCTTCCAGCCTTTTGGCCCAACGATCCCCCTCAGGGACCACCATCACCGAGCACATCCCGGACAAGAGTTTCCAGCCTGATTTTCGACAGGCTCTGCACCATGAAAGCGCTCCTTCAGGCCGGTCTCAACGGGGGCGTGACCGCACCGGCAGAAGAGAATTTCTGATACGAGATTTTATTATGTTGCTATAATGTATTCGATCAGAAAATAGTAGGAGATACATATCCAAGAATCTCAGTGGAGGACTAGGACTATTAAAGTGAAGAAGAAACTACTGTCAGATCATCATCCAATTCTCAAACATGTAATCATTTTCGTGGCGTTGCTGTTCTTCGCAACTTCGCCTGTCTTTGCGAAAAAAGACAAGGATAAGGATAAGGACGGCGAGCAGGGGAGCCGAAATCTGAGGATCGTAGCCGCGGAGCCCGACCTCGAAGCGGGGACGATTCTCATCACCGGCTTTAATTTCTCCACGGGTTCTTCTTTTGATGGGGTGGTGGAGCTCTTCTTCCCGTCGGATGCGGAGGAGGGGCCTGCTGAGCTCACGGTCATATCATTCGATCCGGACGTGCCCCAGATAATCTTTGCCGGGCCGCTACCCGGAGGCATAGAGGATTTCCCCGGTACCTACGTTTTGCAAGTGCGCAGAGAGGACGGCTCTGGCGATAAAGCAAAGGCAAAGATAAAGACGGGCATTCGCCCGGCAGTGCCGATGACATTGATGTGACCTTCGGCGCGGTAGGGCCATCGGGCGCCACCGGCCCCCAGGCCGACCAGGGGCCGCAAGGCAAGATCGGACCACAGGGCGACCCGGGTGCGCAAGGTGCACAGGGCAAGATCGGTTCACAGGGCGACCCGGGCGCACAAGGCGTTCAGGGCAAGATCGGGCCGCAGGGTGTTCAAGGCAAGATCGGACCACAGGGTGTCCGTCCGGAGGGGCCTTCGGGACCCGGAGGGCCCACCGGACCTTCAGGCGACCAGGGTGACCCAGGTGAGCAAGGAGTCCAGGGCAAGATCGGACCTCAGGGTCCGCAGGGTAAGCTCGGGTCGCAAGGTGTCCAAGGCAAGCTCGGGCCGCAGGGTGACCCGGGTGC
>CBDCEW010000012.1:0-62931 GCA_965215885.1 Candidatus Moanibacter sp.
GCCGGCCAACGTCGCCTTTCTCGCCCAGGCGGCACCCGATACAGGAGTAGATGAGGGAGGAACTGTGCATGGGCATGTCGGGTTCCTCGCGGGCGGCGAGATTTTGACAGCCTTTCCCGGGGCTGATTTTTCCGTTTCCGGATATGAAATCGCTCGCATCACGATCGAGGAAGTACCTTCACGTCCCGTGAATGTCGAGGTCGCCATCGAGAATCTAGCTCCCGATGAAGGCACCCACCTGACGCCATTATGGGTCGGATTCCATGATGGGAGTTTCGATCTCTTTAACGCCGGGGAGGCCGTCTCGGCCGCTCTCGAGTCGCTGGCGGAAGACGGCAGTACCGCACTTGTAGGCGCGGATTTTGCAGAGAGTGAGGGAGGATCCCGGGATACCACTATAACGGGCCCGGGCTCTCCTCCCGTCTTTTTCCCGGGTAACTCGAATTCGACTGTCTTCACCCTGGACGCGGGTTCGCCGCTGAGCCGATACTTCAGCTTCGCTTCCATGATAATTCCGAGCAACGATGCCTTTGTCGCCAATGATGATCCCCTCGTCTTTGAGATATTCGACGAGGAGGGAAACTTCATCGAAACGGAAATTCTCATAATGGGCAGTCAGGTTTGGGATGCCGGCAGCGAGGTCAATGACGAGGTGCCGGCAAACGTGGCATTTCTCGAACAGGCGGCGCCAAACACCGGTGAGATTGAAGATGGAAACGTCCAGTTCCATGAGGGGTTCAGCGAGGGAGGGGCGATTCTAGGTGCTTTTCCGAATGCCGACTTTACGATGGAAGATTACGAGATTGTCCGAATAACGATAACTGAAAAACCTGCCACTTCCGTCGAAGTTCTTGTGACAATTAGTAATCTGGCACCGGCGGAAGGGACTCATCTTACGCCGTTCTGGGTGGGATTTCATGATGGCAGCTTCAATCTCTTCGATGAGGGTGCCGCAGCCTCTCCCGGTCTGGAATCAACAGCTGAGGACGGCGCCACCGCTTTGCTTTCGGCCGAATTTTCCAACGCTGCGTTGGGCTTTGAAGACGCCACCATCACTGGTCCGGGTCCGCCCCCTGTGTTCTTTCCGGGTAACACCAGTGCGTTCAAGTTCAGCCTGGACAGCAGTTCACCGCTTAATCGCTATTTCAGTTTCGCGTCCATGATTATTCCGAGTAACGATGCGTTCATAGGTAACGGGGATCCCATGGCCTATGAGGTTTTTGACGAATCAGGGAATTTCGTCATGACGGAGATCATAATCCTTGGAACACAGGTTTGGGATGCCGGTACCGAAGTGAACGACGAGGTACCGGCCAACGTGGCGTTTCTCGAACAGGCGGCGCCGAATACGGGCCCAGCCGAGAACGGAACGGTACAATTCCATAGTGGATTCGCGTCGGGTGGCGCGATATTAACGGCTTTTCCGAATGCCGACTTTACAGCCGGTGGATATCAGGTGGCCCGCATCTCTCTTTCGTCGAGTCTGCTTCTGGACGGTTCCGCCCTGTTTGTAAACGACGGCACTTCGTTTCAAGGTAATATTTATGACGGATTCGAATTAAACGGGTCGGAAGCGACATTCTCATCCTTTCCCGGCGAGATTACTCGAGTCGCTTTCCTCGATCCGGACGGTGATCTCGTGTTCGTGGAATTCGGAAGTGACGATCCGAATACGACCCTAACGATCAGTCTAGAGGACTTCGCCGCCAGTGTGCCATCTCCTTATAACCAGCCCGGGAAGACCTATGTTCAGGGTCTGGCTACGATATCGATCGCAAATTCCACATTGGGAACGTATTTATCGGTATTCACCTTAGGCAATGATCCCGATCGCGTCGACACGGCCATAATCAGCGGCAGCACTTTTTCGGGGAATGTTGATGGAATTGCCGACATTAAATCGATCTCGGTCGAATCGCCCGATGGGCAGGTAACGATGATCGGTGGCATAAACGCGGCCAATGCAAATTTTGTGGGATTGGCGGGGGTGTTGCAATTTATAGGGGTAGATGCACCCGACGTCATCGTTGCGAATTTCCTCCTCATTGGCGATCTCTCTCCTGTCGGGCGGGCCGCCCCGAGAATCATAATAGATCCATCATCGACCATTCAGGAGATTTCCGTTGCCGGAGGAGATTTGCGTAAAGCGGTAGGGTCACTTCGGGTCGACACGGATGATGTCGTCTATCCTTTCAGTTTTACCGCTTCATCCGGTCAGCGATCAATCAGCGACTCATCGCTTCGACCGGACCTCGGTGACGGTAGGCTCGATGCCGCCACGGACACATTCGCGAGTGATGTGGATAGCTATTTCCTCACCGGTGGTCAATCGAGCGGCATAGGGCAATAAAGAGCGGCCCACCAGCCGAAGTCGATGGAAGGATTGAAGTTTCAGGTGAGTGCGGCCCCGGGCGCGCAGCCGGATACTCTGCCGTACGGAGAGTGAAACTTCTCACTGTGGGTTCGGATTTTGACCACGGATTACCCCGATAGCGCGGATAAGAGAAGAAAAGAAATGCCCACGGATGGCTCCGCAGTACCACGGATGCTAATTGGAATATAAGTGCTCGGGTAATGAAATATGCACTCCAAGCTCATAATTTCCATTCGATCCATTGAGGAGGAAATTAGGGACAGGTAGTTTATCCATCCCCAAGGATGGGACTTGCCCGCCAGAAACGCGAAATAGCTCGAAAGGGGGACGTACGGCAACGGATAGAGGGAGAGCAACCGATGGGGAGGGAGAGAGTTTCAGGTTGTCACGGCCCCCTGCCCGATCTCGCTTGCCGGATCAAACCCTGCCGTACGGAAGAGTGAAACTTCGCGCATCCTGGAAGACGAAAAGCTTCCGCTTTCCGCTACGATCCACATCGAAGGGTGTAGCGGAAAGCGGAAGCTTTTCGATCTTCGAGAACTATATCTGATCCACCAAACAGGGAATTTTCGCCCTTGAAAGGCCTGAAAATCACACCCGGAAACCCGGATGTAAATTGAAGTGTCAAATGAGGCCCTTCATAGGTCAGTATACTTGCGACTGGAACCCTTCGCTTTATCGACGGGATACTTCGCGGCGTTTTTCTGTAGCTTCGATTGCATCGCTCCAAACAGTTCGATGCCGAGATTGTCCGCCAACTCGAAGAGGTAAATAGCGATGTCGGCAATTTCGTCGGCAATGGCATCTCTCTTCGAATCGAGTTCTCTTTCCGTTTGCTCGTCTGTTTTCCAGAGGAACAGCTCGAGAAGCTCGGAGGATTCGATCGAGATGGCAGCCGCCAGATCCTTGGGATTATGGAATTGCATCCAGTCGCGTTCGTCACGAAAACTCCGAATTTCCTGCAGAATTTCGGTTATATCCATTCCGAATAAGTGATGTATTTCAGAACGGTTGGCAAATGCGGATCGAAGAAAGGAAATTGACGAAAATTCGAATTTGGAGATAATCGTTGGATTCTGTCAGACTTAGTGCTCGAACTCATAAATACGGTCACGTATGTGGGAGCGCCATTGGGGGTAGTGCAAGGCACGCCGGCGACGGACAGCCCTGAAGGGCTATTCTCGCCGGCGCAACGCTGCAATACCCTCGATGCCGCCCCATCGCTATGGAACCGGGCGCTTTTGGCGCTGGGCAGCGTTGGTCGAGTCGCCCAAGGCCGACAGGCCTGGCACGACTCGACCGCCTCCCCCAGCATCCAAAATCGCCTCGGCATACGTAACCGAATTTATGAGTTCGAGCACTTAGGATCCGACTGAAATTTTGAAAGCACTATGAGGATTCATCCGGGTTCCAGATTCGGTTTTACTTTGGTGGAGATCATGATCGTGGTCGTGATCATTGGTTTGTTGGCCACGATGGCGCTTCCGGCCATCAACCGTGTTCGAAGGCAGTCACAAGCCACGACGATTGCAAACGATATGCGAACTTTCCGAGACGCCATTGAGACTTACGTTTTGGAGAACGGCACATTCCCCGAGTTCACGGCAGCCGGATTTCCTCCCATATATACCGATTGGATCAGCGAGGAAAAATGGAATGAAGGTTCCGCTCTCAAGAGCGGTGTGTGGCAGTATTACTATACGGGAGCTCCGGCCATTCCTGAACTGGTCCTTGATACGCCCGGCGAGGACAACAGCGACATTTTTGAGATTGTTGACGACATTCTCGATGATGGAGACGCTGGAACGGGACGCGTCGTCCGTGGTGCAGTCTGGGTCGGTTGGGTATTCGAGCAGTAGGGCGGTTTCGATGAGGATTGGATTCTTGAGTTTCGTTGCCGCGGTTGCCTTGACGTCCGGATGTTGCGAATTGGGGGCGGAAGAGGATCCACCTTCGAAAGAGATCGGGCTTCGAGTGGGTGAGCAGGCACCCGATTTTACCCTGAAGGACCAAAGCGGGCGAACGAGGAAGTTTGCGGATTTTCGGGGAAAGGGGATCGTGGCACTACTTTTCTACCGTTCGGCGGATTGGTGAGGTTTTTGCAAGCGGCAGTTAGTTGAACTGCAGTCCAACCTTGAGACGCTTCAAATTGAAGGAATCGAAATTGTCGGGATCAGTTACGATTCCGTGGAAACTCTTCGGGAATTTGCGGTGACAAGGGAGATTGCATATCCGCTCTTGTCCGACCCCGGTAGTCAAACCATCAAAGCCTATGGTGTCCTCAAGGAAGGGGGAAACGGCATCCCTCATCCAGCCATCTTTATTATTGATCAAGCCGGTGTGATACGCGGCAAACTGCGTTATGAGGGGTATCGAAAGAGGCACAACAGTGCGGATATCATGGCAGCAGTAAGTAAAATCCGTTAGCCCGCTTTTCTCACCCGAATTCCGGAGTGCCGGCTCTGCTGCATCGCGCTCTCTCCTGCTGAGCCGCATCAGGGGGCAGGGAACGGGCTTGAGCGATAGGGCCGACTGCCTGCACCTACCGAAGTTAACGCCTGAGGACTCTTTCTTAAGATTTCTCCCACTGTGGGCTTCGCCCCATCCCACGGTGCTTGCCAGTGACCTTTGCTCCCTTGATCGAATAGAGACTCAGTTGAGCTTTCGACCTTCATCGTTCGATCACCGCAAGGAACAGTGGTATGGCTACTGCATCAGCGGGCTGGATTCCGGGCACGTGCCTTGTTCCCGTCTCATTCCAATCCCATTCTCGGGCGCCACCGGGGAAGAGTTTGGCGTCCTTGAAAGGAGGATGACCCTCGACTTCAAGGCGACCCCATGAAGGGTCGATGATACGGGGGGAGGATGGAAGTGAAGGATGTTTTCCATTCTTTGGCTGTTGATAGAAGAGTGGCGACACGCTGTTGCTCAGATTGTCAAAATAGCGTGAGTTGACGCGCGGGCGGAGGCGTTTTTCGGAAGGGTTTTTCGGTGTGACGCTCGATAAGGGCCTCTTTGATGGCTTTGAGAAATGGTGATGGCTTACGCTGCTGAGTGGATCCGCGCCATCGTCGTTTGCCAGCGTAGGATAGAAAAAGGCGGTTTCGCGCACGCGTCATACCGACAAAGAAGAGGCGTCGCTCCTCGGCAATTGACTCCGGCCCCGGATCCGGTTCCCAGTTCAGGGGAAGAAGGCCGTCTTCGCAACCGACGATAAATACTACACTAAACTCAAGACCTTTGGATGCGTGCAACGTGAGGAGGGAGACGCGGTCGGCCCGAGGGTCCCAGAGGTCGATGTCGGCTCCGGTGGTAAGTTCATTGAGAAAGGACTCGGTGTCGTTTCCGAAATTCTCTGCTAATGGGCGGAGGGCACCGATAATCGCTTCGAGCGGCAGTGTGTTCAATTTGTCCTGAGACTCCTCTTGTCTCTCCTTTTCCCTCAGTGCGCGAGCGGCAATTTGCAGCCGTTCGATGAGGGGCCGCTGATTTGGTAACAAGCTTAACTCCAGGATGAATTTCTGGACGTAGGGATGATCGATGAGACGGTCGTGGGAATGTTTCTGGAAGGGAATACCTGAATAGGCGAAGGCCTCACGGAGGAGATTGGATTGAGCGTCGGTACGGTAAAGAACCGCGAAATCGGAGAAGGCGAGAGGCCTACCGACATCTTCACGGACCCGACCGGTATCGAGGGCGTGGAAATCGACTCCGCCGATGAGACGCTCGATAGCGAGGACGACGTATTGGGCCTCGGTGCGTGCGGTAGAACACCGATGGATTTCAATTTTCATTGGGTCATCCATGAGGGCCTGGAGCTGTCGTTTCTCGACCAGGGTGGACGGCGCAATCATTTGAGTGGCGGCTTCGACAATGGTGCGGGTGGACCTGTAATTCCGAGTGAGTTGAACCGTGCGCGCTTCCGGGTAATCCTCCCTGAAGCGCTGAAAAAAGCGGACGTCGGCACCGCGGAACCGGTAGATCGCCTGATCCGGATCACCAATAACGCAAATGTTGCTTTGGGAAGGCGCGAGGAGCCTAATGAGATTGAATTGACCGGCATCGACGTCCTGGTACTCGTCGATCGAAATGTATGGGAAACGCTTGCGGTAAAGGGCGGAAAGATCGGGTTGAGTCTTGAGGAGTTTGACGGAGAGTATGATGAGGTCGTCGAAGTCGACCCAACCTCTCTCGCGCATAGCGCGTTCGTAGGAATTGAATGCAGTCTGTGTATTTTCGTCGAGGGTTGTTATATTTTCTGCTCTCTTGAACTGCGAGAAGCTATTGAGTAGCCGCACCGCGTCCCGACGGTTGAGGGATAGCGTCTCCCTGACGATTTCGATCCGCTCATGCTCCGTCGCAATCCTGAGAGGAAGGGGGAGACCCAGACGATCCGGTTGTTCACGTAAGATGAGGAGTCCCAGGGAGTGGATTGTCATTACAGGGACTCGCTCACTTTGGATTGGGATGAGGCGATCGAGGCGGTTTCTCATCTCTTCGGCGGCGCGTTTTGTAAAGGTGAGGGCAAGGCAGCCTTCGGGCGGTACGTTTTGGTCAGTAATGAGGTAGGCGATGCGGTGGGTAAGGGTGCGGGTTTTTCCTGTTCCTGGTCCAGCGAGCACGAGGAGAGGGCCCTTTGTGATTTCCGCGGCGCCTTTTTGATCCGGATCAAGACCGTCAAGGATGCGATCCGATGTCGGGGCGAGGTCGACGGCGAATGGGAAAAGCAGTTCATTTTGCGGGGAGAGAATAGCCTCCTCCCGACTGGACTGGTAGGGACTCGGCGATTCCGCGACTTTTAATTCGGTGCCAGATTTCTCCTCATTGAGCGGTTCTGTCGACAATGTCCCACCCGGGACCGAATCCGCGGAATCCGGCAACTCAAAAAGGAGGCCGACAGTAGTGCCCCGATGAAGTTCGTCCTTTGTGAAGAGGCGAATCGTTCCATATTCTCCGTCGTAACCTGCTTCGGAGATAACCTGGCCCTCTCGCATTCTGGAAAGAGCCTCTGCCAGAAGAGGCGCACCGTGTCGCTCTAACTCGTCGGTGGACGCCTGATTGAGAATGTGAAGCTCGGCACCAAATCTACCGAGAAGCGATTCGTACCTGGACTGGACGGTTTTGCTCTTTGGCCCAACGCCTTCAATTTCCGATATGATCTCAGATAGGGGGATGAGATTGTGGTAAGGCGAAGAATGTGGCGGAGGGGACTCCTTGTGATCTCGATCGGCCAACTCCATGACGCGATGCATCACGCCGATGGTAAGCGGTTTGTGACAGACGGGACAGCGACCGTCGTGCCGTCGGGTTTCCTCGGGCGTGAGCCGCAGATGACAACCGCGATGACCGTCCATATGGTATTTACCTTCTTCGGGAAAGAATTCGACGGTGCCGCCGAATCCCTGGCGCGTTTCGAGGGCCTGCTTAATTGCGTGGTAACTCAGATCCGTTTCGAAGAGACACGCCTCGCGTCCGAGTTTTGAGGGTGAGTGGGCGTCGGAATTGGAAACGAGGGTAAAACCATCGAGGGCGGAGAGCATCCAGTTCATAGGGGGATCGGAGGAGAGTCCGGTCTCGAGGGCAAATATGTGTGGCGACAGATCACCATAACATTCCCGAATGGCGTCGAAACCCGATTTCGAACCAAAAACGGAAAACCAGGGCGTCCAGATGTGCGCCGGAATGAGGTAACAGCCTTTGCCGGCCTCAAGGGTGATCTCGAGAAGATGGCGGGAGTCCAGGCCGAGAATGGGGCGCCCGTCCGAAGCGATATTTCCGATGCGAGCGAGACTCTCAGTAAGTCGATCCGCACTCTCGAGGTCGGGGGCGTAGATAAGGTGGTGAACTTTGCGGACTTTGTCATCCTTCTTATAGATAGTGGAGATCTCAACTTCCAGGAGGAAGCGGGCAGGTTCTTCTCCGGGAGCGCCCCAGCGGCTTTCCAACTCTCGCTCGAGATCCTCCCGCAGTCGAAAGAGGCCGGGCTCAGCAGGGACGAGCTTTTCTTTGATCTCGGCCATCCAGCCCGGATGTGTGAAGTCGCCGGTTCCAATGACGGTCAGCCCTTTTTTGCGGGCCCAGAAGGCGAGATGCTCGAGATCGAGGTCGCGGCTTGTAGCGCGTGAGAACCTGGAGTGTAAATGAAGATCGGCGTAGAATCGTTGGGCCATGTAGAAGGTAAGGCGGATACCTAATAGAGGTCATGTGGCTCCGTCTATCAGAAGTTATTCAATATTGTTCACAGAAATTCGCGCTGGGACGCGAAAGCCCAAGCATTTCGCGATGCGAATTGAGGGAGAGGGGGAGAAGTAAGGATGAAGGCGGAACATCGAACATCGAACGTCCAACATCGAAAGTTGAACTGAAGAGTTGGGGAGGAGAAGGATGAATGTCCCAACATCGAACGTCCAACGTCGAATGATGAACTGAAGACCGATTCGGGGTTTGTGTCTCGACGGGACGAAGTGAAGGTGCAAGATGAGGTGTTATGCTCAAGGGAATCTCGCCTTTAATCAGCCCGGAACTGCTTTACACACTCACGCGAATGGGACATGGGGATGAGATCGTCCTCGCTGACGCTCATTTTCCGGGAGAGTTTTGTAATACTCGGGTAATTCGCGCCGATGGCCTGCTCGTTCCCAGCTTATTGGAGGCTATCCTGCCCCTGTTTGAGCTGGACTCCTACGTGGATTACCCACTGATCATGATGGCCCCCGTGCCCGGAGACTCCCTCGATCCGGAAGTGGAGAGCAGGTATCTGGGAGCTGTTCAGATCACCAACCCCGACATCGTGGCGGTCGAGAAGATCGAACGGTTCGCATTTTACGAGCGCACGCGGGATGCATTTGCCGTGGTGATGACCGGCGATACCGCAAAGTACGGCAATATCATTCTTAAAAAGGGGGTCACCCCTGACTGATTACTTCAATTCGTAAATACGCTGATCAGGCATGAACTCCGGAAAGGAAATTGAAAAGGAGGCTCGACAATAAGAGGACTTTTCATACAATTTAGTAATATAATATGTATGATTAGAGGAGATCACGCTATGACCAATCGGGCGACATTCACATTGCAAGAAGACACGTATGCTTTCCTTAAAAAGGCCGGAGGAAGAAACAGAAGCGCATACATAAATCAGCTTTTGAAAGCAGAAAAACGCCGCACCCTCAAACAAGCAATTCTCAAGGCCAATCAGGAAGAAGCTGAGGAATCATATCAGGAGGAACTCGTGGAATGGGATACCACGGTATCTGACGGGCTTGACTGATGGCAGCCCCGATTTATCGGCAGCTGGAAATCCGTTGGATGGATTTAGATCCCACACGAGGATCGGAAACGAAGAAAAAAAGACCGTGTGTGATCTTGCAAGGTGACGTCGTGAACCAAGGTTCGCGTACGATCATTGTTGCCCCCTTGCTTCGTGGCCATAAGGCGTGGCCATTTGCCGTTAACATTTCACCCAGCAGTAACAACGGCCTTGACCAAGAACGCCATATCAACGTGAAGCAACTCCGCGCTGTCGATGTGTCAAGGGTTACTAACCGGCAAGGGATATTGGAAGAACGCTACTTGGCCCCGATTAAGAATGCGCTCGCGATTCTATTTAGTCTTTGAGCAGACCACGCGGCGGCTCCATTGAGACCTGAAACTGCAGGATCACCACATCCGAGGGAACCCGAAATCTGTGGGATCGCCATACCCGCTGCCAATTGCCCTCCCAATATCAATAATCCGCGGTCGCTTCCGGTCCCAGGTCGACGGCAAATGCGAGGGCGTCGTCATACCCAGAATCCGCGAGGAGTTCTGTAACGAGGGGCGCGGCCTCCGACCAACGTTCGTTGCCGTTCATGCAACCGTGAATGCTACTCGGATACATGCCGGTCAGGAAGCTGGCCCGACTCGGCGTGCAGATCGGGCTTTGACAATAGGCTTGGGTAAAGGCAACCCCTTCAGCGACAAGGCGATCGAGATTGGGAGTCCTGATATTCGGATTTCCCAGAGATTGAATAGTATCGTAGCGCTGCTGATCGGTGCAGATCCAGAGGATGTTTGGGCGTTGTTTCACAATGCTCATTATTCCCTGTCGATTTTTACGAGCGCACGCGGGATGCATTTGCCGTGGTGATGACAGGCGATACCGCAAAGTACGGCAATATCCTTCTGAAGAAGGGATCACCCTTGGTTAATGCCCAGGGGGGGACTCGAACCCCCACGCCTCGCGGCACATGAACCTGAATCATGCGTGTCTACCAAATTCCACCACCTGGGCGAGCGAGGGAGGAAGATTGTGGAGGAGAGGACGAGGTGCAAGGATAGAAAGTCAGAGGACAGAGATCAGAAGTCAGAAGTTGGAGTGGAAGGAATCAGTTTTCAGTGGACCCCGGCAAGCCGGGACTTCGTTCCGCAGTGCGGGATTCGGAGGATGTATGAAAGGGGAGAAAGGCGCAACGAATGAATGGAGGGCAACGAATGGGGGGATTGGAACAGAAGGAGTGGAAGGTGAAAGTGTGAGTAGGCTTACGGCGAAGATTCTTTCTCCCGAAACCTGATGACCGACACCTGAAACCGATAGCCTCGTATCAACTTTTGATCCGGACAGGACAGGATCAGGAGTCCTTCTGCGGGGTGAGATATTTTCGGATGTCGGGGATCGGTTTGCGGCGGGGGCCATCGGAGTAGGTGGCCAGATAGGGATCGGTGTGTGGTGTGCCGATTTCGTCCTCCTCGTCGGGCAGGTCTCCCTGGATGACGATATTTCCGAATGTATCTACCGGCGAGGATGCATTTTCGAGATCATCGAAGAAGAGAGAGAGTCGGCGTGTCTCGGGGTAAAGCACCTGTTCCGGTTTTGGCACTTTTCCCTTTTTGACGAATTCAAAGGGACAGGGGTAACGATGTTTTTTAGCCTCGTCAGCAGAATCTGTGGGTTATTTCGGGTTCAGGCAAGTCGCCCATGGTATGAAATAGGGCGATCTTAAGCACTTCGAAGCTCTTAAAGCCGTATGCTTTTCTGATAGTGAGATTTATATTGCGGTTAAAGCCCTCCACAATGCCGCAGGAAAAGGCCTTTTTGGCCCGAAACCAGTTGAGGATGAGCGGCTCGTGTTTGCGCACCGAGCGCACGAACCTTTTGATCGGTTTGAGGCGCGAACGCATGGCGCGCGTGCACCATTTTTTCAGATACCATTGGGCCCAGTAGGGACTTTTATAATGCCACAAGAGCTGAAAGCTCTCCTTTAGTAGATAGGCCCGCACGCTCTTCAGATCGTATTGGAGCACCTCCTTGAGGCGGATCTGTTGGGTGGGGGTGAGATTTTGCGGATTTTTCAAGAAACAGTATTTGCTTTTGACCAGCACGTTGATGTAGCCGTCCCGTTGCAATCGCCTGGCTTCCGCAGCACGAATCTCATTGAGGGCCTTGTTCAGGTTGGCTACCAAGTGGAAGCGATCGAGGATGTGCAGCGCCTGGGGTGCCTTTTTCTTGATCACTTTGAGGTAAGGCTTCCACAGATCCGAGCAGACGTAGAGGATCTGGCTGCTCTTTTGCGCTCCCAATTCCCAGAAAAAACGCAAGAGCGATTTTACGTTGCGCTTATTGAATACGCCCAATAGCCGCCGCCGCCCCTCGTCAAGCTGGTAGACCACGGTGAGATAGTGATGGCCTCGATGATACTGCACCTCATCGACTCCGATCGCCTCAATCCCGCTCATATCGCGCCGTTTGAGCCCCCAACGCACCATCGCCTCGACCGACTCGAAGACGTTGCGCCAGTTCGTGCGAAAAACCCTTGCCGTCTCTTCCCAGCTCAAGCGCCTCGCCCACTGGGCCAGAAACCATTGCATTGGCCAACTCAGATGACTCTTGCCCTTGGCCCAGGGCACCTCTTCGACCTTCACCCCGCACCGCCGGCAATTGACCCGCCGCATGCGGTAACGAAAATACACCTTCATCCCCCACAAGGGCACAAATTCAAAATGCCTCGCCTCGCTCATGTGGTCGTAGCCGCTGGCCGTCCGGCCACACCCCGAACAGCACACCCGACTATTCTTGCGCGGCTCAATCTGCACCACAATCGCCTCCTCCGATTTCACCATTTCCATACTCGCCTTTGCGTAAACAAAGCTCTTGAGCCAATAGCACCGATTCAGTAGCGTTTTGATGAGCACTGGGTCCTCCGTGTTCAGGATGTATTTTCGGTACTACTTTCATCCTCGGAACGGCCCGGTGCTTCAACCTTTCAATCCCATATGCAAAGAAAACACCGACCAGCCCCTCCGGCTGTGGAGGAGCGGGATTCAGGGCAGCGCCCTGACTTCTCCTTGTGCTCACCGACTCTATTTCCTCTTGTAAGCGACGTTAC
Organism: Candidatus Moanibacter sp.; assembly: GCA_965215885.1. Lineage (GTDB taxonomy): Bacteria > Verrucomicrobiota > Verrucomicrobiia > Opitutales > UBA2987 > CBDCEW01. The sequence goes on from CBDCEW010000012.1 coordinate 12,739, forward strand.
CCACCCACAGATTCTGCTGTAGACCCAAAATAACGCAGTTGATGCAATCATTCTGACGGTCAGAAAAATCACTTTGCAATTCACTGCATACGCGTTACTTACACGGTATGCGAAAGAGTGTGATAAAGGCAAAGCTCGCTCAGGGCGAGGCATCCCTTGCGGTTCAACTGCATTTTACGGATCCTTCCGTCTTCGAACTGACGAGCCTGATGGGTTTCGACGGGATCTGGATGGATATGGAACACCATACTTACAGCCTCGAAACGGCGGCGAATCTCATGCGGGCGGCCCGGGTAGGGCGCTCAGACATAATTGCCAGACCCGCGAAGGGGGAGTTTATGCGCATGGGGCGAATGTTGGAAGCGGGCGCACAGGGCATCATGTACCCCCGCTGCGACAATGCTGAGGAGGCTGGCGAAGTCGTGAGGTGGGCGAAATTTGCGCCGTTGGGCCAGCGTGGATTTGATAGCGGTAATCCCGACAATCCCTACTGTACGATGCCGTTTGAAGAGTACATCCGAGCTGCCAACGATGAGACATTTCTTATCATCCAGCTCGAGGAACAGAGTGCGATTGATCGGGCCGAGGAAATCGCGGGCGTGGAAGGGGTCGATATGATTATGCTCGGTCCAGCGGACTTCTCCGTCTTGAGTGGCGTCGCGGGACAGTTTGACCATCCCGTTGTGCAGAAGGCGATCGAAAAGATAGCGTCGGCCGCGAGAAACACCGGGAAAAACTGGGCGATGCCAACGTTTTCACTTGAGCATGCGCAATCCGTTTTCGATCAGGGCGCACGCCTCCTTTTCTATAGCGCCGATATCGTGATGGTTAAGAATGCGCTGGAGAATATGCGGAGTGATTTCGGGAAGATGGGTTTTTGTTTTGGCGACGACTCCTGATTCGAACAGGAGGAAACCCCTTCGACGGTGCTCAGGGCAGGTGAGAGAATTGAACAGAAGAAAACGAAGAGAAACGAAGAGGAATAGAAGAAAGAGTAACGCCACGGATCCAACTAAATTGGTTACCGCTCTGCTGCTCGGCAGAGCGATTAGGAAGCTGTCGGTGCTCGAATCGGCTGCAGTTTACCTTCGCTTCCAGATAGAGGATGATTACCGCGAATTCAGAAGGCTAATATCGACAGATTCCTAGGATGCCTTCAGTTCATCGAGCCCTCCGATGAAGTGCAGCTTCATCTCGTCGGTGTTGTCGAATTCTCCGTCGAGGATTGCACCGACGGCGGATACCGTGTCTTTGATGCTGACGAACCGGCCCGGCTGGCCTGTGAAAGGTTCGGTGCAACGATAGGGGTGGGTGAGGAATCGCTGAAGCCTTCGGGCGCGCTGCACGAGAGTCTTCTCTTCCTCTGAAAGTTCACGCAATCGTCTTTTCAAAAACTCCCGGTATCGGTTTGCCGCCGCTCGATGCGCGCGATTGGCCAGCAACCGTAACCATTCCGGATCGAGCATGAGATCGCGTGCCTCCATGAGAACTCGGCGTGCGTCAAGTGCTGTTGCATAGTGCGTCTCGCCAACAATCTCAGGATGTAGAAGGGAAGACCGGCTTTCAGCGAAACATACTGCCGGCCAGAATCCCTGGTTCCCCTGCTCCACGGTGAAATGAATGACGGCGGGCCAGGTCTCCAGGTTCCTATCGGCAAAACCGGGCTCAAAGGCCTCCTGCGAGAGAAAGTATACCGCCTGAACTTTTCCCGGTCGTGGGAGGTAGTAGTGGTCGATTCTCTCCCTTGCGTCCCTTGCAATGGCGCTGCGATAATTGTGAAACAGATCGCGTTCGTAGAGCTGCTGAAACGCAAAGAGCGTGACTTCGGCGCCGGCTTCGGTTAAACGCCGGTGCAACTCCTCCATGTTAATTAGCTTCCCGGTTCCCATGGGAGCAACGAGTCCCACATTACCGGCCTTGGGAAGAGGGCAGAAGAGATCGATCGGCTTGATTCCAGTTTCGCAGAACTCGACCTTCTCCGGCTTTTTCACTCCGAGACGACGGACTGCATCCGTCTTCGCATCCTCAGGAATATTGTGCACTTCCACGTTTACTAGGACCAGTTTACCGTCTTCAATTTCTGCATCGAAAGAATCGACCCGAACGGCTCGAATCATACCTTCGGGTAAGCGTTGCAGGACAACGGCCAGTCCCCGGTCGCGTCCCTTGCCGTCTTCGATACGAAAGGCATCGAGGCAATCTGGATGGGCGTCATGAGAAAATCGGGCTTCGATGATCGCCCCATAGCTTCGTTCAATCACTCCTTCGAGATGCGTTTCCTGGACATCAGTGGAATTTGCGGTGTGCGGGTTATCTTTCATTTTTTCTATTCTTGCTTTCAGGTTCAGCCTCGCTTTGTGGAGGCGATTCTTGACTGTGCTGAGTGGTACCCCTATGAGGGAAGCGACCTGCCTCTGCGATTGATGCCGCAGGTGGAAGAGGTCGATTACTTCCCGCAATTCCTTGGGCAAAGATTCCAATGCCTTCTGAAGCAGAGCAGAACGTTCGTTTCGAACGTATATCTCGGCCGGCGAGTCAATCGCGTCGATTATCGACTCCTCACCGTCCGTCCAGGCGAAGGCTACAAGACGCTTTCGACGGATGATGCGTAGACATCGCCTTCGAACGATCTCGCGCAGCCATCCCCGGAAGGACTTGGGATCCTTGAGATCCTCGAGGCTTGTATAAGCGATCAGAAATGCTTCCTGGATCGCGTCTCTTCCCGCTTGCTCGTCACCCAGAATGGCGGTGGCGTAGGTGAGGACACTCTTCTCAATAGTCTGCACGAGAGAGGCAAAAGCCTCATCACTTCCCGATACTGCCTCATTTACCCTGAGGGCAAGTTCATCTCTGTCCAATTGCGAACTCATTCAATTATTAGTGTCACCGAGACGAATGAAAGTTTACGGAAATCCATTCAAGCAGTATGCCCAAATATTCGGCGGGAAGAAAATTGATCTTCTCCGGCGATTGGATTGTCTACGATGTACAATCGATTCTTTGTATACTTCACTGGCCTCTAGTCCGCTTTTTTCACAGATTTTCGAGGACGTAAATTTGGTAAGATGCGTTTCCCACCGTGTCGCTGCACATTCACCTCGGTAGACGGGCAATCTAACCCGATCCGGAAATCAACTCATTCTGCCACAGGCGCTCGAGAAAGACCTGCCATGGCAGGATATCCACTCCGTCTTCTGTCCGTCGAGGCCTGGGATCCATAGAGACGACAAGATAATGGCGCGCCGTGTATTCCTCCTTGAACGCCCGGATTCCCTTCAAGTGCCGCTGGCTGACGTTGCTAGTGGACTTGGCCTCGACGACCACTTCGGCGTCACCTAACACGAAGTCGACTTCAAGTCCTGAGGCCGTCCTCCAATATGAGAGAGGATAGAAGCACCCCGAGTAACTGGAGTGCGCTAAAATCTCCATGTAGAGCAGGTGCTCAAACGCTTTGCCGAAAAGTTCCGAACCCGGCTCAATCTCCCCTCGTCGGGTGAGATGTGCGACAATGCCAATGTCAAAGAAATAGAACTTTGGCGCGCCGATCAACCGTCTCTTGATACGCTTCCTAAAGGCACGCAGGAACCTACCGATCATGGTGTCCTCCAGGATGTGGAAATACTCCTTCACGGTAGGTGCGCTCACTCCACACTCCGAAGCAATATTATTGTACTTAACGAGTTCGCCGTTGGTCAAAGCCGCCACTTCCAGAAATCGACTGAATGCTGGAATGTTGCGGCTTAGTGCTTCGGCGGCGATCTCCTCCTTGAGATAGTCTCCGACATACGAGTGGATGAGTCGGCGGGGCGAGGTGCTCTGGTAATGACGCGGCAAAAGACCCGCATTCAGGGCTTTCGCGATCGAAAAATCACCGATTTCCGGATACACCAGCGGATGCAATTCGTAGCGTACCGCCCGTCCGCCCAGAAGGTTACTCTTACCGCGCTTGAGCTTGCGGGCGCTCGAACCGCAAAGGACGAAACGCAAGCCCCAATTCTCGATAAGCCAATGCACTTCGTCGAGCAGGGGCGGAATCTTCTGAATTTCGTCGATTATAATCGGAGATGTCTGCGAATCACCGTCAAGCCCTTCCGCCCGGCACTCCTCTCTAATCAGACCAGGATTCCGCACCAGCTTGGCATACATGCTCGAAAGTAACAGATCGTAACGCTTGCTCTGAGGAAAAAGCGCCTTCAGCAGCGTGCTCTTGCCTGTCTGCCGCGGTCCCCAGAGAAAGCACGTCTCAGTACAAATCATATCTAAATCTAATATTCGATTATACATGATAATCTAAGGGAATGCTTTATATTATCAGAATCATGTCAAGTATTGGTTTGCCGAATTGACTGCCTTTCTTCCTGCGAGGTATTGTAGGCTATGGTAACGATATCTCAGAGAGTGCCCGGCGTCGTCACCCACCATTCAGACAAGCGGACGCGCAGGTACGTCGGTTGCCCCTCGGTGCAGATTCTCGCCGACGGGAACTATGTCGCGTCGCACTCCTATTTCGGGCCAGGTTCTTCGAACACGGACAGCTTTGTCTATCGTTCCGTTGATCGTGGCAATACCTGGGAGCGGATCGCACAAGTGCGCGGTTCCGTCTGGTCGAATCTGTTCATACACGATGGCGATCTCTATCTCATGGGCACGGATCACTGTGACCGCTTCGGCGGCAAATTCCATGGCCGGGTGGTGATCCGCCGCTCGAGCGATGATGGTCGAAGCTGGAGCACAGCGAATGGTGCGAAATCCGGGCTGCTCACTGATGAGGAGGGCTGGCACACGGCGCCATGCCCAACTGTCGAGCACAACGGTCGGCTGTGGCGGTCTATTGAATTCGCTCCCGAATATGAGCGGGCGACGTGGAGCTGTGGTGTGCTCTCGGCGCCTGTGGACACCGATCTACTTGACCGGGCGAGTTGGAGGTTTTCCGAGCAGATGAAGCACCTCTGGTCGCAGTCGCAATGGATCGAGGGCAATATCGTAGTGGCGCCGGATGGCGAACTACTCAACCTCCTGCGCTGGAACGACAAGGGAGGCTCTTACTCTGAGCCAAACCTCGATCGCGCGGTCATCGTCCACGTCTCGTCGGACGGCCGAAGGCTGACGATGGACCGGGAACAAGACATCATCGAATTCCCCGGCGGTGGCACCAAGTTCACGATCCGCGGTGATGAACAGAGCGGACGCTACTGGTCACTGGTCAACGTCCAGGACCTTCCCGAGGACCCGCCGCCCTATCGCAACCACCTCTGCGTAAGCTCCTCGAAAGACCTGCGTTCGTGGACGGTGCACGAGCAGCTTCTCTATCATCCAGATCCGGAGTTCCACGCCTTTCAGTACGTCGACTGGGCCTTTGACGGTGACGACATCATCTATGTTTCCCGAACCGCTTACGACGACGACACGGGAGGTGCGAAGCGGGCGCACGCCGCCAACTTTCTCACCTTTCATCGGCTGGAATCGTTTCGTGACTTGACCGGTTCAGTTTGGCATTACGGCTGAACCAGGTTTCTCCTATCGCGCATTTTAATAAGCCGCTCCGTTCCCTTCAGGTTGATCGAGAGCGGTTTCTCGATGGGGTCGTGTTTCTCTCTAGCCCGAATATTTCACAAATCTCCTGCTGCGGTCGCGGATATCACTGCATCTCAAACCCTTCCCTTGCCCGGCGACCGCAGAGGGTCTCAACACGCTGTCGCCCGCCGTGCTGCGGAAAGGCTCTGATATGCAGCAATCTACGCGGTCTCGCTACGAAGTGTGTGAAATGTTCGGGCTAGAGGTTTCCATGGCGGAACGAAACCCTTCCGGATTCCGCTACACTCAACATAGAGTCTTCTATTGAGTATTACGATAGGATAGTCCTATTTTACGATTGAGTGTTGAATACAGATGACAAAGGAACGGACCGTATCACAGCTCTTTGACCTTTCGGGAAAGGTCGCGTTGATTACGGGCGCGTCGGGCCATCTCGGTTCGTCCATGTCGCGAGGCCTGGCGGAGGCGGGCGCTTCCGTCGTAGTGGCAAGCCGTGACCGCGATCGAGCTGAAGCGGCGGCTAAGGAACTCGGTGGTAACGGGACACATGCCGGTGTTGCAATCGATCACATGGATGAAGCCTCAATGCAAGAGGGCTTTCAAAACGCGATCGGCCTTGCGGGAAAAGTCGACATCCTGGTCAACAATGGACACGAGCCCCTCGGTGAAGACTGGACAACGGTGAATACCGAGCAATTCAGTGGGCAACTCGCCAACGCTTCCGGATACTTTACCCTTGCCCGCCTCGTTCGGAACCACGCTGTTGATCGAGACGCCCCGGCAAGCATCATAATGCTCGGTTCCATGTACGGCCAGGTCGGCTCCTATCCGGATACCTATGAGGGGGTTTGCATCGCCAGTCCTGTGGCCTACCACACCCTTAAGGGCGGGATCATCCATCTGACCCGTCATCTGGCGGTCTATTGGGCAAAGGACAAGGTACGTGTCAATTGCCTCAGCCCGGGACCATTCCCTAACGATGCCAAAGCTCCCGCGGAGATGGTTGAACGGCTTTGTCGAAAAAGTCCGATGGGGCGCATGGGAGAGCCCTGCGAACTCAAGGGCGCGGTTGTCTTCCTGGCCAGCGATGCCAGCAGTTATATGACGGGGCAAAACCTCACGATCGATGGTGGATGGACGGCGTGGTAAATGAACGTCTTCCTCGAATTCCACAAAATCGCCCAGCGCCTGGAAGAAGGCAAAGTCCGCTATGCACTGATCGGTGGAATCGCGATGAGCTTCTACGGTCCGCTGCGGGCCACAAAGGACATCGATTTTTTGGTATGCGAGGAGGATATTAAGGCGGTTCGCGGCGCTATCGAAGCGGAGGGTTTCGCAGATAACGAATCCCCCATCACCTTTAGCAGCGGGCTCTCTTTACATCGGTTCCTCAAGTTTGCGGCCGGCGAAGAAATGCCGCTCATGGTCGATGTTTTGGTGGCGAATACAGAAGATCACAAGTCGGTGGTGCAACGCGCTGTGCCGGTGCGTTTGGAGGGGACGGGAGACATCCTGCTCGCTGAAGCAAAAGATATGATTTGGCTGAAATCGGCGCGAAACAGCGGACAGGATCAGGACGACATCCAGATACTGAAGGAGGTGATTTCAGAAAATGAGAACTAAGGATGTCGCAACCGTGTTTCGCGAATTGGGCGAGATGTATGCGTTTCTTCGAAAGCTGCAGAAAGCGCGCATTGCCGGTGAAACCGACGAGGCCTACGAAAAACGGCAACGCCGTATTGTCGAGGAGGCCATTTACCATTCCTACCCCAAAGGCCAACGCCCTTTCGAAGTCTCCTAACCGCAACAGTAAAGGCTTTTAGCGGGAATGCTTTCGGAGATAGTCTGGAAATTCTTTGAAATATCCGGACTATACAAACCCGCGTGCTCGAGGGCCTGCTGGATGGCGGTCTTTTGTGCTGCGTTCGATTCCTGCATGGGAGGTCTCGGTTTTCCGGCCGGGCGCCCCTGCAATTCCATCGCCGTCTTGACGTTGGCGGGAAGATTGGTGTCGTCGATTGCGTTCCAAAGGGGGAGAAGTTTTTCGTGTAGCGCCCGCCCGTTGGTGTGGTCGCCCTCTTGAACGGCGTTCCACAACTCTACATAGAGCGTGGGAGCGGCCGTAAGGCAGGCCGCGATCGATGCATCAGCCCCTAGGGAGAAGGCCGAGTAGAGGAGGGCGTCCGTGGCCGCCGCGACGATCCCTTTGCCCCGCAACATGAGGAAGAGGTCGGCCATCAGCTTGAGATCGCCGGCGCTTTGCTTGACCCCGATTACTCCGTCAACTTCGGTGATGATTTTGGTCAGTTGCGCGGGAGAGAGATAGGTCCATGGGACCACGTTGTAGATGATCACGGGAAGGCCTGTCTTGTCCGCAATTGTAGCAAAGTGGCGCTGCATGGCGGCATCATCGGGGCGAAACAGGTAGTGCACCGGAGTGACCTGGAGTGCCGCGACACCGAGATCGCGGACGGCTAAGCCGCGGTCCACAACGGCTTTTGTGCTGTTGGCAATAATTCCGGTGATCACCGGCACGCGTCCTTTTGCTTCCTCCACCGCCCAAGCCGTTACGTTTCGAGTCTCTTCGGTACTCACCGAATGGCCTTCTCCCGTGCTGCCGGTGACGGCGAGACCATGGACGCCGGCATCGTCGATCAGGTAGCGGACATCAGCGCGAAATGCCTCCTCTATAATATTGTCCTCATCGTCAAAGGGCGTCGTCATGGGAGGGATGATCCCTCGGATCTGATTGGCGGTTTCTTCTTTCATGGAACTCAAATTTGATCCTGGACTTTTATCTTCGTTTACGGGGTTACAGTCAATTCGATCCGTACTTCGATACAAACGAAATGTAATAGTTTAAGATACTGCCCGCAGGCAGGTTTCGATGTCGCGCAGACTCTCCCGGTAGGTCAACTCGGCAAAACCCATGCAGAGAAATTGTTCGAAGCAACTGAACTTTTGAACTTTGTAGTCGCCTCCGTAGCGTTGGACGCAACGATGGAACTGATGGCGCGGAAGATAATCTATGATTTGAGAAAAAACGAATCGACCTGTATACATGATTTGGACCCTCGAAATTTTTGAGAGTCCACAAGGCTTTTTGCAATTTGAGTCGAAAACAGCAGAAATCATATGTAAAATGTTGGTTATCAATCGATTAACCTGCGTTCCTAGAAAAACAACCGGACAGTAGTGATATCCGGACTATATCAAACCCGCGTGCTCGAGGGCCTGCTGGATGGCGGTCTTTTGTGCTGCGTTCGATTCCTGCATGGGAGGTCTCGGTTTTCCGGCCGGGCGCCCCTGCAATTCCATCGCCGTCTTGACGTTGGCGGGAAGATTGGTGTCGTCGATTGCGTTCCAAAGGGGGAGAAGTTTTTCGTGTAGCGCCCGCCCGTTGGTGTGGTCGCCCTCTTGAACGGCGTTCCACAACTCTACATAGAGCGTGGGAGCGGCCGTAAGGCAGGCCGCGATCGATGCATCAGCCCCTAGGGAGAAGGCCGAGTAGAGGAGGGCGTCCGTGGCCGCCGCGACGATCCCTTTGCCCCGCAGACATGAGGAAGAGGTGGCCATCGCTTGAGATCGCCGGCGCTTTGCATTGACCCCGATTACTCCGTCAACTTCGGTGATGATTTTGGTCAGTTTGCGCGGGAGAGAGATAGGTCCATGGGACCACGTTGTAGATGATCACGGGAAGGCCTGTCTTGTCCGCAATTCCCAGCTCAAGTGGCGCTCGCATGGCGGCATCATCGGGGCGAAACAGGTAGTGCACCGGAGTGCACCTGGAGTGCCGCGACACCGAGATCGCGGACGGCTAAGCCGCGGTCCACAACGGCACTTTTGTGCTGTTCGCAATAATTCCGGTGATACCGGCACGCGTCCTTTTGCTTCCTCCACAGCCCAAGCCGTTACGTTTCGAGTCTCTTCGGTACTCACCGAATGGCCTTCTCCCGTGCATTGACGCCTTTGCGTAGACCATGGAAGCCGGCCAATAGCGTCGATCAGGTAGCGGAAGCGCTGAAATGCCTCCGTGATGTATTTTCGGTACTACTTTCATCCTCGGAAAGGCCCGGTGCGTCATGGGAGGGATCAATCCCATATGCAAAGAAAATCCGATTGGCGGTTTCTTCTTTCATGGAACTCAAATTTGAGGGCAGGCCCTGACTTCTCCTTGTGCTCACGGGGTTACAGTCTAATTCGATCTTGTAAGCTTCGATACCCACCCACGAATCTAATGAAGATCCTTAAGATAAATACGTTGGAGAAGAAATTGGAAGAGGAAGACCAGAGAAATTTCCATCGTTTGGAGGCGGCGGGCGTTCCCCGCAACCCGAAATTCAAGGAGGTGCGCTACCCGACGAAGGAGAGCGTGACCGAAGGCCTCCGGCGACGCCACGAGGACGGCCTTGGCATCCTCTTGGCGGACATCAACACCACCCGCGCGAAGCTCCGCACCTGAGCGCCGTAACCCCACCTCGTGGGGTGACCTCTGGTGGGCACGCGAAACGAGATCACACAGTCGCGCTACTTCCTCCATCAATATTGATCGATGCCCCGGTAATAAACGAAGCTCGTTCCGACACCAGAAACGCCACCAGGTCGGCCACCTCGCTCGCCTCTCCCATCCGGCCCAAGGGGACGCCTTTTCCCTGCTCGACACACCAGTCCTCGTAGCTCAGCGAACTGCCGGAGCCCTCCCAGGCGCGAACCCCTTGGGCGGACTTGATATTGGTCAGGCACACAGTATTCACGCGAATGGAATGCTGGGCCATATCCTTCGACAGTGTCTTGGTAAACGCAATCCCGGCCGCTCGGCTCACCGAAGTTGGCATCGAACCCGCCCCCGGCGCTTTGCCCCCCGGATGCGTGATATTCACAATCGCTCCCTGTCCCTTTTCCCTCATGTGTGGAACCACCAGCCGCGAACATCTGACCGCCGCCCAGAACTTGAGGGCAAAATCCCCCTGCCAGATCTCCTCCGTCGCTTCCTCAAAAGGGTGTCCTTCTGATTTCCCGGCATTGTTCACCAGAATATCCCCGTTGCCAAAAGTCCCGTCCACAGCCTCCACAAACCGTTCCATATCTCCCGGCTCCGTCACATCGGCCCTTACCGCCAGAATCTCCCCTCCAGTCGCCTCCCGGATCTCTCCGGCTGCTGCCTCCAGCACATCTTCCCGGCGTGCACAAATCCCCACCATGCACCCTTCCGCGGCCAGCTTATGCGCAATCGCCTTCCCGATCCCCTCGCTCCCCCCCGTCACAACCGCAATTCGCCCCGTAAGATTTAACTCCAACATCGTTCCCTGCCTTTTCGAAGATTCTATCTCATCCCATCTGCATTCGTCAATCTTGCTCCACCGATATTGCCAGATTTGTCAGCTTCCCTCATTGAAACGCACCAATTCCAAAGTGTTCCGCGAGGGAGCGGATTTCGGTGTCGGTGTCCCAGAGTTTGAGCGTATTGTCTCCACTCGCCGACGCCCGGGTATGAACCGGACACATAGGTAACAAAAGTTCCGTAAGTCGTTGATATTTGTAGCCGCCGTGTTCGGCGTCATTCCACAGGGCGAAACGACGCGGGCGGACTGCGTTCGGCGTTAAAACAAAGTTATTTGTCGCATCAAAACATAGTTGATATTTTCAAGAAAACATAGTTATTTAGGTCCACAAAACAAGTTCGATGCCAACGCCACAACAAGCTCTAGCCTCTGCTCTGCACCGGGTTCACAACCAGGCGAACGGAGAAATCGTCCGCGGCCCGGACATATCGCGGCGGGATCGCCAAGTTCTGACAAAGCGGGGCTTTCTCGTCGAGATTATCAAGGGCTGGTACGCGCTGACTACCCCTGAAACCGAGACTGGCGACTCTACATTCTGGCACACTCATTTCTGGGAGTTCGCCAGCGCCTACCTCCGTCACCGCTTCGGTGCCGATTACAGTCTGTCGGCCGAGCACTCGTTAGATCTTTGGACAGGGAATTCCCAGACCCCTTCCCAGCTGATCGTGATTGCTGGACAAGGTGGCACGTCGACCTTGCAACTCCCCAATGGCGCCTCGTTTCTGGTCTATGCCGATCCTAAAAACCTGCCTGACTCCACAGAGGCTTTACAGGGCGTGCAGGTTATGCCCCTGGCAGTTGCCTTGGCGCGTACGAGTCCGTCATTCTTCCGACATTCCGCCACCAACGCCGAGATAGCAGTCCGCCTCGTCCGCCCGGATGAACTCCTCCGCGCTCTCCTGAGCGAAGCGAGCTCCCTTGCGGTGACCGGTCGGCTAGTCGGAGCCTTCCGACGGTGTGGACTGAAAGGACAGGCCGACCGTCTCACAGCAGACCTGACCGCAGCCGGTCTCTATTTCGAAGAAACCGATCCGTTCGCTGTTCCGCCACAACTACCCCCCGGAACGCTCTTCACCACCCCTCATGTGGGACGCCTGAAAGCCCTCTGGCTACGCATGTGCCCGGTAGCTCGTAAACTCTTTCCAGTCGCCCCTGGAGCCCCTCGAATTGAGGCCTACCTTAGAAACGCGCAGCAAATTCACCAGCGAGACGCCTATCACTCGCTGTCAATAGAAGGCTATCAAGTGACCCCTGAACTGATCGCCCGAATCGAAGCCGGTGAATGGAACCCCGGGATAGATGATTCCGACCAATCGCAAGCGAATGCTATGGCGGCAAAAGGCTACCATGAGGCTTTCAAGGCTGTCCTGGCGAGCGAGCGGGAAATCCTTGGGGGCCATTCCGTATCTTCAATCATCCGTCGAGACCTCCCCACTTGGTACCGAGAGCTTTTCAGCCCGTCGGTGAAGTCTGGCTTGCTTCCGCCTCATTCCCTTGCCGGCTATCGCAACAGGCCGGTCTTTATACGTGGGTCTCAATATGTGCCTCCTCCCCATGAAACCGTGCCGGAATTGATTGACACCCTCTTCGAGCTCTTGACAGCCGAACCATCTCCCGGCGCCCAGGCCGTTCTGGGGCACTTCTTCTTCGTCTATATTCATCCGTACTCGGACGGCAATGGCCGCATTGGCCGATTCCTCCTCAACGCCCTGTTGGCTGCCGGTGGCTATCCTTGGACCATCATCCGCGTGGAGCGCCGAGATGGCTACATGACCGCGTTGGAGACCGCATCGGTGAAACACGACATCGGCGACTTCACCCGTTTCATCGCTACTGAAATGGTGGCTTCGGTCGAGTTCAAAGGCTCGTAGACGAGTGCTTCGCCATTGAGGACTATAAGGAGGGGCGGAAGGGCACTGATCACTTTTGTTCAAACCTTGCGTGCCTCGGCAAATCCCGCTGAGCGGGAGACGACGGGTCGTATTGCGCCGCCAATTCGTAGAAACGCTCCTGCGTTCCTCTACAGAGGGTACGCTCATCTTAGCCCGTTTCGCCAGGAATTGGACTATGTAGCCGGCTTCGCAAGAAGGCGGGGACGAGCCTCGAAACGCCTAACCTGGTAATTGCTGCTGATTTAGGGGTCGACGGCAAGACCGAACGCTTGTGTTCTCAGGCCCGTTCTGGCACCTTCTATACCGTGAAGGCGCTCTTTCAGGACGGTCTTGCCGGGCGTGTGCCCGTAGCGCCCGAAAAGCGATTTCTTATCAGTGGAGTAGAAAGTCATGAAATACCGTTTTGCCGAGATGATATGGTACGAGATCAAAGAGGCCGCCGAGCAGGAGCGCGTGGCCGTGCTGCCCGTGGCTACCTACGAAGACCACGGACCGCATCTACCGGTCGATGTGGATGTCGTGCTGTGCACCGGGATCTGTGAGAGGGCCGTGGCGAAGATCCCGTCGGAGGCCGTGCTGGCGCCCGCGGTACCCCATGGGTACAGCCCGCACCACATGGATTTTCACGGAACGCTGACGATTACGTGGGACGTATTCATCAAATACGTGAGGGACGTCTGCTGCTCGTTGGCCCACCACGGCTTCAAGCGCATTCTCGTCGTCAACGGCCACGGCAGCAACACGTCACCGTTAGACATGGCGACGCGGTTGTCGAACATCGAATACGAAGGCAGGATCCTATGTGCCACCGTGAACCACTGGGACGTGCACAAGATTAAAGTCGAGGGCGCCAGGATCAGAGACTCTGACCACGGAGGCGCTGTCCATGCCGGCGAGTACGAAACGTCGCTCTACCTGGCCATGAAGCCCGACCTGGTCGAGATGGACAAGGCAGTCGACGAGCGCTCGGCGCTGTCGAAGAGCTTCCGGTCCGATCTGATTCTCGGAAGTCATCCGGAGGGATCGAATGCCAAGCTGATTCCCTACTGGAGCTCGCACACCGCCAGTGGGGTGGTGGGTGACGCGAAGAAAGCGACGGTGGAGAAGGGGGAGAAGTTTCTCGAGGCTGCCGTCGACGGCGTCGTCGAGCTGATTCGCGAACTCAAACAACAGGAGATCCTGCCGCGGCGGGATCGGCATTGAGCTGCTCGATGCACCAGGCGTTGTCGGCTTCTCTTTTCTGCTACTTGCTTTTCAGGCTGCTGAGGAGAGCCGCGGAGAATTCGACAAAGTTAAGGACAAAGCTTACGACGAAGTTTTGGAAGGCGACCGCCCGTCTTATACCGTCCAGTCAAAAACAGCGCCCAGGGTTTCATCCATGTTCTCGATCCGGTCTTTATAGGCCTGGGCCGCCTCTTCCGGCCTGTAAAGGGGCTGACGACGAAGGTTGGGAAGCAGTTTCGCAATGTGTTCAATCGGCTCGGCTTTGACGGCGAAAACAGAATGGGGATGGCCGAGGAGCTGGCGAAAAATGTCCCGCAGCATCTACTGGATTTTCAGTCAATGCATGTCCGTAACTCTGTAATAGGCAATTGTCGTTCACGCGGTCCCGGACGGCGCGGACGGAATGCCACGGGGAGGCGTGCTTGACGGCGCCGGCATTTCCACCTAGCGTTGTACCATGGCAGATTCTCAAGAGGCGCTTGGTCGGGCTGAAACCGCGGTTGTCGACGACGGAACGGAGACCCGCGACGCGCAGGGGCAGTGGACGCTGCGCGTCCTGCAGAAGGGCCAGCCCTTTGTCTGGCCGATGCAACCGAAGAAACTGCTCCGGTTTCTCCTCGGCTTTCCTGGATTTTTGTGGCCTTTCGGGCTTGTCGCTTATTTCGGGCTTGGCGCATTGACGTGGTACTTTCTCCAGCCCGGGTCGGACAATCTGAGCAATTTCAGCACCCTTCACGTTTCCTGGATCCTGCCCATGTACGTGCGCAATCTGGCGCTGCTTATGCTCGTTGCCGGGTCTCTCCACTTTATCTTTTACTGGCGGCGCGCGCAGGGCACACGCTTCAAGTATAGTTCGCAGTGGCCGGGCAGCAACAGCAAGGCGTTTCTCTTCAACAACCAGGTCAAGGACAACATTTTCTGGAGTCTCGCCAGCGGCGTTACGATATGGACGCTCTACGAAGTAATCATGTTGTGGGCCTATGGCAATAATCTGTTACCTTTTGCGCACCTGCGAAACAATCCGTTCTGGTTTGTGGGTCTGGCGGTGGTTCTACCTTTCTGGCAGGACTTGCATTTCTACATTACGCACCGAATCTCGCACTGGAAACCGTACTACAGGGCCGCGCACCATGTGCACCACCGCAACACCAACGTGGGGCCGCGGTCAGGCCTTTCCATGCACCCGCTCGAGCACATCCTTTACTTCACCCGGTGGATCATCCTTTTTTTCGTACCTTCGCACCCCATCCATATGTTCTTCCTGATGCAGCGCCCGGCACTCAATCCGGCGTTGGCCCTTTTTTTCGTACCTTCGCACCCCATCCATATGTTCTTCCTGATGCAGCGCCCGGCACTCAATCCGGCGTTGGGGCATTCCGGGTTCGATCAGATCGTCCTGGATAAGGACACCGATCGCACGATGTCAATCGACACCTACTTCCACTATCTGCACCACCGCTACTTTGAGTGCAATTACGGCACCGCGACGATACCGCTGGACCGCTGGTTCGGAACTTTTAATGACGGCACGCCGGAGGCTTTTGAGAGGATGCGCCGAAATCGGCGATTGCCGCCGGAGGCGGCGTAGGTAGCGAATGGACTGACGGCCGGCGAATTCCTGCCTTAATCTGCGATGCAAAGGGGGTAATTGCGTGGCAGGCGTCGCGGCTGGTGTGGTGTCCCCAAGATTGAGGCTGTTCCAAAAGGCTCTAACGGGTGGCGCGAAGCGGGGTTCGTGCCGGGCGTGCGTCTATCGCGAAGGGGAAAGTGCCCGCGTAACCTCTCTCCAGCACGGGCCGGATGCTCTCGTGGCCGACGAGAGGGCCGAAGATCTCAGGCTCTCGATCCAGCAGCGTGTCGAACCACATGTTGCCGACTGCGTTAAGACCCTCTTCCCATCCCTTCTCACGCGCCTGATTGATATGGACGCGGACTTCCTCTACATCACCGGCGCCAAGCGCGCCGGGGATTATTACAAATCCTTCTTTTTCGTGTTCGTCGAGTATTGCTTCAATATTGTCCATACCACTGTTTCAGAGGGAGCATGGCAGAATTCTCAAGAACCGGCAAGGCTTCCTTTACGGCATTAGCGTTTTCTTGTAATTTCATCGCAAGCTTCTTCGACGGACATTTCAGGAGAGCATTCTTCATCAGAAATTCGGCACGGAATTAGTCAGTAGAATAAAATGAGCGAACGAAACTGGTCCTGGCATCACACCTTCAACACGACGCGCGTGCATTACCCCGAGACCGTCGGGCAACTCCAGGAGGTGGTTCGCCAGAGCAAAAACGTAAAGGCGCTCGGTTCGCGCCACTCATTCAATCACATCGCGGACGCGAGTGAGGATCTGATTTCTCTCGAGAAGCTCGATCAGACGGTAACGGTCGACCGGGAGAAACAGACGGCGATAGTCCCCGCGGGCATCACCTATGGTGAACTTGGCCGGCAACTGCACGGAGCGGGGTTTGGGATACGCAACATGGCATCCCTGCCGCAGATCACCGTGGCCGGTGCGTGCGCCACTGGGACCCACGGTTCGGGCGATGAAAACGGCTGCCTCGCTACCCAGGTTGCGGCAGTGGAACTGGTCAGGGCCGACGGCAGTATCGCCAGTCTGTCCCGCGATGAGCATGGAGAACTCTTTTCCGGCTGCATGGTTGCGTTGGGCGGACTCGGAGTTGTAACGAAATTCACACTCGAACTCGTTCCCACCTTTAACCTCTGCCAGTTCGCCTACGAGAATTTGCCCGTGGAGCAAATCTACGAACACTTCGATGAGATCACATCAGGCGCGTATAGTATCAGTTTTTTCACCCTCTGGCAGAATGAGCGCGTCGACCAGGTCTGGTTGAAGATTCCGGCCGCAGACAGTACAACGGCCGCACCCCAACCGACGTTCTTTGAAGGAAAACCTGCTTCCAGTCACCTGCATCCCATCGCCGGCCTTCCGGCGGAAGGCTGCACACCCCGCAAATGGGCATACCCGGACCCTGGCATGAGCGGTTACCGCACTTCAGGGAAGACCACATTCAGAATGAGGGGCAAGAGTTGCAGTCAGAATACTTCGTGCCGCGAGAGCACGCTGTCGGCGCCCTGCGTGCGATGGCTCAAATACAAGCACACCTCGCTGCGATCCTTGTGGTTTCGGAGGTGCGCACTGTCGCGCCGGACGAACTCTGGATGAGTCCCTTCTTCGGGGGGCCGAGGGTCGCCATCCATTTCACCTGGAAGCACGACTGGCCGTCCGTTCGCGGTGCACTGGCGATTATCGAGGAAGCGTTGGCGCCGTTTCATGCGCGCCCACACTGGGGTAAGCTCTTCACTATTCCTGCCCCTCAGCTGCAATCCCTCTACGAGAATCTACCGGAGTTTCGGGAACTGCTGCGGACCTACGATCCGAACGGCAAATTTCGGAACGAGTTTCTGAACACCTACGTTTTTGGAGGAATCTGAACGGGAAGAATCGAGGCTGGGCATTCGAAGCATACCTGCATGGTCAGCCATTCCGTCGTTTGGGAAAATCCTGGTATAATACGCTGAAAGTCATTGCGGTTGCTCCCCTTTTGATAATCCATGAAGCTGGCTACGAAGTTTAGGAAGGAGTTTCGTAGTGTCGACGGATTGCCGAAATAGATCGATGGTTGACAACAGCAAGTAAGTAGTTAATCTTAAGTTAAACTTACCTTAAGGATTCTAAAAATGGCAGAAACGATCAGCGCCAAGGAATTGCGGGCACAGCTCCGCACGGTGGTTGAAAAGGCGCGTCGTGGGGCGCGGTTCACGGTCTTGTATCGGAGCAAACCGGCTTTTGATATCGTACCGGTCGGCAATCCTGACTGCACTTCCGTGCCGCTGGATTCAGATTCTCTCTTCGAAGCGCCACCGGTGGGTGCTTCAGGGGCCGGTGACGCAGCTCGTACTCACGATGACACGCTTTACGGATGAAACCGGCAGGAGTGAGCCCCTCGACCGATTCGGGACAGGCTTTGTCGAATCCGCTCTTTGTGGACACGGCAGGTTGGGTGGGAGCCGCCGACGCGGACGATTCTAAGAACTGTGACATTTGCAAGGCGCGAGACCGATGGCTGAGAGAGGGCGGATTCCTAGCCACGACCGATTACATCATTGACGAAACCCTTACGACCATAAGGTTTCGCCTTGGTCTTGACGCGGCAGAGGCGTGGTGGAACCAGATTGTCGGTTCCACCCGGCTAAGAATCGAAATCATCGATGATTCGAGAGCGGAGAAGTCGCGTTTCCTGTTTTTTCGTTATCGTGATAAGAACTTCTCGTTTACCGATTGTACCAGTTTCGTCGTCATGAAAGAATTGCACACGTGGAAAGCTCTGACGGTGGACCACCATTTCCGACAGATGGGTTTCGATGTTCTACCGGGCTAAGAATATGTATCCCCTGTCCGATTAGCGATTATTACAGACCGGCTCGATACTCGAAATCCGTCTTTCGTTTTACGGAGGGAATCGACTTCCACACGATTAGCGGCTGCAGTCGAAATGAGGAAAGTGGTTTTTATCTTGTGAATCTTCCGCGGAGTGCTTGTAGAGCTATGATCGATTGCCGACAGGAATGAATCACACCTGCGACGGGCTCCAAAGACTCCATGCGAACGAGAGCGTCTTACTCATTGACGGGGCGTTGATCGAGGAAGAGGACGGTATCGTGCGGGAGGTTCAACCGGGGATAAAGATTCCTTTCCTCATGGAACCCGACAAGGACAAGCCCTGGGAGTATTGCGGTCCCGGGATGAGCAGCGATCGGCTGCGGTGGCAGGTCAAATGGAACTCCGTCGATTTTTCAAAGATCAAGGGCGCCGTGAAATTGCGGGTTTTCCTCAATAGTGCCAGGATTTACAGTTTTTCCTTCGGCACGGAGTGATCTGAAGCTTCTCTGCCGTACGGCAGAGTTTGTCCCGCTGAGCGAGATCAGTGTAGTAAGGATTTCCGGCCAGATCCTAACCCAACTTTCGCAGAAAGTTGGATAGCCCGCTTTTCGTGGCGGTTATGCTGCGACACGATTGGAAACGGATCTTGCCGCAGATCCGTCCTCGAAAACCTGTGAGAAAAGCGGGCTCGGGTCAGACGCGTCCCTCGTAGGATCTACCCCGCACCTGTTTGAATGGCGGCATCTTCGGGGCGTCGGTGACAGTTTCATCCTTGAACGAAGTGGCCCGCATGTAATGGGTGGCGTAGCCGCGGCGCCGATGGCCGGACTGGTTCGCGTTGCTCTGGTGAAGCACGAGACTGTGGTGGAAGCTGATGCTGCCGCGCGAGATCGGAGCCGGTTGGACCGGCCATCGCCGTGCATCGAGGTCATTTGTGAATGGCGGCAGCCGGGGGCCCCTGAGCATTCCCCATCGGTGGGTGCCGAGGGCGAAGTTGAGGCATCCGTTATCCAGAGTGGCGTCGTCGATCGCTGTCCAGGCAGTGACAAGATCCATGGGAAAAATGTCGCGCCAGGAAGCCGAGTCCTGGTGCCACGCCTGAGCGCTGCCGGTTTTCGGCGATTTCATGAACAACTGATCTCCATAGAGCTTAATGTCCTCCGTTCCCAGGAGTTCGGCGATGATGTCGACGACTTTCGGATTTGTCACGTGAGCCCACATCGTATCGTCGTAGACGGCGAGGTTGTAGAGTTTGCGGACGGAAAGCACCTGATCTTCTACCGGCTGCTTCCCCTCCCGGAAAACCGGCTCGAGCTGGATACTCGTATCAGGAATATGGTCCGCGCGACCGGATGCGATGAAGTCGCTATGTTCAGCGAGGGTGTCGACCTCCGATGGTGAAAGAACGTCTTCCACGACGAGGAAGCCGTTCAGCCCAAACTGATCAATCTGATCCTGAGTGAGTGACTTTCGCATGGGGAGATGCTTTCAGGATTTGGCGCCAGGAAACGTAAGAGTGCAAGGCTGAAAATGAGCCCTTTCGAGCAGCCTCTATCTACCCGGTCACGTGTTGACGAGCGGGCCGATAACCTTCGGAACTTCGTCGTCGGCTTTGTCGAAGCATCGTTAGCCATCGAGCCGCCACTGTAGCCGTGCCCGCAAGGGCGCGGGGGCAAGCCAATAGAGAACCACAGCTTCTTCGAATAGCCATTTATTGATTCCGATTTAGACAGTTCCGGAGGGGTTCACCTTTGACAGCGCGAACTGCTTCTTCGGCTGCCATGCGCTGGAGGCGAACCATGCTCGTTTCACTGTACCAGGCGTTGTGTGAAGTCAGAATCGTGTTGGGAGCTCTGAATATCGGGTGATCGGTTGGGGGTGGTTCGTCCTCAAAGACATCGATCCCGGCAGCTGCGATCTCGCCCGATCCTAATGCTTCGGCCAGGGCTACGGTATCGACCAATCTTCCGCGAGCGGTGTTGACGATGATGGAGGTTGAGTGCATCTGGCGGAGCCGATGTTCGTCGACAAAATGTCTCGTCTCTTCCGTCAATGGCAGATGCAGGGAAAGGATGTCGGCCCGATCAAACAACTCATCAAGCCCAACGCTCTCGACACCTAACTGCTGGAATACCTCGGGGCCGAGAAAAGGATCGTAGGCTATCGGATGGAAGCCGAGTCCTGTGATCTTCTTATGAAGAGACTGTGCGATCCGCCCGAACCCGGCGGTCGCGAAAGTCATATCCTCGAAAGCTCGAACTGGCTCGGGTGTCTGGTAGCTCCATTCACCGTTCCGGAACCGTTTTTCGGTCTGCGGCAGTTGCCGGGCCAATGCAAGCGCCATGGCGAGCGCGTGTTCCGCGACTTCCCCGACGCCATAATCAGGGACGTTGCAGACCGCGATTCCGGCTTTCGTGGCGGCTTCCATATCAACGTTGTCCACTCCGATGCCATAGCGGACAATAGCCGTACATCGATCGAGATTCTGAATGACTTCTCGAGTCAGGTAGACATGTTGGTTAATGAGTGCATCGGCATGACGTGCGTGAGCAATGACTTCTTCGGGGGTTTTGCATTGAAATATCTGCAACTCAACACCTGCGTTGGCGGCGACTCTCTCTTCCTCACATGCGGAAGGAAAGCCGCAGTCGGTAATGGCGATGACTTTGTCCATCATGGCAGACCGCTTAATCCGCGCGCCGGCGCGCGGATTAAGCGGTCTAGAAAGCGAAACCAGAATACAGCGTGCAGTTTTGGGGATAGAGCAGCATAGCGGCAACCAAATTGGTGAGTTCTCACGCAGAGAAGAGAAATGAATCTCGGCGTGCCGCATACGTGTTGACTTAACTTTCCCAATTTAGCTATAATCAAACAGTTGATCTTCCTGAATTTCTCCCACCGTGGGCTTCGCCCCATCCCACTGTGCTAGTCAGTAACCTTCGCTACCCTGATTGAATAGAATCTAAGTTGAACTTTCCACCCTGAGCGCTCGATCACCGCAAGGATCAGTGGTATGGCTGCTGCATCCGTGGGTTAACTCTTTGGGAATCTTCTTCTTCGCACGGACTTTGTCTGACAGGCTGTTAGGCCGGGTCGTTGACACGGCGGAGCGAATTCCTATTCCTCTGAGAGATGGAGTTTCGCGTAGCCAAGGACAGTGTTGCCGTGGTCACGGGCGGGGGTGGCGCCATTGGCGGCGCCATCGCTGAGGCCCTGGCCGGCGAGGGCGTGCGAATTGCGATCTGGGATCTTTCCAGGGAAGCGGCGGAGCGGCGGTCCGCCGGGATCCAATCTGCAGGGGGTGAGGCGCTGAGCGTGTTCTGTGACGTTACCCGCCGTGAGGAGGTGGAGGAGGCGGTCAGAGAAACCGGGAGCACCTTCGGGCCGGTCGACATCCTGATCAACTGCGCTGGAGGAAGCAGCAAAGAAACCACTACCACCTCGGACCTGTCCTTTTTCGATATTCCGCAGGAGGCGATGGCGGGCACTATGGCGCTCAATTATAGTGGCACGGTTCTTCCCTGCCAGGCGGTGGGCCGCGGTTTCGCGGAACGAGGCAGGGGAGTTGTGCTCAATATCTCCTCCATCGGTGGGCTGCGGCCGTTAACCCGGGCTGTTGGATATTCCAATGCCAAAGCAGCAATTGTGAATTTTACGGAATGGCTCGCCGTGCACATGGCGCAGGAGTACAGTCCGCGTATTCGTGTCAATGCGCTTGCCCCCGGCTTTGTGCTGACGGATCAGAACCGATTTCTGCTTGAGGACCCTGAAACCGGGGAGCCGACCGAGCGTGGCCGTACTATTCTCGACCAGGTGCCCATGCGCCGCTACGGTCTGCCCGAAGAGATGGTCGGCGCGGCCCTGTGGCTGGTCTCGGATGCGAGTTCCTTCGTGACAGGTATTACCGTGCCGGTAGATGGTGGACTGACAGCATTTTTAGGGGTGTGAACGATCCGACGGAAACCCTGCCGTACGGCAGGGTGTTCGAGACTTTTGTGAAGGCGGCATTTTCACCGGAATCTTTTGAATGCAAGAATGAGGCATGGATATGATGAAACTCGGTTACGGCACCTATGGCATGAAGGAAGTCGATCCTTTCGAAGCGGTAGTGGGATTGAAAGAAATTGGATTTGATGCGATTGAGATAGCGGCGACAAAAGGGTGGCCCACGGCGCCGGCGGTTTTCGGTCAGGGGGAACGCAAGCGATTGGTGCTTCAATCGGTAAGCAACAGAACAGGAATAGCCACATCCCGATACGAGAAAGAACGCATCCGTCTTCGCGATGCTTCGCCGAGACAAGGAGAACTTAGCGCAGCGTAGCCGCAACCAATGTAGATAATGAGAACGTTCGAATCGTGACCACAAATCGGCCGAGTGACTTGGAGTGGTTGCCGAACTTGAAGACGCGGAGGAAATCACCATGACGTTGTCCAGATAAAAACAAGCGCGGCATCACGCTTCGCGAAGCAAATGGGCCAATAGCAGCTTCCAACCGGGGAACATCGGTGATCACCGTAACGATCCCTTAAGTTAGTGCTATTCGGGTCAGGACCGCTTTCTTGCGAACGCGGCTACAAATGTGAACGACTTACGGCGCAAAGTAGCCGCGTTCGCAAAAACGTGGGGTTTTTTCAGCGTAATCAAGAGATCGACATCATCCCTTAATCGCGTGCTTGCCCACTGTCATTGCGGCCGGGGCGTTCCCAGTTTCAGACACTGATTCAGGAAGTAATCGCGGGTCCAGAGTTCAAGAGAGGACAACTCGTGCGGCTTTACGAAGCGTCGTACGTCGTCCCGTGCCCGCCTCCAGTCAAGCGCCTCGATCACGGCGTTGAGCTGCTCGATGCACCAGGCGTTGTCGGTTTCGGGTTGTTTGCCCTTCCAGGGACCCTGCTGGTCGAGTGCCGAAGAGAGCAGGCGGTGGTTAATGGGTGTTCTTCGCGCCGTGTACCACACGAAGTCGTACCAATCACGGCCTTTGAGGTAGTTGCGACAAAGCAGGGCGTGGATTTTGCCGGCAAACAGACTGGGTAAATCAAAAATCCGCACCGCGGATGGAAACGGATAGTCGAGCACTGGCATTTCATACGAAGCCCCCGCCGGCGGGTTCGTGTCCACCTCCAACTTGATGCGCAGCTTCCGCATGGGTCCGGTTCGGGAGCGATAGTTCAAGTGTAGCAGTTTGCCGATCGAGTCATCTTTCACGAATGCCTGTCGCACCGTGTGGTTCCTCTTTGATCGATCGTCGATCTCAAGTTCATACCCAAAAGCGGTCAGCTCCAGTCGGACTTGCTTGAGATAGGACGTGAGTGCAAACGTCTCATCCGCCTGACATAGTGCAAAATCCATGTCCTCGGAGAAACGATTCAAGCTGTGAAAGATACGGAGACAAGTGCCGCCTTGAAAACCGGCATGGCCAAAAAAGTCTGTCCGGCCGAGGCCCGCGAGAACGATCTCCTGGGTGATCTCACGCAGCGCCTGCTCTTCCTCGATAGTGGATCTGCAGTGGTAGGTCGCAAGCCGCTCCTGGATGATCTGGACGCTCATTGTTTCAGGTCTTTTCGGAGTCCGGAGAGAAAGCGACGGACATGCCCGGCCAAGTACAAAGGCATGAGCTGGTCGAACGATTCCTCTTTCAATTCGACCAGTAAATCTTGGTCCACGCGAAGACTCTCCACGAGAGGCGTGGCGGAGTCCCAGTCGCATTGATGCGTGTAGACGTAGTCCGCCAGTGCCTTCAACGGCGTCCCCAGGAAAAAACTGCCGCCTTGCTCTTCAGAGACTCTGTTGACCGCCGTGTAGAACCGTAGTTGAGGGACACGCGTGTAGCTGAAGAGGCCGAGCGGCGTGGTGAACGTGCGTGACCGTTCCAGCGAGGTACTCGTAATGGCGTGAACGGCTTCAGGGATCCATCCGTGGTAGGAAAGGGCGGATTCGAGGCTGATATAGCTTGGACCGTGAATGCGCTGCGCAAGCTCGAAAGGGCTGACGGAGTGTTGTGAGTATCGATTGGATAGACAGTAGAGGCCGCGATGGATACGCCAGACTTCGTTGCTGGCCACAGCCCGTTTGAGCAGGGCATCGAGCCGTGCACCGGTGCTGTCGACCCAACATGCGGCCTCCCTCCGAGTGAAGACCCCTCTCTTCGCTCTCTGGAGTGCCATTTCCGTAATCGTCTGCATTTGCGACATACTGTCATAAAGTGACAGTTGATTGCAATACTAAAGCTAAGGAATCTTTGCCGCATACTTTGTCCTAAGCTTTCTCGAAAGATCGTCAGCCGGAGAACCGCGGCCGCGGGATCACAGCCGAAGCCAGTGATCCGAATCGGGGCTTAAGGTATGTAGGAGCGGGTTTATCCCGCGATTATTCGGATTTGTTCGCATCGAGCCAGTTGAAGCGACGAAGATTACAACGAAGCCCTTCGGCAAGCTCAGGGCCCCGAGCAAAGTCGAGGGGCTGACGACAAAGTTTGGGAAGGGCCCCGCCCGCGTTATACCGTCCAATCAAAGACAGCGCCCAGAGTTTCATCCATGTTCTCGATCAGATCTTTATAGGCCTGGGCCGCCTCTTCCGGTTTGTAAACCTTGGATAGGAGTTCTCTGGTCTTCAGTTTTCCGGATTGTATCAGGCGCGTGATGGTTTGCACATTCCGCTGCATATTGATCTTGCTGTGCCCGTCTGGATACATGGGCAATTTCCATTCGTGAGCGCCTTTCAGGGTGAGGTCCCCATGAGGCCGGTGGAGATGAAACCGCTGAATAAAAGGAACAAGGTCGGTGGGGTACTCGCCGCGGGGAGAGCCCACCATCACGATGGTGCCCCCCGTACGCATGTAATCGGGACTACCTTCCACCGCTTTGGGGTTTCCGGTGCACTCGAGCAGATAGTCCGCTCCCACGCCGCCGGTGGTATCCATGACGAGCTGGACAGGGTCGTCCTTCGTAAAATTGACCGCATGGCTGATGCCGCACGCCTTTGCCTTCTCAAGACGGCCCTTGACCTGGTCGACGATTACGGTCGTAACCCCTGACAGCTCCAGTAATTGCGCCGCAAAGATCCCCACCAGGCCCGCGCCGGTCACCACCGCAAAATCGCCGATCCGCGTGTTGACTTGCCGCACTCCGGTGATGGCCACTGTGATCATGCCGATAAGGGCGGCGTCGGGACGGTCGAGTTCG
Source organism: Candidatus Moanibacter sp. (assembly GCA_965215885.1). Taxonomy (GTDB): domain Bacteria; phylum Verrucomicrobiota; class Verrucomicrobiia; order Opitutales; family UBA2987; genus CBDCEW01. The sequence continues at coordinate 38,317 of CBDCEW010000012.1, forward strand.
TCCGGAAGTTTTGCCACGAGGCGCGCACCTTTAGCGTGACTGACATGGTAGATATGGGAGAAGACGAGATCCCCGACGGCGAAGTCTTCACATTCCGGGCCCGTCTCCACGACACGGCCGATGGCGCGGTTGCCTAATCCGCTGGGGTAGGGAAAAGGCTGGAGCCCGGTGAGCTTGGCGATTTCCGTCCCCGCGCTGATGCAGGAGTAATGCGTCTCGAATACCACCCCATCGGGGTCCGGCCGGATTTCCTCCTCCTCGGCTACACAGTCCACCTCGTTCAATGCCTGAAAAATAATGCTCCGTACGTTTGCTTGCATGTGTTGTTCCTTGCGCTACCTGTTCCTCACTGAGTTGCTCCGGACAGTCCGGAAATCTTGGCCATTTCCTTCCCATTTCTTCCCGTCAAAATGCGATATGATCGATCAATGGTGGGTGATTAAAATTTGAAGTTGGTGGAAAGGGTGTCAATGATGGAAAAGTGCAACATGCTGGTATTCAAAGTCGATTGGTTGCGGCTAACGCTGTAATAAGTGCTTCTGTGCTTCCTTCGCAAACCAAAGCCGGCACGTGCGAAGGCAGCTACGCGAGGGTGGCGTCAGTGTGCTGGCGGGTTGCCGCGCTCGCTAGAGCGTGGACGGCCTCAGTACGATAGATACTAATGCCATCGACGAGGAGGTCGGTTGAGGTCACAGGATGACCTGGAATCCCGCTACGGCAAAATCGTGGTCATGGGTCAGACTTGCTTGCAATTGCAGTTTCTCCATCAACACGAAACTGGAGCAATCAACGGCTTTCTCGTGCCTTTGATCATCTTTGGAGAGCAGCGAGAAGACTCCACTCGTATCAATGAAGATACGCTCAGCCTTCATATACGATGCGATTTATCTCTTCGTTGGTCAGGCTCCCCATCGCTTCTGCTTTTTCGTGCAGCTCGTAAAGGGGGTCTTCGTCGGGTATCTCTTCCAGCCGTTCAAAGGGTACGATTCTAGCGAACGGTCGGTTCCGGTAGTGAGGGTCATCTCGATGCCGCCGAGACAAGGAGAATACAAAGCTTCCATTTCCCCTTTCGCGCTCTTTGCGTTCTTTTGCGGCCAATCAAAAGCTTTTCGAACAGCCTCAAGATGGCAACGGATTAAAGGACCGCAACAGATGGGGAAAATTGCCGAGGGCGAAGGTTGGGTCTGTTACACCCGTGAGGTCAAGTACGCCCAACCCTACGTGGAGTGCTACGGCTTTCGTTTCGAGACCGTCGAGGGCGTCGTCGCCTTCAGTGGGGATACGGTGCCCACCGAATCCGTAGTCGAGTTAGCCAGAGACGCGGTTCTGTCGACTCAATTCTTCGCGGAGGCGATGCCCAACGATCTCCTCTTCACCCTCTTGTAGCGTCATCGGATCCACTACAATTCCATTGGATGACGGGCGGATCACAATTGCCGGGTCACCGGAGCGCAGCGCGCGAATGATCGCACCGGCTTCCGCCGGTTCGAGATCGACATAGGCACGAGGAGTAAAATCCGGTGCCGCTTGTTGGCCTTCGGTGAGGACATACGCCTTCCTACCCGGGACTCCGTCGAGAGCTTCGATGATATGCTGCGCGCGCCGGTTCCAGGTGTCCCGATCGACCTCATCGGTACGAGCGAGGAACTGGTCCACCGCGTTCAGCAGCGCGATGATCTCCTCTTTCCCTACCTTCATACCTCTGGCAATTGCACTGTTGGGACTGGCATTGAGCCGTACCGCTTCAATGAGCTCTTTCTTGCCCAGAACCAGCCCGCTATTCTGAGGGCCGCAAAGGCATTTACCCCCGCTGAAAACGCACAGGCTCGCAGCTGCCCCGAGGACCTTCGATCCCGTGTCAGTTCCAGGATTTCTGCTGCTGCCCGATGAGTGCCTTCTGCAAAGACTTGAACCGCCCCCGCGAGGCACACCCATACTACAAATATGATTCCTGCACAGCGCATTGCTGCCGAGCCGCTACTCTTCAGAAAAAATGTGCGATCTGATCGATCGTCTGGGTAGTAAGGCTTGATCTGCTGTGGCACTTTGTCAAGGTGCTCGCGGCGAGTCCAACGGCCACACCCTGCCTCCTCTTGTGGATCTAAGGATGTTTCAATCTCAGGGCTTTGTTTCGGTTCCGTTGCGACGTCTCTATGAACCCGATTTGCCGACCGGATGTAGGGCGTGGCCGCTGGACGCGCCGCGTGTCACTCGTATGCACAGTTCGCCACACAGAGAAGATTTGTCGAATCATTGACCTGCTTTCCTGGTCGCCGCGGCCGCCGAGGTTGCTGAAATCGAAACTTGCAGCGAGTAGAAGTGTCAGGCTACATTCTAATCGAGGATAGGAAGTAGAATCGGTCCAGGACGGGAAGAGGTAGCGGTATGACAGCCTCAAGACTCGCGGAGATAGAGAGGGTAGTGAAAGCGAGGCGCTCGGAACTCGGGCGCGATTACGGCGTTGACGAAATCGGTGTCTTCGGTTCGCACGTCAGGGCGGAGGCGAGGGACGACAGCGATATCGACATTCTCGTCGAGTTCAGTCGACCGATCGGGTTCTTTCGCTTCCTCGAACTGGAGGAGAAACTCGGAGAGTGGCTTGGGGCGAAGGTCGACCTGGTCACGAAGGCGGCATTGAAACCGCATATCGGACGGCGGATACTCGATGAGGTCATCATGCTGTGAAACGCGATTATCGCGACTACTTCGAGGATATTCTAAAGGCCATTGACGAGGTGGCCGACTTTACCGCAGGCATGACTTTACAAGATTTCATCGATGACCGAAAGACCACCAATGCCGTCCTGCGGAGCCTGGAGGTACTCGGAGAGGCGGCAAAGCACATTCCCGAAGAACTGCGTGACAAGGTGCCGAAGGTACCGTGGAAACGAATGGCAGGGATGCGGGATAAGCTGATACACGAGTACTTCGGTGTTGATCTGAATATTGTATGGACGGTCTGCAAGGAGGAACTTCCGCCCCTGAAGACCGATATCGAGAGTCTTCTCGAGGACCTATGCGGAATGTAGATTGGTTGGCAAGGAAGCACCCATACTGCTGAGCAGGTAGTTGCTTTGCCGACTGGGCAAAGGCGGCTGCCAGAGACACGGTATTGTCGCTTCCGTGGTCAGTCCGAAAATGAGTAGGTTTTACAACCTCGAGTAATAAGAGCCGTAAGACCATCTGCCTGTCCGCACGGAAAACGACGGGCGCAGTTCCTCTTTCCAGAAATTTCCGGCCAATCGGGTGAACTCTTTGACCTGTTCCTGGTAATCGTTGTCGGCGGCGAGATTCCTCTTTTCACCAGGATCGGATTCGAGGTCAAAGAGCTGGTCGGGCCAGTTCTCCATCTCATAGGTGGCGAATTTCCATTTGCCTTTCCGGATCGTGAGCTGCGTGCCGGCAGACCAGCTGTGGGACTTTTTTTCATCGAGTTTCGAGTAATCGTAAAGTTCGCTGTAGGTAACCGCTTCGGGATCTTCCCCGGACTGATCATGAATAAGAGGTGCCAGACTTGAGCCGTCCAGTTCCTGCGGCTGGGGCAGGCTGACGAGGTCGCAGAGCGTCGGATAGAGATCGAGATGGTTGACATTCTGATGAATCATTTTCCTTTTCCAGTCCCGTCCGGGCGCGCTGATCAGCAAAGGGGCGCGGGCCGCGCCATCGAAAAAGACGAATTTCTCCCAGCAACCGAGTTCTCCCAGCATATCGCCGTGGTCGGAATGAAAGACGATGATGAAATCTTCGTAGACGCCGAGGTGCTCAAGTTTATCGATGACGCGCCGGAACAGCTCATCTGCTTCGGAAATCATTCCGCAGTAGGCCGCGGTGGCGCGCTGGACCTGTCGTTCTGTTACCTCCTTGCCTATTTCCAGCCGGCGTTGCTGCTGGCAGGGGTGGATTTCGTCCGGCGTCTCGGCGTAGGGATCGACCCGGTTCATGTAATAATTGAACCATTCTTCCCTGCAGATATATGGATAGTGGGGCAGGAGGAGGCTGACCTGCAGAAGGAGCGGCCGCTGGCCGGTGCGGTCGTAGTCGGGATCGGCAAAGAACTGGTCGAGAAACATGAAGGCACCGTCGACCGCGTAACGGTCGTGCCGCGCCCAGTATCCTTCGCCATACCGTGCGCTGCGAACCTCGTCATCCCAGATCGATTTTCCGGTGCCGTCGATCGGGTCCAGAAGCTGGCGGGCGGCCACGCCGTCAAAACCCTCGTAGGCGGAGGCGGGAGTCGTCTGGTCGAATCCCATGCGGCGCTGCCAGCCGTGCATCTGATCCTGCCCCATAAAGTGCATCTTGCCCACGGCGGCAGTGCAATAACCGTGGTTGCCGAACCATTGGGGGTAGGTGACGACATCGGGTGCGATATCCTCTCCAAAACGACGGCATCCGCAGTGACGTGGATACTGGCCGGACAGGATCGATTGGCGCCCCGGAACGCAGACGGGTGAGGGGACGTAGGCGTTGCGGAAGTAGGTGCCGTGTTCCGCTAACTCCTCGATGGTCGGGCTCTGCAGGTAGGGATGGCCCTCCATCGGCGTATGATCGGCCCGTTGCTGATCGGTCATGAGGATGAGGATGTGTGGCTTTTTTGGCTTCTTCATCATTATCGATTTTACCTGTAGAGCAAAGGTGGTCCGTGGCCTCCGGACGCGGAATAGGATCGAATGTGCAACCAGAGCTTATGCCGCGCCCGGAGGTCCCGGCCCACCCGTATTCGGCTGTTTCGATGGGTATCGATATTCAAGAGAGTTCGCTTAATCCGGGACTATCCTTTTGAGACTCCGGCCTCCTGAAATGCTTTGTCCAAAGCCGCGTACGACCGCCGCGCGGTTTGCTCGCTGTCGTATCCGTCGCGCGACCAGACGCGGGCGCTTACTTCCAGGGTGATGAAGTCCTCCCAACCGGCACGCTCCATGGCGCGCATATAAGCAGTGGAATCGAGCTCTCCGTCGCCTAGGATGTGAAAATCAAAGGTTCCATCGCCGTGGCGGCGGGTATCCGTAATATGGGTGTGCGCGGTGACCGGCACCAGGCGCGGCACGCATTCTTCGATCGATTCGCCGGCAAGGTAGAAGTGGACGATATCAAAATGCAGCCGCAGGTTAGGGCTGTCCACCGCCTCGATTACCTCGAGTGCCCGATCCGACCGGTCGACCGCCGCTCCGCAGTGGGCTTCAGCGGCGATTACGAAATCCTCTTCTTCAGCCAGTGCTGCATATTCTTTGAGACGTTCGATAATGCCGGGCTTGTCTTGTTCCCAGTTGGCGGTTTTGCCTCCAATTCCGGCAGATACAACGACGGGTTGGCGCAAGGCGAAATCACCCGCTAATCTTGCCGTGTCCATGATGAGATCGATGTTCATCGCGTGCTGTCCATCGTCCGGTTCCCACAGATGGGCGCCGATAACCATCATGGCGGGAACCCCAAGCTGATGAGCGGTCAGTAACTCCCGCACTCGTTGACGCCTTTCGGAATCATAGTCCCTTGGCAGCGCATCGGTATGCCTGGGGCTGACGCAGATTTCGACTCCGTCGTAACCGATTGATTGCAGGAAGGGGATGGCCTCTTCCAGGCGCATTTTGGGCATGGCATAGGTGCCGTAAGCGATCTTCATGACCTATTAATTTCCTAAAGCAGCCTTCGGCCGCAACCAAATTAAAAAGCCGATAAGAGAAGAGGGGTCACAGAGCACCACGGAGGACCACAGAGATACACGGAGTTGAACAAGGAAAGCCCTTCGTCGCGCTGAGCGGGATCAGAGCCCTGAGGGTTCCCCGCAGTGAGCCCCTCGTCCAGCTGAGCGGGATCGGGCAGGCTTGTCGAACCGTCGAACGAGCAACCAAAGAGTTCGGAATTCTGGGGACCATAGGACAGAAGACACGCCACAGAGAAACACTGAGCCCCCGACGCCAATGCTGGCTTTGGCGTGCCAAGGAAGCACAGAGGCACCTAGCTCAGCAAAGCCGCAACCGAAACGCTTGACCCAATTTACCACTACGTGGTAATATGACCTAAAGATGGCGATCAGAAGCTTCAAGAACCGCGCAACCGAGGATATTAACTATGGGAGAAACTCTAAGGCGGCGAGAAAGCTTCTTCCGAAAGAGCTTCACCAAAGAGCTCAGATAAAGATGGCTCGGTTAGGCGCCGCTACGTCACTAGAAGATCTAAGGGAACTCAGGGGCAATCGACTTGAAGCACTTAAAGGAGATAGGCGAGGAAAGTACAGTATTCGTGTTAATGACCAATATAGAATTTGCTTCGAATGGCAAGGTGAACATGCGTTCGAAGTCGAGTTAGTAGACTATCATTCGTAACTAAAGGAGACGAGATATGAGCAAACATCACATTACTCCCGTACATGCTGGAGCCGTTCTACAGGATGAAATTGATGAACTTGGAATCACTCAAGTTGCTTTAGCCGAGCATATCAACGTATTGCCGAAAACGATTAACGAAATCTGTCGGGGTAAGCGGGGGATTAGTGCTGAAATGGCTATGAAGCTGTCACAGGCGCTCGGCGCCAGCCCGCAGTTTTGGCTCAACCTCCAAATTGGCTGGGAGCTAAGCCAAGTTGATGAATCGGTAGTTGAGAACATCAGTACGCTCGTTGCTTGAAGTCCGAGGCGCGTGGAGCGGTGGTCCTTCCGCTGTCCCCTTAAAGCACCATCGTGGCTCTCAATCCGTGCCATCCGTGGTGTCGCTAATCCGGATCGATCTCCCTTCGAAGGATGTCTCGCTGACAATCCGAACTTGATTATTCTCTAAAAAACACCTCGTAGGACGACAGCCGATCCCGAAGCGCAAAAACCCGTCGATTCCCCGTATTTGAGCCTGTCGTTCAATTCTCCACTCCGTTTCTCTCTGTTTCCTTCTGTTCAATTCTCTTCTCCGCGTAAGGACCTTTAGGTTGCTTCTGAAATCACGTTGTTGCTCAACGAACCGATTCCTTCGATTTCGATTTCGACAATGTCGCCCGGTGCCAGCGGCCCAACTCCCGAAGGTGTTCCCGTCATGATGACGTCACTCGGCAATAGCGTAATCGCTTCGCTCAGGTAGGCCACTAACTGCGGTACAGAGAATATCAGATCAGAGGTATTCGCGTCCTGCATGGTCTCCCCGTTAACCCGCGTCGTCAGTCTCAGGCCCGAGGGATCGACGTCGGTCTCGATCCAGGGACCGAGAGGTTTGAAGGTGTCGAAGCCCTTGCCAACCAGCAGACAACCGAGATCCATTTCCGCCGCTTGAATAACCCGTTCACTGACATCATTGCCGCAGGTATAGCCTAAGACATGATTGAGCGCGTCTCCTTCAGAAACCCGACGGGTTCGTCTGCCGATGACAACGGCCAGTTCGCCTTCGAAATGAACACTTTTCCCCTGCAATGGATAGACAATCGCGTCGCCGGGACCGATCACGGCAGTCGACGGCAGCATGAATACCATGGGTTGCGGAGGGTGTTCCTTTCCGCTCTCGGCTGCGTGTGCCGCGTAATTGAGTCCGACGCCGATGAGACGCGGCGATTCGACCGGGGCCAGCAGCCGGACCGTATTCAGGGGCAGTGATTCATCGGTTGTATCCAGACTCTCATAGGGAGATCCGGAGAGCGGGCGAATGCGGTCCTGCTCCTCGAGTAAGCCATGATGCGTTTTATCTTCGTGTTGGTAGCGTACTATTTTCATATGCTATGTGTTGGTTGGATTATGAGTCAGTTCAAGCGCCGGCTACCACTTCGCAGCGGATTCGACCCGTCGTCGCTGCTCCCGCCGAGCGGGACGAGGCAAGCAGGTTCACCGATTGCCACTCGACGAGCTCATGGGAGCCCGGATCAAACAGGGGTGAAACTAGCCGCAGCTGCGGGACGAAAAGCTTCCGCTTTCCGCTACGTTCTGAATCGAAGTTTGTAGCGGAAAGCGGAAGCTTTTCGATGTTCCTACATTGAAGGTTCAGGTCAGCCACTTCTTAAAAATTGCCACAGCTCTCAGTCAGGTAATCATCGTCGACGCGGCCGTCGTGAACGATGACTCGAACACTGAAATCGAGAGATGCGTCTTCATCAAGGATGATTGCTTCCTCGTGGAATGGGTTCACGGTAATGAGTCCCCACTCTCTGACAGACCAGGAGAGAGGCTCATTGGATAATTTGGGAATGACGGTCACTCCGGCTTCCCGATCGGAGTTGATTTCACCCGTACAGTCAACCCAGGATGCGAGTGCCTGGTTGATGGTTTCGGGATCGGTGTGATGGTTTCGGGATCGGTGTGGCCTTCCGCGTCCCGTATTTTCGCACCCGCCGAGGGACGTAACGAATCGATCAGCCGCACCCCGAAATAAGCATGCCGCGTCGGCCCGATGCGCAGCTTCCATTCCCCCGGGGTCAGTGTGGAGTGCAGGTCGATAATCGTCGCCGTCTCGTCCGTCTGGATGCGATACGCTCTTTCTTCGGTGGCGAGGTTGCGCCCCTGTGGAGCTCCCCATTCGTTTGGACCGCGCCAGACCAACGATTGTGTGATTGCATAATCGTTACCATTAGCGTGCGTTTCCTTGATTGAATCACTGATAATGCTTCCCGGCGCACGCCCTTGAAAGGTTTCGTTGACATAGAAATTATAGTCGGATTCTTCATGTCGATTGCCGGAAAAGGGCAGATAAGCGCATATGTGATCACTGGCGATCCACAGGGAGTTGTGGTGAGGGTGATCCAGGGGCGATTCCGTTGTCACCGCCAAACCAGACGGCGTGTAGACGGGATAGAGATAATGACGGTATTCGCCCTGGCTGAAGGCGAAGACCGGTTCCCCGCTATGCATGACCCATAGCCTCTTTGCCTTGGTGTAGGCACCTGCAGGCAGCGATACGAGGTCCTCAATTAACTCAAATGAATTCATGCTCAGTTGGCATTATCAATTAATAGAACCGATTCAACATTACCGCTCGCGGCGATCATCTTGCCGAGGGTTATAGAAGCAAGTAGTTTCAGTTGCCAAATATACCCTGATCGGTCATCTCCAACGTAAGCAGGTTTCATGAACAAAGAGAACGGAGCGAAAAAGCGGGAGGTGACGATTGCCTGTCTTCGCTTTCAGATGGCGCTGGGGCGAATCGGTATCCTTATTTGCATGGACCGCTATTATCCGGAGGCGGCACTTACCCTGGCGGCGAAGGGCGCGGAGATCATCCTCATGCCCTCGACGAGCAACCCCACGCGCGAGGAAGTGATGAAGGAGATCGCCGGAGGTCCCAGGGCCCCGGCTTATCCCATGCTGGATATCGAGACCTGCCATAAAGAGCATCTGTTGCGGACGCGTGCCATGGATTGTGCCTGCGTTTGGGCGGAGGCGCATTCGCTTAAGGGCTTTATCATCGATCAGCGGGGACGGATCCTCGCTCGCGGCAACCATCGCGATCCCAATGATGAGGTCATTATCGCGACCACGACTCTCGAGGATCAGGAACGGTTGCGCGCCGTCTATTTACGTAGCCGCCGGCCGGATTTGTACGATTTCTAAATATGCGGATGACTTTCCCACGGATTCAAGCCGTCTTCGCCCTTCGTGCTTCGCCGAGATAAATTGGGCTTCGCCGAGCCAGGGAAAACCGCGGATTACGCGGATTGCGCCGATGAGAGAAACGAGCAGCGGGTTCGCGAAAGCATCCGTCTTCTTGCGAAGACGGCTACGAACATATGTCCCGGCTTGCCGGGGTAGGAAGCTCGCTTGCGAGCGATAATCCCGTTATCTTAGCGCCAATTTAGTCAAAGGAGCAAATATATGAAAAACGAAAAACCGGATATCGTCGTCTTCATGACGGACCAGTGGAACGCACGGTGCCTGGGGCACCTGGGAACACCATCGGTGCGCACGCCGCACATAGACAAATTGGCGGAAGAAGGGACGGCCTTTTCCGCCGCTTACACCGCCAGTCCGGTTTGCCAGCCGGCGCGAGCATCCTTTTCCAGCGGCCTCTACCCGCATAACCATCATTTCTGGTCGAATTACACCGGCCGCAGGTTCCCGGCAGAAGAAATGACGATGTTTCGAGACCTTGGATGCGCCGGGAAAGTACGGCACCCTATTCGATCCCGCCGACATGGTTCTCGACGAGAGCGTGCCCACAGAGATCGCAAAGCAGACCCGGGAACTGCAGGCGAACTACTACGGCAAATTGGCGCATCTGGACGACCGCATCGGCGATCTGATCGAGGCCTTAAAAGAAAGGGGTAACTGGGATAATACGGTGGCGGTGTTCACGTCCGACCACGGTGAGTATCTCGGGCGCCACGATAAGTGGGGCAAGGGAAGTTTTCATGAGGAATCGGCACGGATTCCGATGGTGATTCGCTGGCCGGGAGAGTTTCAGAAGGGCGTGAAGACCGAGGCGCTTGCGGAGTGGCTTGATATCTATCCCACCCTGGTGGAGGTCGCAGGTGGGGAGATGTCGCCCAACCGGTTCGGCACGTCGCTGGTTCCTTTTCTCTCCGGCGAGGCGGAGAGCCCTCACGCCGCGGTTTTTTCCGAAATACAAGGCAAGGACGGCAAGGGCGATTTCATGGTGCGCACGCCGGAATACAAGTGGTTTGTGCGCTCGGGTGTGGAGCATCTTTTCGACATGCGGAATGATCCCTACGAACTGAATGATCTGGCTGATGATCCGCATCACCAGGGCAAAGTCGTGGAATTGAAACTGCGCCTGCTCGAGTTCTTGCGCGCGACGCAGGTCAACTATTCAGCCGGCTATCGAAACCTGTTCAACCGTCTCGTATTCGATTCGGCGGATAGAGAGGGCATGGCGGAACGGCTGGAAGCGCTGTTCACCGAGTTACATTTTGGCGATCGCGAAAAAGTAGCGGATCAGCTTCGCGAAATGGGAATGTCATGAGAGGGCCTCTTGCTACCGGTGTGGTCTGACGGGGGTTTCCCGTAGAATTCTCCCGGTTGCCAAATTAGTCCGCTTATTTCACAGAATAAGCTGACTAGAATGTGAAACCCACCTTCTTGCGAAGGCGGCTACAAGGTCAAGGCAGCCAGGCGAGAGGGGCGTCGGTGTGCAGGGAGGTAGCCGCGCTCGCAAGAGCGTGGACGGGTGATCGACCGAGAAAGTTCGCGACGAAGATTACGACGAAGATCTTCGAACAGAACCCATATTGACACAGGTTATAGATTGTGTATTGTGTTATATATGAAGACAATTGCGGTGTCCGAATCGGCTTATCGGCGTCTTTCTAACTGGAAATCAGGGAAGAAGGATTCTTTTTCCAAGGTGATTGAACGGATGGTTCCGCCAAAAGGGACGTTCAAAGCCGCCCTCAAGGCAGCGGAATGCCTTCCGAATTTCGATGAGGAGGAATTCGAGAAACTGGAGGAATCTATCAGGGCCACTCGTGAGCCGATTTCTGATCCATGGAAGTAGTTGCCGATACGACGGTGCTGGTTGATATCTGGCGGCACCGGCGGAATCCGAAACGGCTGAAGGATTTGAGGGACAAGCTGGGGCAGGCAGAGATCCTGGTACCTTGGATCACTCAAGCGGAGTTTTCGCGGGGAGCCATTTACAAAGGGGTAAAGCCGGAGATCCTGACCCGGTTCTACGACGGCTTCACGCTGCTGCCGCTTCAGCAGGGCAGCATCGACATCTATACGGATCTTTGGGGAACGTTGGCCCGGAAGGGAAAAATGGTTGATTATCCGGACCTTTGGATTGCCTCCGCGGCCTTGGAACGAAACGTGCCCGTCGCCACGCGTAATCCCCGTCACTTTCAAGTGATACCGAATCAGTACTGTCCGGTTATAAGTCAAACAACTCCAACTGTTTAGGAATGCGGTGTTCATTGAAAGTGTAATCGGTTTCTGTAAGTAGTTCAGTCATAGGAGTTTTCTCAAATAGGGTGAAGCTGAGAATCTGTAGGATTTTGTGCAAACTGATCTCCAGGCGAAGGCGTTTGCGGATGATGGCGATGAGCACATAGACGCTGACGGCAATCCAGATTTGAGTCTTCACAGCATTCTCGGAGGTGCCGAAAAAGCTCTTGATGCGCAAGTGCTGTTTGATCCATTTGAAGAACAATTCGATCTGCCAGCGTAAACGGTAAATCTGGGTGATGATTATGGCTGGGAGGGCAAACTGGTTGGTGAGAAACACGAAGCGCTCGGAACTGTCGGGGTCGAGGTAAGTGATACGCCGGAGTCTTTCGGGGTAGGCCTTGGCAGGATAGAAGCTGACCAGGGCAACGGTCTGGTCCGAACGCAGACCGGTTGATTTGTCGACCTTTTGAGAGTAGAGGCGGCGAAACTGAAAGCCGCGGCGGGCGCGTGTGACGAAGAAAGAACCGCATTGTGCGATCCGATAGAGGCGCTCGTAATGCAGATAGGCTCGGTCCATTACATAGTAAGCACCGGCCTCGGGGATGATGAGATCCAGAATGTTTACGTCGTGAACTTTTCCATCGGTAATCTCGATAAAATAAGGGATAGAGCCTCTGAGATCGAGAAGCGTATGGACCTTCACCGCCCCCTTGTGCTTGCGGAAACGTGCCCACGGGAAGAGTGATAGACATAGATCGATCGTGGTGGAGTCCAGAGCGTAGAGCGTATTGTCCAGGTCGATGCCCAGATCCTCGTTTGAATACAAAGGACGAGCCATTGCGATGAGGACCTGTGCAAAGTCGGCGTAGATGCGCCAGTCTCGTTTCTCGTTGGCATCGGCGAGCGTGCTTTTGGATACTCCGCTTCGAATCCCTGCGTGGTATAGTTTTGGTTGTACTGCCCGCAGGCAGGTTTCGATGTCGCGCAGACTCTCCCGGTAGGTCAACTCGGCAAAACCCATGCAGAGAAATTGTTCGAAGCAACTGAACTTTTGAACTTTGTAGTCGCCTCCGTAGCGTTGGACGCAACGATGGAACTGATGGCGCGGAAGATAATCTATGATTTGAGAAAAAACGAATCGACCTGTATACATGATTTGGACCCTCGAAATTTTTGAGAGTCCACAAGGCTTTTTGCAATTTCAAGTCGAAAACAGCAGAAATCATATGTAAAATGTTGGTTATCAATCGATTAACCTGCGTTCCTAGAAAAACAACCGGACAGTAGTGATACCGAATCTAGAAGTGATCCGTTATGAAATTCTGTAACGGGGTTGGGCACTACAGTGTGCTGCACGGGGGCGGGTATCCTTCACGTCCGGCGATGCCCCCTTGTCGGAGGAGACGGTCATCGGCAACGCGAATCCCTACAATCGACCGGATGGTCCGGCGGATCGCCGAAAAGTTCCATCCGGATCGAGTGATTCTATTTGGGTCGCACGCCCGCGGTAGCGCGGATTCGGACAGTGATGTGGATCTGCTCGTGGTAATGCCGGTATCTGACTCCAAACGCTCGAGCCAGGTCGATATCCGCGGAGCCCTTCGAGAGATTCGGGTTCCGGTCGATATTATAGACCTAACTCTGCCACATGGGAAACCAGCCGTATCCGGGCTGAAGAATCTGTTCATCGACGCGGCCGGAGACCTCATCCACCGATGCCTCAAGCATCTCACGGCGGAACGGTTCAAGCATAAATTCGCCGGGTCGGCCAAGCGCCCCCAGCCGGTCACACTCCGTGGGGAAGGGTTCTGAAACATCGGTCACCTCGTCCACGTCGGCAACGATCATCTCTTCGCGAACCACCTTTGCTACTCTGGGAGGATGAGGTTTAACGGTTCGTTACGCAGGCCTCGGCAGGATTCGAAGTCGCGGCGGTCCGTAGTGATGAGGGTTGCCTTGGAAGAGACCTCCGCGAGCGCTACGAGGGAGGCGTCGACGGAGTCCATTCCAGGGTATTTGAGCATGATCTCCTGCGAGGCGGCGAGGTGCTCCGGCCAGGGCCGCGCGAGGACGATGGCACCTTTCCGCACGAGGTTAAGCAGGGCATGAACGGGGCGGGCGTTGCCGCCCAGGTGCCAGCAGGCCTCACCGAGAACAATCTCCGTTGTGTGAAGAGGGCCTCGACGCTCCGAAAGCACCGCAACGCTCCAGTTGTGCCACTGGTCCGAGGCGTTGAGCCAGCCGACGAGCGGGCCGGCGTCAACGATCGTAGCGATCTCCATAGCCTTCGCGGACTGAGAGGTCCGGGGCGCCTTCGAACATGGCGCGGTAAGGCTCGGCAAACCGCGCGAAATCAACTTCTCCCTCCTCGATCTCGCGCGTCAGGGCACGACGGGCGAGCTCGGGAAAAGTCTCCTTTCGCCTCGCCATGGTTTTCCGGATTCTAGCTTCGAGCGCATCGGGAATTTTGAGCGTCATGGTTCTCATGGTAATACCCACAGTAATACGCGCAGCGATGGGGTCAAGGAGATCTTGGGGGAAAGGCGAGTAAAAGGGAGACGATCAGGTGCTCTTCGAATTCGACGTCAACTACATCGCGCCGAACCCGAACCGGCTCGTTCACTTTGCCAATGCTTCCCTGGGAAGGACCACTTCGAGGGAGTTGCGCACTTTGCCTAGTTTGATTGGCGCATTCTGCGCTTGATTATTCCGAATTACAGTGTAAAACGGAAATATGTATCACAGAATACTACAAAAGCCTCTAGATATTGGCAAGCTTCTGGAGCGGGCGCAGATTTTTTTCATGATCGGGGTTTCACGAAAAGGTCCCCGCGGTACCGGAAAAACGACTTGGCTGAAGGAACGGTTGTCTGGTTCCAACTACATCGATCTTGCTGCGCAGCGATCTTTATCGCTCCGCACTGACTTGCTGGCCCGATCCGGAGAGGCTCGCCGACATGAATCGTGGAGAAAAAAGCACCACGGGATGAGTATGCCCTACGACCGGTGGGTTGTTATCGACGAGGTGCAGAGGGTACCGGAAAAACGACTTGGCCAGCAATTCTGAACGAAGTGCATCGGCTTATCGAAGAGCGGGGAATAAGATTCCTGCTGACGGGATCGAGCGCTCGGTCACTGCGGCGTGGCGGAGTCAACCTCCTGGGAGGCAGGGCCTTGACATTCCAAATGTACCCACTCATCGCGGAAGAGTTGGCGAAAGATTTCAATCTTGAGAGATCCCTTCTCTTTGGTCATCTGCCGTCGGTCTTCGGGGACAACCATGAGCGTGAATATCTTTCCTCCTACGTCTCTTCCTATCTGAGAGAGGAGGTGTTGCAGGAGGGTTTGACGAGAAATATTGGAGTATTCTCTCGATTTCTGGAAACCGCAAGTTTCTCGCAAGGCTCGGTGTTGAACATGGCCGAGATCGCCCGGGAAACAGGTACAGAGAGAAAGACGGTGAGCAATTATTTCACGATTCTGGAAGATCTCCTGCTTGCGTTCCGGTTGCCTGTATTCCGGAAACGCGCGAAACGCCGCCTCACAGTCCATCGGAGATTTTACTTTTTTGACGCGGGGGTATATCGTTCAATCCGTCCAGCCGGGCCCTTGGATGCGCCTGAGGAGATTGCGGGTGTGGCACTGGAGACGCTATGCCACCAGGAACTGCGGGCGGTGAATGATTACCACCAACTTGGTTACGACCTTTATTTTTGGCGCACCTCCTCGGGGCTTGAGGTCGATTTTGTCCTCTACGGTCCGCGGGGCATTCTTGCTATCGAGGTTAAGCACGCACGACGGATATCGGCAAGAGATCTATCCGCCCTGAAAGCGTTTGGAAGAGATTACCCGGAAGCCCGGATGTTCCTGATATACATGGGTGAACGGGAAGAATCGAGGCAGGGAATTCGGATCATACCTGCATGGTCGGCCATTCCGTCGTTTGGGAAAATCTTGGTATAATACGATGAAATTCCTAGCCACCGCGAAATATGCTTGTAATTTAGAATCTAAACTTCTAAATAACGAGGTATTTATGTTGCGACGGATTGCTGAAAACAGACTGATGCCTCTTTGGAGTGCATTTCCGGCAGTATTGGTGCTGGGAGCGAGACAGGTGGGCAAGACGACATTGGCTCGTGCGGTCCTACCTGAAGCCTTATATTGTGACTTGGAAGAACCCGGCACACGGGAGCTTTTTTCGGAGGATCCAACCTATCAGATCGAAAGTAGAGAAGAACGGGGAGGGGAACGGGCGCTGATTCTGGATGAGGCGCAGGCGGTCCCTGAAGTTTTCTCGGCGTTGCGTGGAATCATCGATCGCGAACGAAGTCGAAACGGTCGATTTCTTCTGATGGGATCGGCTCAGCCATCGCTGGTTCGTGGAATTTCGGAGACCCTCACGGGACGAGTGGGGGTAATAACTCTGGATCCGTTGACTGCGATTGAAGTTTCCTCCGGAAATAAGGAAATGGACTACCGGATCCTCTGGCTCAGAGGCGGTTTCCCGGATGCTCTTCGAGGAGACTTTCGAACTTGGTGGGAATCGTATTTGAGCACGTTTCTTGAAAGGGACTTACCGTATCTGGGAGTTTCGGCGGATCCGCTTCTCGCACGGCGGCTGTTGACTTATCTGGCCCATGCCCAGGGAGGACTCTTCAACGCCTCCGAGGTGGGACGTAATCTTGGGGTCTCCTATCATACGATTCACCGCTATATCAGCATCTTCGAGCGGACTTTTCTTGTTCGTCGGTTGCCTCCATACTTCCGGAACATAGGGAAGCGTCTTGTGCGTTCACCCAAGATTTACCTTCGCGACACTGGTTTACTCCATCACCTGTTGAATGTCTCGAGTATCGAGGAACTGGAGAGCCACCCTAAACGGGGTGCCAGCTGGGAGACCTTCGTTCTCGAGGATTTGCTTCGGCGAGAAAGTGTCGCCTATCCACACAGCCAACCCTACTTCTGGCGGACTGCTGCTGGTGCCGAGATCGACCTACTTTTGGAGCGAGGTCAGGAGCTCTTTGGAGTAGAGCTCAAAGTTGGTCGCGGTAGTAAGGCGGGTGTGGGGAAGAGGGTAGGCGAAGTCGTTGGCGATGTGGGTGCCAATGCAGGTTGGATCCTGGACCAGTCAAAAGAGGAAGTCCCCCTTGCTTCCGGTGTGGTCTGTCGAGGTTATCCCATAGATTTCTCCTGGTTGCCGAAATAGATCGACGGTATCCCTCTTTCGAATTTAGATCACGATTATGATCACGACGGAAGATTGAATCGGTTCCCTCTCTCCCATCGTGGCTCTCAATCGTGCTCTGTAGTCGATCTTCTGTTCTTTCGAATTTAGATTACGATTATGATTCACGACGGGAAGATCGAACTGATATCCCACTCCCATCGTGGCTCTCAATCGTGATCTCCTGTCGATCTTTCTTCTTTTCGAATTTAGATCACGATTATGATCACGACGGGAAGATCGAACAGGTTCCCACTCTCCGCGTCTCTCCAATTCCCCTCTCCCATCGTGCCTCACAATCGTGATCTAATTTCGATATTCGCCTCTCTGTCGTCAACTTTGTCCAATCGGAAGCAGCGAAGCATCCTCGCAGTTCGTCGTCGTAATCGTAGTCGATGGTCGATTGCGATTAATCCTAGGAAGTTTACGACTACGGACGCTTTGTCATTGCGAGGAAGAATGACGAAGCAATCCAGACATCTGCCCTGAATCCGCCGAGCAGAATGAGGTTTTCGTCAAGGATTTCCGAGACGATCCGACGAAATTCTCCCGAATTCCGCTACGAGGAAAAGTGCCGTGCCATGATCTCCCTCAACCGAAGAAGCTATTCGCTATTATTTGAGATTTCCCCACGGTTGGCTTTCCCCCGTCGTCTAAGTGCTTCCGCCTTCTCTGGACATTCGGCGCGACAAGATGGGGAACAGGCCGCCACGTACCACTGCGTCTGCCGGTGACCGCAAGTCCCAAGGTCGAATAAAGACTCAGATGGGATTTCTTCCTTCATCCATCGACCATCTTGAGGAACAGTGGGATGGCTAATGCATCCGTGGGCGGAATGGGCATCCTCCCTATCGACAGAGTTTGGGAAGGAGGTTCGACGGTGGGTGCAGTGACCTTCAGATCTTTGTCGCCAACTTCGTCGCAAACCTTGTCCCGAACCTTGTCGAATCGATTTTGACGGAGAACACGATTATGAACCACGACAGGAAGATCAAACCGGTCCCGCTCACTCATCGTGCATCTCAATCCATTCGACGGGACGGGCTCATGGCAGGCCGTGATCTCCAGTCGATCTTCTCCTTCTTTTGAATTTAGATCACGATTATGATCACGACGGGAAGATTGAACCTATTTCCCGCTCTTTTCACGGTTGCTTTAGTCCGGAAATCTCACTACCGATCCCGCATCTGCGGGAGACATCTTGCAATTTCCGGACTAACTCGAAGATAAGAAGATGTCGCTGCGTTCGGTAGTGAAATCTTCGAGTTAGCCGGAGTGCTTTCGTAGATAGTCTGCAAAAGCCTCCTCACTCATTTCTCCGGCTGCCAGGGCGAGGACGACTTCCACAGCTTCCATTTCTGTCATGGTAATCTGAATACCGTTTAATCCAAGAAACACATACGCACAGATGAATGCCAAACGCTTGTTGCCATCGTTAAACGGGTGGTTCTTCGCAATCCCGTAGGCATAGGCAGCAGCCAAGGCCGCCATGTCGGGCTTTTCGTACGCAAAAAGGTTGAGCGGACGCCCTAAAGCGCTTTCTAGAGCGTTCACGTCCCGAATGCCGGCCAAGCCTCCATGCTCGCGAAGTTGCTCCTCATGAAAGGCCAGTACCTGATCGCGCGTGAGCCAGACAGGAGCGCTCATTCAGAGAGCTTCTTGAGCGCATTCCTGTAACGGTTGGCCCCTTCGCGATAAAGCTTCATCGCTCTTTCAAAGTTGGGATCGTGCGCGACAACACGGTAGCCTTCCGGCCCTTGTGTCAGGTAAAGAGTGTCTCCTTCCCGGATGTTGAGCTGGCTGACAACCTCCTTGGGCAGGATGACCCCAAGAGAATTGCCAACTGAACGGAGCTTAAGAGTATGACTCATAATATTCTGAACATCACTACTGTCCGGTTGTTTTTCTAGGAACGCAGGTTAATCGATTGATAACCAACATTTTACATATGATTTCTGCTGTTTTCGACTTGAAATTGCAAAAAGCCTTGTGGACTCTGAAAAATTTCGAGGGTCCAAATCATGTATACAGGTCGATTCGTTTTTTCTCAAATCATAGATTATCTTCCGCGCCATCAGTTCCATCGTTGCGTCCAACGCTACGGAGGCGCCTACAAAGTTCAAAAGTTCAGTTGCTTCGAACAATTTCTCTGCATGGGTTTTGCCGAGTTGACCTACCGGGAGAGTCTGCGCGACACCGAAACCTGCCTGCGGGCAGTACAACCAAAACTATACCACGCAGGGCTTCGAAGCGGAGTATCCAAAAGCACGCTCGCCGATGCCAACGAGAAACGAGACTGGCGCATCTACGCCGACTTTGCACAGGTCCTCATCGCAATGGCTCGTCCTTTGTATTCAAACGAGGATCTGGGCATCGACCTGGACAATACGCTCTACGCTCTGGACTCCACCACGATCGATCTATGTCTATCACTCTTCCCGTGGGCACGTTTCCGCAAGCACAAGGGGGCGGTGAAGGTCCATACGCTTCTCGATCTCAGAGGCTCTATCCCTTATTTTATCGAGATTACCGATGGAAAAGTTCACGACGTAAACATTCTGGATCTCATCATCCCCGAGGCCGGTGCTTACTATGTAATGGACCGAGCCTATCTGCATTACGAGCGCCTCTATCGGATCGCACAATGCGGTTCTTTCTTCGTCACACGCGCCCGCCGCGGCTTTCAGTTTCGCCGCCTCTACTCTCAAAAGGTCGACAAATCAACCGGTCTGCGTTCGGACCAGACCGTTGCCCTGGTCAGCTTCTATCCTGCCAAGGCCTACCCCGAAAGACTCCGGCGTATCACTTACCTCGACCCCGACAGTTCCGAGCGCTTCGTGTTTCTCACCAACCAGTTTGCCCTCCCAGCCATAATCATCACCCAGATTTACCGTTTACGCTGGCAGATCGAATTGTTCTTCAAATGGATCAAACAGCACTTGCGCAGGGCAAGAGCTTTTTCGGCACCTCCGAGAATGCTGTGAAGACTCAAATCTGGATTGCCGTCAGCGTCTATGTGCTCATCGCCATCATCCGCAAACGCCTTCGCCTGGAGATCAGTTTGCACAAAATCCTACAGATTCTCAGCTTCACCCTATTTGAGAAAACTCCTATGACTGAACTACTTACAGAAACCGATTACACTTTCAATGAACACCGCATTCCTAAACAGTTGGAGTTGTTTGACTTATAACCGGACAGTACTATTCTAACATAAATTATAACTCCCTGCCTGATGTCAAGTTGGAAATTCGAAGACATGGGAAACGATTGCCCGCTAAACACGCGAAAGAACGCGAAACTTAGGCAGGTGAACGTCTTCAGTGAGCTCAACTTTCACGAAGCAAATGGGCCAATGGCAGCTTCCAAGCGGGGAAAAGAAGTGAGATGAGGGTATCGTTCGGAGATAACACGGCCGGTTCTTCGTCCCTGGAGAACCGGTCGGCCCAATGTCTTGGTAGCGACAATTGCTTCGTCTCTGGATCGAAGGGCCTCACCGAGGACTGACTCGCTGCGCGTCTCCTGATATTGATCGGAGGTGTCGAAGAGATTAACGCCCAGATCGAGCGCTCGGTGAACGAGGCCGACCCAGTGGGACCAGGAATGGATCTTTTCTCCAAGGCGATTGCAACCGAGGCTGATGTCGGAAACCCTGTATCCCGTACTTCCAAGGTCGCGATACAGGGTAAAAGGATTCCAGGAAGCAACTAGCTGATAAGCAAGAAGATAAAAAAAGAGCTAAACAAACCCGAGGGAATCAGTCATGTTAAGATGGGATGAAAGACAAAAAATCTTACCAACTGAATCCTTCGATAGATCGTTTAACTCTGCGTCTGGTCCTGCCCGAAGAGCAGGAGCGATTCAATGATCTATTGAAACAACATCATTATTTACACAGTGCGGGCAGCGCAGGAGAGACCCTGCGCTATGTGGCGCAGATCGACGGGCAATGGATGGGCCTGCTCTTGTGGGGGGCCGCATCCTACCGGCTGAAGGATCGAGACGAATGGATCGGGTGGGACGGGGCGCAACGGCATGCACGATTGAAACTGGTAGTACAGAACCGGCGTTTTCTGATTTTGCCCTGGGTGGATCTTGCAAATTTGGCCTCCAAGACGTTGGGTATGTGCCTGAGAGTCTTAGCCGATCACTGGCAGGAGGCTTTTGGCTATCGTCCCTTAGTAGCGGAAACGTTCGTGGACCCACAGATTCACCGGGGCACTTGCTACGAAGCGAGCGGGTGGACGCCCTTGGGCTTGAGCGCGGGATATGGCCGCCAACGCGAAGATTTCTATCAACGCCATGAGCGTCCCAAGCAGATCTGGGTCAAACCCCTCAAGGCTAATGCCCTTGAGCTTTTGCGCGCTTCAGGGCCATTGCCCGCGGCACAGAGCCAGGCGCTCAATGAAACCGATAACTCCCATGCGGTCTGCCTCAAAGTGGAACAGATGAGCAGCCTGTGGGAACGCTTCAATCAGATAGAAGACTTCCGTCGTAAAGCGGGCCTTAGATATCGGCTCGCCACGGTCCTGAGCATGATTGTGCTCGGCACGATGTGCGGCAAACAGACCCTCAAGGGCATCGTGCGCCTGGCCCATCATCTCAATCAAGCCCAATTGCGCGCCTTACGCTCCTGGAAAAACCCCAAAACAGGCCGCTATAAGGCCCCTTGCTATGATGTCTTCTATCGGGTCTTGCAAAACGTAAAGGCCGAGCTCTTCGATAAAACCCTCACCGAATTCATCTGCTTACAAGACGGCTGTTTGCCCCGCGATATTGCCGTCGACGGCAAGACCCTCAAAGGCACAAACACCGAAGAATCAAAGGCTCTGCACCTGGTGGCCGCAGTCGATCACCAAAGCGCTCAAACCTTAGCCCAAGTCGCTACCGCCGATAAATCCAACGAGATCACCGCCGCCCAGACTCTCTTGCGAAAGATGCCCATTTTGGACGGCTCCACCTTCACCTTCGACGCCATGCATAATCAAAAAGAAACTGCCCACATCGTCGTCGAAGAACTCAGTGCTGACTATGTTATTCAAATTAAAGACAATCAGCCCAACATGCATCAATACGCTCAGAATCTCTTCAGCTCCACCCCCTTTTTCTCCACCAAACCGTGGACAATGACCATGGGCGACTCGAAATACGTCAAATAGCAACCCATTCTCTAAGCGCTCCCTCTGCCGGCCTGCCCCATGCCCGCCAGTTCGCCTGTGTGCAACGCACCTTCCATTATCCAAACAAAGCTGAACCTTCCTCTGAACGCTCTTACTACGTAAGCAGTCTCGATCCCGCCGATTTGAGCCCTCAACAGTTCCTCTCGAAAATTCGCAACCATTGCTCGATCGAAAATAAAAATCATTACCCCAGGGATCGCTTCTTCGATGAAGATCGATGTATGATCCGTAATCATAACGCAGCCAGAATTCTTGCTGCATGCAGGCAACTGGTTCTCAGCCTCAAGTCTTCCATGGGCGCTGAATCCACTCCCGCACTCTGTGATGATTTCGTCTTTAACTTACATAAGGCCATCAATATCATCACCTAATGCTCCGAGAATCAAAATACCGTGGGTCGCGATAGTGCATTTATCTTTTGATAGTGCCTCGATCCAGACCTCTGACTAAGACACGCATGGCGAAGGTGAAGATGATAGTGAGGAAAATGGAGGCGATGCTGCTCAATCGGCCAACGTATTTATCCAATTGAGTCCGGAAAAACGAGCGAAATCCGTCTCACTCGAACAGGTTCCATTCGCTTCGTGGATCGACGTCCTCGACCTCTACCAAATCAACTTGGCGGCTGGGCAGATTTAGACTCTGCTGGAGATACACAAGCTGGCCTGGTTCCTGGACCGGGAGATCCGTCGACATAACCTGCCCGATGTGCTCGACCTTCAATTCCGAGCGAACCGTTATGGTCCGTATTCCCAGCGACTGAATCACTTATTGAATGCCCTCGATGGAAGTTACTTGCGATGCGACAAGCGGATCAGTGATTGCGGCCCGAAGGACACGATTGCCTTCGCGGACTCGAAGGCAGATGTCGTGGCCACCTTCATGGGCACGGGCGAAGCCAGAGCATACCGCGTAGTTCTCGACCAGACCGACGCTTTGATTGATGGATTTCAGTCGCCCCTGGGTATGGAGTTGCTGGCCACCGTGGATTGGCTACTCCGCCGGAAAGGTTGCGCCGCCGAGGTGTCCGCCTTGCATTGTGCGTTGGCGCGATGGCCAGGCGGTAAAGATGCAGGAGCAAGGAAAACCAGAATCTTCAACGAACGTCTGTTGCGATTAGCATTGGATCGTTTAAAAAGCTCCGAACAGCGCGAGTGTGCGGTGTCCTGAACGAATCCGGCTCATTTTTCATCTTCATCCTCCGTGTCGTCCTCAAACCCTCCATCTTCCCAGATTTCGTCGAGACCCTCCGGATCGTCGGTTCCGAAGACAGTATGATAACCGTCCTCTCCGCATGCATCCTTCAGCTTCGCCATGATTCGCCGGATCTTTCCTGGAGAATCATAGGGCCCGGCGACGAAGAGCGGCTTGCCGTCCCTGCCGAAGACGAATGATTCTCTGCACTCATCGGTGTCGATATCACCGAAGATGGCCTCGGCGTCGCGGAAATCCCGGTGCGGGTTGAATCCGAGATCCCTGGCGTAAGCGATTGCGTCTTCCACGAGTTTACGGGCACGGGCCGGATCGTCGCGGGGCAGTCCATGTAGGCCGGCGGCCCGGTCGATGTAATCGTTGAAGTCCTCCCTCGACACAATATTGAAGTCGGCATCCTTCACTCCCAGACAAAAGGCGTCGACGAGGAACATTCCAAATGCGATCCGCCCGTTGGGCAGTTTACGCGCGATCACGACCGATCCCAGACCCTCCTGAAAGATCGTCGGGGAGACGAATGCTCCATATATCTCGGCGGGGCCTACCGCACTTCTGGATACCCCCTGGAAAATGTCCCGGCGGGCGCCATTATGCTGCAGCGCTTTGCGGCTTTTCCGCGCTGCCCGGTGGGCATCTTTCTTGACACGGGTATTCGCCAGCCTTTTTTTCTTCTGCTTTTTCCGTTTTGGCATGACCCGAGTCGCTGGGATCGATTCTTTCGCCCGTGTTGGGCGAGGTCAATTTTGAAGTGTGGATATGATTGATTTTACGGCGCGCGGGGCATTCATAATCGGCGAATTTTCATGACAGCTCCGAGGGCAAGCCCGGTTCGATCTGAGCTGGATGTACGAGAACTCGAAGATTTTTGCCCGCTAAACACGCGAAAAAACGCGAAATTTAGGCAGGTAGGTATACTGGTGAGTTTTGGGGTCGAGACCTCCCGACCATTGTCGTAAACTTCGTCGTAAGCTTTGTCGAAGTCCTCTTAAAGAGAGATGCATTTGGGAAGATCCGATATGGACTAAACGAGTTCAAGACCGGCGATTGCAAATATGCACTCCACCAATTCGATTCGCTGCTCGCGGGGAAGAGCCATCCGGAAAAGTAACGTTGATTGAAAAAAATAGGTACTTGATCCCAATGACGAAGGGTATAGATTTTATACCTTTATGCAATTCGAATTCGATCC
>CBDCEW010000013.1:0-37494 GCA_965215885.1 Candidatus Moanibacter sp.
GGGGCGGGGAGAACGAAATAGAGACCTCTTCAGCTAGCTCGAAATCCCAATATTACTCTTGCCACCACCCCGTCAGAGGTTATGTCCGACGGTTTTTTGTGGCAAATCACAGATTCGTTCCCAACGTTTACTATATAACAATCGGGCACTATGAACCGGTCTTGCATGTTGCCAGCGGCGTTTCGGTAATTAAGGGTCAATACTCAGATGAATACCAAAACTTTACCGAAGCCGCTTCGGGGAATTATTCCGCCGATGGTGACGCCGCTCGAGGACGTCGACCGACTTGATGTGGAAGGGCTTGAGCGGCTCGTGGAACATATTCTCGCCGGAGGTGTGCACGGGCTTTTTATTCTGGGATCTACAGGTGAGGCGCCCAGTTTGAGCTACCGATTGCGATATGAACTGATTGAACGGGTTTGCAAACTGGTGGACGGTCGCGTGCCGGTTCTGGTTGGGATTTCGGACACCTCGTTCGTCGAGACGGTCAAGATTGCGCGAAAGGCGTCGGAGCGTGGTGCTTCCGGTCTCGTCTCGACGCCTCCCTATTACTTTTCTGAGGGACAGGCGGAATTGCTGGAATATCTGAGGCATCTTGTGCCGAAACTCCCCTTGCCGCTTTTTTGTACAATATTCCAAGCCATACGAAGGTTTCGTTTGAACCGGAAACAATTCACCGAGCGGCTGAGATTCCGGGTATAGCCGGAATAAAGGAGAGTTCAGGTGATATGATTCTTTTTCATCGAATTGTTGAACTCATGCGAGATAATGAGGAATTCTCCCTCGTTATTGGGCCTGAACAACTGCTGGCGGAGGCTATTCTTTCAGGCGCCCATGCAGGGGTAAATGGGGGTGCGAATCTCATTCCCGAACTCTATGTCGAACTCTACAATTCCGCCGTATCTCAGGACATCGGGCGAGCGAAGGAGTTGCATGAGAGAGTGATGCGCATTAGCAATTCTATTTACGAAGTGGGACAGCACCCTTCGAGCTATGTGAAGGGGCTAAAGTGTGCGCTAAGCTGTTTCGGAATATGCAGCGACTTCATGGCGGAACCATTTCATCGGTTTCGTGAAGAAGAGCGGGCACTGATTCGAAATCATCTGGTGGAGCTAGGAATCTGTCGGACTTAGAATTCTTAACACTCCCATAGTGAGGATTTCATGGAGTCAGATCGACATTCCTACGCAGATGAGGCCGACAGATTCCTTGTTTCTAGTCCCGGCGGGCCGGGATCGGAGTAAAACCGAATAACTCTTCCGAAAGAGGAATAAAGTCCGGTCCCGGCTTGCCGGGACTAGGATTGGGGGATCGATTAGCGGAGGCGCGATGAAATCTTGAGGTGAGGAAGATATGGACAGAATCGGAACGAGACTGCACGACCTCATGCTTGTCCCATACTATGCCCGGCTCATGTATTCTGTAGAAGGGAAGATCCACGAATTCGACAAGAATGCGCAGGAAGAAGGAATATGCCTCACCGACGCTAACGTGAAGTCAGCACTGCTTAAGGCGATTGGATTCGCCCGTGGCCAAAACCCCAGTTTCACAACAAAAATAGAAAAGTATAGAGCAATACGAGATCTGATACTTTTGCTGAAGAGGATTGGAGACACCATAGAAGTCGTTGCCGAGGGTGAGGATGGTGTGAAAATCACAGAAAGAGTAGAGACTTCGGATTGGATTCTCATTCTCAGGGCGATCGAGGATTCCCTGAAAACAAGACGTCTTATGTATGGCCATTCTCGAGGGTACCTGGATTTCCTTGAGGGTTTTATTAAAGAGGGTAGGACTTTATAAGGATTTCGCGGTAGAGCGATGGATCCTCAATCGTAATCGTCGTGACGAAGATTGGGCAAGGATGATCGATGTGGGGAGAATGAAACAAGTGGGAGAGGATAGCAACAGATGCAAGGACGGCAACGGATGATATGCGGTGAGAGGCAGGGCGGCTATGGGAGTTTCTCTTTGACGTAAACTTTGAACAGGCCACCCTGCCCAACTGCCGTGTCTACGTGGGTACCGAACCAGCTCGAATACCCGCGAGGGATGTAGGAGCGGGTTTATCCCGCGATGGTATAAGGTGGCATGGATCGAGGCTACAGCCTGACGGTCTTCGATGTGACCAATCAGCTTCGATTTGCCGTAGGAATCCAGATCACGCTAAACGGATAGGCAGATCTTCGGTTTTACCTAACCCGCAGCGACGGATTCACTTTCTCGCTTGGCGGCGAGGGCGGCTACAATGCGATCGGGCCGAATTGGAAGCTCACGAAAGTGTACGCCGGTGGCATTGTAAATGGCATTGGTGATGGCGGCGGGAGGGGGGACTATATTGGCTTCGCCTACGCCGCGCACGCCGAAGGGATGATCCGGATTGGGCACTTCTACGATCACAGTGTCGATCATAGGAAGGTCAAGGGCCGTCGGAATGCGATAGTCAAGGAAGGTTGAATTTTCCATGACGCCCTCGGCGTTGTAGAAATACTCCTCGTTCAAAGCCCAGCCGATGCCTTGTACTGAACCTCCCTGCATCTGTCCTTCCACATAGCTGGGATGAATCGCCCTACCGGCGTCCTGGATGGCGGTAAAGCGGAGGATTTTCACTTTCCCTGTTTCGGGATCGATCTCAACATCGACGACATTGGTGGCGAATGATCCGCCCACACCGAAGCCCAGATTAACGGTTGCCCTTCCGATAACGGGACTCTCAGAAGCGCTGACAATAGCGGCCAATTCTTTAAAGTTCAGTTGTTTTGAGGAGTCGCCTTTGTGTTTGAATACGCCGTCATCAAATTCCACCTCACCGGTGGTTGTTTCCCAGTGATTAGCGGCACGGTCAATCATCTGGGCCTTCACATCGAGAGCGGCTTCATAGGCTGCCCAACCGGTCGCGTAAGTGGTGCGGCTGCCACCGGTCACATCAGTGTAGCCAATTTCTTCGGTGTCTCCGACCCTGGGCTTCACATCTTCAACGGCCATACTGAGCACTTCCGCGAACTGCATGGCAATAGAGGTGCGGGTGCCACCTATGTCTGTGGACCCCTCCATCAAATTGACCGTTCCATCCTCATTAACGCTGGCTGTCACGCAGGATTTAAATCCGATATTGAACCAGAAGCCGGTTGCTACACCCCGTCCCCTGTAGGGTCCTTCCAGCGGTGTCTGGTAATGGTCATGATCGCGGCCCGCTTCCATCGTCTCGGCACAGCCGATGGGCGGATATACGAGCCCGTCAACCCGTCGTGTTCCCTCTCGTGACGCATTTAAGAGGCGGATTTCGAAAGGATCCATTTCCAATTTCTCTGCAATCTCGTCCATCATCGTCTCGATGGCAAAAGCTACCTGAGTTGAACCCGGAGCGCGGTAGGGGGCGACTTTCGGTTTATTGACGACAACGTCGTACCCATTGACAATAGCGTTAGGGATATCGTAACAGGAAAATACGCACATTACCCCACAGAAAATCGGTGAGCCAGGATAGCCGCCGGCTTCGAAAGCGATGTAGGCATCGCCGGCGACCAGCTTTCCAGTATTGTCAGCTCCCAATTTCAGTCGAATGTAAGTCCCGGGAGTTGGACCCGTGCCTTCAAAAACACCGGCACGGGTCATAAGAATCTTGACCGGGCTCCCCGTCTTGCGTGAAAGCAAGGCCGCTACCGGCTCCAGGTAGATTGGAATCTTCCCGCCAAATCCGCCTCCGATTTCCTGTGGCACCACTCGTACCTTGGAAATCGGGTGATCGAGGACAGCAGCGGTTTGCTTTTGCACGACAAACGCTCCTTGCGTGCTCGTCCAGACCGTGATTTGTCCATCCGGATTCCATTGGACGGTGGCATTGTGGGGTTCAATATATCCCTGATGGACGGTTGCGGTATTAAATTCGTGCTCGATGACAATGTCGGCTTCGGTAAAAGCCTTATCCGGATCGCCTATTTTATGGCGGAGAAGGGCCGCTATGTTGCTTTTTTTGCCGGTGTCCTCCCCTAACTCCGTCGTGGTTAAATCATCGTGAATTAGTGGAGCATCGGGTTTCATTGCATCGAGGACGTTTACCAGGGGCTGCAAGACTTCGTAATCAACTTCGATGAGGGAGAGTGCCTCGTCGGCCGTTTGCTGATTTTTGGCCGCCACACCGGCAACGGCGTGCCCTCGATAAAGCACTTTGTCACTGGCCATAATGTTGTCCCGAATGAACTTCAGGCGGGTTGCACCTTCGCCCAGATCGATCATGTCGTCCGGATTCGTTTGAGGTAGGTCCCTGGCCGAAACCACAGCGCGAACACCATCCAGGGCTTCGGCTTTGCTGGTATCGATCGACTTGATGCGTGCGTGGGCATGGGGACTCCGCAGGACCTGACCATGAAGCATTCCCGGGAGGCGAACATCGCCGCCGTAAATGGCTTTTCCGATGACCTTGTCCGTACCATCGTGCCGGATGGGTCGAGTTCCGATTACTTTATACTTTCCGTTTCCAGAGTTTTTTGACATCAGCTTTTTTTCCTTCTTGTGGATTCTTATATTCTGGCTTTTGAAAGAGGTTTTAGACCTGTATCCTGGATCTCTTGCGGAATTCTCTCAACGTAATTATGAATTGGAGTAGC
This sequence comes from Candidatus Moanibacter sp., assembly GCA_965215885.1. GTDB lineage: Bacteria > Verrucomicrobiota > Verrucomicrobiia > Opitutales > UBA2987 > CBDCEW01. Next base: position 4,605 of record CBDCEW010000013.1, read on the forward strand.
AAGAGGTACAAATTTGGCGGTTATTTAGGAAGATTGGATGATCAGTGGCAATTGAAATCGTAAATCACCAACAAATATAAGGGCACAGAAGAAATGTTCAATTGCCCTTTCCCAGAAAAGCCGCTTCTTCTGCTCCGCCCCAACGATCTACGGTAAGAATCTCTTCCGATTTTCGGTGCGGATATACGACTGCCTTGCCATCCAGGCGGCAGCCCTTAACTTCCTCGATGAGGGCGACGACGTGATCGAGGTCTCCAATCCGTGTGATGTGAGCGCTGGGATCAATCCGTCCATCGGCCATCAACTCAAGGGCATGGGAGAGATCCCATGGCGTGCCTCCAGACGAGCCCGTTACGACTGTTTCGCGATAATGGATATTATTGCCATCGAGCCTGACATTCTCGTTTCCCTTTCTGAGGCCGCCAAAGATATTCAGCAATGTGCCACGACCAGAGAATTTCTGCGCCTCTTCAACAGCATCGGGCGAACCAACCGCCACGATGATATCGTCGGCCCCTCGAGCGTGCGTGACTTCGCTGACTATGCGTTCGAGATCTGATGAGTTCGGATTCACCAGGAGAAGGGTGATTCCCAGTTCCTGTGCGCGGGACCGGAACAGTTTTCGTGCCCGCTCGAGTCGTTCGGAAATCAGGTCACTGACGATGATTAGGCGTGGGCGATAGGCAAGGGCGAGGTCGATATGCATGCGGCCCATTGCGCCGGCCCCGATAATAATCGTAACGCCTCCACATTTGATTCCCTTGGAAGCACGCCGCTTGGCGTGAGGAGTTTTCTGGAAGATGTGAAGATGGTGTTCCTGAGCACTTACGACGCATGAAAACGGTGCGCTCAAAGCAACGTGGGCATAAGGCAGAGATGAGTCTGGAAGGCTGAGCAGATTTCCGCCGGCTAGAATCTCTTCACCGATCACAATGTATTCAGCCAGAAAACCGGGAAGAGTATAACCGACCGCGATCGCATCGACTCCATTTGCGCCGTTTCGGTAGCGTTTCCGATTATGGATCGGTTCGTGATATACCGACGGTTGTATGGCATATCGCTCCCCAAGATGAAATCGACCTTGTAAGGCCTTGCCGACTTCCACCAGAGTTACCGATCCCTCGTCACCCAGAATGAGAGGAAATCGGCTGACGTCCCATCCGTGAATAAGAGTGTGCTCTCCTCCCTGTTCGATAATCTTTACAAGGGAAGTGCAGATGCCGGCTGCGTCGACTCGGGCGAGAAGTTCCTGGGTCCCCGACTGGGAGTCGCAACGTTACGCACACTCACATGCTCGAAACCAACACCGTCCAGGACGAGTGCGCGCATGGTGGAGGGAATTTTAGACATTCCGTAAACCTTGTAATACGAAGTGTGTGAGATGTCAGGGCAAAAGCAATCCCTGGTCTCAAGTCAAAGGAGAAGTATTGAACTGGAGTTGTAATGCCAGGCAGCAATATGACTTGCCCCGAGCGCATGTATAATGTATTGATTTTGTTTCTTTTGCTCTTCCACGCATTAACCCGCTTAAGAGAGATACCTCTATGATACGAATAAACGGACTGATTTTTTTGACACTGTCGCTGCTGTGCATTTCGGCAATTTCTACCTATTCAGAAGAACCTCCCTCGGCTGGTGATTCCGATGTGCTCGACAGGATTGAGAGCAATACGGATCGATGGATGGAAACACAGCGTCGCATTACGGAAGCGAGGAGCAGGTGGAATGAAGAGAGAGAATTGCTGCGGCATAGTGTTTCCGTGCTGGAGCATGAACAGGAATCATTACGCGAAAGAGTGGAGGGCTATAAATTCGCCGAGTCGCTCTACGAAAATACACGACAAAATGTCTCTGAAGCTCTCAATGAGCACCAGTCTTCCAACGCACAGATCGAAGCGAATTTGAACCAATTCGAAGGGCGTGTTCGGCAATTGGTGCGTCGATTGCCTTCTCCATTAAGGGAAAGTCTGGAGTCGCAACGGCGAATTCTGGAGACGGGCCAAACGTCGAACGACGCCAAGATCAGCAACAGATCGCAGAACCTGATCTCGATACTATCGAAAATTGATCAATTCAGTAATAACCTGACATTGACGCATAGGGTGCGGACAGCCGACGACGGGGGTGATTTCGATGTTAGAATACTCTATTGGGGATTGGCCTTTGCCTATGCATGCGATGCGCAAGGAGAACGCGGATGGATCCTGCGTCCCACGGAAGAGGGTTGGGAATGGATGGATCGGCATGATAAATCAGCCGATATCAAGGCGGTTATCGATGTCTACGAGAAGCGACGCGAGCCGGACCTTATTGCGCTGCCGGCCTATTTGGATTGATCGTATTTATGGAGTGGAGACTATGAAAATGGAATTGCTGTTTAGAATAATCCTGGTGATCGCGGTGCCGGCGATTTGTGTGCGCGGATCCGAGTTGGAGGAGATCAGCACACTCATGAAAAATCAGCTCGATGAGAGCGTGGCGGAGTATGATCGCATATGGAAAGAAATCGCGGAAGAGAAAGTACCACTCGTTCGAGAGGTGAACGCACTGGAGATTGAAAACATAAGACTTCGGAAGGAAGTCCAACGCCACCAGTCTTCAACGCAACGCAGGCAGGAGGAATTAAAGGACCTGAAGAAGGAAGCGGAGGATCTGCGATCGCAGACAGATTACATCCACAGTGTGTTTCATGAGTACCTCCAAAATTTCGAAAGCAAGCTCCACATCGCGGAGGATCAGCAGTTCAAGGAATCAATCACTGAAATTCGATCTGCTCTGGGTGTGGAGGAGCTCGGATTGGATGGTATCAACGACCAGTACGCGAAAATCCTCAACCTCGGTTTGACTCGCCAGGAATCGTTAGTCGGTGGCTATCGAATTTCAGGCAGATCGATCGATTCCGACGGCAATGTCTTGAGTGGTGAAATCGCGGTAATGGGTCCTTCAGCATACTTTTCTTCGGCGTCGGACGATGCCGGGGGTCTGTTGATTTATCATTCTGGAACACTGGAACCTGGAATTGCACGCTTTGATCCCGTTCCCGCCGCCAGCGTTCGAAATTTCATCCAAAGCGGACAGGGAGAGATTCCTCTGGATGCGTCGCTGGGGAATGCGATTTCCCTACAAGCGATTAATATCACTCTAGCGGAGCATATCCACCAAGGGGGGCCCGTCGGTTACGCGATATTGATTTTGGGAGGGATTGCACTTCTCTTGAGTCTCGTGAAAGTCATCGATCTGAGCCGGCACGCGGTCGTTACTCCCAATCAGGTTCGAGAAATCGCGCGATGCGCGCGGTCGGAGAGCAGGGAGGAAGCGATGAAGAAAATTGCTGGTATCAAGGGATCGATCGGCGAAATGATTCAGGTAGGGATCGAGAATGTTCATTCGGGCGCCGTTTTCCTTGAAGAGATGATGTTGAGTGTGATTGCAAGAAAGCGTCCTCAATTGGAACGGTTCATGCCGTTTGTTTCCATTACGGCAATGGCTGCACCGCTGATGGGACTCTTGGGAACAGTGGTCGGTATGATCAAGACTTTCGCCCTCATTACCGTCTTCGGAACGGGAGATCCCAAAGCGCTTTCATCCGGCATTTCAGAAGCGTTGGTCACCACCGAACTGGGATTAATCGTAGCGATTGTCGCGTTGCTTCTTCACGCCGTCTTTGCACGAATAATTAAGAGTCGTTTGGGTTCAATGGAGCAGGTGGCGTTCGATTTTGTTCGGAGTGCGACATTCGAAGAGGCCGCGAAACCTTAAGATGCACGAGTCAATTCTCCAACATGTCTGGTTTATACTGCTGAGCGGCGGTCCGATTATGGTGCCGCTCGGTCTTCTCTCCCTCATTCTCTACAGGGACATCATTGGTCTTTTTCTATTCGTAAAGAACGTGCGGCTGGAAAAGCTGGTCGGGGAGGAAGAGCAGAATGGTGAAGCCCACCTGGGTGGGTCCTTTTCCTCAGGCGACCGTGAACGAGGAATACAGGGCGCGATTCATATCGATGAAATTCGCCTCCGCTTCCACGGGATTGTAGAGAGCCGCCTAAGGTATTCGAACGCCTTGCTGGTAGCGGCGCCTCTTTTAGGGCTGTTGGGAACTGTCATGGGGATGTTACATACTTTTCGTGGGCTGACCCTGCAAGCCGGGCAGGAGACGGCCAGCACAGTTGCGGATGGTGTCGCGAGGGCGCTTATTACTACCCAGTCGGGTCTCATGATCGCCATCCCGGCACTCTTCGTCATGCAGTGGGTTCGCCGCATATCCCAAAAACGCGAGCTGCAACTTTTGGAACAGAGAGTTGGATTTCTGAAAGCACAGATAGGAGAGAGGGTATGATAAGAGACGTAATACGAGATGAGCCGGACGAGTCCGTGGAAATCAATCTGTCCCCTATGATCGACTGCATCTTTATTCTGTTGATCTTCTTTATTGTCACGACCGCGTTCGTCCAGGAAATCGGAATAGAGGTAAACAAACCGGAGGCTGCAAGTGCGGTGCCCCTTGAGAAAGATAGTATTCTCATCGGTATTTCCGCTGACGAGAAGATCTACTGGGGTGGTCAGGAGATCGGGCTTTCGGGGGTGCGGCCCACGGTGCAGAGGATTCTATTGGCCGAAGACGCCTCCGTAATCATCAAGTCTGACAGGGACGCCAGCCACGGTATCTTTTCCCAAGTGTATGGCGAGGCAAAGGCGGCCGGCGCCAGACGAATACACTTTTCAACTGAAACCGAGGGTGAACGGAGGTTCTAAGGTTGGCCTTTCTAGATAAGGAATACCATTCCATCAGCGGGTCCTGGAAGAGCTACGCGGGCTCTCTCGTTCTCACCGGAGTGCTCTTTTTCTCGATCGCCTCGACGCGATTCGGGTTGAGCTTATTCGATCCTGAAACGGAGCCTGAGTTGAGCCAGTTTTTTCTTCCGCCTCCGCCTTCGACCACTCCGAAACCGCTGACTTTGCCTTCAAAGAGTGCGGAATCAATCGATTTTAAGATTCCTGAAGAGGAAGAGGATGAGACCGAAGAAGAGCCGGAAGAGAAAATCCATTTGGATTTCCTCGATATCTCCTTCGGAGCCGGAATGAAGCCATCCATTAACATCGATTTCGATTTGCGGGCGAAATTGCGTGCGGTGAAACCGCAAATTCTGGACAAGCTGATTGTCTATGAGCGCGATCAGGTTGATCAAAAACCGGTGAGAATTTACGCCCCGAGTCCCTCTTTGGACAACGATCTTCGGAAGGACGGAGCGGAATTGGTGGTCCTCTACCGCGTAAAAAAGGATGGAAAAACCGAAGACATTCTCGTGCTTGATTCCACGAATGAAAAAGCCAACTCCTATGCGCGCAGAATTATAAAGGGTTCTCGTTTTCGACCGGCGCAAAAAAACGGGGTGGCTGTAAATGTTTGGGTACAGCACCTTATGATTTTCAAGGAAGATGATTTTGTCAGTCCGTTTTCGTTATAGGTTAATTCAAACAGCATAAGCCATGAGAATTCAGCTCATACTCACAGTTTTATTTCTGAGCACTTCACTCCTCCTGGGACAGTTTGGAAAACCAGGGGTAAAGAAGGCGGCCGAGGAAAGGCGTCTGAGTGACGCTGTCGGAACTTCGCCGACACTCTCCCAGGTCGAGCTGGCACTGCTGGAGAAAATAGACGCTTTGATTGGATCCAACCTGGCGCACGCGCAAGCAATGTTGGAAGCTCTGGTCTTCGGTGAGAATCCTTCGAGCGCTTATTTCGACTATGCCCTGGGGGTTGTATATATGACGGATCGCAAGAATCGGAAGGCGGAAGATCAGTTTTTGCGGGCGATTGAGAAGTTCCCCTATTTCAGGAAAGCATGGGTCGATTTGGGTACCTTGCGGTACTACTCGGACGACACGACCGGTGCTGTTGAGGCCCTTTCAAAGGGGGTCGAACTCGGTGCATCGGATGCGAACACTCTCGGTATTCTGGCCTTCTGTCACTTGAAGCAGGGCAATTTCATGGCTGCCGATGCCGCCTACGACTCGGCGTTATTGATGGAACCCACGAACTTAAATTGGCTGGAAGGAAAGACTTTCATACTGGTAGAATCAAAACAATTTGCGGAAGCCGCGAAAGCGTTGCGCGCGCTGATCAAACGAGACCCGTTGAATGCCGATTACTGGCTCCTCCAAAGCAATACGTATCTCGCATTGGATCAACCGCTAAAGGCCGCCCGCAATATTGAGATCGTTCGTAGCATGGGCGAGGCGGACGCGGAGGCCGTGCTTCTTCTGGCAAACATTTATATGCAGCAGGAAATTTATGATCGGGCCACCGAGACCTATATAGAGGCGTTCGAAATGAGGGAAGGTGAGGATAGTTTGCTCGCACTCAAAGTAGCCAATCAGTTGTTTCAGAGAGGCCAGTTTGAAAAGGCAAAAGTGCTCTTTTCAGCGATAGGGGACGACCGGACGGATTGGGAACTTGAGGATATGACCCGTTACGGATACATCCAGGCGGAATTCGCTGTCCTGGATGACAGGGATGAGCTTGCCATAAAGATTCTGAATGCGGTTTTGGAAGTTGATCCATTTAATGGGAAGTGCCTCACGAAACTTGCCGAGCTCTACGCGAGAAATGACGAAAAGGACAAAGCCTATTACGTCTTGGAGAGGGTCCAGGACGGATCCGATTTTGAATTAAATGCACTTCTCTTTCATTCACGTTTGCTCATCGAGGATGAGCGTTATGCGAAGTCGCTTGAAATTCTCGATCGAGCCCTGAAGATACACCCAAGCGCTCCTCTCGAGATATTCTATGAGAGAGTCAAGGTCGCGGCAGCGCATTTTGACGATACCATTTAGGAATCTGTCGGGATTAACGTTCGGAATTCGCGGAGATATTTCTCCATCTGAGTGCGATGATGCGTTGCAGCGGTTTCGACGACCGACATCTTCCTATGCGCTCTGCCGATCAGATCCCGGCGCGTGAGATCGATTGGCATTTGAGCCCTTTTTTTCTAACCCGAAAATGGCAATTATCGAAAACCCAGCCCTCTGCGACTAATGATAAATGCCTTGTTTTTCCGCTGAGAATCTTCTAAGTTATAAAATGGTATTTATGCTCGCCACGAAGTCGGAAGTATCCTAATTTGAGGGCATAGAGTAGCTATACAATGCAAGAAATTCGTGAGAGTTTTGTTGTAACATCTACCTTGGCCGGAATTCTCCTGCTTTCCGGCTGCGCGACCAACTATACGGTTAAGGTAGATGCCCTGAAAAGCAGCAATGTCGAAAAACCTTATGAATCCTTCCACATCGTAAGCGCCGATCCCGAAGTCGACCGGGAAGTCCCTCAATTTGAGGAGGTTTCGAAATATCTAAAGGCTGCTCTTTCCGGTAAGGGGATGTATGAAGCACCCGATGGCGAAACGGCAGATCTTATAGTTGAGGTTTCTTTCGGAATCGGCGAACCGGAGATCGAATTCGAAGAGGTATCAGTCCCGGCAGAAGGTTACCCTGGCATGTATGTTCTGACCGAAGTGGTCCCGATTACCATTTATGGAAAGTTCCTGAGAATCTCCGCGCGAGACAATAAAGAGATCGATCAACTGGAGAGCCTTGAGGAAGTTTGGCATCTCTACATAAGCGCCCGCGACAAGAGTAGCAACTTGGAAAAGTACCTTCCCATATTAGTGGCGGCCGGGCAGGACTTTATGGGGCAGGAAACGAAAGGTCAGGTGCGGGTGAAGATAAAGGATCAGAGCGATGCTGTAGTCTTCATCAAAGGAGGCACGTGAGCGCGACTTTTTTCGGGTCAGCGCTCTGCCTGGATTCTCCTGAGCGATTAGTCCGCTTATTTCGCAAAAAAGCGGACTAAGGAGAATGAATAAAGTATTGGTGGCGGAGCGTATACTGGATCCACAGTATGACTCGGATACTCGACGGGAGGCATTCGGGCGGCTGGGCAGGCTTGTCGAGATCGAGCGTTACGACCAGGAGGATATGACCGCTGAGGACGCGGAAAATGTCGTCGGTGTGATCGCCAACTCCGTTCTTTTTACGAGGAGCTTTTACGAAGCTGCGAACGACCTGCGCATCATCGCCCGATGGGGAGTCGGTTTCGACAAGGTGAACGTAGAGATCGCCACCGAACTCGGGGTCGTCATCTGCGTGGCGCCCGTCCATATGTCAACAGTGGCGGAGTACGCCGTAGCGCAGTGGCTCGCTACACTCAAGCGCGTCTATACTCTGAACCGCATGTCGCATAACGGCGAATTTGGACTGGTAAAAACCTACGAAGCGGAGGGATCGACACTGGGCATCTACGGCCTTGGACGAATCGGCCTGCACTTGGCTCGGCGGGCGCGTCCGCTGCTGGGGAAGAGTGGGCGGCTGCTTGTCTACGACGTTCGACCCGACATCATCGAGCGGGCGGCGGAAGTGAACGCTGAAGTGGTAGAAGATCCAATGAGATTGTTCGAGGAATGCGATACCGTGTCTCTGCACGTCTCAGGAGACGACACGATCGTGAACTACGAACACCTCTGCGCCATGAAGCCCCACGCTTCGCTCATCAATCCGTCTCGGGGCAACCTCGTGGACGACAATGCGGTCAACCGGGCGATCGAGGAAGAACGCCTTTTTTATTATGTGGTCGACGATCCTGCAAACGGGCCGCGGGAGATTCACCGGGGACATCCGCGAATCATTTGCACCAACCACAATGCGGGAGTCACCATCCAATCCGTCGGCCGCCTCGAATTGACGAACGTCGAGCAGGTCGAGAACGTGATTCACGGTCAGCGACCGTCCTATATCCTTAACGAGGAGGTCCTCGATCATCCCCGCGTGAAGGGGTGGCTGATTGGATAGAATTGATTCTGCTGGAGAATTCCCACGTTCTTGCGAACGCGGTTGAGGATTTCGAAAAGCCTGACCCCAGCGAGTCGAGGGGCTATGGCCGAGAGATTCCTAGGCCTTAAAACCTGGATCCGACTCCCAGATGCGGGCCAGGTCATCGTGTTCCGGTTTCTCTTTGAGCACCTCTCCTTCCGTCGTCATACCGATCTTGTACCTTAATTTACCGTAGGGCGTATCGCGGGTTTCAATCTTGCGCGCCAATTGGAACTTATCCCATTTTCTCCGGCGGAGTCCGAAGGTAGAACTCGATCTCAATATCCAATCGATCAACGCCTGTTCCCTGTCAGTAGAAGCGAGCATCGATAGGAGATGGGCAGGGCGATTCTTTTTTCCCGTGACCGGTGTGATCCAAACATCCAGCGCACCCTGTTCAAGCGCTTTCTCGAGTAGCCACGCGGAACGCTCGGGCGATTGATCATCAAGATTACAGACGATCTCAACAATTTCATTTTGCTCATAGGGAAGTGGCAGCACAGAGGTGCGTTTCGAGACCTCGAAAAGAGTGATCCGTGTTACATTAGGCACGCTTTTCAAATCCATGGACCCTGCTCCGTATCCGTGAGCGACGGGACGTCCAGCCGGCCAGGCGGTGACAAATTCAGGGCTCAGCACCTTTAGAATAGCGAGTCCAGTTGGGGTCGATAACTCCAGATTCCTCCGATCAATGCCCTCGGGCACCGGATCAACGGGGAATCCGCGACATAATACTGCCGAAGCCGGTGGCGGAATCGGGTAGGTTCCGTGTGCGATCTTAATGCTTCCGCGTCCCAGCTTAACGGGAGAAGCGTAAACTTTTTGCGGCGCTATGCGAGCAAGGCAGAGACCGGCCATAGCGGCATCTACAATCGAATCGATGCGACCGACTTCATGAAACTGCACAAGATGGGATTCGATCCCGTGGGCGGCGGCCTCCGCGGCAGCGAGTTCCCTGAATATGGCCAAGGCAATGGCAGTTATTTCGCTGCTCAAGCTGCTCTCCTCAAATAGTGCTTCGATCAACCCGATCGGCACATGGCGGTGGTTGTCTTTGACGGTTTGTTTGGGGCCGTGAGAATGTCTTCCGTGTTGATCGTCGTTGTGAACGAGATTCGCGCTGATCGATGGATGCTCATGAAGAAACCGCTCCCAGCATTCATCGTCAAATGAGACTCTGACCTGGGTTGCCGCGAGATGAGCCCGGCTTGTTCGAGCGAGCTGAACTGAAACTCCACTGAATCCGAGCAAACCGGGGACTGCTTCAAGATCCGAGGCTTCCACCAGCTTAGCGTCCGCACAAGCAGCGGTGAACATGTCACCTGCGATTCCGGCAACACTTTCAATAAACAATGCTGATTCGATATCCTTCATTTAGTACGAATAGGGGCTTGCTTTTGCATTCGTTTCTTAATTTCCGCAACCACACGACAGGCCGCATAACCGGCTGAGAATCCATTGTCGATGTTGACGACGGAGACACCGGGAGAACACGAATTCAGCATCGTCAACATAGGCGCGATACCGCCAAAGTTCGCACCGTAACCAACGCTGCTTGGGACCGCGAAAATCGGCTTACCGACCAGACCACCGATTACACCTGGTAGAGCGCCCTCCATTCCCGCGACAACTACGAGCGCCGATGCTGCCTCAAGGGAATCAATCCTGTCCAGGATGCGGTGGAGTCCGGCTACTCCAACGTCAGGAATTGTTGAAAACGGGGTCGCAGTAGCTACACATACCTCGGCCGCCTCTTCAACGACGGGGAGATCCCCCGTTCCCGCGGATATGATTGCGACGCTGGGTTCTTCGCCGTCTGAATGCTGCACATCGGGGGCGTTAATAATGACCGTTCCGGCTCTCTCATTGCTCCTGTTTCCCGGAAACGATTCATTCAATCCTTCAATTTTCTCGCTATCCAACCGGGTTATGAGAACCGGCACATTTTCGCTGGAGAGTTCCCGCGCAATTGAAATGATCTGATTGAGTGTTTTTGAACTGCCAAGAATAACTTCGCACAATCCGTGCCGAAGTCTGCGGTGGTGGTCAGGGGTTGCATCCGAAAGGGAAGACGATCTGAAAGGTCCTCGCTTTAACAGCCCAATCGCCTCATCGATCGTTTTGTCTTCCCGTTGAACACTGTCGAGCAGTGCTCTCAGATCGTCTTCGTTCATCGGTTGGCTCCACCGGTCCGGTATCCTTCCAGGTCAAGCATTACCCAATGGTATCCCAGCTTTTTTGCCTCATGGACAAGAGACTCCTTTAAGCTCAACGCATGGGGCATTTCCTCCGGCGCTACTTCCAGGCGAATGAAACGTTTGCGCCCGTCGTCATGATGTCTTACGCGAAACACCTTCAATCCCCCTCTCCGCAGAAACGTCTCCAGTTCCTCGATATTATTCATCATCTTTGGTGTAATTCGGACTCCTGTCATGACGCGCGAACTGAGACAGGGACTTGCAGGTTTGTCAGCCAAGGTATAACCCTCCTGCCGCATCAGGGCACGGATTTCATCCTTTGCGATTCCTAATTCCGCCAGTGGAAAGAGTGCGTTGTGCTCGCGAGCTGCCTGATGCCCAGGGCGGAAATCGCCGATATCGGAAGCTGTGTAACCGTAGGCGACGTGGCCGAAACCGCGTTCACAGATGAGACCGTCGGTGATTCGAAACAATTCGGATTTACAGTAGTAGCAGCGTAGTTTGTCGTTTCGCAGATACTCCTCCTGGGCGAACTCCGTGCTTTTCAGCAACTCCCAATCGACTCCGATCGCCTTCGCGAACCGCTCCGCATCGTCAATATCCTTTTGCGGAACGCTGGGGCTCACCGTTGTCAAAGCAAGTAAGCGACCACCGGTTGACCGCAGCGACATTTTCGCCGCCCAGAGGAGAAACCCACTGTCCACACCGCCTGAAAATGCAATCACTAGGCCATCGGGCAAATAAGGCTGCAGGAGAGTCATCAGTTGCGAGACGCGGGCGTCTGCTTTTTCCCTTTGCACGGAGAGCGGCATGCCTACAATGAAGTTGCGATTAGATCCGGATTCAACCTCTTTCTCCAGTATCAGGATAGTGAATAACGATAATCAGATCGCCGTCGCCTTCGGAAGTGGAACACTTTTTATCGAGGCAGATCCCGATTTGGCCGAGTGGGATGTGATTCGGCCACAGTTTGAGGAAGCACTCACCGATGTGAAGGAACGGTTCGTAGAGGCGGTTAGGAACCCGATCGGTTCGAAACCCTTGAGAGAGTTGATTGAGCCTTCCGATCGAGTTCTGATTGCGACGTCTGATGGAACGCGTCCCGTGCCGAATCGCCAGTTGATTCCCTGGCTCCTGGAGGAACTTCCAGTTCCTGAGGAGCAGGTGACCGTAATGATTGGGACCGGGACGCATCGGGCCAATACGAGGGAAGAGATCGCGGGCATGTTCGGTGAGGATCTGGTGAAGCGGATAAGGATTTTGAATCACGATGCCTTTGATGAATCCCGAAATGTTCTGGTAGGAAAAATTGGGAGTGGAACGCCGGTTTATCTGAATGAGGCTTACCTCGAGGCGGACAAACGGATTGCGGTGGGCTTTATCGAGCCTCACTTTTTCGCCGGATTCTCGGGCGGGCCCAAGGCAGTCGCACCCGGTTTGGCTGGGATTGAGACCATTCTTCGACTCCACAGGTCGGAGCTTATTGGGGATCCGAATAGTACTTGGGGCGTGTTGGAGGAAAATCCCTTGCACCGGGAAATTCGAGAGGCAGTGGCGCTCTCGCCGCCGGAGTTTATGGTAAATGTGACCTTGAATTCAGAGAAGGCGATCACGGCGTTCTATTCGGGCGATTATGGAGAGGCCCATCGTAAAGGGTGTGCCGATGTGAAGGTTTCTGCGATGGTTGCAGTGGATGAGCCTTATCCGGTGGTGGTGACCTCAAATAGTGGATTTCCTTTGGATCAGAATCTCTACCAGACCGTGAAGGGGATTTCGGCGGCTGCTCGAATTGTCGATGATCAAGGTGCCATCCTGGTGGCGAGTGAGTGCAGCGATGGAGTGCCTGATCACGGGAATTTTGCGAGTCTTATGCGTACCGGAGATTCACCGCGGGATGTATTGCAGGAGGTTTATGACAGGGAACCGATACTGGATCAGTGGCAGGCGCAGATTCTTGCGGGTATATTGAACCGGACCAATGTGACAGTGTATTCACGCATGGACTGCTGTGAGATCGAGGCTTGTAAACTCTCGGTTACCGACGACCTGGAGGAGGCGCTGCGGGAACGTATTGAGTCAGTCGGCTCCGGCGCGCGTGTGGCCGTTCTGCCGGATGGGCCATTGACGATTCCTTATATAAGAGAAGAGTGAAAGAATGAGGTAGAGAAAGGTTGTTTGTCTAAGGCAGCCTTCGGCCGCAGGCGAAGAGTTCGGGGTTCAAGTGCGGAAGATCTTTGTCCCACCCATCTCACAAACCTTCCGGAAATGCTCTTTCGTGACCGGTTGAATGGAAAGCCGTTGCCATCGCTGCACGACGCGCATGTCGGCCAGTTGCGGGTTGGCCTTCATATCCCTGAGACTGACGTAAGTTTTCAATTTCCTCTTCCATTTGACGTCGACTGAATACCACTGCGGGTTTTCCGGCGACGATTTCGGATCATAGTATTTGTGCTTTTTGTCGAAGGCGGATGGATCGGGATAGGCCTTGCGCACGATTTCCGCGATTCCCGGTACGCCGGGAATCTCGCAATTGGACTGATAGAATAGGACCCAATCGCGCAGTCTCATTTCGTCCCGCATGAAGTTGCGCGCCTGGTAATTACGCACGCCCCTCCATCTACCGGTGCTGTCGGGACGATCCTCCTTCAATTCGTCAAAGGAGCAGGCGTCGACTTCGCATTTCATAAGCCAGAACTTTTTCGCCATGGTCGGTTCAGCTTGGACCTTAGAAAGCTGGCTTTCAAGGCCTGATCCCTTTATTCGTGGCTTTTTTTCGTCTGCAAGCCACCTTGCCTTCTTCCGAAGCGTTACGACGGGAAGAAGGCCTGGCGATCCCGACTAAAGAATCTCAGGCGAGTGGCACCATTGGTGAAAGAGGCGATACTCGAAGATCCGTTCGAATTCTGATATCGGGAAGTCATCAGCCTGTTTCAACTGGGAAATTTCGGAATCGTGGTGAACTGTCTGTTCAGGCCGCTAGCCGTATAGACGTTTGAACCCTCAAGGGGAAATTCATTTGGAATCAAACCGTATGGCACCCGATGATTTTTGCAGCGTGAGCGCTTTGGATGCTGCGTCGAGAGCCCGGCGGAGTAACCAGGCGCGTTCTTTTACATCCTCTTCTCGCTGGATTTCCAGGAGGGCCTTCCGCAGTGGTCCCATTGCATTTTTTGATAAACCGGAACCCAGACCGGTGAGGGCTTCGGCAGCCACTTCGTAAATTGCTGCGCAGGCCCCATGGTTACCCTCATTATACAGGGGCGCGCCATATTTTATGGCCAGGCGGATGACATTGATTGCGGTAGAAATCGTACTGACATCGGTGGATGGTGCAGCTTTGGATTCGGTTGAAGCCGGGAGACTTTGCTTTTCTTCTGTTTCATGCGAGTCGCCGAGGGAACTATTGACCAAGACGAAGAAGAAGCAGAGGGAAGTCACACAGATTTGATGAATTCGCGTAATCATTTTGTCCTTTCTGTTGTTTGTAGCCGAGTCTGATAGTGATATACGAAATTTAGTCCAGTTGAGTCGTACCTATTTGGCGAGCGATTTATTTCGGAGATGACCAGGGTCTCTCGAAGCTCTCCCATTGTTTGATGAACAAAAGGTTCAATACGAAGTAAGATTCATGATATCGATGACTACTCTATAAAAGAACTGAATATGCTTTCCAAGACCTGTCTGGCATCGCCTTGTACTATCGGTCCGTGCCCCACAATGATCTGTTCGAATTCCCAGGAGAGCACCTCCTTGATCGAGTCTTGAAAGGCGTCCTACCAAGTGTCTCTAACACAGAACCGATAGAGTTTCGAGATATTCATTCGATCGTAGACGCCGTCCCACTGTAAGATGAGCCTGCCAAACCAGTTCTGATTGCGATCAAATCTCATAACGAGGTCACTGACAATAAGGCTGCGGCTTCGATGATGCAGAAAGACAAACTCATTGATTTTGGGTACGCCTCGAATGTGTAGTTTCTTGAGTTCATCCTCCCATTCTTCGCCTTGAATATGAGAGAGGATGTGATGAAAGCCCAAGTCAGGGTGGTCTTTTTCCATGCCCGGTGCGCAGTAAAAAATTGCGTCGGGATACTGGCGGAACCACTCCGGCCAATAGAGGTCGTGGAAACGATTCGGAGCGACGAAACGGTCGATTGGTCCAATCGCTTTCAACTCATCGTCCAGCTTCTCGCTCCAGGTGACAGGCGAATGGATCCAGAGTTTTCCGGATCGAAGCTGGACGACCGCCATTCGGTGATCGCAGCGAAGGCCCGGCAGCTTCAGGGGGCAGGAAGTCTCCCAGATGTGCTCACCGATGGAATTCAAAAGCGGCATGGAGTACGGAATTGAAGAAGGCGTCTATGGGGTTGATGCAATCCGTGTTGTATGGAGTGGCAGGCCGAATACCTGGATTGCTTCGTCATTCTTCCTCGCAATGACAGGAATACGGCGGGTTTCTTTAACAGTCTGTCGGCAGATCCTGAATGTTTGCGGACTCCCAGGCCTCCAATTTCGTCAGCGTGTCTCTGATAAATGCCTCCGGTCTCTTCTTCAGTGCCTCGATTGTCTCCGAGGGCGCTTCCGTCGGGCAAGTGTCGGCTCCCCAGATTATTATCTCAACCATTAAGGGCAGGAGATTCTTGCCCCGCTCTGTGAGGTAATAAAGCTTTTTCTTCCTGTTGGTCGGGTGCGGGATACTGTCGACGAGGCTCGAATTCCTCAGGCTCTTGAGACGATCGGAAAGAATATTTGATGCGATTCCATCGCAAGTGCGCAGGAGTTCTCTAAACTCGTGGATGTTCCAGAGCATGAGATTTCGCACAACCAGAAGTGTCCAGCGGTCGCCTATGAGATCGAGCGCGTGAGTGATGGGGCATCCCGATCGGGGTTCGCGTTTTTTCTGTCCTGGCACAATGATTTCTTTCAAGCGTGGGTTTCTTGCAGGATTAATTCTGGCAGAAGATTTTTTTGGTTGCAATATGAAATCTTTTCTAAACGATTGATTGCGATTTGCAATCAATCGTTGTTTGCAGAATCAAAAATTCAACAGAGGAACAATCATGGGAAAGCATGGATATAATCACGGAGACATTGGCTGGTGCCAACTGAACACAACCGACGCGGATGCGGCGGTAAAATTTTACACGGAGCTTTTTGGGTGGGAGCGCCACGAAGGTCCATTTCCGGATTACCACGTCATAGGCAGTGGTTCTGAGATGCTTGGCGGCATTACGGGATTGCAGGAAGGGGCAGGCGGCCCGAACTGGTTGCCCTACGTAACAGTAGAGAATCTGGACGCCGCGATCGCGAAAATTGAATCGCTTGGCGCAACGGTAGTGGGGGACAAGATGGACGTACCCGAAGGCGGAAAATTCGTAGTGTTTCGCGACCCACTTGGCGGACACACTGCCGCGATCCAGTATGGGAACAAGCCGGATGAATGATCTTTGTCCGGAAATCTCGTGGAATTTCGAAAACCCTGAGCCTTGTCGGCGGGCAGCCGAATAGAACACCAACCAAAATCGAATCGCTCACCCTTCGGCCCGGCTCAGGGTCTCCGACAAGCGAGCTCCTACCCTCACGGTAGTTCGAGGCAGATTAGGTTTTCGACGACCGGCAGGCGTAGGAAGGCCACTAGTCGAAGACCTCGAGCTTTGTCGAGGGGCCGCCGAATTATGCCCTGGTGCCCTGATCTCTTTCATTTCGGCGCCTTCCCAGATCGTTTCGAGGATCGAATATGTTTCAAGGGCCGGGAGGTGGTCTCCAGCGGCGTCGGCGGAGCGGGCCCAGGCCGAGAAGTGAGTGAGCGCGTTTCGGATAGCGTAAGAGGATTTCCTGGAGGTCCATGATTTCTTGATAAAGAGCAATTTCAGGATCAAGATACTGGAAATCGGAAAGACAAGAATGCCAGATACAGAACGGGTCGAGTAATATCTCTTTATCAAATGTTCATCTATGATTTTGACGGAGTCTTGATCGATTCGCTCAGCGAGGTCCTTGTCACTGCTTACAACACGGTAAGCGGGAAGCTGTGCACCCGCTTGGGTGACTTACCACAGGGTTACGAGAGACTATTCCGAAAGTATCGCTACCACTTGCAGCCTGCGGCGGATTTCCCCGTTTATGCGGAATGGTGCCTAAAGAAATGTTCTGCCGATAACCAGGCTGTGCTGACATCTGCCGAGTATCGAGCGGTGCTTGCCGCCGCGGAGGAGCCGCCTGAGGATCGTAGACGTCGCTTTTTTTCGACGAGAAGAAGATTCCTCGAGACAAATCGTGAGGCGTGGCTCGACTTGAATCAACCGTATCGGCCGCTTTGGGAAGTCCTTGTAGAGCGAGGTGGGGCGGGCCCTGTCATCCTCACGAACAAGAATAAGACGGCGGTGTTAGAGCTCAGTCATCATTTCGGTCTACGGGTGGTTCCGGACAATGTCTACGCGGCGGAGGGCGGCGCCACGAAGGTAGAGAACCTCGAGGCGATCCGCCGACGATTTCAGCAGCCGGGATATTACTTTATCGATGACTCCCTGCTCAATCTGAGGGAATTGGAGAACCACGGGAGTGGATTTAATGACGTTACCTTTCTCCTGGCGAACTGGGGCTATACCGGGCCGGAAGACGAGGAGAATGCAAGCAAGGATGGGTTTCGGAGTTTTACCCAGGATGAATTTCTTGCTTTCATGAAGCACTTTCGCGTCATGACCGAAAATCTGTAACCGAACCGCCGTGAAGCAACACTATCTTCTCTCCGTCGATATTGGAGGGACGTTCACCGATCTCGTTGTGCTTGATAGCGGTACGAGCGACTTGCGGATCGCGAAAGTCCTGACGAGCTATCCCGATCCGTCCGTCGCGGTCATGGAAGGTATCTGTGGACTCCTGGAGGAGGACGCCCTCGATGCGGCGGCGGTTAGGCGCACGATTCACGGGACGACACTCGTCACCAACACACTCATAGAACGAACAGGGGCCACGACCGGCCTCATCACGACTGAGGGCTTCCGCGACGCCCTGGAGATAGGGCGGGAGGGGCGCTACGATATCTACGATCTTTTTCTGCGGCTTCCGGAACCTCTGGTGGAGCGGCGACTGAGGCTGGAGGTGCCGGAGCGTATAAAGGTGACCGGCGAAATCGTTACGCCACTTGACGAGGAGGCGGTAAGAAATTCCTGCCAGATCCTGAAAGACGCGGGTGTTAACGCGATCGCAATCTGCTTTCTTCACAGCTACGTCAGCCCTGATCACGAGAATCGCGCCGCCGGGATCGTGAGGGAAATGCTTCCCGATATAGCTCTCTCCGTTTCTCATCGGGTGGCGCCGGAAATGCGTGAATATGAGCGAACCTCGACGACTGTGGCCAACGCCTACGTTCAACCGCTTACCGGTCGGTATCTCGAAGGCCTTGAGGAGGGACTTCGTTCCTCAGGACTGAAAGGGCCGCTCCATATTATGCTTTCCAATGCCGGCACCTGTTCGGTCGAGACGGCACGACAGTTTCCCGTCCGCCTCGTCGAATCGGGCCCCTGTGGTGGAGCGTTGGCGGCGCGATTTTGGGGGCGGATCGCCGGCGAAAAAGAGGTTTTGGCCTTCGATATGGGTGGGACTACTGCGAAAGCGGTTCTCAGCCTGGGCGGCGAATTTCCGGTTGCCACGGAGTCGGAAGTGGCCCGCGTATACCGTTTTAAACGAGGGAGTGGACTGCCGCTGTTGGTCCCGGTCCTCGACCTCATCGAGATCGGCGCGGGGGGCGGCAGCCTTGCTCGGGTGAATGAATTGGGTCTTCCGCAGGTAGGACCGGAGAGCGCGGGAGCGGTGCCCGGTCCCGCCTGTTACGGCGGCGCCATGGAAGAACCGACGGTGACCGATGCTGATTTGCATCTTGGCTATCTCAATCGCGACTTCTTTCTGGGCGGTCGGATGACACTCGATGTGGCGGCGGCGGAGGCGGCTTTGAGAAGATTGGCGGACAAGATGAAGATTGAAGTCCTCCGCGCGGCGTGGGGCATTCATCGGCTCGTCAATGAAAACATGGCTAATGCCGCCCGTGTTCACGCCGCTGAGCGGGGAGTAGATCTGCGAATTTTTACGATGGTGGCTACGGGCGGGGCGGGACCGGTTCACGCCTGCGGGGTGGCCGAACTACTGAGAGTGGAGAGGGTAGTCGTGCCGCCGGCGGCCGGGGTGGGTTCGGCTTTCGGTCTCATGCTGGCGCCGATATCGTTTGATTTTTCGCGTAGCTATGTCGTTCGCCTGGCGGAATTGGAAATGGAGCGGCTGCGTAAACTTTTTTGCGAGCTTGAGGAGGAGGGGAGAAAAGTCGTGGTTGCTGCCGGCGTCGCCGCCCAGGAAATCTCTGTGACTCGTACCGCGGACATGCGCTACGTTGCGCAGGGTCACGAAATACGCGTTAACCTGCCGGAAGAAACCTTCGAAGAAAGATCGAGGGAGGGACTCTACCATGCCTTTGAAAGGGAATATCGGCGAATATATGGCCGTATCTGCCCGGGTGTTCCAGTGGAGACGGTTCACTGGCGCGTCACCGTTTCTGGTCCCGAACCGACGGTTACGAAGGTGCGGACGGTGCAGCCATCGATCGGACGGGAGGCGAAAAAGGGGTATCGGCCGGCGTATTTTTCGAGTGACGCTGAACCAAATGAGACGGCAGTTTACGACCGCTACGCTTTGGAGAGCGGTTTCGTGGTTTCCGGCCCGGCAATCGTTGAGGAGGAGGAAGCGACCACGATTGTGCCTCCTAATTGGCGGCTTAAAGTGCACGGCTCCGGTAGCCTGATTCTTTCCAGGACGAGGCAAGAGTTGAAGTAGCCGTCGACCGATAAGAGAGAGTTCGGAGTTCAAGAGAGTGTCCCATCCCGTAGTCGGACGACTTCGTCGTTAGGTATTCGAGGACTGGACATTCAGGTGTCAGCTGTCGGAAGCCCCATCCCGTAGCCGAACGACTTCGTCGTTCGGGGCATCCCGATATCCACCTGAGTCACTTCCGGAAAGGACCGCCGGCGGCCGCTTTCCGGGATCGCGTGGCCGGACAAGATGGTTCCTATCGAGGCATAACCGTCTTCGCTCTGGCGTACGGCAGAGTCGAGAAGCCTCTCCTACAACCTGACAGTAGCCAGGAAGTTCAACACCAGGCCAACCACCCGCGAGGGCTGTAGGAGTGGGTTTATCCCACGATCCTACTTGCAAGGGGACGGGGGATTTCCTTGATTTTGTTTAGGAGCCTGTCAGGCTTACGGCGGATCAAATTCAAATCACGATTCATCCACTTAGAGAATGGGTTCGCCACACTATGCGATACATGTCATTGCGAGGAAGAATGACGAAGCAATCCAGGCATTGGGCCTTTCGAAATTCTGGATTGCCACGGTCTGCCGGGTCGCAGACCTCGTCCCGCTCGGCGGGAACAGGCCTATGTTTGCCGGTGGCGCTTAGCTTGTTCGCATTGTATCTTTCGGAAGCAAAGTCCCACAGAAGGCTTCTAGCGTGATAACGGATGCCTAATGACGAATTTAGATACAAGCAAAGGTGAGATCGATTCGGTCCTCCTGGAGGTGCTTTGGAATCGACTGATCTCGATTGTGGACGAGCAGGCGGCGGCTTTGATGCATGCCTCCTTTACGACCGTTGTGCGGGAGGCCGGGGACCTTTCGGCGGGGGTATTTGACGCCGCCGGCAATATGCTGGCGCAGGCTGTCACGGGCACTCCCGGCCACATCAACACAATGGCCAATTGCGTGCGGATATTCGTTAGAAATCACCCCATTGATAACGTTAGGCCGGCAATATGCGACAGTCTCCTCACTAATGACCCGTGGCTCGCCTCGGGCCATCTCCACGATATCACCGTGGTCACTCCTGTTTTTTGTCGTGGCAAAGGCATTGGCTGGTTTGCCAATACCTGCCACGCCATGGATATCGGAGGGCGCACTCTCGGCGCCGATGCGCGGGAGGTTTTCGAAGAGGGACTTCACATCCCGTTTATGCGGTTGTTTAAGGAGGGCGAGGCCAACGAGGACCTCATTGAAATCATCCGAGCGAATGTACGGGTCCCGGACCTCGTAATCGGGGATCTTTATGCCCAGCAGGCGGGCAACGACGTGGGCGCCGCCAAATTAGCAGAACTCATGGCGGAATGCGAACTGGAGGATTTAGAGGCGCTTTCTGAGGCAGTTCTCAGTCGAACGGAAGCGGCGACCCGGGCCGCCATTAGTGAGATCCCAGATGGCACCTACCGAGATGAGGTCATGGTCGACGGATTCGATCACCCGCTGCAAATCCGGATTGCCATAACTATCTCCGGAAGTGACCTTACGGTCGACTACGCCGGAACTTCCCTGCAGGTCGATCGAGGAATAAATGTCGTCTATAATTATACCCATGCCTACACTACTTATCCGTTGGCGTGCGCGATCAGCCCAACCGTGCCGAACAATGAAGGGAGCTTTCGGCCGGTCGAGGTGAAGGCGCCAGTGGGATCCCTGTTAAATGCCCAATTTCCCTGCGCGGTCGGGGCGCGGCACCTCGTCGGTCACTTCTTGACCCAGGCCGTCCTCGGCGCCCTCAACCAGGTCATCCCCGACCGCGTGATTGCCGATGGGTCGGCCGGTCTCTGGAATACCCAGTTCGAGGGGCGGGATCGGGAAGGGCATCTTTTTTCCTATATCTTTTTCTCCGCCGGCGGGATGGGCGCTAGACCGACTGCGGATGGACTTTCCGCGACGGCCTTTCCCAGCGGAATCCGCGGTGTTCCCGTGGAGTCGATCGAGGCGGTTTCACCGGTCCTCATGCTTAAACGGGCTCTCCGCCCGGATTCCGGTGGCGCGGGAAGATTTCGCGGCGGCCTCGGACAGGAAATGGTCCTCCGCGTCGATGCGGACAGCCCTGTTCTGCATTCGTGCATGTATGACAGGACGCGCTTTCCCGCGCGAGGATTTCAAGGGGGTGGGAGCGGCGCTCCTGGAGAGTTGTTTTTAGAGGACGGCACGCGCCTCCACCCGAAGGGCAAATACGAACTCCACCCGGGTCAATCGGTCACCTTGAGGCTTCCCGGAGGGGGAGGGTATTTCCCCCCTGCCGAGAGGGCCCCTGAAGCGGTGCTGGATGACGTCCGGCAGGGTCGAGTTTCGGAAGAAGCGGCCCGCTCCGAATATGGGGTGGTCCTCTCGAGTGACCTCTCCGCGGTCGACGACAGAGCTACCGCCGTGTTGAGGGTGGAATTGACAACGGCGGGAAGAAACAGATAGTCAAGGAAATTGGGATGGCTGAATTCGATAGTAAGGTAGTTATTGTAACGGGCGGCGCTCAGGGTATCGGCCGCGGAATTTGTGAGGCGTTTGCCCGGGAAGGAGCTCGCGTGCTGTGCGCCGACGTCAACCAAGAAACCGGAACAGCCCTGGCGGAGGATAATAACGGCGCCGGCGAAGGAGAGATCGCATTTCAGAAGGCGGATGTCTCAATAAGTGATGAATGTGAAGTCGTCGTGAAGAGAGCGGTGTCGGAGTGGGGCGGCATAGATGTGTTATGCAACAACGTCGGTATACAGCCGTCCGACTCCTATCTCCCCGCGCACGAGTTGCCGGAAGCGGCCTGGGACCGCATCATTGGCGTGAACCTTAAAAGCTTCTTTCTCATGACGCGATTGTGTGTGCCGGAGATGAAAAAGCGCGGAGGCGGTGCCATCATAAATACGGCCAGCGTGCAGGGACTGCAGTCAATGAAGGGTGTCTCCGCCTACGCGGCGAGCAAGGGCGGTATCATGTCTCTCACTCGCCAACTCGCTTTGGAATACGCCGAGGACAATATTCGCGTCCTGGCGATCAATCCCGGGACAATCGAGACGCCGCTTGTCAGAGAGGCCGCTGAAGGGGCGGGTAAGAGTCTTGAAGAGATGAAGAAAGTCTTTGGCGCCGCTCACCCGCTGAACCGCATCGGGCAGCCAATTGAAATCGGTAACGTCGCCGTCTTTCTGGCCAGCGAGAAGGCCTCATTCATGACTGGCGAATTCGTTTGCGTGGACGGTGGCATGATGGCACTGGGTGCCTGGGCCTAGGAATCTGTCGGACTTATGGCTCTTCCGATCTCCTATAAGAAAGCCCTTCGGGAATGGCGCTTGTATCTGTTTGTGCTACCGGCGCTCATCGCGGTGCTGACTTTCTCCTATTTTCCGGCCGGAAGCGCACTGTATCACAGTTTTTTCGATTGGAGCGGTGGGGATACGAAAGAATTCATCGGGTTGGGAAACTTTAAACGCATCGTCGGCGACAAGATATTTTGGCAGTCCTTCGTAACGATATTCATTCTCGTCATCGCCAATGTCTTTAAACTTATTCCCTCCATCGGGATGGCGGTTCTCATCCATCGCATGGTCAGCGATAAGGCCCAATACATGTATCGCGTGGCGGTGGTCATTCCGATGCTCGTTCCCGGCATAGTTATCTTATTCATCTGGAAGTTCTTTTACGATCCAAACCTCGGTATCCTGAACTTTATCCTCGACGGTACTGGCTTTAAAAATGTCCTTGTGTGGCTGGACGGGAAGTTCGATTGGGGCGTTTTCTATGCCGATGTACCGATCGGATGGTTGAGCACTCCGGAATTGATCATTCCCGCTCTCATTTTCTGGGGGTTTCCCTGGATCGGGGCTGTCGGTGTCCTCATCTATCTGGCAGGATTACAGGCAATCGACAAAGAACTCTACGAGGCATCCGACATCGATGGGGCAGGACCCTTCCAGAAGTTTTTCTATATTGAGTTTCCTCTCATTCTTACGCAGGTGAGGGTGACGCTGATCCTGTTGATTATCCACACCCTGCAGGGTTACGGGCAACAGTTTCTCCTTCTCGGCGAAAACGGCGGTCCTGCCCGCGCCGGCATGACGCCCGGCCTTTGGATGTTCAACCGGGCCTTCTTTAATGGAGAATTCGGCTACGCCTGTGCGCTTGGTTTGGTTCTCTTCTCCGTCATCCTGGTTTTGACTTGGGTGAACAATAAATACGTTAGGGTGGACAAGTAATTTGGAGAGGTTTTTTCGAGGCGAAGAATCGAGACAATCAACAACAGTGAGTGACACAAGTTCAGCTTCCGAAGCGGCGTTTCGCCTCAGAAGGCGTAACGAATGGATAAAGCACACCATCGTTATCGCGATCCTCTGCGTCGAATTGCTCCCTTTTTACATGATGCTTCAGATCAGCGTAAAAGATAACACGACTTTCATTCAGAATCCCTGGCTGCCCCCCAACCCTATTATACCGGACCAATCCGCGCGCCCCGAAATCGATACCAGCAGTTGGCGTTGGAGCAATTACATCTTCGGAACAAAACTGATCGTTCCCTACGTTGCCAACACCGTCTTTGTCGCTGTCCTATCCGCAACCGCCACCCTTTTTCTAGCAGTGCTTGGATCCTACTTTTTCGCGCGATACCAGATGCCTTTTTCGCGTATACTTTGGGGCCTCTTTCTTATTCTCCTCCTCATGCCTTCGATTGCAAATATCGTCCCCCTTTTCAATCTCCTTAAGAATATGAACCTCCTTAATACGCTGTGGGCTCTCATAGTGGTACACACCGCCGGAGGCCAGGCATTTAACATCCTCATTCTCAAGAGTTTTATCGAAGACATCCCCAAGGATCTGTTCGAGGCAGCGGAAATCGATGGCGCGTCGCACTGGAAGCAGGTCTTTCATATCGTCGTTCCGTTGAGCGGCCCGATTATTGGAACGCTTGCGATTTTCATCCTCATCGGCTCATGGAACGAATATCTGCTTCCCCTTATTGTGATGCGCGACAAGGAGCTCTTTACACTCGGAGTCGGCCTCATCTACCTCGATGGAGAATATGTGAAGAGGTGGGGCCTCATCATGTCCTCCTTTACCGTCGCCGCCATCCCTCTCATCATCGTCTTCCTCTTTACGATGAAGCTATTCATTCGCGGCCTCAGTTCCGGCGCCGTCAAAGGTTGACTACCTCGATTTCTTTTTTCTCGCCGCTCTCACATGCCTGACGAATTCTCGGTAGGCCTCCTCGTTTCTGGCGTAGCTGCTGTAATCAAGTTTCGGATAATTATTGCGTAATTCCGCCATCAGGTAGCTGCGGCGCTTCGTTTTATTATCGTGGCTCGCCCAGAAGAATGCCGGTGTCTGCAGAGTTGACTTGGCCATGATCTCCCAGACGCGGGGCGCTTCCCTGGGGTCGTAGCCATGGGAAACAAGATATTCGATACCGATTCGATCCGCCTGATTCTCATGCTGGCGCGAGTATCCAGCCACGATTGCCTGCTCTGTTTTAGTCAGCACGTCCGGCGCGATGGGAACTCCAAAGGCCGATGCGGCTATACTGCCCAATTTAAGTAGGATGCGCTCCCCTCTTTTGTGTTCCATTTGCTGTCGCGCGTGCTCCTGAATGGTATGTGAGATTTCGTGGCTCAGGACAAAAGCCAACTGCGCTTCGTTCTCGAGGATTTCGACGAGGGGCGCGAAGACGACGATGACCCCGTTAGGAGTTGCAAATGCATTCGGGATCATACCTTTAACAAGATAGAATTTAAAATGTATCTTATTCGGGTCTTCCCGGGGGAGATTCTTCTGGTATTCCGGGATGAGGCTCTCTCCCAGTTGGCGAAGATAGCTCTGGGCTTCTCTGCTTGGGACGAGCTTGAAACTGTGCATCCCGATCCTGAGCCTGCCGGGTTTCTTCTTTTCGAAATTTGGTTGCTTTACTATGGGCCGCATTCTTTTATGAAATTGCTCTTCGTTTGGCTGCAATTCGTTGCGCATGAAAGTTAGCCGCGTAGCCGCGATGCTTCCATCCCTCTCCCTCATGCCTTCGTAGTTCAGAAAGGTGTTGGGCCCAATTTCATCCAGGGATAGGAGGGGCAGAAAGGGCGTGTCCTCCCCGTCGGTTGCGGTGACGGACACCTTCTCGGTATTGTTTATACTTTGGCGCTTCTGTGCCTTTCTCTCCGATCGGTTGGGTTGGTATTCGACGATCGTGAACGGATTGACCCGAATGACCTGTCCGTCCGCAAAGAAATCGCCTTTCCAGCCATCCCGTGTCATCTCGAGGTAAGGGGCACGCTCAAGCAGCGCTTTGCGGCGAACCGCTCTCAGTTCTTCTTGAAAGACCCGAATCGATGTCGCGCGGATCTCATTTTCAGTCTCCGTGAAAGCTCCTCTAACCGCCACTTCCAGACCGACGCGAAGCTCCTCGGGGGGAAATACAGTCAGCGAATCGCTTCCTTCTTCTGAAAGTTGAATCGGCAGATCTTCCGCTCTCACGATCCGATAGTCCTCAACCTCGAAGATCTGGTAAGACAGAATCTCCGTAACGTACCCGTGTATCTTTACTGTCTTGGCGCCATTCAAGTTCTGCATCGCCAGCGTGAGCGAGAGGCAGGTACTCGCGGTCGAAAACCTGATGAGATAAGAGCAGAATTGAGCGGCTTTTTGCATACGGCGCTTAGTCTTGATTCTGTTGATGATCAGCGGTGCCGAACCGAATTTGGATTATTGAAGAACGTCAGCTTATCATTTCACGAAGTTAGACTCTCCAGCAGAAAAAATGGCAGGATTCCTCTCATTTGCAATCGCCATCCTTAAGAGCGGTATATTCTCCATTCGATTCCATTTTGAGGCGACTCAATGCACTTTTTTCAAAGCACCAGCTAATTCGCTTCAATGAGAAGGCGAGGGCTGCTTGAATTCAACTCTCAATCTGTAATTTGCTGATCACTTGCAAAGCTTGTCCTCGAAATTCGATTTGAAGTTCAGTTCACTACATGCAGGGTCACCGCAGGCCTATTGCGGATTAAGCGGAGCAAACCTCGTCGCGAACCTTGTCGTAATATGCATGGGATCACTCCCGCTCATTTTATTTGGATTCTTTTCAGTTGTCTCGAATCCGCGGGAAACTCCCTCTTCCATCCGTGGTACTGCGGAGTCCCGGCGCGCCGGGATGGGATACACTTCCTATCGCATTCCTCTTCATTTTTCTCCGTTTCCTTCTGTTCAATTCTCTTCTCCATGTGAGCACCTACCAGTTTGATTTTGGTTACGCTGCGCTAGCCCGGACATTTCACACACTTCGTAGCGAGACGGCGTAGATCGCTGCGTGTCAATGTCTTTCCGAAGCACGGCGGGCGACAGTGTGTTAAGACCCTCTGAAGTCGCCGGGCAAGGGAAGGCATTGACACGCGGTGAGATCCGTCGTCGTAGTAGTAGATTTGTGAAATGTTCGGGCTAGGTGATCCGTGGTGGATTCTCTTCCTATTGAAGCTTACGAAAGTTTGATTCGCTTTTGTCTGCGCGCAGATTCCTCGGCCAGTATCCCGATCTCGGCGGCGTGCAATGCCCGCATCGCATCTTCCCTCCAGTTATCGCCGCCGCCCTCAATGTCGGCGCGAAACTGTTCTTCGAGTGACTGTTCATCGGGTTCCTGCGTTTGCAGCTCTTGAAGACCATCCCTCGTCGAGAGTTGCCAGGGGCCATTGTCCCGCCTCAGGGTCGCGGTCGAGAGGACGATTCTGGCCGATTCTTCGGCGCGGTTGATCTCAATACCTCCGGCCCAGACCCAGTGTCCGAATCCGCCTGATGCAAAACCAACTTCCAGACTGTTGAAGAAGCTCTCATACTGTCCCCTTTCTTCAAGACCGGCGTACTCCGCCTTGGATTCCAACCAGAGGATCGGTCCGAATATATCGATCATCGGATAGATGTGATAGACGAAAAACAGGGTCGGCGGGCCTGATCGTTCGAGGTTAAACAGGACCTCCGGCCGGGCGCCCCGGCCTGGTGTCAGTCTGATGAAGTGCGAAAAGCGGAGCTGCCCATGTTCCTTGATAACTTTCTTCAGTTGCCGATGGCTGGCGGAGACATTTTCGCTGTGAGCGACTCGGTAAACCGGACCCGCCTCGCCAATCAGATCTCGGAGGCTTCGGATTTCTTTGATGAATCGGGCCGCCGGGTATTCGGAAAAGACGTGTTTCCCATTCTCCAGGGCAGCCCGTGCAATCTCTCCGTGCAATTCGTTATGAGTAAAGATCGCTATTGCGTCGATCTCTTCAGAATCCACCAGAGCACGCCAGTCGTCTACGAGCCGGCATTCCAGATTTCCTGAAAGTTCCGATCTGGTTACCGGGTTTCTCGCCGCCACCGCCTCCACCCGAATTCGATCGAGACCGGAGAAAGTCTGAGCCCTTCTCTTTGCCATTCCTCCAGATCCGATGATTCCGATTCTTATGTCCTTCATTTTCGACTATCGTACGTGTGGATTTTCCAAAAAAGAGGTGGCGCCGAATCTCTGTATCTTCCGTGGAGCGTATCTTGCCGCCCTCAAGAATCAATCTTTCTGCAAAACCGGTTATAGATAAATAGACAGGTTGTTTATTATAGAAAGAGTTTGACAGGAACAGTCAAGCGTGCCCGATAGTGAACATATGGCTACTAAACGGGTATTGGTGAAAGAGCAGACGGCGGTTTACCATTGTATATCGCGCACGGTTTTGGGAGAGAAGATCATTGATACGAGGGGGAAGGAGGTGTTGCGCAAGCAGATGTGGAGGCAGGCCGGTTTCTGTGGAGTGGAGGTATTAACCTACTGTTTATTGAGTAACCACTTGCACATACTAATTCGAATTCCTTACGACGAGGAGATTAGAGATTTGGAACTGATGAGGCGTTACCGCATACTCTATGGCAGGGAGCGGTTGCCCCTAAGTGCGATGGCACCTGAGGTATTAGCGGAAAAGTTGGCCTCTGGAGGTCGGGAGGCGGAAGCGTTGCGGGAGCGTCTGAAGAGGTCGGATGGGGGACGTATCGGTCTTTATGAAGGAGCTCAAGCAGCGCTTCAGCATTTGGTTTAACCGCACCTACGGCAGCCATGGGACGGTATGGTCGGAAAGGTTTAAGAGTCTGCTGGTAGAAAATAGCCCTGAAGCGCTTAAGATGGTAGCAGCATACATCGATCTGAATCCTGTACGGGCGGGCCTGTGCGAAGATCCGAAGCGGTATCGCTGGAGCGGGTATGCGGAGGCTTTGAGCGGGGAAGAGCAGGCGCAATGGGGCCTGGAGTGGATCATGGGGGAGGAGGATTGGGCGGAGGCCTTACGCGGGTATCGGACGGTAGTCTTTGGGACCGGCTACCACGGCAAGGACAGAGAGGGAGCGCGAATAGATCCGCAGAAGGTCAAAGAAGTACTGCAAAGCGGTGGCAAAGTAAGTATTCAGGAGCTGTTGCGTTGCCGGGTGAGGTATTGCACGGACGGAGCGATCCTGGGGACAAGAGAATACATCCAAAGCCACTACTGTCCGGTTGTTTTTCTAGGAACGCAGGTTAATCGATTGATAACCAACATTTTACATATGATTTCTGCTGTTTTCGACTTGAAATTGCAAAAAGCCTTGTGGACTCTCAAAAATTTCGAGGGTCCAAATCATGTATACAGGTCGATTCGTTTTTTCTCAAATCATAGATTATCTTCCGCGCCATCAGTTCCATCGTTGCGTCCAACGCTACGGAGGCGACTACAAAGTTCAAAAGTTCAGTTGCTTCGAACAATTTCTCTGCATGGGTTTTGCCGAGTTGACCTACCGGGAGAGTCTGCGCGACATCGAAACCTGCCTGCGGGCAGTACAACCAAAACTATACCACGCAGGGCTTCGAAGCGGAGTATCCAAAAGCACGCTCGCCGATGCCAACGAGAAACGAGACTGGCGCATCTACGCCGACTTTGCACAGGTCCTCATCGCAATGGCTCGTCCTTTGTATTCAAACGAGGATCTGGGCATCGACCTGGACAATACGCTCTACGCTCTGGACTCCACCACGATCGATCTATGTCTATCACTCTTCCCGTGGGCACGTTTCCGCAAGCACAAGGGGGCGGTGAAGGTCCATACGCTTCTCGATCTCAGAGGCTCTATCCCTTATTTTATCGAGATTACCGATGGAAAAGTTCACGACGTAAACATTCTGGATCTCATCATCCCCGTCGGGCCGGTGCTTACTATGTAATGGACCGAGCCTATCTGCATTACGAGCGCCTCTATCGGATCGCACAATGCGGTTCTTTCTTCGTCACACGCGCCCGCCGCGGCTTTCAGTTTCGCCGCCTCTACTCTCAAAAGGTCGACAAATCAACCGGTCTGCGTTCGGACCAGACCGTTGCCCTGGGCAGCTTCTATCCTGCCAAGGCCTACCCCGAAAGACTCCGGCGTATCACTTACCTCGACCCCGACAGTTCCGAGCGCTTCGTGTTTCTCACCAACCAGTTTGCCCTCCCAGCCATAATCATCACCCAGATCTCATTTACCGTTTACGCTGGCAGATCGAATTGTTCTTCAAATGGATCAAACTGCACTTGCGCATCAATGAGATTCGTGCTGCGGAAGCCAGGCGATTGCAATGCTGGGACGGCTACATCAATCTGGATTGCTGGTCAAAAGCAAATACTGTTTCTTGAAAAATCCGCAAATCTCACCCCCACCCAACAGCCTCCGCCTCAAGGAGGTGCTCCAATACGCATCTGAAGAGCGTGCGGGCCTATCTACTAAAGGAGAGCTTTCAGCTCTATGTGGCATTATAAAAGTCCCTACTGGGCCCAATGGTATCTGACAAAAATGGTGCACGCGCGCCATGCGTTCGCGCCTCAACACCGCATTCCTAAACAGGTTCGTGCGCTCGTTTGACGCATAACACGAGACCGTACTCATCCTCAAGCTGGTTTCGGGCCAAGAGAATCGGGAGCTTTTCCTGCGGCATTGTGGAGGGCTTTAACCGCAAGGACCGAATCTCGACTATCAGAAAAGCGATACGGCTTTAAGAGCTTCGAAGTGCTTACGAGATCGCCCTATTTCATACCATGGGCGACTTGCCTGAACCCGAAATAACCCACAGATTCTGCTGACGAGGACCTTAAAAGAATAGTTTCGACGCCTGAAAGGAGAGTGCGAGATTCCTCTATGTACAGTCATCCTGTCGTGCAAGAAAATGGCGGTGACAGGCGAGCTTTGACAGGAAGAGCGGACCAAATTGTCTGAGAGTCTTCGCCGTATTCACACGAGGTGAACGACACATCGAGAGTGATACAGAAATTAAAGAATAAACAACCTGTCTAATAATTTATCGCGAGCTGGACTGCTTCGAAGAAAATTCGGATAGCTTTTTCGCAGGGAGTAGTGACAGAAGGAACAGAAAAGAGGTTCAGAATAAATAACCTGTCTATTAATTTGAAACAAGTTCCTTGTACGTCACGAGGGCGTCGACGAATCCAAGGCGGGGGTGTCGAAATGTCTTGGGTAAAGTCCCTACAATGCTGAATCCGTGTCGTTGCCAGAGATGAACGGCTACTTCGTTGGTCGATACGACGAGGTTGTACTGCATTGCTCGGGAGCCCTGAGCCCTGGCTTCTCTTTGCGAATGCTGGCACATTGCAGATGCGAATCCCCGGCTCCTTGATTGAGTGGCCACGATGTAACCGCAGTTGCAGACGTGAGCAATCAGCGCCGGTTAGTTTGGCTTTATATAGTAGCTCCCAACGATGCTGCTATGTTCATCAACCGCGACAAAGGTGGATGAAGGTGTATCGATCCAGTATCGCCATGCTTCGCCCACTGTGATCTCGGGGGAGCACGGAAAGGTTTCTCCTTCAAAAAAGACCGGTCCGAGCACGCTCCAGACTGCGGACCAGTCGTCCCGTTTGAAGGGGCGGATCATCATGGTGTTCGGCATTGCTAGATGGGAAATTGTAAGTGACAACGCATTAAAGCAGATAACGAATGAGGCTTCCGGAGTACTATGCAACCGCGGACATCTTTGTTGGACCGTCCGTGGTGGCTGAAGGTGGTGACCGAGAAGGTCTGGGCCTTGTATTTGTGGAAGCATTGGCGTGTGGATGCAGCGTAGTTTGCTCGGATCTACCTGCTATTTCCGACATCATCGCAGACAATGAAACCGGCTTTGTCGTGAGGCAGAAATCGCACGCAGATATCCATGCTAAAGTAGTAAGATTGCTAAACGACAGAAAACTCAGGGAGTCATTGCAGGATAAAGGAATGGAATTTGTTCAAAATCAATTCGACTGGAAAATCATAGGCGCGAAATTCGCAAGGGTCTTGAACGATGAGTAAATACGAAGGCATTTGAGGAATCTGTCGGAATTAGAGTGCGACAGGTTTTAAAGCTCCTTCCAGCAAGAAATATTTCAAATCCTTCACGTTACCTACGTGCTCAAGGAACTCGAGGTAGATTGCAGCGTCGTATTCATAAGAACGTAAGAGGCCGGTCTCAAAGACATCGGCTGGCACGAAATGAAATTCAGGGCAGGGTCGTTGGGCTTGCTTAATCCGTTCAACACTGAAATCAATACCCAGATACTTTTCAAGTCCCCTGTCACGAAGTAACGCTGCAAATTGTCCTGGGCCACAACCGATATCTAGAACTGAATGGGTCTTTGCGCGAGATATTGATCCGCCGAGATTTTATCAAGCGATACAGCTTCATTTTCAAGTAAGTAAAAATATGGGTGAGAAAATTTAGACAGTCTTTGGCTCTCGCGACCGTAAGTTGGCTCCCACTTTCTCTAAAGTCACGTTTCTGGCCTCGCCGAACCCAGGCCTTCTGTATAGGCACTCCCAGATCCGGCACGACTTCCATTGCGGGCCTCTTTAGACCGGGATATCGATCAGCTCATGAAGCGGAGCGAAAAAATACGATAAATCTGGCCCAATCAGTCCTGAACAGTCAACAGAATGATCACGCGGTCCGGAGCGAATTGAGAATAAGAGACAACCGGCTTTGGTTAGATATCGAATCTTCCAACAT
>CBDCEW010000014.1:0-31236 GCA_965215885.1 Candidatus Moanibacter sp.
CCTGTTCCAGTTCCTCCCCTCGGCGTTTCTTCATCAGTATGATGCGGCAGAAGTTGTAGGCCAGAACCTCAGAACTCGCTATCATGCGGGTTGGCGGGCAGGGGGCAATCGCAGATACAATTCCCGGCTTTTAAGAGCTAAAGAAAACGGTAGGCTTCATCTTCGAACCATCAAATTCGAAGAAAAATGGAGAAACCTACCGTCAAAGAAGAGACCTTCTTACAGTGCATCCTTGGAGTGGACAAGGGTAATCCCTCGATCACGGTCTATCGGGATCTGAGGGAAGGCAAACTGCACGTCTATTACGGGCATGAGCTTTTTGAAGTCGTAGAGGACGATCGGGAGCAAGTTGAATTCAAGCTATTGGAGGGGCGCCTCTACAATGCGGGGTTGAAGAAAGGGCGCTTAGAGAAGCAATTTGAGGTTGACCCCAAAACGATGAAGCGGTGGGGGGAGGCGCTTCAAAGCGGAGATGCCGAGACCTTAGCGCGAGTGCTGGCGGGACGCAGCGCTCATCGCAAATTGACGAGGGAAATCCGGAGTTTTGTGCGGGTGCGCTTCGGGCAGATCTATGGGGAGAGTCGGTATGGCTACAGCAAGAAGATACGGGGGGAGATCGAGGAGGTGTTCGGAGTTAACCTCAGTGGGGAAACTTTGCGCCCTGTCTTTAAGGAGCTTAAAGAGGCCCGGGCAAAGGAGGCCGAAGCCGAGAGGGCGCAAAATCGGGAGACTCCCTGGGATTGCCCGGAGGACTCGGGGAGGGACGAACAGGAGCAAGAAGCAGAAAATAGCCCCGAAAGCGAAGGGGACAATCGCAAGGGGTCTCCCGATTTTTCGAGGGAGAGCTCCGAAGCGGTGCAATGGTATCGGCACTTGGGAGTACTTCTGTTCAGTGCCGCGCTCAGAGAAGTCGCTCAGATTGATCGCGAAGAGGGCTGGCTTTTGAAACAATGGGTGGCTTGCGGGTTGTTGGCCGCGGTCAATATCGAGCAGAGCAAACTGCTCGATCTCGAAGACCTGCAAAAACTCATCGGGCGAGTCCTGTATACCCCCTATCTGCAACGCCAAAGCCTTAGCGCCCTGGCCGATGAAGGGCTTTTAAGAGAGATCCTCAGAGTGAACGCGAGGGGCCTGAATGCTTCGGATGAAGAGAGCTTTTATTATGATCCGCACACCAAACATTACACCGGAATGAGCAAGGTGCTGGCGGGATGGTGTCCGGGTATCCGTCTGGCCGACAAAGCGCTCCACAGCGATTTTATTCATACCCTCAAGGGCTATCCGATCTATTTTGCGAGTACCGACAACTATGAGGATATAAGGGAACGGTTCATCCCCAACTGCGAAGCGATGCTCGAGCTGGTGCAGCTGCCGGCTGATAAGAAGGTGAGCATTTACGTGGACCGGGCGATCGCCGCGGAGTGGTTTTACGAAGCCATCGTGGAGCACCCTCAACTCGAAATCATTACCTGGGAAAAAGGTTACAAGGCCAGCGCCCAGCCCCTCCAACGGATCGACGGGCAGTTGCGCCTGCAGCGCGCGCGCAACCATGCCGAAGATCTCCAGGAGTATCATCTTCGCTATCAGCGGGGCCCCTGGAAGAAAAATCCTCAACTGGTGCAGTGGATCGTGGAGGCGACCAATCCAAAAAATCGAACCATTACCGTGAGCATCCTGGCGACCGATCAGCAGGCCCGAAATGAAGAGGTAATCAAAGGGATGTTCAGTCGCTGGATTCAGGAGAATGACTTCAAATACCTCGATAAGCACTTTGGGATTAATCAGATCACCTCTTATCGCACCGTCCACTACAAGCGATTAGCCCAACACCTTGAGGACAAGCAGGAGAAAAGCGGTGCCGCCAAAGCCCTCCTGAAGCAAAAACAGCAATGCACCGAAGAATTGAAAAGACTGCTCCTGGCCGAGCATGCCCACCCGGGCAAAAGCGCCTCAAGGGGCGAAAAGATCCGTCGACTCGATCAGGCCCTCAAAGCCCTCCAACTCGAACTGGAGCAAATCGACACCGAATGCTCGAGGCTGCAGCGCCTCATTGATGAAAACTATGTCCGCCTGGACACCGCTAACAAGTCCCTCATGGATGCCTTGAAAATCTTCGCCCGTAACAGCTTCTACAAGCAGCTCGAACCCTTTAAAGCTCGCTACAACAACTATCGTGACGACCGCGATCTGTTTCGCAATTTGACTCACAGTGACGGCGTTCTTATAGAGAGGGGCTGTGCGGTCGAAGCGCATTTATTCCCCACCGCAACTTATCCCCCTCGGGTGCAGGCGGTGGTGCTTGAGTATCTGCAAACTCTCAATCAGAACCCCTTACTGATGCCCGACGGTTCAGGCCGAAGAATCATCTTCCGACTGGGCAAAAAATCGGGATTTAAACTTGCGATTGCATAGTGCCTTTAGAGGGGCAATATAGTGAGGTCTGAACCTTCTCGAGCAGTTCATCGCCTACCGCATCGATGCCGCGGCGGCCGAGTTCGCCAAAGGCAAATCCATCTTTAATCGTGAACATCAGCGACTCCACTGCGGAGCGATCGCGGCGTGCCTCGCGATACGCCTCGCTCTCCCAGTCCTCGGGGGGTGGTCAACTTCTTGCCCTTCGCCCCACTGATACTGATCTGCTTTACCCCCATGCTCAGCACCTCCTTGCGTCCCTTCGCCGAAGCATATCCGTCATCGGTGCTGATCAGTTCAGCAATGACACCGGTGCGCTTGATCGAATCGCCGATGGCCGGCGCCAGCTCAATGGAGTCTGCCGCATTGCCTTGCGGTACGATCAGGCTGGTGACAAAACCGTTTTCGCTGCGAACCAGTTGTGGCTTGTACCCGATCACTGGATTGCGGCTGCCCTTCTTGATGTAGGCCGCCGATCCGTCCGACAGGCTCAGGACCTTCTGCGTGGACGGTAGCTTCTTTTCGTGAAACACCCGATCATGAGCATACTCAACAACCCGCTTGGCGTCGGCAATATCGCGCCTGATCTGGCTCAATACCCGCTTCAGAAGCTCCCGGCGAGTGGGAGGCAGTGAATCCATCGACAGGCCCTCTTCAAGATGGCTCAGTTCCCCCGTTAGTGAGTCGGCCGCCTTGCGGCCCCGCTTGAGCAACCGCCGGTAGTGTTTCTTCAGCTTGCCCTTCGACTTCGGTTTGCCCGCGGCCAGACAAATCTGAAACTCCAGCTTGTCCATCTCCTGCAGCCAACGCCCAACCCATCCCTTGCGAAAATCCTCCAGCCCGAATATATGCAACTTCTGACCCAAACGATTGGCCCGCATCAAAAGACCGGTCAGAATCCTCCCATCGGTGGGCCAGCAGCTGTTTGCTTTCACCGAGGTGCTGTCGATCGTCAGCTTCCCGAAATCGTCCCATTGCTCCTGGAGGATAAACCCAATCTGTTTATCAAAGATCAGCTCGCGGGTCCTATGGCTGACCAGGTTCACGTTCTCCAGAATCGTCGTCACCGCCGGCATCCTCAGTCCCCGCCTCTGAAGAAATCCGTACAAGCTCATCGACTCGCGCAGAAACCGCCGTGCCGGTTTCGTGGTCAACGAACCCAGAGAAACCCTCGAATCATCACGAACACGTATACCGCATAAGCCGGCATCCGCGGCCGGCCTGCCCCAAGATTCAATTCAGCAGCCAGAATATTCTCCTCCTCGATGTCCAGCTCCGGCAGCTCCGCTGTGCGCCCTTCAAAGAACCTGCGATCTTCCAATCGAAGTTTCTTCTTCTCACGCGCAGGGGCGTCCAGATCCTTCTCGATCGCCTCGATGATTTGCGCCGCGAACCCGGCCAATTCTTCAACTTCATCCAGAAAATCACGGAAATCCGTGTCTGGAACCGGCAGAATGAGGTTGCTAAGGGGCGTCTTATCGCTTTTGTTCTCCTCTGTCGCACATGTTGGCATGTTTAACTCCTTTCTTAATCTTAGGTTGTTAAACACTAGCATGTTGCGACACTTTTTATCAAGCCACAAAATGATTTTTCTCAAGTTTTCCTTGCGCCTTTTGCGCCTCTTTGCGGCCAATCAGTAGCTTTTCGGATAAGGTCTTGCTAAGGCGTTTGAGGCTTTGTGGGTCAAAGAAAGGCAATTATGGAAGATGAAAATGTAGAAACGCTTCGAGAGGCATACCAGCCCTGGAACGACAGCAAAGCTGACAGCGTCTCGCGATGGATGAGTTTGCTCGCAGACGACGTTCAATGGAGTTCTATTGCTGATGGGTCTCCGGGAATGGAGTTTTCTCAGGCATGCTGCTCGAAGGACGATGTCGCACGCTATTTCGAGGTGATGGTTAAAGAGTGGGAGATGATTCACTATACCGTTGACGAGTTCATCGCACAAAATGATCGCGTTGTCGTGCTTGGTCGTTGCGGTTGGAGGCACAAAGGAACTTCAAAAGTCGTAGAAACACCCAAGGCTGATATCATTCGGATGAAGGATCCGAAGATTACTGAATTCTACGAATTCTATGACACCGCTAAGGCGTTCGAGGCCTCAAGATGAGGTCAATTTCACGATAGTAATAGTCAATTAAATGGGGGCTACGTTGTATCCGTGTCGCTTTATAGCGACGATTTCTTACTTGCCTCTCATAAAAACCACCGTTAAACTCCATACCGCTGCCATGGCGGAATGAAAAGTGACACGCAAAGAAACTATATCTATGGGATCGATTTCGGGACGAGTAATTCGGCGGTCGCCGTCTGGAACGTAGCCGAGCGCTCGATATTCGAACACCCTGGGCTTACCGGATCTCAACCCTCTCTGCTCTATTTCCCATGGGCGAGATCTCTTTCCAGTCAATTGGATCGGGTCTATCTGGGTCGCGATGCAGTTGAGCGATACGTCGCCGACAATATGGACGGCCGACTGCTACAAGCGATCAAAACAGTGCTTCCGGACAAGTCGTTCACGAGTACGATGATCAATGGAATTACCTATTCCATCGAAGACTTTATCGCGATCATTATTCGAAACCTTAAGGAGAGAGCAGATGCGGTAACAGGATGCGATATTCGGCAGGCTGTTGTAGGCCGTCCTGCCGTTTTCAGCGAGGATCCGGAAAGGGAGCATCTGGCGGTGGGGCGGCTGGAGAAAGCGGCCAGGTTGGCAGGATTCGACGAAATTCGCTTCGTCTTTGAACCGGTTGCGGCAGCGTTTACCTACGAGGCAGCGTTATCCAAGGGTGAAACGGTTCTGGTCGGTGATCTTGGAGGCGGGACATCGGACTTCACGATTATCCGGTTGGATCCAGACAGGCGAGACAAGCGCAACCGCCGGGCCGACGTCCTGGCAACCTTCGGCGTTTCGGTCGCTGGAAATCGGCTCGACGCCGATATTATGTGGCACCGGTTGACCCCTCGTTTCGGACGGGGCGCCAGTTATCAGGAATACTCTGGAGGACCGATTCTCAAAGCACTCACTTTTCCCCATCACGAGATTTGCCGATGGGATCGCATTCCGTTCCTCGCAAAAGATAAGAAGTTGATGGAAACGATACGAAAGATGAGTGTCCGGTCGACGAATCGAATGGGATTTTCAATGCTTCAGACCTTGATCAGGAGGAATTTGAGATTTGCGCTTTTTCAGGAAATTGAGAAAACGAAGATCGCACTAACGGAATGCGATGCCGCCAGACTGATCTTCAATGGCGATGAAATCTCACTCGGCGAATTCATCACCCTGACTCACTTCAATCACTATACGGAAAGTGCGCGATCCGCGATCAGTAGCGCTTTGGACGAGGTCTTGATTCGAGCCGGCTGTCGCGATAGTGATATTGATGCCATCTTCTTGACTGGCGGCAGTTCCCTTGTCCGCGATATCCGCAACCTCTTTACGAAAAAATTCGGTGAAGAGAGAATCCGCACAGGAGACACCTTTACCTCGGTCGCCAAAGGATTAGCTTTCAGCGCTCCGTTCGAATATGGTGAATGAAGTAGAGCTATCTGCGCTTCGAAAAGCTCCCGCTTTCCGCTACTTGTCGCTACTACGAATGGTCCTGAGCTCAAGAATCGGCAGAAGGGTGTCTGTCCTGTCTTGGGCGAGTACGCTCAATCGAAAGCTATATTTTTGCGAGTCTGTAGCGGAAAGCGGAAGCTTTTCGTGCATGCAGTTGCGAGCGAGATTGTTTCGATTGTATCCTCATAGAGAAGATGCACACTTAGATAATAGGCCTGACCACTTCGCCACATGGCATCGGATTCCGATAGAAAGCAGTTGCGGCTAGCGTTAAATCGGGCGCTGGAGATCGTCGATTTTCCTCTGTTTGAGATATCCGATGAGTGGAAACGGATCGGATCGGGCGCCTGGCACGATGCCTATTTGATTTCCTTCCAAGGATACGATCCAATGGTTATCCGGCTTCGGAAACGGAAGATCTACGGAAAAGAGGAGACTTGGAATCTCGAAGAACTCCATAGCGATTACGCCCCGGTTGGCCTATACTACCGAGAGGCAAATCGTTGCCTGCCCGGTATCTGTCCCATGGTTTATAGATATCACATTGAGCCCGGGATTTTCGTTCACTTTCGAATCGTATGTTCCCGGTGTTCCTTTGCCCCTGAGTGAACTATCAATCCATCAGGCGACTGCACTTGGCATCCGAGTCGGAGATTTTTCTAAGGCGATGCACAGGCAACCCGCTCCAATTGGCGGAACCGGTGAAATGATTTGGAAATCCGGAAATGTTAAGTGCAACGGGGCATCCAAGTTGAGTGATCATTGGACCTCACTTGAGAAACGAATCTACGAGCAGGTCGAAGACCCTGGATTCAGATCGACCACATCAGAAGGGTTTTCTATGAAGGAAAAGGTCGCTGATGCGCTCGGCACAATGAGAGGTTGTGGCGAACCGGTCAGCCTGTTGAACGGCGACGTCACTCCAGAGAATCTACTCACGCGAAACCTGAATTGGGTTGGGCTTGTCGATCCAGTGCCAATTCAAGGTAGCGGACTGTACTATGCAGCATTCTTTCTGCACTGTTATCGACTCTGCTTACCGGCATTGAGTCGGGCGCCAAGATACCGGGCGCATCGTTTCGACAAGCACGCCGATTTGCTGGCCACTCTTGCGGACGGCTATGCCACAGCCTACTCTGATGGGGGCGCCGACATTCTCGCCCTTCTGCGAATGGCTGAATGGCTCTGGGCACTTGAGTTTGCCTGGGAATGCCATAGCCTGCTGAAATCGAGATTGGACACAGAGAACCGTCTCAGACGGGGAAACAAGCGAGCCATTCGCAGCGCCTTTAAGATGGCGGTAAACAGGTTAAAGGAGATTGATTGGTAAACAGTGTAGCGAAAGGGTCAGGCTTATTATATTTGTGTCGGAAGAAGAGAATCGCCTTTGGTCCGGATCTAGGTAGTGCTATGGAGGCGGAATATGGGATCTCTCTAATAGGACCGGAAAGAATCGGTGTCGATTGCAGCCTTTTAAAAACAAGACTTATACAAATATACGAAGCCTGACCCCATCCCGAGAGCTCATAATTGCCCAACTTGAGGCGTATCAAGGCCATTGGAGGATCGAGTCGGATACGACGAAGCGATTCATTGATTTTGTACTGGCTAATCCGGACTGTTTCGAAAGGAGTCTCAAGATTGGGCACGTCACCGGGTCAGCGTGGGTCGTGAATAACGATGGAACTCATGTATTGTTGACTCACCACAGAAAACTGAATCGGTGGATGCAACTCGGTGGACACGCTGACGGAAATCCGGACGTTCTTCATGTTGCATTGCGTGAGGCAAGCGAA
Source organism: Candidatus Moanibacter sp. (assembly GCA_965215885.1). Classification (GTDB taxonomy): domain Bacteria; phylum Verrucomicrobiota; class Verrucomicrobiia; order Opitutales; family UBA2987; genus CBDCEW01. The sequence continues at coordinate 7,777 of CBDCEW010000014.1, forward strand.
GAGTCAGGACTGGTGGAAATAGAACCTTTGAGTGGGGAAATCTTCGATATCGACATTCATCGCATCCCTAAACGCGGAAACGAGTCTGAGCACGACCACTATGACGTGAGATTTGCCATGCAGACGGTAGGAAGCGAAGCTTATCTGGTCAGCGATGAGTCTTACAATTTGGGTTGGATTAGAATAGAAGATCTAGCTCAAGTGACTGACGAAGAATCCATGTTTCGGATGGCACGCAAGTGGAAAACGGGATCGTGCCCGGAGCGCCCGATCGACCAGTATCAAAGAAACTAGTGGTGGAACGGTCCCTCCGGGAACGTTCGTATCATCATTTCGTATAGGAACAGTCAATCTCTGCCAAATTGGCGAAACAGTTAGATGCAGGGTGCCCGGCACGCCGGGACGGGTATTTATCATTGGAGGGTATTAGGGAGGTATATATGCAAACATGGAAAATTATCGAATCCGAGTATCTCATTCGCAGCAGGTGGCTCACTGTTCGCGCAGACAACTGTGAGAGACCGGATGGTCTCAGGATAGATCCCTACTATGTTCTCGAGTATTCAGACTGGGTGCATGTAGTCGCGCTCGACGCAGACGATCATGTGCTGATCACGCTACAGTATCGTCACGCCATCGGCAAAGTGTGCGCGGAATTGCCGGGCGGTATTGTCGAACCGAATGAGGCTCCTCTCGCCACCGCTCGACGAGAGCTTCGAGAAGAGACCGGTTGCACGGCCGAGAGATTCCTGCCATTGCCCAAACTGCACCCGAATCCGGCTACCCATACGAACAGGTTTCATTGTTTTCTAGCTACTGGGGTGGTCATTGACAGCGAACCGACCCTCGACGAGACAGAAGAAATCACGTTCGAGTTCCTGACCGTTTCTAAAGTGTTTGAATTGATCAATACTGGCGAATTTTCCCAGGGACTTCATGTCGCAAGCCTTATGCTCGGCCTGAAGAAGCGGGGTTTGTTGAAGATCACGACCGCATAGCCATGATCACACAAAGCCGACTTGTGACGGATCTCAGGGCCTTGGGAATACAGGAAGATGACATAGTGATGATCCATGCCTCCCTTCGGTCGGTGGGCACCATATTGGGCAGGCCCGGACGCACTCATAGGCGCTCTGCTTGCTGCGGTGGGTCCGGGCGGCACGATCATGGCTTATACAGACTGGCAGGATGGCGTTCATCACATTACATGCTGCGATGCTTCGGAGAGCGAGAGAGTTGCTATGCTCGAGGAACTTCCTCCCTTTGACCCGACCACCTCGCGAGCGCGACGCACTTTTGGGATTTTCCCCGAATTTCTAAGAACTCATCGGGAGTCGGTGCGCAGCGGAATTCCGGATGCTTCAGTTTGCGCGGTTGGCGCGAGAGCGCAATGGCTGTGTAAAGATCATCCCCTTCAGTATGGGTACGGCCCTGGTTCACCCTTAGCAAAACTGGTCGAAGCGTCGGGTAAAGTTCTTCTTATCGGTTCGCCGCTCGATGCTGTGACGTTACTCCACTACTCCGAACATATGGCTCAGGTGCCCGGCAAGCGTATCATTCGCTATCGTGAACCAATCCTGTTCGCCGATCGGAAGCAGTGGGTGGAGATTGAAGAGTTTGACACGGGCGATCCGGTGATTTCCGCCGCGCCCGAGGATTATTTTGAGGATATTGTCCGAGGATACCTATCTCTGGATGGCAGCGATACTGGTCCAATTGGGAATGCAAAATCCTACCTGCTGGACGCCTCGTGGCTACACACATTCGCGGTCGAATGGATGGAGAAGGAATACGGAGTGAAATCGGACTGAGCTTCTGTTACTCTGAAAGCTAATCCAGAGAGAGATAGGTGGAATCTTCCCTGATCCTGGATCACCGCACCTCCCTTCGGTCGACTCGCGATGACACTGTTCAATGCATGGCGCCGCGTCGCGTACACGATGACACACTCCAGAGGACCGCTGTTCTGGGGACCTCGCCACCGTCTTCGGATCGAAACCCTTTGGTCGTATTTGTAGACACTGTGAACGGAGTCTGGGGCCGGCCAAACGATACATATTCGCCATGCGTTATCTTGCGTCCATTCAATTTTCGATAGGGAATGCAGGGTAATGGGAGACCTTCTGGAAATTTCGAGAGAGATACGTAGCCTTGCTCAGACAGGGCGATCCTATTCTCAAGACGCCTATGATCTAGACAGGTACGCGCGACTGGAGGCGATCGCTTCAGAGCTTCTTTCCCGGGGATCTGAATTACAGAATTTCTGTTGGCCGGTTGAAACTGGATACCCCACACCGAAAGTCGATGTCCGCGGCTTTGTCTTCAGAGACGATCAACTCCTCATGGTTCACGAAGCATCCTCAAGTAAATGGTCAGTTCCCGGGGGTTGGGCGGATGTGAATCTTACCCCGGCCGAGAACGTTGAGAGAGAGTGCCTTGAGGAGACAGGATTCATTGTTAGAGCCGAGCGAATAATATCCGTGCTTGATCGAGACCGAGCGGGTTATCCGCGGAATCCGGAGAGTATCTACAAGATTCATTTTCTTTGCAGGTTGCTGTCGGGTGAAGCGAGGCCGAATTTCGAAACTACCGATGTCGGATTTTTTCATCCGGACAAGCTGCCGGAGATTGATGAAGGGCGCGTCCGTGTGCAGGACATTGCTGACGCGAGAGCGTGTTTGAAAGGCAATGATAACGGTACCTGCTTTCAGAAGACCGAAGACGAATGATTGCAGATCACTCCGGCACCCATTTTCGCGCGAGGCGATACTGAGGTGAACAAAACCGGGGTGGCGAGCAAGCAAAGGCCTGTCATAAATTGTACATGGGACAAACACCGCCTAACCCGCTCGGAACTCGATCGTCGCACCTCCAGTCTACTCTGATTCCGGTGAAAAACCCCCACGTTCCTGTCCCGATTGGCGGGACGGCTACTCTGCCGTACGGCAGAGTAAGTCGTTGATATTTGTAGCCGCGATCGCAAGAACGTAGTCGAGGATTACGAAACAAGGACTTTTTCAGCCGAATTAACTGAAAAATGAACAACAGGAAACCCGGAAACTGGCAATAACCTGCATGGGGAGCCTCCCTCAGCATATCCGTTATTCTTTCGTGATGATGATAAAGTCGCCGGTTTCTTCGGTCCTGGCGGTCGTCGCCCTCGCTCTCGGCATAGGCTTGGTGACAGCACTGTTTACGATCGTCAAGGGAGCTCTCTATTCCGATCTTCCCTATCCTGAATCGGATCGAGTGTTCATGGTCCGATATGATCCTGACAGCCTGGAGAAGCACTTCTCGGTTCAGCAGGATTCGCGACTGCGATTCGAGGATTTCCGCGACTTTCGGAGACACCAGACCGGGTTTGAAGCCCTTTCCTGCTACTCCCGCGAACAGTTCAATGTCCTGATCGGCGAGAACCTGGTCAGCAGATCAGGAGTTCGAATTACGGCGAATCTTTTCGATCTGCTGAAGGTGCAACCTATTCTCGGCAGAGGTTTTGTTCCGGAAGACGATCTGCCGGGAGAGCCGTTGGTGGTTTTGGTGGGCTACAAGCTTTGGATAAGCGAGTTTGGCGGAGAGGATAAAGTCATCGGCAAGTCCGTGATTATCGACGCTGAATCCTACACTGTTGTCGGCGTCATGCCGCAAGGCTTCAGATTTCCTAGTCACCACGATATATGGATTCCGATCCGAGACCATGGCATCAAGGAAAAGAGGGAAGAATCCTTACGATTCGATGTCGTAGGAAGGCTAAAAAGAGAAAACGCGATTGAGAAAGCTCTGGACGAGTTTGACAGCATAGCGCTTCATCTCAGCGAAAAGCATCCTGTTGCAAACGAGGGGAGAACGAAAATGCAGATTCTTCGCTTCACCGACGCACAGGTCGGAAAGGAGATAAGGAAGATACTTTACGCATTGTTAGCTTCCTCTGCCCTCGTTTTGGTGATCGCGTGTGCAAATGTCTCTAACCTCTTTCTGGTTCGAGCTTCTCAAAGGAGCAAAGAGCTGGCCATTCGCTCATCCTTGGGGGCGAGGGGTATCGACGTAATAGCCCAAATGCTGGCCGAATGCCTTGTCCTCTGTTTTCTAGGAGCTGTAATTGGGAGCACGATCGCATTCGCAGCGGAATCCTACCTCGATGTTTTCTTTGATGTTGAGTCTTTTCCATTCTGGTGGGATTTTGGGGTCGATTTGCGGGTGCTTGCCTTTGTTATAGCCGTCACCCTCATCGCCACTCTGTTGGCAGGTTTGGTGCCCGCTCTTCGAGCCACCCGGAGCGATCTGAATGCGATATTGAAAGACGATGCGCGGACTTCGTCCGGCCTTTTTATTGGGCGTCTCAGCAAATTCTCGGTAGTTGTTCAGATCGCACTGTCATGCTCCCTGCTCGTGGCATGTGGAGCACTTCTGGGCACCGTGGCGGATATCGACGATCTGCTTCCGTTCGATCCAGGCACCGTCTTGACCATATATGTAGAACTGCCGGCGAACCAGTACGACTACCCGCAAGCTTCCGCCTTCTTTGACCGCTTGCTGGTAAAACTTAAAGAAGTACCGGGAGTGAAGAGTGCCGGTTCAACTTCGGCCTTTGCCGTTCTCGGCGCCGGGCATGACCGTATGGTTATTGAAGGAGAACCGTATTCATCCGCGGATGAGCATTTGATGTTGAAGAGCGAGAACGTATCCATGAGCTACTTTCCGGCATTGGAAGTTCCGATCCTTATTGGGAGAAATTTCCGAATGACGGACACACTCGATTCCGAAAATGTGGTGATTGTGAACAGGGGCTTTATGGAGAGACACTTTAACAACGAGAACCCGATTGGTCGTCGTATCCGCAAGGGTAAGAATCCGGAGGATCCATGGAAGAGGATAATCGGAGTTGTGCCGGTGATAAGGCAGCCGACCGAAACAGAAGACGTGTCAGAAACCGGGGGTGCCGCGGGCTTTTACCGTTTCGTCCGTCAGTATGAGGGTCCCAGTCACAGGCATAGAACTGTATTTGTGCGTACTTCGGGCGACCCATATAAGCTTTCGGCCAAAGTGCAGGGTGCAATTCGTGATCTTGATCCGATGATTGCATCTGGCTGGCTCAAGACAGTGGATGATTCCTGGAAGGAATGGACAGGATTCTTCCGTTTTCTCTCAAGCATTTTTTGGATTTTCGGTATCAGTGCGGTGTCACTGGCCGGTATCGGTGTCTACGGGCTGGTGTACTTTTCGATCGAACAGAGCAGCCGCGATATCGGCATTCGTCTGGCATTGGGAGCGAACCACCTGAGGATTCTGTCAATGTACCTGAAACGGGATATTGTTCAGATCACGATCGCTCTGTGCCTGGGTTGCATGATGGGGTACTATCTATCCAACCTGATGATGGAAATAATCGGCCAGCATTTTGTTTTGAAAGTCGATCCCTATGCCATGGCGATTGCCCTGATGATTTCAGTGGCTCTCTCCGCCACGGCATTCCCCGTGCTTCGAAAGAGTCGAGTCCTACCCATGGTGATCTTGAAGTGAGGATGGCTTTGTTCGATCTTCTCCGATTAGTACCGTGGAGAAATAATCGATGAGAATCATTCGATTATCGATCTGGTGGGCGAGTTTACTCGCCATATCCGTACCCATCACTCGATCGCTCCATGCTGAAAACGAACTGGATCGCCTACTTGAGGAGAATGCGATTCGCATCGCGTCTCTTGATCCGACATTTGAGCAATTTGAAGACCTCAAACCGCTGCAGGAGATTCTAAACGGTGTCGAGATTGTAATGCTGGGGGAAAGTACGCACGGAGATGGTAAGGCATTCTTATTGAAATCGCGATTGATCAAGTATCTGCATCAGGAGCGGGGATTCGATGTGTTGGTTTTTGAGAGCGGATTATGGAACTGTCGCAAAGCGTGGGAAAATATCAGTCGAGGAGAGGACCATGAATTGAACATTCAGAAGTCCGTCTACAGCCTTTGGAGCAGGAACCGGGAGGTCTCAGAATTGATCGATTACATCGGCAAAGTAAGTTCCACTGAACAGCCACTCGAATTGGCAGGGATAGATTGCCAATTTACCGGAGAACTGGCCAGGGACGGGTTCATGGCCGACTTTTCTCTCGTTCTTAAGGAGGTTTACGAGGATACGGAGGAAATAGACCGGCATCTCGAGATTCTCGATAATCTTCTTCATTACAGATACTCCCCTTTTCCAGCGAATCGAAACGGAATGGAGCTGCCCGAAAGGGAAGAACGAAGCAGCTATCTGAGTTTCCTAGCAGAGACTCAGCGTTTACTCGAGAAATCGAATGTCGAAGAAAGAGGTTTCTGGTTAAGGGTGATCGAAAACATGAAATGGGAGGCGCGAAGGTTTTTTGGAGAAATAACCTGGTCAGATATGTCGGATCCGAGCTACTTCATTCGCGATCGACTGATGGGTGAGAATCTGATCTGGCTGAAAGAGAATCTATACCCCAGGCGAAAAGTCATTGTATGGGGAGCCAGTATGCATCTTGCACTTCGAAGAGAAGATAATATCCGAAACCTCGAAGATGGCAAAGCCCACTATCTAAAGGGCGCATATACTGCTGGAAGTGTTGTTTCCGCAAAATACAGAAGTCGGTCCTACTCCATCGGCGTCACATCATACAACGGCTCCTATGGCAGGGTCGATATGGCAAAGCCGTATGAAAGGGAGCTTGTACCGATGGAGGGCAGCCAGTATTCGATCGAAAATCAACTCGCTGAACAGGGTTACGGGAATATTCTCATCGATCTGCGAAGCGAGGGAATGAAGAGGTACTTCGGAGATAAGCGATGGATCGGCCGTTTTTTTGGATACCGCGGTGAGGCAGCTGACTGGACGGAAGTCTTTGACGGGGTTCTATTCATCAAGACGATGGCCCCGAGTCATGGAACTGGCAGCCGTGATGAACAAAGGAAGTAGCTCCCGGTGAATGAGGGTGCACATTTTCCCGCTATCCCAATCGGCAGAAGGATCCATGTGATTGGTAACAGCTGTTCCGGAAAAAGCACTCTGGGAGCGCAGTTGGCGGCTGCCCTCGGCGTCCCCTTTGTGGAATTGGATGCGCTCAATTGGGAATCCGGTTGGGTCGGCCTGAACGAGACAGATCCTGAGAAGTTTGTGCGTCGTATAGAAGGAGCGACCAGCGGGGAAGGGTGGGTTGTTGCAGGATCCTACACTGGCTTTTCACAGCGTGTCTTCTGGACTCGCCTGGAGACTATCGTTTGGCTGGATCTTCCCATGCGGAATCTCATCTTTCGATGGCTTGTTCGATCGTGGCGACGGTGGCGCACAAAGGAACTGCTTTGGGGGAAGAATTATGAAAGGTTCTGGCCCCAGCTCATGTTTTGGAGCAAGGAAGATTCCCTGCTATGGTGGATCGTCACGCAGCATCGACGCAAGCGTCGCAATATGCTCACATACAGCGCTGATTCGCGATGGAGCCACATACGGTTTGTGCGGCTCCGATCTTCTGCCCAAGTCGAAGCCTTTCTTGACGAAGTTGGAGCCAAGACCGATGGCCGCACTCAAGCATATTCGGGATCGCGCTGAGGCGCACCTCTTACATCGTTCAATTATTCAGCCATGTCGCGCGCGCCGTTCAATGTTCTGGTCCTCCCGTATCGAGCGCGCGACGCTTCCTACGAATATGCCGTGTTCTACCGTTCTGATTCGAAGATGTGCCAGTTCATCGCGGGCGGAGGCTAAGAGGGTGAAAGTCCCGTGGATGCCGCCCGAAGGGAAGCACTCGAGGAAGGGGGAATAGGAGGTAGAAGCCTCTGGATGGAGCTCGACTCACGGGCCTCAATCCCCCGTAGGGCGTTTCGCGAGGCACCTTGGCCGGAGGATGTCTTTGTCATTCCTGAGTTCTGTTTTGCCGTAGAGGTTGGAGATTCTGAAATCCGACTCTCTGAGGAACATAGGGAGTTTGCGTGGCTAGGATACGAGGTGGCTAGCGAACGATTGACCTGGGACTCCAACAAGGTTGCACTTTGGGAGCTCCAGGAACGCCTGAGGTCGTAACTTCAGACCTCACTATATTGCCCCTCTAAAGGCACTATGCAATCGCAAGTTTAAATCCCGATTTTTTGCCCAGTCGGAAGATGATTCTTCGGCCTGAACCGTCGGGCATCAGTAAGGGCTTCTGATTGAGAGTTTGCAGATACTCAAGCACCACCGCCTGCACCCGAGGGGGATAAGTTGCGGTGGGGAATAAATGCGCTTCGACCGCACAGCCCCTCTCTATAAGAACGCCGTCACTGTGAGTCAAATTGCGAAACAGATCGTGGTCGTCACGATAGTTGTTGTAGCGAGCTTTAAAGGGTTCGAGCTGCTTGTAGAAGCTGTTACGGGCGAAGATTTTCAAGGCATCCATGAGGGACTTGTTAGCGGTGTCCAGGCGGACATAGTTTTCATCAATGAGGCGCTGCAGCCTCGAGCATTCGGTGTCGATTTGCTCCAGTTCGAGTTGGAGGGCTTTGAGGGCCTGATCGAGTCGACGGATCTTTTCGCCCCTTGAGGCGCTTTTGCCCGGGTGGGCATGCTCGGCCAGGAGCAGTCTTTTCAATTCTTCGGTGCATTGCTGTTTTTGCTTCAGGAGGGCTTTGGCGGCACCGCTTTTCTCCTGCTTGTCCTCAAGGTGTTGGGCTAATCGCTTGTAGTGGACGGTGCGATAAGAGGTGATCTGATTAATCCCAAAGTGCTTATCGAGGTATTTGAAGTCATTCTCCTGAATCCAGCGACTGAACATCCCTTTGATTACCTCTTCATTTCGGGCCTGCTGATCGGTCGCCAGGATGCTCACGGTAATGGTTCGATTTTTTGGATTGGTCGCCTCCACGATCCACTGCACCAGTTGAGGATTTTTCTTCCAGGGGCCCCGCTGATAGCGAAGATGATACTCCTGGAGATCTTCGGCATGGTTGCGCGCGCGCTGCAGGCGCAACTGCCCGTCGATCCGTTGGAGGGGCTGGGCGCTGGCCTTGTAACCTTTTTCCCAGGTAATGATTTCGAGTTGAGGGTGCTCCACGATGGCTTCGTAAAACCACTCCGCGGCGATCGCCCGGTCCACGTAAATGCTCACCTTCTTATCAGCCGGCAACTGCACCAGCTCGAGCATCGCTTCGCAGTTGGGGATAAACCGTTCCCTTATATCCTCATAGTTGTCAGTGCTCGCAAAATAGACCGGATAGCCCTTGAGGGTATGAATAAAATCGCTGTGGAGCGCTTTGTCGGCCAGACGGATACCCGGACACCATCCCGCCAGCACCTTGCTCATTCCGGTGTAATGTTTGGTGTGCGGATCATAATAAAAGCTCTCTTCATCCGAAGCATTCAGGCCCCTCGCGTTCACTCTGAGGATCTCTCTTAAAAGCCCTTCATCGGCCAGGGCGCTAAGGCTTTGGCGTTGCAGATAGGGGGTATACAGGACTCGCCCGATGAGTTTTTGCAGGTCTTCGAGATCGAGCAGTTTGCTCTGCTCGATATTGACCGCGGCCAACAACCCGCAAGCCACCCATTGTTTCAAAAGCCAGCCCTCTTCGCGATCAATCTGAGCGACTTCTCTGAGCGCGGCACTGAACAGAAGTACTCCCAGGTGCCGATACCATTGCACCGCTTCGGAGCTCTCCCTCGAAAAATCGGGAGACCCCTTGCGATTGTCCCCTTCGCTTTCGGGGCTATTTTCTGCTTCTTGCTCCTGTTCGTCCCTCCCCGAGTCCTCCGGGCAATCCCAGGGAGTCTCCCGATTTTGCGCCCTCTCGGCTTCGGCCTCCTTTGCCCGGGCCTCTTTAAGCTCCTTAAAGACAGGGCGCAAAGTTTCCCCACTGAGGTTAACTCCGAACACCTCCTCGATCTCCCCCCGTATCTTCTTGCTGTAGCCATACCGACTCTCCCCATAGATCTGCCCGAAGCGCACCCGCACAAAACTCCGGATTTCCCTCGTCAATTTGCGATGAGCGCTGCGTCCCGCCAGCACTCGCGCTAAGGTCTCGGCATCTCCGCTTTGAAGCGCCTCCCCCCACCGCTTCATCGTTTTGGGGTCAACCTCAAATTGCTTCTCTAAGCGCCCTTTCTTCAACCCCGCATTGTAGAGGCGCCCCTCCAATAGCTTGAATTCAACTTGCTCCCGATCGTCCTCTACGACTTCAAAAAGCTCATGCCCGTAATAGACGTGCAGTTTGCCTTCCCTCAGATCCCGATAGACCGTGATCGAGGGATTACCCTTGTCCACTCCAAGGATGCACTGTAAGAAGGTCTCTACCGTTTTCTTTGACGGTAGGTTTCTCCATTTTTCTTCGAATTTGATGGTTCGAAGATGAAGCCTACCGTTTTCTTTAGCTCTTAAAAGCCGGGAATTGTATCTGCGATTGCCCCCTGCCCGCCAACCCGCATGATAGCGAGTTCTGATCTTAATCGTAAGCTTAGTCGCAAACTTGGTCGAAAAAGAGAGATCGAAAACGACGAAGCTCGCGACGAAGGTTCCCTGGCGGGGAGTGTCACTCTTTCAAACTTAATCGTAAGCTTCGTCGTAAGCTTAATCGAAGGAGAGACCGAAAACGACAAAGCTCGCGACGAAGCTCACGACAAAGTTTCCCTCGCGAGGGGGACTAAGGATCGATATCCTCCGGCATAAATGTCTGCACAAGGGCGAATCTCTCGTTTCCCTGACCCTGCGGCCAGCCGCGATGGGCGCCGGATTGGAATGTCATGGCGAAATCTCCCCGCCTGACCGAGGAATTTGATTTCGCGCCTGCGATCCCAGAAATCGAATGTGGTGCTCTTGAGTGTCTCCTCGAAACGGGTCGACAATTCCTGGTTGCAGGTTCTCAAGGACAGGTGGTTGTAGGTGCCGCGCCCATAGCAGTAGGGTCCCATGGTCTCATCGGAGATATCGTTGAGATAAAGAAACGATTTTACCTTTGGTCCAAAGCCGTCGGAATGATAACCGCGCGTTTCCATGATCGAACGGTTGATATAGAGGTTGAAGAGACAGGAGCGGTAGGGCTTGCCTGATGCTTCGCGAAGCACGGATTCGATGAAGGCCGTTCTCCTTTTCTCGGAGAAAATGTGCTCGTGTTCAGGGAAGAGCCTGTCGACATGAAATATGTCGACCATCCCGTCGTCCCCGGCAGGACCGATGTCGCCTTTGCGGACGTTGATCACCGGTTTCCCGAGTTTAACAAGATCGGTGACAGTCGTGTGTTTTCCTCCCGGGACGTTTTCGAACGTGCAGTTGAGAAGAAAACCATCGGTTTCGAGGTCTGTACGGGCTGTGATGTGACCGGCTATCGGTTCGCTCGCCAGGAGGGATTCCACGGCATTGCGGAACTGCACCGCAGTCCCTTTTGAGACAAATTGCCGGAGGATGGCGCAGCCGTTGGATTTCATACTTGCCGATGCCGGGGCAAGCAGTGCATCCCAATCCTGCGCTTCGGCATCGAAATCGCAGGGAGGGAGACTGTCGATCTCCTGTTGAGGCACCTTGGCATTGAGATCAGCCAGAGTTTCGGCCAGATGGTTGGCAATCTGATGTTTGGGCATATTAGGAATTTAAGAGATTCCACGGGGCGGAAACAATGGTAATTTGCGAGGGAGCACCATTGGGCCGATATGCTGTTGGTTGTAAGAGCTCGTGATTCGGTTTGAACCTCAGAAAGGCTTTAGATCATGGTATTGAAGAGTTGAGCCCGCTAAAGACGCGAAAGGACGCTAAAGTGGGGAAGTTTTAGAGTCTTATGGCACACCTTCAATGCGATTTGCGAAGATATGTTATGTAAGTAAGATGGTAACAAACGGTTAAATCATAGCTAAATCGGGGCCACAGAGCACCACCGAGAATGGTAGTTGGAGATATAGAAAGTTGGGAGGAGTCGACTTCGCCTGCTCTGCCGTGCGGCAGAGTGCAAAACGGTCAAAGAAGCATTTACGAGAGCGTTTTCATTGGGATAAGAGTCATAGCGCGCTCTTGCAAATGCTTCTTTGACCGTTTGAACCGCGCTCCGCGCGAGGCGAAGTCGACTCCTCCCAACTTTCTACCCAGTCGGGCAACTTCGGACTTTCATGATCTATTGCTATCGATGCGACGGTCGATGCGGAATCGGTGTCACTGGGGCTTGAACCCCTTCCCGAAGCAAAGCACAAACATATTTTCGTACTGACATCGTATAGCTTTGTCATCTCTGTGTGCCTCTGTGACCCCTCTTCTCTCTTATCAGCCTTCCGGTTTGGCTGTGGCCGAAAGCTGCCTTAGAAAACGATATGTGAAAGTGGAGAGGGACCGGCCTGCAGTACGGCAAGGCGGCTACGGAATCAGCTCGAGCGCTCATACGGATCCACTGACTGTCATTGCGATCCCGCAGAGCGCATTTGCGTTAACCTAAGGAGAAGAAACAAGAGAGGAAATCAAGACGAGAACGCTTTTCATAGGTGCAGTGTTTGGGGATTTGTTTGAGCCATCGGGGGATGATCTGATCTTTGGGAAGGTGAGAGAGGATGAAGAAGTAGGGAGCAAAGAAGCCAAACCAGTAGGAGAATTTAAGGATACTCAGAGGAGAGGACAAACTGGTATTCGAATAGTGTCTAAGGGGACCATAGACGAAGTTGAGTAAGTGGGTAATGAGGATGAGACGGGCGTAGATAAGAAGCTCAACCTGGTAGGGAGTAGTCTCTTTGACCTGACCGAGATTAAGATGTTGCTTAAAGGCCTTAAAGAAAATTTCGATGCGCCAGCGAAGTCCGTAAAAGCTCAGAATCTGCTTAGGGCTAAAGTCTTTCTGATGGAGGTTGGTAATAAAGATTTGGAAACCGAGAAGGAAGCTGGTGCGGCTGGTATATCGAAGTCTATTGTCGCGGTTTTGTCTATGCTCGCGGCGGCGTTTATGGGCCACCTTCTGAGGGAGTTTGACGGCGATCAGACGAACCGGAAGCTTGGCTTTTTTTACCCACCCGAACGGGCATATCGAGAAGCTTTTGGCCACGTAAAAGTTTGCGTAGATCGAGCTCTTCATCGCCTTCGTTGGCTAAAAGGCAAGTGCCGGTTTTCAAACGACTCACAAAGAAGCAGCCGCGCTGATCGAGTTGCTTAAAGACATCGAGGACAAAATAGCCTAAGTCGCGCAGGATCAAGTCGTTGGGTTGAGCGAGAGCGAGAATGTCTTTGGAAGCAGCCTGATCGTTTTTTCGGAAGCTACTGAGGCTGAAGTCAACGAAGGATTCATTGCGCAGATCGTAATAGGCCTGAATCTTCAGTTGAGCCTGTTTGGAGCCTGTCTGATTGGACGCTCCGGGGAAGAAGGGGGCCAGGGACCTTAGGCAAGCCAATCGAAGTGCTGTCGGCAATGAGAACCCGTTCAAAGCTCCTCATGCAATTTGGAACAGCTCTGCCCACAGGCCCCTAAGCTTTAAGTTCTAAAAGCCTCAGGAGCACTAAGGTCATAAAAGCGGTGGCTTTTTTGGCGCACTTTTGGACCGCTTGTCTGGAAATGGTGCGGTTGGCTAAGAATCCAATAAGCTCGGCTTCTTTGCCAAGGGACAAGGCCCCCTTAGAAGCCATCGCCAGCAAAGCCAAAACAAAGTTCAGAGGGGAGATCTTGCGCGATTTCCTCTCTCTAAAACCACTCTGTTTAGCGAGGGCTGTGAGGTTCAACTTACGGAAGGTTTGACGGATACAATCAGCTTTTTTTTATACTTTGCATCCGAAGGATAAATCCTATATATGAACGAATGTACAGTATAAAATGCTGCCAAAGTGAAAAAAAATGGGGTAGACGGTAAAAGTAGAGAAGATAACCCGGCCAAAATGCACTCGCTCAACTGCGAATTTCCTCACCGCTGTGGTCGAAACGAAGCAAATAGAAAAGGGCGAACAAATGGAGTGGAACCTCGAGGATAGAGACACCCTCATACTCCGCCGCAAAATACCTCGCAAGTCTTTGAATCTGACTAAGTTGCGAAAATAAGGTTTACGCGTATGCGCAGAGCGGGAGTGGCAATCCAGCGTCCCGGCCGATCGGAATCCTGGATTGCTTCGTCATTCTTCCTCGCAATGACAAGGAAGGTATGGGGTGGCGGTGGGCGTGAACCATGACTTGCAATATTGTCTTTCAGTTTGGAGGAGTATTGATCACTGCCCTACGGTAGGGAAGCCCTTCGATCCCGGCATGCCGGGACTCAGGGCCAAAAGGTCGCCCCATCCGCCCGATCCCCCGACCAAGCTTACGACTGAGGTTGCAAAGGACTTCCACCCGTAAGGGAACTTCGTCCGTAAGCTTCGTCGTCTCTTCCGCCCGATCCCTCGATCAAGTTTACGACAAAGCTTACGATTAATTTTGGGATGGCGCCTCTTTTACCCGTAAGGGAACCTTCGTCGTAAGCTTCGGCGTCAACCTCGTCGAATTTTTTCGTCGCTCCTTCGATCAAGTTTGCGATTGAGTTTTGGTGCCCCAGCCCTACCGGTTGTGGTGGTTCGGGGGTCCCGCTTGGCGAGACCTCCGAAGCGCTCACAACAAAGTGTATTTACGCCTTGCGAACAGGCTCTAACAAACGATAGGAAATCAACATTTGTTCTGGACAGGGCGCATTATTACAATCAATAATTGAACATATAAGCTCGAATGAGCTGCTTCTGCACTCTTCCGGCGAGTACGAAGCGTAAACATTAAACTCCTTACCCGTTGCGTTGTTCCAATCAGGGTTTCGCCCTGCACCTACTTCAGAATCTTCTTTGAGGTTCAGTGATTGTTCATAAAATATAAGAGCGCGAAACGCAAAATTATAGCTGCAACAGGGCAATGGGGAACAACCGAACGAGCAACCAACACAATTAATCAACATCCAATGAAAATACTAAAAGCAATATTCCACCCAATCATTACAATCTGTTTGCTGACTCCCTTAGGACTCAGCGCTCAAGAGGCCGGCTCAGGTTCAGAAGAAGAGGTCGTCGAACTCTCACCTTTCGAGGTGAGTGAAGACTCGATCAAAGGGTACGCCACAACTTCGTCCCTTGGGCATCGCGGATTGCCGTGCCGATTACTGAACTCGACGCCTCTGTTATCACAATTACGGAGAAGCTGATCAGGGATACGGTCGCGCTGGAAGGGCGGGACGCCTTGAACTTCGTGAGCGGAGTGAACCACGGAAACCAGGGTACCGGAGCCCAGGAACAGACATCGTTTACGATCCGGGGATACAACACGAGTTCCGGACAACGCGACGGACTTCCCGATTCTCTTTTCACCAGTTCCGGGGGGTTCGATTACTCCCTCTTCGAGCGCCTCGAAATCATCAAGGGTCCGGCAGGGGTATTGTATGGAACGCACAGTCCAGGCGGTCTCCTGAATATCGTTAGCAAAAAGCCGCTCGCTGCACCGCGGACGACCCTCACGGCGATGTTTGCCTCGTTTAATACCTGGAAGCTGATGGCGGATTCGTCGGGGTTCATCGATAATGAAACAAAGCGCTTGGGTTACCGGCTCAACACCGCCTTCGCGGATACTGAAGGCCCCCTTAAACTGGCAAACGAACCGGGCCCGTTCTGGCAGTTTAACCCGAGCATTTCCTACAAGTTCGACAACGGCCTCAAGGTCTGGTTCTGGTCGGCCATTGTGCGTGACGAATTCAAACGGCGGGCGCCTACTATTTACACCTTTGGCTCATCGGACGGCTCGGGGAGGCCTTTGCGACGGATGGCCACCGACGGGATCTACTCAACCGTTTATCATAACGGGAACAGGGTGGATACCGACAGCTTCGAGTTCGGTTTGGAACATAATTTCGAAATCGGCGGTATCGATGCAGGTGTTCGCGTGGTCGGTCGTCTCATCGAACAGCAGTCGGTGGGCGATCGGGTGCGGGGCATCGGGACGCGAATTTCATAAACGCGGCCGGTGATACGATAGGAACCAATGCCGCCTTTATTGATGTCACTGACGTCGACCAGCCGGACGAACTGGTGCGTATTACACGTCGCGGAATCCGCTTCGACGATCGGGGAACGGACCGAAAGGATGACATCATTGCAGCGGATATCAGTTTGAAATTCAAGACTGGGGGATGAAGCACAGATGCTGACCTACTTCCAGTACCAGAAAAATGACCGCTTTAGCCTCGACGATCTCATTGATATCGACCGCATCGAATGGCTGCCGGAAGACGTGCGGAACGCGTTCGGCTTTACAACCAACCCTGTAACCGGCATTGGGCAAAATGAAGTCTGGCCGCAACCGAATGTAAGAGGAATTACTCCCGACTGGGTATTGGGCCTCGTGGCAGATGACGATGCCGATGGCGATACAGATCCGGATCGTTCGGCCGATAGCACCGTCCGAATGCGGATTTCACCCAGGTGATCATACGCAATCGAGTCGCCATCAAGGATGATGCCTTTTCCTGGGGAATGATGGATCGCATCTCGATGTTCGACAATCGATTCTTCCTTATTGGGGCGGTGCGTTATGACAAACGGGAAGGCGATACAACCAGAATTACGACTGCCGGGGGAGAGACAACAACCGCACAGAGTGTTACCGAATGGACAACGAAGTTCGGGGCTCTCTACAAGATTTTCAGCGGAGATGCGGGTGACGCCTCCCTTTTCTACAACCGTGGGGAGACCTTTCTCCCCGTCTTCGATACGTCTCGTAAACTTGCCGACTTTGGCGCACGATTTCCCAACCGGACTGCTTCCACCAACGAAATCGGAGCGAAGTTGAATCTGTGGGGAAGTCACGTCGTAGCAACGATGTCCTACTTTGACAATGAAGAGACCGATTTCCTGCAGTCTTTTCCGGACCTCGATGGTTCCGTTACCGGTTCTGAGGATTCGACTTTCCGGTTGCCGTCAGGCACCCGAACCACGGAGGGATTCGAGATCGACCTGGCCGTCAGTTCTAAACCCGGGCTCGATTTCCTCTTTGCCTATGGGACCGTCGATGTGGCGCTGGCAAGCGGTGAAATACCGCAGGAAATCGCGGATGAGACGCTCAATATAATGTCTCGCTTCGAATTCCAGGATGGTCCGCTCGAGGGACTCTCCTTGATGTATCAGTTCAATCACGTAGGGGAGAGCCGGCAGGCTTTCACAAGACGATTTGATCTTGAGTTCGTGAATCCGGCGTTAAACATTCATCATGTCGTGCTCGGTCTGAGCCGGAATAACTGGGACGTCCGTGTTCGGATCGAAAATATCTTTGACGACGTTGAAGTTATGGGGGGCAATTTCTGGACTGCTACCGGAGTTGCTCGGGAGCGGAACTGGCGTGTCTCCTTAACCCGAAGATTCTGAGTAGGAATTTGGTGGCACAGAGTTGCTCGCTTCCGCTCAGCGGGACCGGCTGACTCCGACTGGTAGAAACGCTCCTGCGTTCCTCTACGATTGATGGATCCTTCGTCGCATGGGACTCCATTGAGTAGCCGTAGCGGAATCCGTAAGGATTTCGACGACGTGCACGTTGATGGCGAATCAGAGAAACGCTCCCGCGTTCCTCTACGAAAAATGCACCGGTGATTTGGGCTCAAGTAAGTGACCATGAAGAGATAACGAAAATGGGGTTTACTCTTATGCGGTGGTCGATCCGGAAAGCGGGAGTATCATTTGGATGCCCCTCCTTTGGTTCCCTTTATCTGGCTGCCCTTATTCTGATGGGAACGACCCAATCGGTTCGCCCAGGGATTCACCAAGGTGACGGAAACAGCCGGCGTGGACTATGTTGAGAGTCGCAGGATCAACCTTGAGGCTCGACCCTACTGGCAGGAAATAATGACCGGGGGAGCTGCGGCGGGCGACTACGATGGAGATGGTTGGGTGGACCTGGTGGTGTCGCGTCGAGACGACACGATGATTCTGTTCCGTAATCTGGGGAGACGGCACGTTCGAAAATGTCACGGCCGAGGCAAAGCTCAATACAGCACAGTTCCGGGGCTCAAACGGTACGGCCTGGGGAGACATCGACAACGATGGCGACCTCGATCTGTATGTGACCAGTTTCGACGATGAGCGGTTTTACTTCTACATCAACGACGGGAACGGCACATTCAGCGAGGAGGGTAGGGAGCGAGGCGCGGCTCTTCAAGACACCAACCCTCATTACGGACAGAGCGCTGCTTTCGGGGACTACGACCTTGATGGGTATCTCGATCTGTTTGTTACGGAATGGCGCCATGACGACCAGACCAACAACCCGAACAATCTTCCATCACATAACCGGTTACTCAAAAATAGAGGTTCCCTGGATCCGGGATTTTTTGACGACGTTACTGATGAAGCGGGCGTCAACGTTGATGGGTTCAAAGGCAACCGCGTTCCTCCCGGTTCGTGGGGATTCGCGCCCCGATTTTCAGATCTCGATGGTGACGGGTTTCCCGACCTCGCTCTGGTTGCCGACTTCGGAGAGGGAGCGCTTTTCTGGAACAATGGCGACGGCACCTTCAGCGATGGTACGCAGGTGGCGGGAGTCAACCTCGAGGAAAACGCGATGGGGTCGACAATCGGAGATTTCAACGGCGACGGTCTTCTCGATTGGTTCGTTACCGCGATTTTCGAAGAAGAAGTGGAGACTTCGACGGGAAATCGACTCTACCTAAACAATGGCGACCGAACGTTCACCGATGCGACTGATCTCGCAAGGGTCCGAGAAGGATACTGGGGCTGGGGAACAAGTGGTTTCGACTTCGATAACGATGGGGATCTTGATATCATGATGGCGAACGGCTGGCAGGATTCCGAACCCTTTCGCTTTGATCCGATCGTCTTGTGGGAGAATGATGGCTCAGGAATTTTCACCTCGGTAGGGCCGGATCTGGGAGTGACTGACATTCGATCCGGCAGGGGGCTCCTCACTTTTGACTATGATCGCGACGGGGATCTCGATGTATTCGTGACGAATAACAATGAGCATCCCGTCCTGTATCGAAATGACATTGAGAATGGGAACAATTGGTTGCGCGTTCGGACTGTCGGCACGCTTTCGAATCGCAACGGTATCGGCGCTTTTGTCACATTGATGCCCGACGTGAATGATCCTCAGTCGATCGTCGTTCGGGAAATTGACGGAGGCAGTAATTTCCTCAGCCAGAACGAAATGATTGCGCACTTCGGTCTCGGTGATCGGACGGAGGCCATCGAACGATTAACGATCAATTGGCCCAGTGGTGTCGAGCAGGTGTTCGAGGACGTCCCCGTGAACAGCCTTCTGGTTGCGAGGGAATATTCCGCAAGCGGGTTATTGAGAAACGGCGAGGCTCGCTTGGTTGATGATGGGACGGAATTCATGGGCAACACCTATAACGGGTTTGAACTCGCGAGCGAGGAGGCGACCTTCTCCTCGGCGGCAGGCGAGATCACGCGGATATCATTTCTCGATCCGGACGGCGATATCGTCTTCGCGGAATTTGGGAGCGACCACTCCGTAACCACGCTTACGATCCACCTTGAGAATCTCAGGGAAGGCGTGCCTTCACCGTACCGGCAACCCGGTACCTTCTACGCGCAGGGATTGGCTTCCTTCACGATCGAGAACCCGACCGAATTAACCTTCTTATCGGTTTTTTCCCTCGGAAACGATCCGACCCGGGTCGACAGCGCGCTCATTACGGAGGAGACTTTCGGCGGATCGGTTAACGGTATCGCCGATGTGAAGCGTCTGAGCTTGAAGGGGGGAGGAACCTTTTCTGAAATGGGAGGAATCAATGCGGCTAACGCCAACTTCACCGCCGGCACGGGATTCTTCGGTATCGATGCGTCGAATCATAAGATACGACACTTTCTCTTTGTCGGAGACTTTACGCCTTCCGGGAGTGCCCGCCCTCTTCTCCGGGTCAGCGCCGAGTCGACGGTGAATGAGATTCAGATAAACGGAGGAGATTTGAGAGAGGCGACCGGGGACTATGCGATCGATACAAACGGGATCGTGTATCCCTTTTCCATCAAGTCCATGGAAGGGCGGCGCTCGATATCCAACAGCCCGTTGCGTCCCGACCTCGGTGATGGCACCATGGCGAGGGTAACCGATACGTTCATCAGTAATCGCGACTTCTATTTCGAAACTCAGGGGCAGCAATGAAAACTCGCCATGTCGGCTTGTACCTGTTTAGCGTAATCGCGCCCCACCCCGGCACAAGACCCATCGTTCTGAATTTCGGTTGGCCCGCAAATTGCGTGGAGTTCTCTGGTTAGAGCATGAAGAAAATGGGGAGCAGAGGGAGGGCACTGGAGTCGTTGTCAGGAGGCAATCCGATGGGGTTGCGGGTTTAAGGATTGATCCTGGCGATTACAGACTTCGAAGAGTTCCTCAAGGAAGTTTTCTTTTCGCAGGAGCTTTTTGGGCAATCGACCCACGGCGAGGGTTTTTCTGTTCGCCCGCCAGTGACTGAAGGGGGGTGCTTTCTGTGCAGCCTGGGCAAGCTTTTGGGGCAGATTATCGATACTGCCTAAAACCAGCTCCACATAGCGGGGATTGTGTAAGTTGGCCAGGAGCATGTATTCTTCGGGGAGCGCTTCAAAGTCGCGCGTCAGATTTTTGCGCCCGTGGGTTTGACGGCGTTTGCGCTTGGAGGTGCGCCAGGTGCCTTCCAGCTCATTGGTCGTGCGTACGCTGTCTGGATGGGCCGGTGGGGGAAGCAGCCGCTGCCAGTATTTGTCCAGATGAGTGACCACGGTGCGGTAGAGTTTGGCTTTCGAGGGGTTGGTCAGGGAGGCGCCTTTTTGGCGATATTGGGCACGCAGCAACTGGAGAGCCTCGGTGAGCTCAGCGGCTTGTCCTGCTTGCAACAGATAAGGGTCGCTTAAAGGGCAGGGGCCGCTGGCGCTGAGCCAAAGGGCATCGCGCAAAGCGCTGAAAATGCAAAAAGCGTTTTCATAGATAGTAGCGGCTTCGATGACGAGGGCATCAGCCAGATACTGCTTCAACCCGGTCGAAAGATGAAAGAAGCTTCGCAGAACAGAGCAACTGGCAGGAGCGCGGGCAAGCCACTGCTCCAGGGCGGCATGGGCGCGCACGACCCGCCGATGCCAATAAAGCAGGTAAGGATCGAAGGGAAAGCCCTGGCGGTGACCGTCGCAGGGATAATCCAAAATCCACAATTGCAGGGCCATGAGCAGTTCCCGTGCAAGGGTGGGATCGAAGGGCACTGCGAGCGCTTTGGCGGTGAGCAAATCGGCCAGGACGAGGGCGTGTTTTTCACGGAGGGCGTCACGGAGCTTTGCGGTGATGTGTTTGCGTTGCTCGCGCATGCGCTCCATGAGCTTCAATTGCCGCAAGCGCCCGTTGAGCATCTGCTGGGGTTTTCGATAAAGCTGTTCGCCCACATTGCGGGCGAAATGATAATGGCAGACGCCATGGGGGGCCTGGAAGGTTTCGCTCTCGCAGGCCTTGCTGATCTGAGCGCTTAAATCATGATAGACATGGTGGGGTTGGCCAAAAGCCCGGGCCGCCCGGGCAAAACAGCCACTGATCGTTTCGCTCTGTTCGGAAGGCATTTTCCAGCTGCCCAAAAGGATCCCTTCGTCGGCTTCCTGAACAGCGAAGAAAACCGGCGTCTGCGGTTCCACGGTCCCATCCACCAGCCAGCGCAGGCAAGGGCGAGCGCTCAGGTAATCTTTAAGCACCGGAGCGGCCGCGGCGTGCAGCCGACCCAGATAAAAAAGAAACTTCTGCTGCATCTCATAGAGGCTGCTTTGAGCAATCTGCAGCTGCCCCGGGCCCTCGCGCAGTTCCCTGTGCACCTCTTTGAGGGTGGCGTTTTCGCACAAACATCGCTTGCCCACATAGGCAATCAGATCGTAAGCGTAGCGACTATGCGAGGGCACGATCTGTTCCAGGCGAGCAGAACGGTAGCTGTTGCGGTGGCTCCCTTGCCCCTGCTCGCGCACAACTTCCACCGCCTGGAAGCATCCATAGGAGAAACTGACCACCTTGCGGCGCAGGGTCTTGCGCACCTCTGAAGGACCCTCTTCGTCCTCCCGGGCATCGAAGCGATAACTCGTTTGCGCAGGCACAGCCCCCACCGTTTGCAGGGCCCGTTCAGCCTCTGCCCGCAAATCATGTAACAGCTCCGCTACCGCGATCGTTCCGGTTTTTTTTTGAGCGAGTAAAACGCCATCACCCGCTCAATTTGCTCCCCGCTCAGCTCTACTCCCTGCTCTTGCATAAGCTCGACAAGCTCCTTGACCCCGGCCTCGGGATGGCCGATACAGGCGACCAGCAAAGCGATCACGACCATCGTTTCGAGCCCTTCGGGAGCTGCCTGCAAAGCGCCCCCGGGTCCCCTGCCTGAACTTGTGCCGCTGTTCTTCGCCCTTGCCGCCGCTTTTTCTGTTCGGCCCCGCCCTGTTCCCCGGCCGAGACATACACGCAGTGACGCCCTTCATCGTATCGACTCAACCGCTTCTTTCTACAAAGCACGCTTATGGGGTTGTGCACCCGTACCCCAAGGAGGGTCTCCAACTCAGCCACCGTGTAGCCGCAAAGCGAAGCTCCCACCACCGCCTCCACGGTCTCCTCCAAGGTGCCGTGGCGCGAAAAGCGCCCCTTGCGAAAACGCCACAACCGGCCCCGTCAAAGCGCGGAATGTCTTTCAAGCTCAGGTAGCCACAATTGGCATTGTAACTGGAGTAATGGCCATATTTTTGCAAAGCCCGATAGACCGTTCGCCGCGACACCCGCTGCTCCTTCATCAGCCTCCACACCGTGCTTACCCGATCCCGCCGTACCGCTTCGACCACCTCCCTCTCTTTACGCGAAAGCTCTTCTTGCATGCACCGGCACAGTATGGAAAGGAGGCAAAACTGCAAACTCTACTTTACATACAATGCCAATGCCAACTTTCTCCAGCTCCCTTCGCTTCTACTCAATTGCCACCAGAAATCAACTCCCCGTTCAAAGCGCTTTTGTAACTGATTAATACTCAACAAGTTTCTAACTGAAAACAAACCTGCAGGAAAAGCTCTCTACCTCTAACGAACCCACACACAACAATCGTTGAAACTCCATTCTGGCATACTATGTAATCAATAGAATCTTGCAAGTGCCTGAATAACATTTACTTTGGGTTCTCCAACCCAATTTCGTAATTATGGGCCTTGCCCCGGGGTGGCGCCCGGCTCATGCAGCTATAAGCCGAGACTCAATCACAATACCCCTCATCCGGCCCTGCTCTCTCTGCCGTTATAACGGACGGGAGAGCAGGGCCGGATGAGGGGTAGGTTGGGGTGGAGGGCTTTTGTAGCACGAAACCAGCACCACCCCGGCGCAAGGCCCCATAAGCGCTAACTTGTTTGCTTGACATAGTGCATTTCCTGCTGTGGACTTCCGCAACAGGTTAGCAGAATTGAAGGGAGGTCGACCATGATGGATGAAGACTGGAGCGTGCTGATGTCTTTTTTCCCGCCGCAATGGAAAGAATTGGCTAAGAAGACCAACGCGTTGAAGGGATTGCGCCGGGACAAGGCA
>CBDCEW010000015.1:0-10235 GCA_965215885.1 Candidatus Moanibacter sp.
GGGCTTAAAATGAAAGGCAAAGATTGAACAAACCATCGTCGCGTTCGTCTTTCCCACTCCGGTTACGGCAAGGATGACCCTGCGTCCAGCGAGAATTCCCGAAACGTAGGGAAAGACCGAGAGCTTGCCCTCCCTTGGCTGGATCAGACTCTGCCGGATCGCAACGATCTCCTGGGGCATGGCGCCGAGGATGAGAGTGAGATTTCGACGCACGGAATTGCTAGCCTGCATATTTCACACAATTCAGAAGCGTGGATGGCAAGGACCGAGCGAAATCCCGTGCGGGCGCGCACTACTGTGCGTAACCGCGCGGGATTTCCGCGAGAACGCAGCCACGCCGTTCTGCCGTACGGCAGACTGGATGTGAGATTTGGCGCAAACTCGAAAGAAGACACGCTTTATTTGTCCTATAACTCGCAACCAATTATCCATCGTCATCTTAACTCCGGTTGCGCCAAAGCGGTGAAATATGTAGGCAAGAGGGCATGATTTTGAGAACATTCCGCTATTAACACGATCAATGCAATCTATGAATTGGTTTTCGTCGCGATCTAAAATCGAAAGAAGAGAAGATCGACAGGAGATCACGATTGAGAACCACGATGGATGAGGAATTACCGTTTCGCTCTTCCCATCGTGAATCACAATCGTGATCTAACATCGAAAAGAAAAGATCGACAGGAGATCACGATTGAGACCCACGATGGGAGAGTGGAATTGGAGAGATACGGTGATGCGGGGACACGGAGACGGGGAGAGGGGAAAACGGTTCGAACTTCTCGTGGTGATCCAAAATGGAACGCTAATCCCTTCGCCGCCACCAACTTTCTTTCTTCTCCCAAGATCCCACTTTCGCGTATTTTCGCGTCCTTTAGCGGGCAACCCTCTTCCGAGAACGAGAACGAGAACGAGAACGAGCACGACTACGTTTAACCTCACCGACGACCGCCAGGCTGTAGGAGAGGCTTTACGCCTCGATACCTGCCCCACCTTATTCCATCGCGGGATAAACCCGCTCCTACATCCCTCTCGAGTATTCGAGCGGGCTCCGTGGTCGCGTAGGCTCTGCCCTACGGAAGGTTCTTCCTCTCCCTCTTTGCGGCTTTGCGTGAGTACTCTCTTCCGCTCAAGTACTAACTCTCTGGAAGCGCGTCGGGAGACCCTGTTCCAGCGAAGCAGTTGTAGATCCAGCCGAAAATCGCACCACCCAGTGCTCCATCCACCAGGCCATACAAAGTGCATACGATAACACCGACGAATCCCGAACCGAGGTGGTAGCCCGGGTAGATTGAATCCATAACGTCCAGGAAAGCCGTCCCATATTCGGGAGAGATCAGATTGCCGATCCCGACAAAGAGTAGTGCGCCGGCCCAGAGAAGCCCCGAAGTGATCGCTAATGCCTTAACTGATAATTTCATCATTTTACCCCCTTTTGTTTTTGTTGCCCCTTCTTTATGCTCGGCTATTACAAAAGCCACGATGCAGGGAACAGATTACAATTTATTAGAAACGAAAGGCATTACAAATTGAGGAAGAGGTTCTGTCTAGCCCGGACATTTCACACACTTCGTCGCGAGACCGCGTAGATTGCTGCATATCATAGCCTTTGCGTAGCACGGCGGGCGACTGTGTGTTGAGACCCTCTGAGGTCACCGGGCAAGGTAAGGCCTTGAGATGCAGTGATATCCGTGGTCGCAGCAGATGGTTTGTGAAATGTTCGGGCTAGCCCTATTGAAGGGGCGAGGGGATCATTTCGGACTTTCTGCGAAATGATTTTCGCTTAGCCTATAGTCCCGTTTTCTTAGCGCGATTCCGTTATGACCCTTTTTTTCTGCTCGATGCTGATCACTGAGCGCTCTGCGCAACTTGCCCATCAGTGACGAAGTAGAGGTTGATGTTCGTCAGAAACGTGTCGGTGACCGGTTCCAGACGTCCGTCACCTAGATCGGGCCGCCGTAGTGTATTGCTGATTGACCGTTGGCCATCCGCGGCTACGAATGGAAAACTGTAAATCTCTCCGTTCGTATCAATTTGAAACTCGCCAGTCGTTTCGGCAAGGTCGCCTCCCGTAATACGGATCTCCGGAATACTTGAGTTCGAACTCACGCGAATCGCGGGCTGTGCGTTGCTTGACGGAGTGATATTACCCACGAAAAGGAAGACTCCCACCATCACATCAGGGGCGTCGATTCCAACTATGCCGTCGCTTCCGGAGAAATTCGCGTTCGCTGCATTGATACCGCCAACTTCGGTTGAACCATCGTTTATGGTCAGTGACTTTATTTCGGCGATTCCGTCAACGCTTCCGGCTAACGTATTATCCCTGATAAGACTGATGTCAACGCGGCTCCTGTCATTTCCCAGGCTGAAGAAAGAGACGAATGTGAGTGCCGTTGAGTTCTGAATCTCGAAGGATGGATGTCCTTTAGCATATACGGTGCCCGGCTGCAGGTAAGGCGAGGTTACGGCTGGACCCTCAAATTCTCCGAGTGTAATCATGAGGACGGTACTCGGATCATCGCTTCCAAACTCCGCAAACATGAGGTCGCCATCCAATTCGAGAAACGATATGCGCGTTATCTCGCCGGCGATGGAGCTGAAACTGGCGGTTTCACCTGCGAGTTCGAATCCGTTGTAGGTATTTCCATCGAAGATCGTACCCATGTTTACGAGCTTCGCGTTGCCTTCGACTAGGAGGGCGGATGCGCCGGTTCCCTGTTGAGTAACGGTAAAGCTCTGGTCTACCTGCGGCGCGGCTTGGAATTGGGTGTTGCCTGGTTGAGAAGCTCTCACCGTTATGGTCCCGGGTCCCGTTAAGCTCAGAGTGTTATCGGGATTCAGGAGACCGGGCCCGGAGACGACCGCGAAACTGACCGGCAGGCCGCTGGTGGCGTTCGCGGCCAGTGATACCCGCTCGGTTCCGTAGCCGCGATCGTCGATTTCATCGAATGTGATCGACTGACTCGCCGGTTCGCTACTGGCTACCGATATCGCAAAGGAAGATTCGACTGAATTGTCATGCGTATCGGTTGCCGTTACGGTGATGGTTGCGGTTCCTGGTGAACTACCCATCACCGCAATCTGCAAAGTGCTCCCGGTAATTGTGGCGGAAATGAGGTCGGGATTGGAACTCCCGGCAGCAAAGGCGAGAATGGCAGGTTGGCCTGAATCGTCTGGGTAGATTGAGACTACGGAGACAGTCATGGACTTTATCAGGTTCTCCTCGGTCAGGGTTGGATTCAAGAGCGGGACCTCGCCAAAGGCACTGTTGAGACTGGCGGAAGCGTCAAAGGTGTCCAATGCATTGATTTCGTCCACCACATCCATGCTGCTACCAATAGCGCGTGCGAAAACCGTGAATCCTCCATTCTGATTGTCGAGATTCTCAGAGTTATCCGAAACGTTAAAAAAGAACTGGTTCGTAGCACTGTCTGGATCATTGCCCAGCTTCGCCATGGCCACCGTGCCGCGCAGATTCGAAAGACTGAATTCGTTGGCGATCGGGTCATCGGTAGGAATTTCGCTTACTACGTTGTCCAGGATCGTGAACCCTCCTCCCTGAACGATAAAATCGGCTACGCTTCGGTGAAAGACGGAATTGTCGTAGTCGCCATCCTCCGCATAATTGAGAAAGTTCTGTACTGTTCCCGGCGCGTCGCTTGCGAGAAGTTCGATATTTATACCGCCGAGGTTTGTGTCGAATTGGACGACCTGCCCATCAACTCCTGTAAGGGCGAAATTCTGTGCCAGATCGATTGATAATGGTTCGTCCTCGGTTTGAATATTGATGTCGGCGAGCGGCGATGATAGGAAAGGAAAGCCTTCCTGCGCCCAGCAAGGACTACCGATGGTGACAGCGACGAACAGGATGGCGGTGGAGCCGCCGGAATTTAGCGGCTTCTTGAAGGGAAGGTTCATGACATTGCATTTGAGCCTGATTTTTTGAGCTGGGTAAAGACTATTGTATTCCCTCCGATGATCCTGTCGGACCCTAAGGCAACCTATGGCGGCAACCAAACTGAAAGGTTGATACGACAGAAGAGGGGCCACACAGAAACCTGCCGCAGCGAAGCCGCAACCAAAGAAAGAGAGTGAGCGGCGGAGATATAAACGACCGCGGATGACGCGGATTCACACGGATGAGAGAGGGAGAAAATGGAGGCAAGGAAGCGATAATTGAAAAATTCGCCGTTACATCGATAGCAATGGATCACAGATTGACATTTTAATAAGGAAGGCAGGATAGCACGTTGAATGAATCCGCGGTTTTCCCTGGCTCGGCGTAGCGCAGCGAAGACGGCTCGAATCCGTGGTGCCTTCCTCTTCATTCGTGCCTGCCTCGGCGAAGCCCGAAGGGCGAAGACGGGTCCATTTGCGTCAATTCGCGGTTCTTCTCATCTTCCCGCTCAGCGGGATTGCGGCTTCGCTACGCCAGGAATCTTTATGAAATAAAAATGCGCTAACGCCCTCTATTTGTATAAGCCCGCGAATTCAGGTCGGTCTTGCATAGATAAACAGAGATCGACGGAGACGGGCCCAGAAAGAAATATGAAAATCATCGAATACACCATTGAAGTGGCTCTATATCTCACTCTTTGTCTCGCCGCTGCCGTTTCCATCGGAGTGGCTGTCGGGAGCATATAGTGCAAGTAAATTAGGGCGTGTTGCCCAAACCGGGTTCAGTGTAGTTGAGAGTCCTGGCGGTTTGAGGCTCATCCGCAAGGCGCTCAATCGCGCCGAGACGATTCCGTCGCTCAAAAGCGACACCTTCATCTCCGAATCTTGACTTTCCAGTCCGGAGTCGGCATACATCCTGTCTTGGCAGAAAGGGCAGAACTGGACACTAAGGAGGCACAGCAACTTGCCATCTATGGCGGCACCAGGTGTGTGACCGAATCGATGCCGGCGTGGCCACGCCCCAATGAGGAGGAGGCCGAAACTGTACGCGAAAACATTCTTAAGGCCCGCGAGAACTCGCTCTACATGTGTGCTGCGGCGAAGGGCGGGCCCGGCCGGGAACTTGAGGAATTCATGCAGCGTCAGCTTGGAGTCCCGTTCGCGGTCGCTACTGCCGGTGGCGGACCGGCGCTTCATATCGCGTGCATGTCGGCCATCGAAATGGGTGACGAAGTCATCGCCACACCCTACTCATGGGGCCAATCCGTTTCCTGCATCCTGCAAGCAGGCGGCATTCCGATTTTTGCGGATATCGACCCACGGACGCTGACGCTCGACCCCCAGAGTATCGAAGAGAAGATCACACCGCGCACCAAAGCGATTGTGGTGGTGCACATTTTCGGCATTCCCGCGGACATGGACGCGATCCTCGAAGTGGCTCGCAGGCACGACCTGTGCGTGATTGAAGATTGCGCCCAGGCGCACGGGTCGCTCTACAAGGGCAAACCGGTTGGAGCGTTCGGCGATTTCGGCTGTTTCTCTCTCGGGTCCGGTAAGAATATCGCTGCGGGCGAAGCGGGCGTCCTCGTAACCGGCGATCGAGATAACTATGAGGGCGCTCTCCTGGCGGGCATGCATCCCGCCCGTACCGGTGTCGAGATCGAGGATCCCGAGCGCAGGCAGTGGATTGACAGTCTGATCTACACCTATCGTGTGAACGCGCTCAGTGCCGGCCTGGCCGTAAAAATGATGGATCGCTTCGAAGATATGAATCGCTGGCGCCGGCGGAATGTGCAGAGCTTGAAGGTGCTTCTCGAAGGCGTGCCAGGGATCAATCCCGTAGAATTGCCCGAACATTGCGATCCGGCCTGGCATATGTGCCCGTGGACTTTCGTGGCAGAAGAGGTGCCGGGCGTCAGCCGAGAGCAATACTTGAAGGCGCTGAAGGCCGAAGGCATTCCGATCTCCGGCAGTTACGTCGCCACGCCCATCCATCTGCGGCGGACTTTTCGGGAAAAGAGGACCCATTTCGGCAGGGGTTACCCCTGGTCCGCGCATCCCGACCCCGATTCCATTACCTACCGCGTCGGCGACTGTCCCGTGGCGGAGCACCGTTGCGCGGAGCAAGACATGATCATGCTCGGCAGCGCCGCCTGCGTCGACCTCACGCCGCTCCTGCACCAGATCGCCGACGCCTTCCGCAAAGTGACGGCAAACCTCGACGCCGTCAGAAAAATCGAGGTCTGATTCTCCGGACTCCATGCGCCACTTCTCCGGGGGCGCCGATATTGATGCATCAATTGTTACCATAGACAGTCTATGCTAGTGCAAATCTTTATGATCCGATCGGATCATAAAGATTTGCAATCTAAGCGTGGGTTGGCACTGAAGGCGGAACCTTTTTCTGAACCAAATACCTCCTGGCTACTGGTCCTTCCTTTCGTCGCTCGGTGCGTTCTCCTCGTCCTGCTCTGTTTTCGTATCGTCTGGTTTCTTGTAATCACCAATAACCCCTTTGAGGGGGCAGACCGTGAATGCCGGACATTTCTTACAGCCGGCTACTAATGCGATCGGGCATAGTGTCATTCTCAATTCCTCCTTGTTTAGTATTTGGCGCGGTTACCTGCTTGATGTGTTCAATAGATATTCTCATCGGTTTCGGCTTCGGGATCAGTGAAGGTACCCTCGACCGGTTCACCGACGCGGATGTGCCCACAAGTCTGTTCCAGTTTGGTCACGCGGACGATACATTCAAGAAGAATGGGAAGCTCGCCGGCAGCGATCCGTTGAACGCTCACCTGCATATCCCGAAAGGTGAAAGGCCGCACTCCAACAGCGGGATTGGAGACCGAATTGAGAAGGGCGAAATGCATACCCAGTCGCTCGGTACGCCAGGGAACTCGATTGCGATTACAGCCCAGACAAATATGCCCAATAGTACAAAAAAGCAGATTCCGAAAGTTCTGAGAAAGAGAGTAATTAAGAGACCTTTCAGCTTTGAACGGTCCACCTTCTGAGGTGGCCTGGAAGCGTCACTGCTGATGCGCCTCATCATGTACTTTTTCATCGTTCCAGTAAGTTGGCTGTTGGCTGGCCGGCTTGCAGTAGAATCGCATGGTGACGCTTCCAGCATTTTCCTGGCACAGCATGTAATGTTCGGGTTTCTCAAATCTTGCGATCGGGCCTCTTGCGCTTAGTTTGCCGCCCCAGTCACACGTGGTTGGATCGAATGCAGCCGAATGAACAACCGTGCCCTGATCAAAATAGACAACCGCGCATGGTTTTGCCGAGTTTCCCACGCAGCCGCATCCGTTTGCGTTGTTTTGCGCAGTATAGCCCTTTCTTGTCAATTCCTGTTCAATCTCATCGGTTTCAATAGTAGTTGTATCGCTGCCGCCCCAAAGAGGCGCACGTGGTGTCAGTTTCCCAATGGTGTATTCAGAGCAGTTATAACTTTTCCTGGGTTCGGTTTCGCTCGCTTTCAATATCCAGCGTTTGCACCGTGCGTCCCAGTGCCATTTATTCGTATCGTATCGGCGATTATAGGGTCGAAGGGATCGAGGTCGGCGTTGAAAAAACCGTCTTATGGTCCCGATAAATCTGGATATGAAGTTTGAAAGATTAGAGACGATATCTCTTATCCACTTTCCTATACCGCTAAAAGTGTCTAGTATGAACTTTAACATCAATATGTCCTTATTTTCTGCACTGTGCTTGCGGTCTCAAGCCCGTTCTGGTGGTTTCTATACCGTGAAAGCGCCTTTTCATGACGGTTTTGCCGGGCGTGTTGCCAACAGTGTAGAGCTGAGAGACAAGCTTTATTTGGAGGGAGCGGAGACTCTCGAGCAAGGCCAGATCTCGGGACTCAATGGCCTCCTGCCGGGTTACGCGGGCCTGCGAGAGATCCCGGCTGCCTGTGTGTTAGCAAGCATGCCTCAGTATGGAACCCATGTTCCCAATCCCAAGGCATCCAGGGGAATCGTCCGATTTCTCAGTCGTCTCCTGGGCCTCCAGTTGGACATGGAAGAGTTGGATGAAAGCGTCGCTGCCGCTGACTTGATCCTGGAAAAACTGGCGGGATAGACGGGACTCGAACCCGCGGCCTCCGGCGTGACAGGCCGGCGCTCTAAACCAACTGAGCTACTACCCCACGCTTGAATTCGGGGTTGTGTGAAGTTAGAGGATATGCGGAATGTGTCAAGTGGTGTTTGGGGAAGGAGCCAAATGACTGGATTGCTTCGTCATTCTTCCTCGCAATGACATGTTTGGACGTTCGTTGTTGGATGTTTAATCAAGCCGAGATGCGACATTAGATCACGATTGAGAGGCACGATGGGAAAGGGAAAACTGTTAGATCCTCTATGGCGGGTCATTTACCGTAATCTAAATTCGTTTTTTCAATCAACGACCGCAGATCACGATTGAGAGCACGACAAGAGATCGCTGGGAGGGTTCGTCATCTGTCGTGATCTAAGGTCGTTCTTTGGTTTGTCTCGATCCCCTTTTCCACAATCCGTGGTTTTCTAAAATCCGTGGGCTACTCTTCCTCTCATATTATTCTTCGTTTCTCATTTTTTCCTTCTGTTCAACTTTCCGTGGTCCTCTGTGCTTCTTGGTGGATCTCTGTGACCCTCTTCCGTCTTAAAAGAAAAATCATCGAAAAGCTCCCGCTTTCCGCTACAGTGCGCATTCGCGTGTGTATGTATTTTTCAGGAAATCGATAATTCGATGAGTCCGGATCGTGTCAGAAATGGGGTGGGGAACCGGCTCCGGGTGATTCCTTCGCTGAAAATTGGACCTTTCGCGATTGCGTTGGCGCTTCAGGGAATCCTGCTTTTGGGCACCGCATTTGTTGTTGTCTTCGTTCCGAGCATGAAGACGGAGCCGGAATTCAGCACGAGGAAGACGATCTATCTGCCGCAGCGGGAGCTCGAACACCGCATGGCGGTTGCGGAACACGAACAGGCGGTCAGTCCACCGGTCATGCTGGAGAAATTGACGACTGCCGCCCTCTTGCCGGATACCCTTCCAAAGCTTCCCTCTATGCCGAGGATCGAGTACAATTTCAACGATGATTCGAATCCTGCGGCAGAGATGGATGTCCTGCTCGGTGTGTCCGGTTTGAACGCGGCTCTGAGAGCGCTGAATTCGGAGACTTCGAGGGCATCTCTTTTCGGTATCGAAGATTCGGGAGAGCGTATCCTCCTTCTTTTCGATGACGGGGGTTCGGTGATTAACAAAGCGCGAAGGAGCGGAGTGCCGATATCTGCAATCCGAAAGGAAGCCATAAGGGTGATCGATGGACTCAATGCGAACACCCTTTTCGGGTTGATTCGCTTTGTCCGGCGGGTTGGGACTTTTCAGGACGTTCTCGTGCCTGCCACTCGGGAGAACAAACGGATAGTTAATGAGTGGATTGAAAATAGGTTGGCCACCGGTAAGAAGAAACGCACCGATTTGACGGTTGCCGGTAGCGGCGTGGAGGCAGCTTTGGAGGTCGCCTTCCAAATGGAGCCGGATGTCATCTTTTTGCTGTCCGACGCCGGTTTCCAACGTTATGCGGCGGTCACCGGGAAAGGAGAAGAGGTGCCCTGGGATGACGTTTCGGATGCCCTGAGGCGCCTGCGAAGAGAAGCGTCTAAGAACGTGCGGGTAAACTTTATCGGGTTTCAGGTAAGGGACGATGATCGTAAGGAAATGCGCCGGCTGACGAGAAGGACGGGGGGAAGTATCGGGAGTTTTGATGGCTGGAATCAGGAGAACCGCGGATGGACGCAGATGGACGCTAATGGTGGAGGAAGGGTCATGGATTGGAGAAGAAGGTGTCAGGTGTCAGCTGTGACTTGCTTCGATTCGGAATAGAGTTGCCTGAGAAGCAAGAGCTGAATTCGAAATTCGGACAGAAACGTCCTAACGGATTCCGGATGCTTGGAGGGCCCTCCAGAGTTGCCGTAGGGATATTCGCCCGCTAAACACGCGAAAGAACGCGAAATTGAGAGAGCCCTCTTGGTTAGAGTGGAGAAGCTTCGAGTTCATTTAGGGAAGGTTAGTGCAATGCGTGATTATTCGCGCAAAACGATTGGGGTGAAACTCTATCAATTCACGCATCTAAAACCAAGTCGGCATTAAATCTTGGACCGACAGATTTTCTATCCGTGGTACTGCGGAGCTCCCGGCGGGCCGGGATGGGCCACTTTTCCTCTCCGTTTCTCTCTGTTTCCTCCTGTTCGATTCTCTTCTCCGTGTGAGGACCAATCCGTTCCGCTGCGGCCGAAGTATTTCTTTAAAGGAATAATATCGAAAAGCTCCCGCTTTCCGCTACATTCGCGTCAATCTGT
>CBDCEW010000016.1:0-32913 GCA_965215885.1 Candidatus Moanibacter sp.
GCAGTCGACCGCCGAGTTGACTCGACACTACCAGGATTTCTGCAGAGACGAGATTCGCTATCGCGTGCCCGATGGCGAGAACCTGCACGACGTTGCTGCCCGTGTGCAGCGATTCTTCGTCGACCGATGCCAGCTCTTGAAAGGTCCAGGGATCCATCTGATCGTGGGTCACAGGAATGTGAATAAGATGATCCTGAAGTACCTGATCGGGCTGTCGTTTGAGGAGGGATTTCGGGTGGAGCAGGAGCACCAGCGGCTCTACCTCTACTTCGACGCCTCGAAGGAGCTGTGGTTCTGCTGGGTGGATGGCACGGCCGCCCGCCTCACAACGGGGGTATGCCACCACGATGGACAGCAGCTATGCATAATCAAGAAAGACCAAAGGAGGTTGCATGAAAACAGTCTATATCGCGATGAGCGCTGATCTGATCACGCCGAGTCACGTGAACATCATCCAGGAAGCCAGGACGCTGGGTGAGGTGGTTATCGGCCTGCTGACCGACAGTGCCGTCGCCGGCTACCAGCGGCTGCCCTACATGCCCTACGAGCAGCGCAAAGTCGTCATGGAGAACATTGTCGGCGTCAAAGAGGTGGTGCCCCAGGAGACGCTGGACTACGTGCCGAACCTGCTGAAGATCAAGCCCGACTACGTGCTCCACCGCGACGACTGGAACACCGGCGTGCTGCGGGAGACCCGCCAGCGCGTCATCGATACGCTCAAGCAATGGGGCGGGGAGCTTGTCGAGCCGCACCATATGCCCGGCATCACGTCTACGTCGCTCAGCCGGGCCATTCGGGAAGTGGGCACCACGTCGCAGATACGCCGGGGAATGCTGAAGCGGCTGTTGGAGGCCAAACCGCTGATTCGCATTCTAGAAGCGCATAGCGGCCTGACGGGGCTGATCGCCGAGACCGTTTCCGTCGAAAGCGACCACAGGGTCCTGGAGTTCGACGGGATCTGGATGAGCAGCCTCACCGACTCGGCCGTCAAGGCCAAGCCCGACATCGAGTACGTGGATATGACCTCGCGCATGAACACCGTCAGCGATATTCTCGAGAGCACGACTAAGCCCATCATCTTTGACGGCGATACCGGTGGGATCTCCGAGCATTTCGTGTTCATGGTCCGCACGCTGGAGCGTCTCGGCGTCTCGGCCGTGATCATCGAAGATAAAAAAGGGCTGAAGAAGAACTCGCTCTTCGGCACCGACGTTGAGCAAATACAGGATGAAATCGAGGTTTTCGCGCACAAAGTCTCCTGCGGCAAGCATGCACAAGTGACCGACGACTTCATGATCATTGCCCGCATTGAGAGCCTGATTCTCAAGGCCGGCATGGACGACGCACTGTCCCGCGCCCATGCCTATATCGCCGCCGGTACGGACGGCATTATGATCCACAGCAGGGAGCCGACTCCCGACGAGGTGCTGACCTTCTGCAAGGAATACGCGAAGTTTAACAATCGCGTGCCGCTGGTGGCGGTGCCGTCGACGTTTAGCGCCATATCCGAGGATGAACTGGCGGAGGCGGGCTT
The DNA here is from genome assembly GCA_965215885.1 of Candidatus Moanibacter sp. Classification (GTDB taxonomy): domain Bacteria; phylum Verrucomicrobiota; class Verrucomicrobiia; order Opitutales; family UBA2987; genus CBDCEW01. Next base: position 1,535 of record CBDCEW010000016.1, read on the forward strand.
TCGCATCGTGATCTACGCCAACCAACTCTTGCGCAGCGCCTACCCGGCCATGGTCCAGGTCGCCAGGAGTATTCTTCGTCACGGCCGAGCGGATGAGGCCGAGGAACGCTGCATGCCCATTAAGGACATCATCAGCCTGATTCCGGAAAGGACGTAAGCTAAGCATGATTCGCTGTCAGGATTTTGTCGATTGGCTTGCGGTGCTCGGCGTGGATTTCTATGCCGGCGTGCCGGATTCGCTGCTCAAACCGGTTTGCTTTTACCTGGCCGACCATGCCGGCGACAAACATGTTGTGGCGGCCAATGAAGGCGGGGCGGTGGCCCTGGCGTGCGGGTACCATCTGGCCACGGGGAAAGTGCCGCTTGTTTACTTGCAGAACTCGGGTCAGGGCAATACGATCAATCCGCTGCTTTCGCTGGCCGACCGCGACGTCTACAGCATTCCGCTGCTGCTGCTGATCGGCTGGCGGGGCGAGCCCGGCACGAAAGACGAACCGCAGCACCTCAAGCAGGGCAAGGTCACCGTCAGCTTGCTGGAAGCGATGGACATTCCCTGTCGCGTCTTGGCACCAGAGCCCGAAGCGGCCCGGATCTGCGTGGAAGAGTTGCTGGCGCTCGCGGCGGCTGAGAGCCGACCGGTCGCATTGCTGGTCCGCAAGGGTACATTCGAGCCTTACAAGCCGACAGGCCAACCCGCGAGTGACTTCCAAATGACTCGCGAGCAGGCCATCGAGGCGGTCGTTGCGGCCCTGGGCAAGACCGATGCGATCGTTTCCACGACGGGCAGGATATCGCGTGAACTGTACGAATACCGTGATCGCGCCGGCCAGGGCCACGAGCGGGAGTTCCTGACCGTCGGCTCGATGGGGCACGCCTCACAGATTGCCATCGGCATCGCTCTGGCCAAGCCGGATCGACAGGTATTTTGCCTGGACGGCGACGGTGCCATGCTGATGCACATGGGCGGCGCTGCGATTGTCGGTGCCGCAGGCGTGGCGAACTTCAAGCATGTCATCTTGAACAACGGCGTACACGATTCCGTTGGCGGCATGGCCACCGCGGGTCTGCGGGTCTCATTCTCGAAAATTGTCAAGGCGTGCGATTACACTGAAGCGTGGCGCGTCGAGCGGCGCGATGACTTGGCCGAGAAGGTAGTCCGGCTTCGTGACGCGCGGGGGCCGGCCATGCTGGAGATCATGGTCCAGAAGGGCGCACGGGCCGACCTGGGCCGACCGAAAACCTCGCCCATCGAAAACAAGACGGCCTTCACGGAGTTCCTGTCCCAGTGACGCAGGAAGAACACATTGGGCTTCGACGTAATTAGTTGCACGGAAGCTCGATGTCCATCTCACCGAGCGTCGCCCGGATCGCTGCGAGCAGGGCAAGAACGTCGCACTCGAAGAGACGTCCGATGTTACCGATGCGGAAGCAATCGGCGCTCGACACCTTGCCGGGGTAAATCACGAATCCCTTGTCGCTCAACCGCGTGTAGAACTCTTCAAACTGAAAGTGCGGATGATTCGGGTAGCAGAAAGCGGTGATGATCGTGCCTTGCAGTTCGGGCCGCAGATACTCGGCAAACCCCATTTCGCGCATCCCGGCGACAAGCGCTTTGTAATTGGCACGGTAGCGGGCGGCTCGGCCCTCGACGCCGCCTTCGGCCTCCAACTCGCGGAGCGCCTGCTCGAACGCCAGGATCACTTGCGTTGGTGGCGTGAAGCGGAATTGTCCATTCGCTTCCAGACCCTGCCATTGCGCCAGCAGGTCGAAGCTCAGAGAGCGGGCCCAACCTTCCGTGACCTGAAGCGAAGCGCGACGGCAGATCGCAAACGAGAAGCCAGGCACGCCCTCGATGCACTTATTGGCTGACGAAACCAGAAAATCGATTCCGCACTTCTCGAAGTCAAACTGGACAGCACCGAAAGCGCTCATCGAGTCGACGAAGTAGACCTTCTCATGATGCTTGACCGCTTCACCAATTTCTTCAATGGGATTGATGGCACCAGTCGTCGTCTCGCAGTGAACGACGGCGACGTTGGTGATCGCTGAGTCCTGGGCCAGCATGCGGTCGACGTCTGTCCCTACGGGCAACCTGTTTGGCGTGTATTCGAGTGTCGCCGTGTCGATTTTCAATACCCTCGCGATCCTCGCGATCCGATCGCCATAGGCACCATTGATGATCACCAGCAGTTTGCCGTCCGGGGGAATCGTCGAACCGATGATCGACTCAAGGCCGAAAGTTCCACTGCCCTGCATGAGGACCGCTTCGTATCCCTTGTCTCTCGACACACCTGCAACCGTCAGCAGTGCCTGGCGAACGTCGCGCACCGCTTGAATGAACTCAAGATCGCGCGAGCCCAGATCCCGCAGCATCGCTTGTTTGACGGTTTGACTGGTGGTCAGCGGGCCGGGCGTAAATAACGTCTTGTCCTTCGCGGAAGAAATTTGTGTTCTATCGGTCAATATGGAACTCCTCCCGATGATTCGTGAATTCTCGCTGCTCCATAGTAATTCAGTAAATACTCCTTCGGTTAGACAGCGAGGCCGAAATCTTTGATTGCTTCGTAGAGCCTTCGCAGCGGAAGGCTTTGCTTCGGCGTATCAGGTTCATTCTTGCTCGTCCAGTTCGGAGGGAGCAAGTTTCGCATCGTGAGGCAAGTGGATGTTCGATGATTTACAGTTTTGAATTGGAGGTTGGATAGGGTTTGTACGCTGAAGAGGAAGAGAACGTGCGGCGGAGCGCCCGTTCCACCACTAACAGGTTATCGGGTACGGTTGCTTAAAGGACGAAGGAGAAAAGAACGTGTGGCGGAGCGCAATAGTTCGAAACTTCGAAGCTGATCCGGTCTCTGAAGTTCGATTTAGATTTCTCCTCTTGGCGCCGCTTTTAGTTGGATTTGCGCTGAGGCTCCATGGCTTGTCGGATCAGGTCATTCTCGATGATGAATGGCATGGTTTGGAGTTCGTGACAGGCAGATCCTTCGGTTTCCTGCTGACGCATTTCGGAATAGGAGCGACTTGCATCCCCCTAAATCTCTACCGATTCGCTCTCTTTCATTCGATCGGTTGGTCGGAAGTGCTTCTGAAGCTTCCCGCAATTATCCCCGGGCTCTTCAGCCTTCTCATTTTTCCGTTCATGGTGAAGAGGATCTTTGGGAGTCGAATCGCACTACTATTTACTTGGCTCCTGGCTATCGCCCCGTTCCTCATCTTTTACAGCCGGGTGCTTCGTCCCTACAGCATGGTCGCGTTCTTAACTTTTGCAGCCATTTGGACAGCCTACATTTGGATGAAAACCGGGGAGAGGAGATACCTGATCTGCTATGGCTTAGCAGCGGTCCTGGCAGTCTATTTCCATCTTTTCGCTGCAATCGCGGTGTTCGCTCCCTTGGGGTGTGGCGTGCTGCTGAAAATCTTCCCTTCATTTTTCGGACGAATTGGAGAAGGAGAAGAGATAATACCTTCGGTGTGGGCTGTCTCATCGAGCGGCGTTTCGGTCGCCCTCATAGTTTCCCTGCTTATCGTGCCCGCATTCTACAACTCCGCACTGCCAACCCTGTTGCACATCGATCACATTACGATAAGATCGTTATGGGAGTTTGCCTCTATGCTCAGTGGCACGGCGAACCCGCTTCTCGTTGTGATTTTAACCGCGTTGGGCGCAGGCGGTTTGATAGTCCTTATATTTAGAGTTCCCTTACTCGGTCTGACAGTCGGTTCAATTTGGATTCTATATTTCCTCCTTTTGGTTGTCACGGGACCAAACTTTATTAGTGCCGCAATCGTAATTTCCCGGTATCTGATTTCCCTCTTTCCTTTGAATTTTCTCCTCGTTGCGGTGGGCGTGGAGAGTTTGCTTGCTGAGTCTCAGTGCCGTTCCCTGTTCCGAAATCGGTTTGGTATTGTAGGATTTGTCCTTCGCTCAGGCCTGGTTGGAGGCCTGATACTGTTCGGACCCTTGTGGAGAGTCTACTATCCTGCAAACAACTTCACTAACCATTCTGCCTTCCAGGAATCCTACAGGCCGATGCGTTGGGATCGTTCATACGAAAGTGATACGTTTCCAGGCAATATTCAGGTCACTGAGAAGTACGTCTCGTCTTTTTATCGGAATTTGGCTTCCGAAGTGGGCGTAAAACGCGTCATCGAGTATCCCATGCAGATGGGCGACCATTTTAATCTCCATTACTACACTCAGCATTTTCACGAGAAGGAAGTCGTGATTGGCTATATCACAGGTCTTGATGTCCCGGATACGCCCTCTACGGGATTGATATTCGGAGATATACCCTGCGACTACATATTCAGCCGACTGACCGATACGAGTGTGCTGCGTTTCAGGACAATGGTCGATATGGCGGACATTAGAGCGATTCGCGAGTGTGGAGCTGAGTTAGTGATTCTACACAGATATCTTTCACCGGGGGTCGATCCGGAATCGGGAGCGATAATGCGGCGGACTTACGCTCCATCGCAGTATCTGAGCTCGAGATTCAGGGCTAATTTCGGACTTCCGGTTTTTGAAGATTCCACGCTTGTTGTCTTTAGGATCGCGAGGTGATTACGGTTGGGGTGAGGGAAAATCCCTTCGGCGTTATCAAGATTGGTTGTAGGAGAGGCTTTACGCCTCGATGCGGACCATCATGTTTCATCGCGGGGTAAACCCGCTCCTACATCCCTCGCGGGTTTTCGTATTGTGGTTCTGAACTCCTGATATCCGCCAGGTTGTAGGAGAGGCTTTATGCCTCGATGCGAATATATTCGTTCGTCCCGCAGCCGCGCATACGCGTAAACCTTATTTTCGCAACTTAGTCAGATTCAAAGACTTGCGAGGTATTTTGCGGCGGAGTATGAGGGTGTCTCTATCCTCGAGGTTCCACTCCATTTGTTCGCCCTTTTCTATTTGCTTCGTTTCGACCACAGCGGTGAGGAAATTCGCAGTTGAGCGAGTGCATTTTGGCCGGGTTATCTTCTCTACTTTTACCGTCTACCCCATTTTTTTTCACTTTGGCAGCATTTTATACTGTACATTCGTTCATATATAGGATTTATCCTTCGGATGCAAAGTATAAAAAAAGCTGATTGTATCCGTCAAACCTTCCGTAAGTTGAACCTCACAGCCCTCGCTAAACAGAGTGGTTTTAGAGAGAGGAAATCGCGCAAGATCTCCCCTCTGAACTTTGTTTTGGCTTTGCTGGCGATGGCTTCTAAGGGGGCCTTGTCCCTTGGCAAAGAAGCCGAGCTTATTGGATTCTTAGCCAACCGCACCATTTCCAGACAAGCGGTCCAAAAGTGCGCCAAAAAAGCCACCGCTTTTATGACCTTAGTGCTCCTGAGGCTTTTAGAACTTAAAGCTTATGGGCCTGTGGGCAGAGCTGTTCCAAATTGCATGAGGAGCTTTGAACGGGTTCTCATTGCCGACAGCACTTCGATTGGCTTGCCTAAGGTCCTGGCCCCCTTCTTCCCCGGAGCGTCCAATCAGACAGGCTCCAAACAGGCTCAACTGAAGATTCAGGCCTATTACGATCTGCGCAATGAATCCTTCGTTGACTTCAGCCTCAGTAGCTTCCGAAAAAACGATCAGGCTGCTTCCAAAGACATTCTCGCTCTCGCTCAACCCAACGACTTGATCCTGCGCGACTTAGGCTATTTTGTCCTCGATGTCTTTAAGCAACTCGATCAGCGCGGCTGCTTCTTTGTGAGTCGTTTGAAAACCGGCACTTGCCTTTTAGCCAACGAAGGCGATGAAGAGCTCGATCTACGCAAACTTTTACGTGGCCAAAAGCTTCTCGATATGCCCGTTCGGGTGGGTAAAAAAGCCAAGCTTCCGGTTCGTCTGATCGCCGTCAAACTCCCTCAGAAGGTGGCCCATAAACGCCGCCGCGAGCATAGACAAAACCGCGACAATAGACTTCGATATACCAGCCGCACCAGCTTCCTTCTCGGTTTCCAAATCTTTATTACCAACCTCCATCAGAAAGACTTTAGCCCTAAGCAGATTCTGAGCTTTTACGGGCTTCGCTGGCGCATCGAAATTTTCTTTAAGGCCTTTAAGCAACATCTTAATCTCGGTCAGGTCAAAGAGACTACTCCCTACCAGGTTGAGCTTCTTATCTACGCCCGTCTCATCCTCATTACCCACTTACTCAACTTCGTCTATGGTCCCCTTAGACACTATTCGAATACCAGTTTGTCCTCTCCTCTGAGTATCCTTAAATTCTCCTACTGGTTTGGCTTCTTTGCTCCCTACTTCTTCATCCTCTCTCACCTTCCCAAAGATCAGATCATCCCCCGATGGCTCAAACAAATCCCCAAACACTGCACCTATGAAAAGCGTTCTCGTCTTGATTTCCTCTCTTGTTTCTTCTCCTTAGGTTAACGCAAATGCGCTCAGCGGGACTTCGGCTGAAGCCCGCGATATCTACTTAAGCCATTCAGGATACGGGCAATCTGCGTTTGTCATCCCGCCGAACCATTTCCAATCCTCTTCGCAGCAATAAAAATACGGCCATTTCTCCATAGTTTCAATTAGACTCTTTCGATAGGGATTTAGTAAGAGATATAGAAAAACGGGCAGAATCGGCTCATGAGACCGTAGCTGATGTTCGAATATACCTCCGCGTTACCATTGCAGTTTCCGGTTTCGCAAGCCCACCGATGACCGGCCTTTTAACTTCCGAATACCAGCTGACAGATTATCCTTTAACCCCAATCGAACGACCGCGTGGAGATGATCCGGCATGAGCGTCAAGGTCCTTAAAAACCATGCGTCTTCGGCATCCATTTCATTGTTGATTTGGAGGAATTGTTCGAATAGGGCGTCGCACGCCAACCCCGTTTTTCGTTCGTACAGATTGTTAGAAAGTAGGAAGCGTGCGGTTTGGAAGACCTACCCCTATGCAGTTGAGCGTGACCCCGCTTCCGCTTCATTCAAGAGTTATCTGACGATTGACGTCGGTTCTCAAGGAATTCCACCGGATTCGATGTTGTCGGGGTGTGAATTTGAATTCCATCGGGGCATAAAGCCCCTCCTACAGACCCTCACGGGTGTTCGAAGAATGGTTCCAAACTCCTGATGACCGCCAGGCTGTAGGAGAGGCTTTATGCCTCGATGCGAATCACCTTGTTTCATCGCGGGGTAAACCCGCTCCTACATCCCTCGCGGGTGTTCGAGTTTTGGTTCAAAACTTCAGATAACCGCAAGGTTGTAGGAGAGGCTTCTCGACACGGCGTAGCGCAGCGAAGACGGTTACGCCTCGATGGGATTAGCTGGTTTACATTATTCCTGAGTTTCATCCAGAATACCTGTGATGGACTGTCTGTGTCTAATCTGCGAGAGCTCTGTCGAGGCTTTTCTCTCATTCGGTGAGATGCCTCTGGCTAACGGGTTCCTGAGTCCCGAAGAATTCAATGATGAAAACCGCTACAAACTGGGTGTGGGACTGTGCAGCGAGTGTGGGATGGTTCAGCTGGTAGAAAGTGTAGCCCCGAAAATTCTGTTTCACGAGAGCTACCCTTACTACTCCTCCGTTTCAACGCGAATGGCGGACCATTTCGAAACACTGGCCGAGATGGTCATGGCCACTCGCTTGAGGAATGACGATCCGTTCGTTGTCGAGATCGGGAGCAATGATGGTATCCTGATGAAACACTTTGCCCGCAGTGGCATCGGGCACCTTGGAGTTGAGCCATCAGAAAACGTGGCCAGGGCAGCCATGAAACAAGGCGTGAGGACTACGGTTCGATTTTTTGATGATCAACTCGCTCGAGAAATTGTCGACGCTGATGGGAAAGCGGATGTTATCCTTGGGGCAAATGTCTTCTGTCACGTAGAAAAAATCCACGCCGTCATGAAGGGCGTTAAAATTCTACTGAAGCCGGACGGGGTTTTGATTTTCGAAGATCCATACCTCGGTGACATTTTGGAGAAAACTTCCTACGATCAGATATATGATGAACACTTGTTCTATTTCTCCCTGACGTCGGTCTGCGCTCTGGTCGAGAAACATGATCTGGAAGTGATCGAAGTGCAACCATTGAGTGTGCACGGAGGTTCCATGCGCTATTTTGTGAGTCATAAAAGCCGATTCCCTATCACGGACAGCGTAACCGAATGGCGCCGCAGGGAAGCTGACATCGGTCTCAACCGGTTAGAGACTTTTGCCCGTTTCCGGGAGCGCGTGGTGGATTCGAGCAAGCAACTCATGGATTTGCTGAAGAGCAAAAGAGAAGAGGGAAAACGCGTTGTCGGCTATGGCGCCACATCGAAAAGTACAACCGTCATAAATTATTGCGGCATAACCCCGAAATTGGTTGAATTTATAAGCGATTCGACTCCGACGAAACAAAATCTCCTCTCACCTGGCGCTCACATTCCGATTCGTCCTCAATCTGAGTTCGCACGGCACTATCCTGATTACGCTCTGCTTTTCGCCTGGAATCACAGCCATGAAATCAGGGCCAAAGAACGCGATTTCGAGGAGAGAGGAGGGAAATGGATTGTCTATGTTCCCCGGGTGAAGGTTATACCTTGATTTTTACGTGTTTAGCGTGATTGCTTATGGTCTCAAAGTTCCAGCAATTTTTTCGGTCTTCGGGGTCATGTCCTTAAGAAGTGGCTGTTTTTCCGCTTCGCTGAGGGGGTCAGGCCTTACAAACCGCCCTACGCAAGCTCCGGGCAATTTGTTAAGGCGACTGACCCCGAAAAACAGAGACTTCTAAGGCTTGACCCCTTGCTTCGAACATCGAACTAAGACACTTTCCATCACGCTAAACACGCAACATGATATTCAGCAGCTATCCAAAGGAACAGTATCTGACTCACAGGGACGGGATTAAGGAAGCGATCGAGCGGGTGCTCGAGAGCGGCCACTATTTGATGGGCGAGGAGTTGTCATCTTTTGAAACGGAATTTTCCTCGTTTATCGGTGCCCGTTACGGCATCGGAGTTTCCAGCGGTACGGATGCTCTCCGATTGTCCCTGAAGGCGACGAATGTTGGACCGGGCGACGAAGTAATCACTGTATCCCATACGGCACCGGCTACGGTCGCGGCAATCGAAATGATTGGCGCTGTCCCTGTCTTAGTTGATATTCAATCCCGCACTTTCACTCTCGACCCGCGGTTGCTGCCGGAAGCTCTCTCCTCGAGAACTAAGGCGATCGTTCCCGTACACCTTTATGGGCAGCCTGCCAACATGGACGCGATCATGGATATTGCCCGCGAGCACGGGCTACGCGTAATCGAAGACTGCGCCTAGGCTCCCGGAGCAACCTGGCGCGATCAATATGTGGGCACTCTCGGCGATGTCGGTTGTTTCAGCTTCTATCCGACAAAGAATCTGGGAGCCCTCGGCGACGCCGGAATGGTAGTGACTGACGATTCCGCACTGGCTGAAAGGATCCGAGCTCTGCGCGAATACGGCTGGGACGATAATCGAATTAGCCGGTATCCGGGTGTCAACGCGCGGATGGACGAGATTCAGGCTGCTGTTTTGCGCGCGAAATTGCCGGACCTCGCATCGGAAAATCGAATCAGAAACGAAGTGGCAAAGTTCTACAGTAAAGCGCTGGAGAGTACACCGTTACAATTGCCGGGGGTGCGAGGACACGCCACCCACGTATATCACTTGTACGTCGTGCGGTCAACGCGGCGAGACGCTTTGCAACGCTCACTAAGGGAACAAGATATTCTGTGCGGCGTACACTATCCCGTTCCGGTTCACTTGCAGCCGGCCTACCAACCGCTGCTGCCCGCTGAATTGTCCCTACCCGAATCGGAACGCGCCGCTCGGGAGGTTCTTTCTTTACCCATTTACCCCGAATTAGGTGAAGAGCAATTAGTAGGGATCACGGGAGCAGTTGCTGAATTTTTCTCCCGGGATAACGGTTGCGGAGAATGATTGAGGGCATCATTTTGACCACTTTGGAAACCCATCATGATGAGAGGGGTTTTTTTCGGGAGATAGTGCGGTGCAGCGCATTGGGTTCGGGGGAGAAATTCGGTCAGTTGAGTCACTCGCTGGTCCTGGCCGATGTGATCAAGGCCTGGCATATGCATCGAATCCAGACCGATTGGTGGTATATCTGCACTGGTATCATCCGCGTGGGTCTGTGCGATTTGCGTGAGGTTTCATCGAACGTGAAGGAGACGATGGATTTCAGAATGGGAGATGGGGAAGAGGCTCAAGTATTAATGATTCCACCCGGTGTGGCGCATGGTTATCGTGTCCTGGAAGGCCCGGTGAACGTTATCTACATGACCTCTCATGAGTATAATCCCGAAGATGAGATTCGGATACCGATTGATGACCCGAGGATTGGATTCGATTGGGGTAAATAATTGCAAGCGGGCGAATGATAGCAAATTCCTCGGCACGGAGATACACTGAGCTGCACACGGAGGATCACAGAGATTAACGCTTCAATAAGGAAGGCAGGAAAAAGAAGAAGAGAACCGGTCTGCCGTACGGCAGACCACGCAGATGGACGCGAATGACGGAGGAAGTCCCGCAGATTCGAGCCGTCTCCGCCCGCTGGGCTTCGCCGAACCAGGGAAGGCAACGGATCGGGATGGGAAAGAGACACGAGGAGGCGGGAGTACGAGGTCCGAATATCGTCGTCTTTGTCGTAAGCCTCGCCGTAAACTTCGTCGAGAGCACCTCGAATGGAAGTCGTACCACCTTGATACCCTTGCGGGTCTCTTTGTCGCGAGTCCTGCTGAGCGGGATCGCGAGCTTTGTCGAAAAAAGGTAAGATCGACAGGAGATAACGATTGCGAGTCACGATGGGAGAGGGGGAACTGGTTCGATCTTTTTTCGTGATCATAATCGTGATCTAAATTCGAAAGAGGGAAAGGTCGACGGGAGATAACGATTGAGAATTACGATTGGAGAGGGAGATTGGAGGGAAACGGATTCCTGCCTTATTCTGTCGAACCATCATTCTCCTGCTTTCCTGCCTTCCTTATCTATCTCTGTGCAGCTCTGTGGTTCTCGGTGGTGCTCTGTGACCCCTCCTCTTATCTGTCGGCATTTTAGTTTGGTTGCGGAGAGCAGCTTCATCATGTACAGCAGACCGGAATGAGCGCGATCGACGACCGCGAGGTAGCGGCGACTTTTCAAGGTAAACACATATTGGTAACGGGCGCTTCAGGATTTCTGGCCACCTCCCTCCTCCGGGTGCTCGGCTCCGTCGATTGTCGAATCACATGTCTCTCGCACCGGCCGATGACAGAAGTTCGCGAGAGTAAGGTAGTGGCTTCCAAGGTGGCGGAGAGATTCGAAAACGGACCTGATCCCATGACATTTTCGAAATGTTCAGCCAGGGTTGATTGCCAGACCGGGAGCCTCGATAACAGGGAAACCTGGGAGCATGCGGTAACCGGTGTCGATTATGTCTTTCACTTCGCCGCCCAGACGAGTGTAAGAAAAGCGGAAGAAAATCCTGAGGCAGACTTTCGCAACAATGTCCTGCCTTTACTCTTGCTCCTCGAATCATGTCGCAGTCAATTCTGCCACCCATCGATTCTTTTTGCCGGTTCCGTTACCCAGGCTGGAGTTCCTTCCGAGGAGTTGGTAGACGAAAGTCTTCCCGACGATCCGGTAAGTGTCTACGAGCTTCATAAACTGATGGCGGAGAAGTATCTCAGTTTTTACTCTCGTCAGGGCGTTGTGTCGGGAGTTACTTTGCGTTTGCCTAACATATATGGCCCCGGACCGGAGAGCAGTTCGGCGGATCGGGGGATACTCAACCGAATGATGAAGCGCGCGATTGCGGGGGAGGCGCTCACAGTCTATGGAAACGGCAAATACCTTCGCGACTACCTCTACATCGAAGATGCAGTGAGGGCATTTTTGCTCGCGGCACGCAATATTACCGCATTCTCAGGTCAGCATTTTGTAACTGGTACGGGGAGGGCATATTCTATTGTGGACGCGTTTAAAATGGTAGCGGAAAAAGCCAAAATGAAGATTGGTCGCGAAGTTTCGGTGATGCATGTCGATCCTCCTTCCCCCTTACATCCCGTTGAGAAGCGAAGCTTTGTCGTCGACTCCAGTAAATTCTATGAGGCGACGGGCTGGACTTCCTCCGTGTCTCTCGGCGAAGGAATTGACCGGACATTGGATTGTCTGTTGTGAATGTGTTAATCATTGGTGGCGCCGGATTTGTTGGTATCAACCTCGTCCGCCGTTGTCTTGAGGAGTCCGGGATCCACCTTACGGTATTGGATTCCCTCGATCCGATATTTCAAAGTAAGCGGGAACATCTGAATGATGTTCTTGACAAGATTGAACTCGTCGAGGGCGACCTGCGGGACCATTCTCTGTTGGAGAAGCTGGTAAAAGACCGGGATGTAATCTTTAATTGTGCCGCCCAAAGTTCGCATACCTATTCACTGAAGAATCCCTTGCTCGATGCCGAGATTAACTGCTTGGGAAATCTCGGCCTTCTGGAAGTCGTTAGAAGGCACAATCCCGGCGCCACAATCGTATACCCATCGAGCAGCACGGTCATTGGAAAAGCGTGTCACCCCGTTGTTACGGAAGATCACCCTGAACGCCCCCTGGACATTTATTCCGCAAACAAGAGCGTTGCAGAAAAGTATTATGGCATTTACCACAGCGCGCACGGTCTCAATACGGTTTGTCTGCGCTTTGCCAATCTTTACGGGCCCTTTGGTAAGGAGAGTCCGGAATTCGGATTCATCAATTACTTTATCGGCCTCGCCCGCGCAGGAGAGGAGATTCCCGTGTTCGGAGATGGCGGCCAGCGTCGCAATGTCATGTATGTGGAGGATGCGGTCGATATTCTCTGGATTTCCGCAGCCGAATCGCGGCTCGTGGGCGCGGTTCATTTCGCCGCCGGAGATGAGCATCTGACGGTTCGTGAGGTCGCTGAGAAGATTGTATCGGTTTTTCCGAAGGGTAGGGTTCGCGAAGTCGATTGGCCGGAAGAGCGTCGAAGATTAGAAGTCAACAATGTAACGATCTCCTCCGACAGACTGCGGAAAGTGGTAACCTGGAGACCGCGTTTCGATTTTGTCTCTGGCCTATACAAGACTAAGGCTTTTCTGGATCGGGCTAGATGACACAATTGTTTGGTAGCCCGCTTTTTGTGGCCGGAAAGTTTTGCCCTACAGCGGAGCTTTCCGGCCACATAAAGCGGGCTCAGGAGGTCTCGTGAGGATTCTTGTCACAGGTGCGTTGGGCCACATCGGATCGAAGCTCATAAGGGAGTTGCCGAAGTCGATTGCGGATGTCGAGGTCGCCATGATGGACAATCTTTCGACTCAGCGGTATTCGGCGTTATTCGGTCTGCCTGAGGAAGGCCACTATCACTTTCGGGAAGCAGATGTCCTGACTGTTGATCTCGTTCCTTTTGTGGAAGAGGCGGACGTCGTGATTCATCTGGCTGCGATAACCGACGCCGAGTCGAGCCTTTCGAGGGGCGAAAAAGTATTAGGAGAGAATGTCGAAGGGACTCGCAGGGTCGCCGAAGCGTGCGCGCAAACCGGCACACCGCTGATTTATCCTTCCACCACCAGTGTTTACGGCACGCAGGAAGAGAGGGTAGACGAAGACTGCCAACCATCCGAATTGAAGCCTCAAAGTCCCTACGCCCAATCAAAACTGGAAGGAGAGAAGCTTTTGCACGAGATGGGCGAAACGAATGGATTACGCTTTGTCACGTGCCGGTTTGGTACCATCTTCGGCGTATCCCCGGGTATGCGTTTTCACACCGCCGTAAACCGGTTCTGTTGGCAATCCGCTTTGAAGCAGCCCCTTACAGTGTGGCGAACCGCCCTCCATCAAGTACGTCCCTATCTGGATCTGAATGATGCAATCCGGTCTCTCGTCTTTATTATCGAGAATGAGATGTTTGATTGCTCTGTTTATAACGTCCTCACGTTCAATAAAACCGTCGATGATATTCTCCGGAGTATTCGAAGACACCTACCCGATATTCAGATCGAGTATGTTGATTCGAAGTTGATGAATCAGCTATCCTTTGAAGTCTCCCATGAACGATTTGTATCAAAGGGATTCGAGTTCCTCGGGTGCCTGGATAAGAGCATCCGGGAGACCATCGGTCTCATTCGACGGGCTGTCTTCGAGCGGTAGCTCTTGCGAATGCTCTTTGTTCGACCATCGACTACGATTACGATTTCGACCTCCCAGATGATCTCCAAGTCAATCCCGGCGTAGTTGTAGACGATGCGTTTAGACATCGATCAGGTCCGGCTCAATCCGCTTCCACAGCAACGGTTTGATACCGCGGCGGGAGACGAGGTCGACCTTGTGCCCCAGCAAAGATTCAAACCGCTCCGCTAGCGTGACAAAACCAATACCAATCTTCGGCTCCACGTCCACTACGATGTCAATGTCACTCTGCTCGCGCGCCTCACCTCGCGCCACTGAGCCGTAGAGCGCAATGCGACGGAGAAGAAATTCGCGGTCGAACGGGAATTTCTAGATATCTCGCGATGCCCAACGGAGTTAGAGGGACGAGAATAATGAAGGCGGAAAGATGAATAAGGTGGGCGTGAAGAACAGGATGAAGGCGAAACCTGCTGGGAGGCAGAGCGAAGATTTGGCATGTAAACTGGCTTGGAAAGAACCCACCCTTGCCCCTCCAAGGAGTGGAACTTGGAAAATGAGTATCGAGGTGAGATGATTCCCTCCGCCAGTGGGAAGCCCGAGTAATCCACTCGGGTGTGGTAGGGCGATGTTGGTCTGACTATCACTGAGGCTTGCTCCTGCTCAGTGAGAGCGAGGTGGAGTGGTCTACTACTAAATGAGAATCGATTATTATTTTTATTTCTTGAAAATTAGAAATAATGGGAACGCTTATCTTCAGACCTCACTATATTGCCCCTCTAAAGGCACTATGCAATCGCAAGTTTAAATCCCGATTTTTTGCCCAGTCGGAAGATAATTCTTCGGCCTGAACCGTCGGGCATCAGTAAGGGCTTCTGATTGAGAGTTTGCAGATACTCAAGCACCACCGCCTGCACCCGAGGGGGATAAGTTGCGGTGGGGAATAAATGCGCTTCGACCGCACAGCCCCTCTCTATAAGAACGCCGTCACTGTGAGTCAAATTGCGAAACAGATCGTGGTCGTCACGATAGTTGTTGTAGCGAGCTTTAAAGGGTTCGAGCTGCTTGTAGAAGCTGTTACGGGCGAAGATTTTCAAGGCATCCATGAGGGACTTGTTAGCGGTGTCCAGGCGGACATAGTTTTCATCAATGAGGCGCTGCAGCCTCGAGCATTCGGTGTCGATTTGCTCCAGTTCGAGTTGGAGGGCTTTGAGGGCCTGATCGAGTCGACGGATCTTTTCGCCCCTTGAGGCGCTTTTGCCCGGGTGGGCATGCTCGGCCAGGAGCAGTCTTTTCAATTCTTCGGTGCATTGCTGTTTTTGCTTCAGGAGGGCTTTGGCGGCACCGCTTTTCTCCTGCTTGTCCTCAAGGTGTTGGGCTAATCGCTTGTAGTGGACGGTGCGATAAGAGGTGATCTGATTAATCCCAAAGTGCTTATCGAGGTATTTGAAGTCATTCTCCTGAATCCAGCGACTGAACATCCCTTTGATTACCTCTTCATTTCGGGCCTGCTGATCGGTCGCCAGGATGCTCACGGTAATGGTTCGATTTTTTGGATTGGTCGCCTCCACGATCCACTGCACCAGTTGAGGATTTTTCTTCCAGGGGCCCCGCTGATAGCGAAGATGATACTCCTGGAGATCTTCGGCATGGTTGCGCGCGCGCTGCAGGCGCAACTGCCCGTCGATCCGTTGGAGGGGCTGGGCGCTGGCCTTGTAACCTTTTTCCCAGGTAATGATTTCGAGTTGAGGGTGCTCCACGATGGCTTCGTAAAACCACTCCGCGGCGATCGCCCGGTCCACGTAAATGCTCACCTTCTTATCAGCCGGCAACTGCACCAGCTCGAGCATCGCTTCGCAGTTGGGGATAAACCGTTCCCTTATATCCTCATAGTTGTCAGTGCTCGCAAAATAGACCGGATAGCCCTTGAGGGTATGAATAAAATCGCTGTGGAGCGCTTTGTCGGCCAGACGGATACCCGGACACCATCCCGCCAGCACCTTGCTCATTCCGGTGTAATGTTTGGTGTGCGGATCATAATAAAAGCTCTCTTCATCCGAAGCATTCAGGCCCCTCGCGTTCACTCTGAGGATCTCTCTTAAAAGCCCTTCATCGGCCAGGGCGCTAAGGCTTTGGCGTTGCAGATAGGGGGTATACAGGACTCGCCCGATGAGTTTTTGCAGGTCTTCGAGATCGAGCAGTTTGCTCTGCTCGATATTGACCGCGGCCAACAACCCGCAAGCCACCCATTGTTTCAAAAGCCAGCCCTCTTCGCGATCAATCTGAGCGACTTCTCTGAGCGCGGCACTGAACAGAAGTACTCCCAGGTGCCGATACCATTGCACCGCTTCGGAGCTCTCCCTCGAAAAATCGGGAGACTCCTTGCGATTGTCCCCTTCGCTTTCGGGGCTATTTTCTGCTTCTTGCTCCTGTTCGTCCCTCCCCGAGTCCTCCGGGCAATCCCAGGGAGTCTCCCGATTTTGCGCCCTCTCGGCTTCGGCCTCCTTTGCCCGGGCCTCTTTAAGCTCCTTAAAGACAGGGCGCAAAGTTTCCCCACTGAGGTTAACTCCGAACACCTCCTCGATCTCCCCCCGTATCTTCTTGCTGTAGCCATACCGACTCTCCCCATAGATCTGCCCGAAGCGCACCCGCACAAAACTCCGGATTTCCCTCGTCAATTTGCGATGAGCGCTGCGTCCCGCCAGCACTCGCGCTAAGGTCTCGGCATCTCCGCTTTGAAGCGCCTCCCCCCACCGCTTCATCGTTTTGGGGTCAACCTCAAATTGCTTCTCTAAGCGCCCTTTCTTCAACCCCGCATTGTAGAGGCGCCCCACCAATAGCTTGAATTCAACTTGCTCCCGATCGTCCTCTACGACTTCAAAAAGCTCATGCCCGTAATAGACGTGCAGTTTGCCTTCGCTCAGATCCCGATAGACCGTGATCGAGGGATTACCCTTGTCCACTCCAAGGATGCACTGTAAGAAGGTCTCTTCTTTGACGGTAGGTTTCTCCATTTTTCTTCGAATTTGATGGTTCGAAGATGAAGCCTACCGTTTTCTTTAGCTCTTAAAAGCCGGGAATTGTATCTGCGATTGCCCCCTGCCCGCCAACCCGCATGATAGCGAGTTCTGATCTTAGTGCCGTTCGAGCAAGACTAGGAAATCTTACAAGAATTTCCGGTTACGGTTTGAAGGCGGAGGCGAGGATGGCGGGCATGGGGAGATGGAGGACGCTATTTTTGAAGTAGGGCAGGAGGGCCTCTTTGATCGCGTCGTAGATGGATTTTAGTGCCTCCGGATTTTGAGCGTGAAGGGTGGGCCCGGTTCTTGCGGAACCGCGGGAGAAAGCTTCAATAAATGCTTTAGAGGAAGGGAGTGTCCAGGTCTGATCGATGCGTTGGATCTCAGGATCTATAAAGCCGGCCTTTCGCAGGGCGTTCTTGGAAATTTTGGAATCGCTGTATTGGAAGAATGGCGGACCCGGGGGGAGGGGAACATCGAGTGTTCCATGAGTTTCGATGGCGCCATAGACGATTCCATATGTCTTAGTGTCGGAAGGGGGAGCCCAGACCGTAAAACCGATGCGCCCGCCGTGTCGCAAGACCCTGTGGGCCTCTGAGAGGGCTCGGTCAGGATCGCCGAAGTGCAACATTCCGAAGTTAATGGCTAAGGCATCAAAGGATCCGTCTTCGAACGGTAAATCGTCCGATTCGCCGCAAACGAATGAAGCTGTTGGCAAGAGACTGCGCGCTTTGGCGAGCATCTCCTCTGAGAAATCGACTCCGATGGTTTCAGATCCGCGCTTGAGGGCAGCTCCAACAACATAACCGGGGCCGGTTGCCACGTCCAGAAGGCGAGTGCCCTCTCCGGCCTGGACTGCATTCAGAAGCGGTTCGATTGCCTGACAGGTCAGGTCCGTCCAATACTGGTGATAGCTATCGGCGGCCTTTTGCCAGCGATCGTATTCGAAATCCCGAAATTCCTGGCTGATTCGGTCTACTCCCACCCGAGGATATTCTCCTTGAGTTCGAGCTTGGCGCCGTCGATATAGCCTTTATCGGAGAGTCGCACTTCGGGAATGCAAACGATCGTCATAAAGCTGAGGAAGAGGTGAACTTCCGTGACCTGGGAACCGCGTTCGGCGCAATGATCGAGGAACTTCTGCTTTTCTTCGGCCAGCGCCCAAGCATCGAGATCCGTGAGAAGGCCGTATTGGTTCATCTGGATTTCCTGAATTACTTTACCGTCTTCGACCAGACAGAGACCGCCGTCGATTTCCGCAACGCGGTTTACGGCGAGTGCCATGTCGTCGAGATTCGGACCCATCACGACAATGTTGTGGCTGTCATGCCCCATGCTTGAGGCAACTGCCCCGCGGTTCATTCCAAAACCGCCGAGGAAGCCCCGGCCGATATTTCCGATTGCGTGGTGGCGTTCGACAACAGCAATATGGAGGATATCTTGTGTGGTGTCGCACCCGATATGCCTATTGGTAACCGGGAGGGTCGCTTCGAATCCCTCCGTATACGGGATCCACGGGAGTGTTTTCATGACGTGGACGCGCGCCTTTGTGGCGCCTTCCCTGGCTGGAACGCCGAGAATCTCGCCATCAATTCTGTCTCTGATATTGAAAGTGTTGTAGGCGACATCCGGGTGTTCGATCGTCTCCTTCGGTTCGAGATACTTACCGTCTTCCGCTACGACTCTACCTTTTGAGATCGTTTTCGTGACCCGAAAGTTCTCGGTGTCGTCGGATAGGAGTAGGATGTCGGCGAACCGGCCCGGTGCCAAATTTCCGATCTTGCGCTCCATGTGGAATGAATGGGCGGTATTGATCGTTACCATCTGCATCGCAGTCATGAAATCGACGCCACATTTCATGGCTTCGCGGGCGAGGTAATCCATGTTACCGTCGTTCACGAGAGAGATGGCGTTGGTGTCATCGGTTACGAGGCAGATCAAGCGCGTGTCGATTTTATGGTCGAGCACTGTCTTGATGAGAATCTCCATTGTTGGGCAGACGAGGCTGTGGCGCAGATGGGTGTATATTCCCGCCCTTGCGCGAAGGAGGACGTCCTTTTCGTTAATGGATTCGTGATCGTTTGCTATGCCGATTGAGGCAAACCCGTTCCAGTCCGGACCGTAAGTTACAGGGCCGTGCCCCACCATCGATTTTCGTTTCTCATTTGCGCCCGCTACGGAAGTGAGCAGATCTTCGTGTTCCTGGGATATGTAAAGTGAGACAACTTCACAGAGGCCAACCGCCTCGTCGCGATCCATCGCCGGGACGATTGTCTCCGAACCGAAATATGCGCCGCTCGATTCGAGGCCCGGGTTAAAGGGGATGTGGGAGGGCACGCACCACCACCAGCGAACGTAGGTTTCCTTGCCCTCGTCGAGGGCGGCATTGATGCCGTCCATGCCGCGGACAATTCCAATCTCATGAAAATCGGTGAAGACACTGGTGGTGCCGTGAGTAAGAACTACCTCTGAAAATCGCGTTACGCTGAGGCTGCTGCTTTCCGGATGGATGTGCCCTTCGAGAAATCCGGGGACTATGAGCTGGCCCTCCGCGTCGATTACCCTGGTTTGCTCTCCGACGGTGTAATCGACATCGCCGATGGCGATCACGGTTTCGCCAAGGCAGGCGACTCCGCCATCGTAAATTTCGCGCGTGTTGACGTTGACAAAGCGACCGTTCCTGACGACGAGGTCGGCTTTGCCTTTAGAGCGGGCGGCTTCCAGGACTTCGTGGTTCATATGCTATTTTTTCTGGAGGAGATTTACAGGATCAACAGGATGCTTCTATACCAAAGGTACCTTCGCCGAATCTAATCGACAAGGTTCGGGACGAGGTTTGCTCCGCTGAGTTCGGAGCCCCGGCTTGCCGGGGTGACCGTGACGAACCCCTTAACAGTGAGGACATTTTTGATCGAATTGAGAATGAAACTCCGATTTCCCTGGTAACCTTGCATGCCTCGGCAAAGCGCAGCGGCGACGGGTCCCGAACCTTGTCGATCGCTAAATTCCAGATTCGGCCGCAAGCGGCCTTCCTACAAAGACTTACGTTCGTCGTAGGAAGCTCGCTTGCGAGCGATTTTTGCCATAAGTTAGTGCGAATCAGGATTCCTCCATTAAGAAATGATTCCTACTCCCAAGCAAGCACGGGATCCATGATCTCCCATTTGATAGCATCGACATAGCCTTTGTCCGTAATTTTGTAGGCAGGAATGGGGACCAGAGTGAGGAAAGAGAGAAAGAGATGGGCTTCGGAGAGGGTACAACCCCGATCGGTACAGGCCTGAAGTAGCCTTTTCTTTTTGCCCGCCAGTTCCCATGGGTCGAGATCGCTCAAGAGACCGAACAGTGGCATCGCGATCTCTTCAATCGATTCACCGTCTTCTACCACACATACGCCGCCATCCATCTCGGCGACGCGCTTAACGGCCACCGCCATATCATCCGGATCTGACCCGACCACCGCGATATTGTGGTTGTCATGTGCCATGCTGGATGCGAGGGCTCCGGTCTTCATACCAAATCCTCCGACAAACCCTTTCCCTATGTTGCCAGTCGCCTGGTGGCGTTCGACGACTGCAATGTGCAAAATATCCTGATCGATATCGCACTGGATTGCGCCGTCCTTAACGCTCAGCGTAGCTTCCATACCCTCGGTGACATAAGGCGTGAGCCTGAGGCATTTCATGACGTGGACCTTTGCACGAACGGCGCCATTGTTCGATGAAATCGTGAGATCCGGACCGGTAATTTCACCTTTGATGTTGAAGGTGTTGAACATGATGGGATCGTGCTCTTCGTCGTGGATTTCCTTCAAATAGCGGCCGTTTTCCGCGACCAATTCCCCTTTCGCGATCGTTTTATCGACCTGGAAATCGGGGCTGTCGTCGGAGAGGATGAGGATGTCGGCGAGACGGCCGGGCGCCAGATTCCCTACGAGGCGTTCGGCGTGGTAGGATTGAGCAGGGTTAATCGTCACCATCTGCATCGCGGTGATGAAATCCACTCCATTCCTCATCGCCATTCGGGCGAGATAGTCGATGTGGCCTTCTTCCGTGAGCACGATCACATTGGTATCGTCAGTGACAAGACTGAACATACGCCGGTCCAGATTGTATTTCTCAACAGTTTTGAGAAGGTCCGGCAGGGTAGGACATATGAGACTGTGACGAAGGTGCGTATAGATGCCGTTTCGGGCACGTAATAGGACATCTTCCTCGTCGATCGCTTCATGATCGTTTGCGATTCCAACAGATGCAAAAGCGTTCCAGTCGGTCCCTTTTGTCATGGGGCCGTGCCCAACCTGGGATTTGCGAATCTTATTGGCGGCGGCGATCGACTTCATGAGATCCGGGTGCTGTTCGAGGACGTAGTTGGAGACGACTTCGGAGAGCCCCCAGGCCTCCTCGCGAGCGAGAGCCGGAACGATAATCTCGGCATTAAAATAGCCCCCGCTCGTCTCGAGGTCGGGTGAAAAGGGTACGTGCGAAGGCACGATCCAGAAGAAATTCAGGTAGGTGTCCTTGACTTCGTCGAGCGCAGCCAGGACACCGTCGAGCCCTCGCACGATGGCGATTTCGTGAAAATCGGAGAAGGTGCTGGTTGTGCCGTGGACGAGCACGACCTGGGCAAACCTTCGCGGGCTGAGGTTGCTGCTCTCCGGATGAATGTGACCCTCGATAAACCCGGGCACGATGAATTTTCCCTCAGCGTCGATCGTATTTGTCTGTTCGCCCCGCGTGTAGTCGACATCGCCGACGGCGATGATATGTTTTCCGAAGCAGGCCACGCCACCCTCGTAAATCTCTCGTGTGTTCACGTTTACGATCCGGCCGTTTTCAACGATAAGATCGGCTTTCCCTTCGGACTTCGCGGCGATTAATACTTCCCTGTTCATGGTTGTGTTGATTTCAAACG
Source organism: Candidatus Moanibacter sp. (assembly GCA_965215885.1). Classification (GTDB taxonomy): domain Bacteria; phylum Verrucomicrobiota; class Verrucomicrobiia; order Opitutales; family UBA2987; genus CBDCEW01. The sequence goes on from CBDCEW010000016.1 coordinate 23,567, forward strand.
GTACGTGTTTAGTGTGATGTTTACTCCTTTAGTTCGATGTATTCGGGAAGGGGGCAAGCCTTATCAGTGGATTCCGCTGAAAATTGCCCACGTTCTTGCGAACGCGGCTACAAAGTTTCGTAAGGCGTTGATATTCGTAGCCGCGTTCGCAAGAACGTGGTCCAGGACTCTGAAACAACCACTTCTCCGGTAAATCATCCTTCTTGTGAGGTTTCGGACGGCAGGTTGACCCCAAAGATGAAATAAACTCGCAAGAACTTTAAGTCCATAAGCAATCGCTCCAAATAATAACTACAATCGGTTCCTGTTACAGTGGATCTGATTTACGCTAATCACTGACTCCATATAGATGCAAACGTAAACCTAGGAATCTGTCGGACTCATAATTCCTGATCCCGGCACGCCGGGAGTGACGGATCGAAATTCCGACCCAAATGAGACCGACAGATTCCTTTCTAGTCCCGGCTGGCCGGGATCGAAATGAAACCGAGTAACTCTTTCGAAAGAGGCATAAAGTCCGATCCCGGCCTGCCGGGACTAGACCCAGTTAAAACGTTTCGGCAGTTTGATTCCAGCGCGCTCGCGAATCTCTGCGGCGCGACGGGCGGCCTCCTCAAGAAGCGCGTCCAAATCGATCTGAGTGAGATTACGATCCCGCATGAGCCATACGCCGTTGCACATGGTGCTCTCGATATTGTGAGGCTTCATGCTGAAAACCATATTCGAAATTGGATCGTGCATGGGCTGCATTTCAGGCGAAAGGGGATTGATGACACACAGATCGGCCATTTTTCCTGTTTCAATGCTGCCGATTTCCTTTTCGAGGCCAACGCAGCGAGCGGCGTCGATCGTGATCATTTCGAGAATCTTCTCAGCCGGCATGACGCGCGAGTCCTGTTTTCGTCCCTTCTGCAGAACAGCGGCGAGGAAGATCTCATCGATGAGGCTGTTTCGGCAGTTGGAAGGTGCGCCATCGGTGGCGATAGAAACGGTGATGCCTTTATCCACCATTTCTACGATTGGTGAAAGCCCCATGACGCGTAAGGCGGCGGCAGGATTGTGGGAGACCTTCACGTCGTTTTCCACGAAGAGGTCCATCTCCTCTTCGTCGAGTCCCTGGCAGTGGACGGCGAGAAACCTCGGGCCCAGCAATCCGAGCCGATGAAGATGCCGAACGGTCGTTGTTCCTCGGGAAGCCGTTATGATCTCATGCTCGGCGGGGCCTTCCGCGACGTGCATATGCACCCAGGTATCGAGTTTTTCGGCTGAGGCGACCGTCTTTTCCACGAGTTCATCCGAATTGTTCATGAGGGTGCGCAATCCCAGAAACCACTGTACACGACCCTCCGCGGCGCCGTTAAACCGCTGGTGGGCCGCTTCCTGAATGCTGATGCATTGGTCGGGCGTGAGCTGCCAGGCTTCGGGAAGACCGTCACCGCAATCCATGATCGAGTAACAGAGTTGGGAGCGCATACCGAGTTCACTGATTCCCCGGACGGTTGCTTCGGGGTGGTGCATACCGGCGTCGCACATGGTCGTGACGCCATTGCGAATCTGCTCGACGCCCGTCATGAGGGTATTGATGTAACTGTCTTCAGGGTGCAGGTTACTTTCGTAAGGCCAGATTCTGTCGTGCAGCCAGGTGAGTATGTCGACATCGTCACTCAGACCGCGAGCCAACTGTTGCACCACGTGAACGTGAGAGTTGATCAGACCGGGAAGGATGTAACGGCCGCGCAGATCGATCACGTCTTCCTCCGGTGAAGGCGCCCATTTGCTGGAAGGGACGATTTCTTTGATGGAATCACCTTCAACGATGAGGACGTGATTGGTGAGGACCCGGCGGTCGGGATCCATCGTGATAATTGGGGCGTTCTTAAGGCTTGTGCGTTTCATCTTAGGAATCTGTCGGAAATCGGAGTCTTAAGCCGTCTCTTCGATGCGAATTGCGAAGATATGCTCTGGAATCGGATTAGCAACAAGTGGTGAAAAAATGGCCTTAATTGGCCACAGAGAAACACCGAGAAGCCTAGCTCAGCGGGATTGCGTCTCTACTGCGCTAAGCAATCTGGGGTCGCTTTCTTTTGCGTTCTCCGTGTGCCTTTGTGGTTCTCGGTGTTGCTCTGTGACCCCTCTTTTATCTCGATTTTATGCGGTTCCGTATTCGAGACCCAGTTCGCGAATCCACTTGCGGTACTCGATTGCTGTTCGGTCGGACATGAGGTGGAGTTCCTCCCTGAGATCGAGGGGCAGGCACTCGGGATGTTGCGAATTCACTAATCTGATATCCTGGGAGAGTATCTCATCTTCGCGCTCGACAAAAAGCTCGTCGGGAGCTCCCGGGATATTGGTCACGAGCCATATCCAGCCCACGCAGCTGTGCCGGTTCACCGGACAGACGCTGAACCAGACGGAGAAATTGGGCGCTTCTTCGCCCATGTTGTTATTTCTTACCTGGACGGTGAGAGGACGAAATATGTGGTAATCATAGTAGACGTATTGGCCCTCTCCAGTCCCCTGAAATGACGGCTGGTAGAGTTTTATAGCGGGAGCAAAGAGACCCTCCTCTGTTCGACTCACTTCGTATTTTTCGATTTCGGGCTTGTCGGAGACGCCAAGCAGACCGTCGTGAACCATGCAGAGATGGGCAACGTCGAGAAAGTTTTCCACGGCTCTTGGGCCGACCGCTTCGAAGGCATAAGGACCGGCAGGAATCTTTCTAAAACTCTCATCATCGTACCAGATACAGGGCGGGGGATCATTGTTGGGCTCGCCCAGACAGACCCAGATATGACCGACGTGCTCCCTACATTGGTAGGTGGTAGTGCGCGCTTTGGCAGGTATTTCGATATCGGGATGAGCCGGTACCCGAACGCAGCGGCCCTCTTCATTGTACGTCCAGGCATGGTAGGGACATACGAGGCAGTTGTCCCTGACTTTTCCAAGAGAGAGTCTGGAGCCGCGGTGAATACAAAGATCGCGCCATGCGTGGGCCACGCCCCCTGCCCGCCAAAGGACGAGAGGCTCACCCATCACCATAGCTTCCTTTACATTGCCTTCCGCTAATTCCGAGGACCTGCAGACGACGAGCCACTCGTTCGTCAGGACGGGATCTTCAAAATAAGTATCGAATGGGGATGGGTGAAATGCTGTTTCGTCTGAAACCATGTATGCCCGATCTACTTTCTGTTGATGCGAGATGCGGCGTAACTAGAGCCTGTTCGAAAAGGTTCCGGTCAAGAGTAGACTCAACGCTGTAAATGAGTCAACAGGCAAGCGTCGGAAGGTGGCGTGCAGTCAGGGTAAAAGGATTCCAGGAAGCAACTAGCTGATAAGCAAGAAGATAAAAAAAGAGCTAAACAAACCCGAGGGAATCAGTCATGTTAAGATGGGATGAAAGACAAAAAATCTTACCAACTGAATCCTTCGATAGATCGTTTAACTCTGCGTCTGGTCCTGCCCGAAGAGCAGGAGCGATTCAATGATCTATTGAAACAACATCATTATTTACACAGTGCGGGCAGCGCAGGAGAGACCCTGCGCTATGTGGCGCAGATCGACGGGCAATGGATGGGCCTGCTCTTGTGTGGGGCCGCATCCTACCGGCTGAAGGATCGAGACGAATGGATCGGGTGGGACGGGGCGCAACGGCATGCACGATTGAAACTGGTAGTACAGAACCGGCGTTTTCTGATTTTGCCCGGGGTGGATCTTGCAAATTTGGCCTCCAAGACGTTGGGTATGTGCCTGAGAGTCTTAGCCGATCACTGGCAGGAGGCTTTTGGCTATCGTCCCTTAGTAGCGGAAACGTTCGTGGACCCACAGATTCACCGGGGCACTTGCTACGAAGCGAGCGGGTGGACGCCCTTGGGCTTGAGCGCGGGATATGGCCGCCAACGCGAAGATTTCTATCAACGCCATGAGCGTCCCAAGCAGATCTGGGTCAAACCCCTCAAGGCTAATGCCCTTGAGCTTTTGCGCGCTTCAGGGCCATTGCCCGCGGCACAGAGCCAGGCGCTCAATGAAACCGATAACTCCCATGCGGTCTGCCTCAAAGTGGAACAGATGAGCAGCCTGTGGGAACGCTTCAATCAGATAGAAGACTTCCGTCGTAAAGCGGGCCTTAGATATCGGCTCGCCACGGTCCTGAGCATGATTGTGCTCGGCACGATGTGCGGCAAACAGACCCTCAAGGGCATCGTGCGCCTGGCCCATCATCTCAATCAAGCCCAATTGCGCGCCTTACGCTCCTGGAAAAACCCCAAAACAGGCCGCTATAAGGCCCCTTGCTATGATGTCTTCTATCGGGTCTTGCAAAACGTAAAGGCCGAGCTCTTCGATAAAACCCTCACCGAATTCATCTGCTTACAAGACGGCTGTTTGCCCCGCGATATTGCCGTCGACGGCAAGACCCTCAAAGGCACAAACACCGAAGAATCAAAGGCTCTGCACCTGGTGGCCGCAGTCGATCACCAAAGCGCTCAAACCTTAGCCCAAGTCGCTACCGCCGATAAATCCAACGAGATCACCGCCGCCCAGACTCTCTTGCGAAAGATGCCCATTTTGGACGGCTCCACCTTCACCTTCGACGCCATGCATAATCAAAAAGAAACTGCCCACATCGTCGTCGAAGAACTCAGTGCTGACTATGTTATTCAAATTAAAGACAATCAGCCCAACATGCATCAATACGCTCAGAATCTCTTCAGCTCCACCCCCTTTTTCTCCACCAAACCGTGGACAATGACCATGGGCGACTCGAAATACGTCAAATAGCAACCCATTCTCTAAGCGCTCCCTCTGCCGGCCTGCCCCATGCCCGCCAGTTCGCCTGTGTGCAACGCACCTTCCATTATCCAAACAAAGCTGAACCTTCCTCTGAACGCTCTTACTACGTAAGCAGTCTCGATCCCGCCGATTTGAGCCCTCAACAGTTCCTCTCGAAAATTCGCAACCATTGGTCGATCGAAAATAAAAATCATTACCCCAAGGATCGCTTCTTCGATGAAGATCGATGTATGATCCGTAATCATAACGCAGCCAGAATTCTTGCTGCATGCAGGCAACTGGTTCTCAGCCTCAAGTCTTCCATGGGCGCTGAATCCACTCCCGCACTCTGTGATGATTTCGTCTTTAACTTACATAAGGCCATCAATATCATCACCTAATGCTCCGAGAATCAAAATACCGTGGGCGTGCAGTGTCTTAGGAATATGTCGGATTTTCCTTTCAATGTAAGCGTTCCAAGTGAATCTGCTCGACCACTCGGCCGTCATTGCGAGCGTAGCGCGGCAATCCACGGATATAAGCATCCGAAAACCTGGATTGCTTCGTCATTCTTCCTCGTCCCGCTCGGCGGGATCAGGCTTCGCATGTTTTGGCATCGGGTTGCGCCACCGCCCTCATTTTTTGCTGCTAAATTCGACAGGCTTTGTTCGTATTTCGACGAATAACGAACAATGGCGCAACGGATGAAAGGACAGCAGCGGATGGCGAAAGCCAAGGAATGGAGCGGTTCTAATAGGCCGTAGGTTTTCGAACATCCCGGACAAGCACTTGCCCATACTGTAGTACTCCGCTTGCGGAGGAATCGTTGGGCTCATTTCAGGCAAACGGTCTCGAATATCCCGCGCCCATCGATAGAGCTCAGGGTTCCCAACAAGCGCGATCGTACCGCGAACCGGAAGTTTTGAGCAACACGTCCTAAAGCAGCGCAAGCTTGGGCCTGGCGGATACTTTCGTCAAGGGTCTGAAAACTTCAGGACCGGTTTGACGGTTACGCCTTTCTCGGAGTCTGCTACTGCCTGATTGATGTCCTCAAATGGGTATGTCTTAATCAGCTTGTCGAAAGGGAAACGCCCCTTTTCATAAAGATCGATGAGCAGTGGGATGAAGAGATCCGGAATGCTCTCACCCTCCAGGATACCCATGATCCTACGACCCACCAGAACGCTTTCGGGAGAGAAACTGAAGTCGGTACCGGGTGGAGCTCCCGCCATTATTCCACAAATGCCGAGAGGTGCGAGCGCTTCGATGGCGTGACGAAATACATTGGGCAGACCAGTGAATTCAAGGCTGTAGTCGACTCCTCCGCCCGAGAACTTTCGAATGTTTCCGAGGACATCTTCGACATCGGGGTTAATTGTGTGAGTAGCTCCGAGCGAGCGAGCCAGGTCCAGCCGGTCGGAATTGATATCGACGCCAATCACGATGCGACATCCGGCAACCCGTGCGGCTATGATTGCGCTCAATCCCAATGCACCGGTTCCAAAGACTGCAATGGATGATCCAATATCAGCTTTGAAAGCGTTAAGTACCGCTCCCGCTCCGGATTGAATTCCACACCCCAAAGGACCGAGCAATTCAAGGGGAAGGTTGTTTCCTACCTTTACAGCATTTTTCTCGGTAACGAGAGAGTGGGTGGCGAACGATGATTGTCCAAAGAAACTTCCGTGGATGATATCGCCGTCCTTGCTCAAAGGGGAGGAACCATCCTGGCGAGAACCGCCAAAGTTGAGGGAAAAGAAACCTTCACAATAGTAGGGATGTCCCCGTTTGCAGTTGTTGCAATGACCGCAATGATTGTAGGAAAGTACCACTGAGTCGCCCGGCTGGACTTTTGTGACCCTGTTTCCCACTTGCTCTACTATCCCGGCGCCTTCATGACCAAGAACGATGGGCAGAGGCACAGGAAGATGCTGATCGCGCACGATAAGGTCGGTGTGGCAAATCCCAGTGGCCACGTTCCGCACCAGAATCTCATCGGCGCGAGGTTCCTCGATTTCCAGTTCCTCGATGAGGAACGGTTTTGATTTCTCGTGCAGGACGGCTGCCCTTATATTGATCTTCGACATTAGGAATCTTTCTGTAACGACTTGGCCGGAATCTACATTTCCGATGTTGAAAACCGAACCTCTTCGACATTCCGATATGCTGAATCCGACAGATTCCTAAACTCAAATCTGCCTTGTGGAAAGAAGCGATTCGATGGATGGAATTTTCGGATTTGCTGAGACGTTGACATTTTTGAGTGGTCTTGAAAGGGTCGGCTCCCTAAAGCGATCACCATCACTCCCAGTGATTGGATGGTACGTTTGGTTCGGACAGTTAGATGGAAAAGGAGAATACATTCAACTCGCGTGACTTTCGAGACGCAATGGGATTGTTACCAACGGGAGTAACAGTGGTCTCGGCGCAGTGTCCGGACGGCGAGCTCCTTGGCATCACTATAAACTCGTTTACGTCGGTATCGTTAGATCCTCCGCTGATTTCTTTCTGCTTGGCGAAATCTTCCCGTTGCCTCGAGGTGTTTAGGGGATTGGAAAGTTTTGCGGTGAACATCCTAAGGGAGGACCAGAGTGATCTATCCCGAATATTCGCCGAATCCGACGACAATAAATGGGCGGAGGTGAATTATCGCTCTAGCGTCAGATCCAATCCGATTCTGGAGCCGAACCTGGCTGTCTTCGAGTGCAAATATCATGAGGAGTTCGAGAGTGGCGACCACGTTATCGTCATCGGTCATGTCCTCGATATTGAAGCGGATGACGAGGAAAGACCGCTCGTGTTTTTTCGAGGTCGTTATGTTGGAGTGAATCAATCTTGACGAGGTAGAGAGCCTTTATGCCAAAAGATGGTCAGCAGCATCTTGAGTCTCTTAGAGACAGTCGGGAGATATACATTTACGGCAAGAAAGTCGAGGACGTGACTTCGGATCCTTCCTTTCGCAATTCGGTTGATTCGTTCGCACGGATGTACGACTACCAGTGTGAACCGGACAACCTGGAAACAATGACTTTCGAGTCGCCGGATTCCGGCGAGCGCGTCAACCGGTGCTGGCAGTTGCCTACATCTTACGAAGAGATAGTGCAACGGCGTAAGGCCATCTCTTCCTGGGCGGAACTACACTATGGCTTTTTAGGGCGTTCGCCCGACCACGTGGCTTCGAGTCTGTCGGGGATGTATATGGGGCTCGAGGTGTTTGAGGAACACGATCAAAGATGTGGCGACGCGCTGCGCGATTACTATCGGTACGCCCGGGATAACGATCTTTTTCTTACCTATGTCATTATCAATCCGCAGGTTGACCGATCGAAGAATCCATCAGAACAGGACGACGATAGTGCCATTGCGAAGATTTGTGATGAGGATTCCGAAGGTATCACGATCAAAGGGGCGAAGATGCTGGGAACGAGCAGCATCATGGCGAATGAAGTGATGGTGGCTTCGCTTCAGCCGCTCAAGGAGGATGAAAAGGATTACGCGTTTTCCTGTGTTCTTCCTATGAACGCGAAGGGTGTGAAGGTGCTCTCTCGAAAGTCTTATGAATACACGGCGGGTTCCGTATTCGATAATCCCCTGGCCAGCCGTTTTGATGAAAATGATGCGGTGATCTATTTCGACGAGGTGAAGGTGCCCTGGGACAGGGTGCTGGTCTATCGGGATGCTGCCATGTGTTTGAACCAGTTTCATGGGACACCTGCGCACATCAGTCAGAATTATCAGTCACAGGTTCGGCTTGAAGTGAAGCTGCGCTTTCTTGTTGGTCTAGCGAGAAAGATTGCCGACGCTATCGGGACGACAAACATCCCGTCGGTGCGAGAGACTCTCGGGCAATTGGCGGCTGAAGCCGATAGTGTGAAAGCGTTTGTTAGAGGGATGGAAGTCGAGGGCACGCAGCGCGGACCCTATTACCTGCCGAATCGACACCTTCTTTACACGGCACAGGTACTGACGCAGCAACTTTACCCGAAAATTATCCAAACGCTGCGGGAGCTGGCCGGGGGCGCTATTATCATGCTCCCGTCCGGAATTGAGGATCTCCGGAACGATGAAACCGGTGACCTGGTGTTGCGGTCACAGCGTTCACCCACTTTGAGCGCTGAGGATCGCGTCAAGCTATTCAAAATGGCTTGGGATGCAACGGGTTCCGAATTCGCCTCCCGTCACACTCAATATGAGATGTTCTACGCGGGAGCCTCGTTCGTTACGAGGTCGCATTCTTTTAGAACCTACGACTGGGAAGGCGCCAACTCGTTGGTAGATAGAGCGCTGAATAGTTACTCGCTGGAGGCTGAAGTGAAGAATTGAGACGCGGTAAGTCGGCTGAACTTCATAGTTTCGATCCCAGTCAAAAGGACGGAGTGTTTGTTATGAAAGATTGCAATTTTCTCGGATACCATGTCCGAAAATGGTATTCGCAGATCGAGGAGACCCTTGTAAATGAGACCGGGATACCGGCCGATGGCGATCCGTTGCGAAAGATAGTGATAGCGGCATCGATTGTGAATCCTTATGCAGGAGAGTTTAGTAAGAATCTCGATTTGATTGTGGCAGATTCCGAGAAG
>CBDCEW010000017.1:0-25117 GCA_965215885.1 Candidatus Moanibacter sp.
CTGGTTTTCGATCCGACTCAAGTGGCGCAAAATAAGTCCTCCTCCGCTTCTTATTATTATTATACGGGAACCCAACTGGGAGGTCCGGGATGGCGCAAAGTGGGCGATCTGTTTACAATATTTGACAACGTGGAAGTGTTGGAATCCGGAAGGGGTTTTATCGTTCGAAAAGCTATCACCGGTTCAGTTCAGTCATCCATCTGGGACGTTACGCCGACATTCCCGGTACCGTGATTTTTTGAGAGCGCTTGACTTGAATATTCTCGAGCTTATTCGGGTATGACACTGAGAAAGAGTATTTGCAGCCTACTATTGTTGGTTCTATCCGGCGGTCTGGCCTTTGGTACAATTACAATTAATCTGGAACTCGACCAGATAAAGGATCCTGGCGGGAACCCGGCTGACGCACTGATCATTCTGGTGGCGGATACAGGAGGTGACGGTATTCAGTCGATTTTGATTCCGGGTGGGGTCAACGTATTCGACTTTGTCGGTGAAAACGATAACGATCAGGTCATAGCGACTGGATTTACCGCTATATCAGGAGTGGCCCAATTGGCATTTCCCGGGATCAATTTTGGTGATTACGATACTGGATTTGAAGCCAGTGTTGCTTTTGGTGTATTTTGGATAAATGGTTTCACACCTTCGGGAGGAGGTTTGACTCTGTTTGGTGGAGAAAACTATGGATTTTACACAGATCCTAATGGGATCGATGGCAGCGCACCATGGTTTGCTCCGGCGGACGGAGCTACGGTTTCATTAAAGTTTCACACGGTGGATGCATTGTTTTTGGGAGCCGGCACGAATGCAGCAGCTTTTGGTATTACAAATTTGACTGTCATTCCCGCACCATCCACCTACCTGCTGATGGCTCTTGGCGGGGTGGGGCTTCTGTTTTACACGAGGCGAAGAAGCTGAGAAAAAGCGTTGTTTGAATTTTCGGATAAAGGTCCCTGGATTTGAGGGGCCGTTTTTTGTGTCTTCAAGCCGAGAGTGACGAATTCCTCATTTGTCCTTATGCCTTCCAGCTTGGTTGCGGTCGTAGCCTGATGTACGGAATAGTAATAATTAAGCCTCGTCAGCAGAATCTGTGGGTTATTTCGGGTTCAGGCAAGTCGCCCATGGTATGAAATAGGGCGATCTTAAGCACTTCGAAGCTCTTAAAGCCGTATGCTTTTCTGATAGTGAGATTTATATTGCGGTTAAAGCCCTCCACAATGCCGCAGGAAAAGGCCTTTTTGGCCCGAAACCAGTTGAGGATGAGCGGCTCGTGTTTGCGCACCGAGCGCACGAACCTTTTGATCGGTTTGAGGCGCGAACGCATGGCGCGCGTGCACCATTTTTTCAGATACCATTGGGCCCAGTAGGGACTTTTATAATGCCACAAGAGCTGAAAGCTCTCCTTTAGTAGATAGGCCCGCACGCTCTTCAGATCGTATTGGAGCACCTCCTTGAGGCGGATCTGTTGGGTGGGGGTGAGATTTTGCGGATTTTTCAAGAAACAGTATTTGCTTTTGACCAGCACGTTGATGTAGCCGTCCCGTTGCAATCGCCTGGCTTCCGCAGCACGAATCTCATTGAGGGCCTTGTTCAGGTTGGCTACCAAGTGGAAGCGATCGAGGATGTGCAGCGCCTGGGGTGCCTTTTTCTTGATCACTTTGAGGTAAGGCTTCCACAGATCCGAGCAGACGTAGAGGATCTGGCTGCTCTTTTGCGCTCCCAATTCCCAGAAAAAACGCAAGAGCGATTTTACGTTGCGCTTATTGAATACGCCCAATAGCCGCCGCCGCCCCTCGTCAAGCTGGTAGACCACGGTGAGATAGTGATGGCCTCGATGATACTGCACCTCATCGACTCCGATCGCCTCAATCCCGCTCATATCGCGCCGTTTGAGCCCCCAACGCACCATCGCCTCGACCGACTCGAAGACGTTGCGCCAGTTCGTGCGAAAAACCCTTGCCGTCTCTTCCCAGCTCAAGCGCCTCGCCCACTGGGCCAGAAACCATTGCATTGGCCAACTCAGATGACTCTTGCCCTTGGCCCAGGGCACCTCTTCGACCTTCACCCCGCACCGCCGGCAATTGACCCGCCGCATGCGGTAACGAAAATACACCTTCATCCCCCACAAGGGCACAAATTCAAAATGCCTCGCCTCGCTCATGTGGTCGTAGCCGCTGGCCGTCCGGCCACACCCCGAACAGCACACCCGACTATTCTTGCGCGGCTCAATCTGCACCACAATCGCCTCCTCCGATTTCACCATTTCCATACTCGCCTTTGCGTAAACAAAGCTCTTGAGCCAATAGCACCGATTCAGTAGCGTTTTGATGAGCACTGGGTCCTCCGTGTTCAGGATGTATTTTCGGTACTACTTTCATCCTCGGAACGGCCCGGTGCTTCAACCTTTCAATCCCATATGCAAAGAAAACACCGACCAGCCCCTCCGGCTGTGGAGGAGCGGGATTCAGGGCAGCGCCCTGACTTCTCCTTGTGCTCACCGACTCTATTTCCTCTTGTAAGCGACGTTACCCACCCACAGATTCTGCTGTAGACCCAAATGGAATAAGAAACTATGAACATCGGTGAATTGCCGTCACTGAGCCGGGAACTCATTGTGGTATTTGAAGGTGGCCTCAGGTGCATTTACAATTACTCAGGCGAGATTGGAGGAAAAGCACTCGAAGAAATGTTGCAGGCGCTAATCGATTACTTCTGTTATCCGAAATCCTTCTTTGTAAACGGAGCCCGGCGTGCCGCTTTATCGACGAATATGATTGTTCCGATTCTTGGGATCTCAAAGTAGCGGAAATCCCAGATCTTTGAAGGAGAAGCTCGCCTCAAGAAAGGACGCTCCGACAAGATTACGCTCCGCTCCATCCGATCCTGAAGACGGTGTCTAGCATCCGAAATGTTTACTGGATGCAAAAGTAGCCGGCATACCATGCTGGTAATTTTATCTTGCGGTAAGCCCCACCAGCGAGGCTGGTGGCGATTGATCGGAAGGTGAGTTTGAAACAAGTCCGATAGCGGCTGCTCTCGCTGAAAGCGCCGTGGAGCGAAGGGAATCTGGAGGATCTTTCGCTTGGGCGATGGCAAGTCGGAGTTTGGCTCTTGAAGATTTTACCCAGCGTGGCCGCAGCCAAAATGAGCGGTTTCAAAGATTGAACCGCAGATGAACGCAGAGAATTGGATCCCGGCTCAGGAAAATCGCTCACGTAGTACGGCAGAGCTTCGCCGTGGCATGTTCGAATAAAGTAAGCGACCGGGCAACGACCTTGTAGCGCAAAGATGCCGACCGTGATATGATTATGGGATGGGAGAAAAAACGAGAGGGCGGACACGGTCGAAGCGAATCGTTCGACGAAGTCGGCAGGAGCGCAGGCGACTGATAAGCGCATACCGTCGGAGCAATCAGACGCAGAGGGCGTTTGCCCAGCGGCACGGTATCAAGTATATGACCTTTATGGGATGGCTGCGCAAGGACCGGGCCGGGCACAGAAGCAGCGGGGTAAAATCGGCGGGGGCGCGGTTTGCCGAAGTTACGGTGCAGAGCAGCGCGGTCACGGAGGATCGGATCGAGATCGTCTTAGGGGACCCGATACGGGTGGAGGTGGACTGCGGTGTTGCGGTGGAACAAGTGGCGAGTCTGGTGAAGGCGTTGAGGGAATCGGGATGCTGAGCTTACCGGGAACGATGAAGGTTTTCCTGGCCGTGGGAGTAACGGATCTGCGAAAGAGCTTTAATGGTCTCTACGCCCTGGCGGCCAATCAGCTCAAGGAAGACCCGTTGAGCGGAGCGGTCTTTGTCTTCTGCAATCGCAGCCGGGACCGGGTCAAGATTCTGTATTGGGACGGCACGGGGTTATGGGTTTTCGCAAAGCGATTAGAGAAGGGTCGGTTCAGCTGGCCGCAGGGAGTGGACTTGAAAGATCAGAAGCTTCCATTGCGCCCTGAAGCGTTGAGCATGCTCTTGAACGGGATCGACCTGAGGGAGGGGAAGATGCGGCCCTGGTATCAGCGTTAGGTCAAAAAAAGTGATTTTTTGAAAAAGTATTGCTTTTCTTATTACCGTTAGTTTAGTATTGTTTTCATGCCTGAAGTCGAGGTTTTGCAAACAGAGCTGGAGCAACTCCGAGAGGAGAATCGGCTTTTACGTCAGAAGATCGGCTGGCTCATTAAGCGCTACTTTGGAGGCAACCAAAGCGAGCGGATCGATCCGGGACAGCTGGAATTGCTCCTGGCCGGGCTGGAGCAGGCCGAGGAAAACAAACCCGCTGAGCAAACGGCAGAGCCACCACCCGAGCCGAAGGCGCGCAAAGGAGCTGGGGCGAGGCGACAGCGTCTGCCCGAGCACCTGGAAGTCGAAGAGATCGTAATCGAACCCGAAGCGGTGAAGGTTGAACCGCAAAAGTGGCGGTTGATCGGTGAGGAAGTCACTGAAGAGTTAGATTTGCTCCCGGCCCGATTTATCAGGCGGCGCTATATACGGCGCAAATATGTATCTCGCGAAAAGCCCCAGGAACCTCCCGTGCTGGCGCCATTACCATCGCGGCTGATTGAAAAAGGGATCCCTGGAGTGGGGCTTTTGGTGCACATATTACTGAGCAAATACGTCGATCACCTGCCGTTGTATCGGCAGGAGAAGATTTTCCGGGAACGCTACGGAGTAAGGGTGGCGCGCCAGAGCATGCTCGATTGGATCCACCAGGTAGCGCAATGGCTAAAACCCATCTACAACTACATGTGCTTACAATTGTTCGAGGGCGGTTACATCCAGGCGGACGAAACGCCCATCCGCTACCTGGATCCGGACGCAGGCAAGAAAGAGGGCTGCAGGAAAGGATACCTGTGGGTCTACGGGCGACCCGGCGGCGAGGTGCTCTACGACTGGCACACAGGCCGTGGGGTAAAATGTCTCGAGCAGTTCCTCAACGGATACGAAGGGTTGCTCCAAACCGACGGTTACGCAGCCTATGGCAGTTTCGCCCGGGAGCATAACGGGATTACCCTGTTTGGGTGCTGGGCACACCTGCGACGCAAATTTGTGGAGGCGATGGATGAGAATCCGAAGCTGGCCGGCTGGGTGGTGCGGCAGATCCACAATCTCTACAGAGACGAGCGCCATCTGCGCGAACAGCGGGCCGGTCCCGCCTTGCGCGAAGCCTACCGGAAAAGCCATGGTCGGATGATCGTGGAACGCTTGGGCAAAGCCTTGCCTATACTCAAACGGCGGGCCTTGCCGCGGAGCAAAATGGGTGAAGCCGTTGAGTATGCTCTGAACCAGTGGGAATCACTCAAGCGCTACCTCGAGCATGGCAAGGTTGAAATCGACAATAACCTCATTGAGAATGCTATCCGGCCGACCGCCCTGGGAAAGAAAAACTGGATGTTCATCGGCCACCCCAAGGCCGGTTGGAGAAGCGCCGTAATTTACTCGATCATTGAGAGTTGCCGGCGGCACGCAATTGAACCATCCGCTTACCTCACTGACGTCCTCAAAAGATTGCCGGACATGAACATCACCGAGATCGCCGAACTCGCTCCGGCGAATTGGAAGCCGACCCGAACAGGCGAACCGCTCGCAGCCTCTTGAACCCGGACACTGCCAGGATCCTCGCGCATGCCGCGATCCATAGGGCAGTTCACCGGTCGTTTACCGAATAAAGAGGAAGGCATCAACCGAATCTAGTCGTCTCCTCCCGTTCAGCGGGATGCGCCGAGCCAAGGAAAACCGCGGATTTGCCGTTGGGCAGATCTATGTTCCATTGCGGGGAATCGGAATCGGGTCGAAATAATCCTCCCAGAGCGAGAGCAGAGGTTCCCCGGAATTGCTGTAGTTCGAGAACGAGGACGATTACGAGAACGATATCTGGATGGAGAGGGAGGTGTCCGGTCAGTTGGGCACTCGGCGTCTGGGTCGGATCAGATAGAGAGTGAGATCTGTGGCAGCGGCAGGGCGAAAAGCTTCCGCTTTCCGCTACGCGCTTCGATTCGGATCGTAGTAGGGGATGGCGGATGGGAGAGTGTCCAGTGAAACCCGGCTGGCCGGGTCCTCGCTTAGCTCAGCGGTAAACAGTGGACAGTAGACAGTGGAGGGGATAGCGAACATCGAACACTGAACGTTGAACTGAAGAGTTGGCGAGGAGAAGGATGAATGCCCAACGCCCAACATCCAACGCTCAACTTCCAATTGAGTAAGTCGGTCCGAACGACGTTAGACGGCCAAGGTATTGCTGATCTGGAAGACGGAGAAGATGATGGAGAGGGCGATGATGGTGACGAGGAGGAAGGCGAAGATGAGGGCGCCGGAGGAGATGAGGGCAGTGAGGATGTGGAGGGATTGGGTGAGGTCGCGGCGGTTCATTTTGGTGATTTCGCGAAGGCTGTTGACGATGTTGCCGGTGTTTTCGCCGACGGTGAGGATGTCGGTGGCAATGTGGGGCAGGAAGTGGGTCTGCTTAAAGGCGGAGGCGAGAGAGACGCCCTCCTGGATCTGTCGCCGGCAGATGGTGCACTTGGCACGCATCTGCGTATTTTTAAGGGTGCGCTCGGCGAGGCGGAGGGTCTCGGTGGTATTTATGCCGCTCTCCATGAGGGTTCCCATGAGACTGGAGGCCTGGAAGATTTCTGAATAGAGGAAAATTTTTCCGATAAAGGGGATGCGCAGGAGCCAGTAGTCGGTGGATTCGCGTCCCTTGGGAGTTTTGCGCCACTGCAGGATACCGATAAGGATAATGATGAGGCCGACGATGAGGAAGGGACCGAGTTTAATGGCGAGGTCGGAGCCGCCGATGAGCGCACGAGCCAGGAACTGCATCTCACCGCCGAGGGTGTGAAGCATGTTTTCGATCTTGGGGAGGAGAAAGATGAGAAAGAAGGCGACCACGCCAAAGGCCACGACACAGATAAAGGCGGGATAGGCGAGGCTGCTGAGGATGCGGGTGCGCAGTTCGGCGGACTCTTCCATATGCGCTACGACGCGCTCGAGAACCGGAATGAGGTTGCCGGAGGCTTCCCCGGCCTCGACGAGATGGGTGGTGGAGAGGGCAAAGACATCCGGCAGGGCGGCCATGGAGGAGGCGAGGGTTCGGCCTTCGCTGAGGTTCTTCCAGAGGCTGTTGGCCAATTCCTTCTGGCGCGGATCGCTCAGTCGCAGACTGAGGAGCTTTACGGCATCGCCGAGGGGCAATCCGCTGCGAAGCAGTTCGAGCAGTTTACTGAGAAAATTGAGGGCGAGTTTCTGCTTGGAATAGAACCCGGTCAAACGGCCGGCCGCTTTCGCTTTTCTCTCGCTCTTGAAAAAATCAATGGATTCCCCGGCCGTGGCGGAAGCGGTCTGGTCGCTCTGGGATATGGATACCGGTTTTACGTCCTGAGCGAAGAGTTGCTGCACCACCTGCTTGCGGTCGGTTGCCTCGATCACGCCGGTGACCGGCGCGCCCGAGGGGTCGATGGCTTTGTAGGTGAAGCTGGGCATCTAAGAGGAGGGTTTTACAGAAGGGAACGAAGAGAACGAAGATGAGAGAATGAAGAGTTGAAGAGAAGAGGATTTTACAGGAGGGAACGGAGACAATGGAGATGGGATAGATCAGGTATCAGAATTCAGGTGTCAGAATTCAGTGGTCAGTATACGAAATTCAGATGGCAGATGCAAGGTGCATGGAAAGTGAGATTGGAAGAGTCGAACAGAAGGAAACGAAGAGAACGAAGGTGAGGGAGAGGAGTGTGAACATCGGGGGTGAACCCCGGCAAGCCGGGACTTCGTCCCGCTGAGCGGGATCAGCAGTGGTCAGTGGAAGAGTCTCAAAGTCAAAGAGCTGAAGAGTTGCAGAGTGGAGGAAGTCAAAGTGGGGAAAGAAGATTGGGTTCTGGTTGTGGGTTTCGGGTTGTGAGGAGTCCATAAAAAGAACCAGAGTTGGAAACCTGAAACCAAGAACCAAAAACCCTTCTTTTCATTCCATCACTCCAATATTCCCTTTCGACGGTTGGGCAAGCTCACCGCAGGCGAGGCTCAGGGTCTCCTCCCGCTGAGCGGGATCCGACATTCTTCTTCATGCTTCTTCACCGAACTTGGAGAAGCGCATGATTTCGTTAAGGGAGGTTCTTCCCAGTTTGACCTGGTTCCAGCCGGACTGCTGAAGGGTGACCATATTCTGCTGAATGGCGCGTTGACGGATTTGCCGGGCAGAAGTTTTCTGAATAATCATCTCATGGATATCGTCGTTCAAGGAGAGAATTTCGAAGAGGCCGACGCGACCGCGGAAGCCGAGATTGCGGCACTTTTCGCATCCGACCGGGCGGTGGATGGAGTGTGCCAGCTCCTCCGGCACGGGATCGACTTCAAGGGCTCGGAGGCACTGCTGCAAAGAGACGGGATTACTCTCTTCGAGTTGCATACAGGATGGGCATAGACGGCGCACGAGCCGCTGAGCTATGATGAGCTCAATGGCTGAAGCGACGAGGAAGGGCTCGATACCCATATCGACGAGGCGGGTAAGAGCGCCCGGAGCGTCGTTGGTATGGAGGGTGCTGAAGACGAGGTGACCGGTGAGAGCGGCATGAATGGCGATGTCGGCGGTTTCGCGGTCACGGATCTCACCGACCATGATGATATCGGGATCCTGGCGCAGGATGTGGCGCAAGGCTGCGGCAAAGTTGTAGCCGATCTCGTGGCGCACCTGGGTCTGATTAACCCCGGGAACTTCGTACTCGACCGGGTCTTCGACGGTAATAATGCGTTTGCCTGGCGTATTGATGTGGCGTATAAAGGCGGTCAACGAAGTCGATTTGCCGGAGCCGGTCGGACCGGTGACGAGGACAATCCCGTGGGGCAGATCAAGGACGCGTTTAATCTTTTCCTGGTCTTCCTCTAAGAGGCCGAGTTCCTGGAAACCGAGAATCTGACTTTTCTGATTGAGAAGGCGCAGGCTGACGCTCTCTCCATACATAGTGGGCATTGTGGAAATACGGATGTCGAGCTCGCTGGAACCGGAACGATAGTCGATGCGTCCGTCCTGCGGGCGCCGCTTTTCCGAGATATTGAGCTTCGCCATGATCTTGAGGCGTGAGATGATCGCGCCCTGGAACTGAATGAGATTTTCGGGAAGACGGATAGGGACCAGTTCACCGTCGATACGGTAACGTATCTGGAGGGATTCCTTGAGCGGTTCGAAATGAATATCGGTGGCACGGTCATCGACCGCCTTTTGAATGACTTCATTGACAAAGCGGATGAGGGCGGCGTTTTCATCCTCGCTATCCTCGATATCGCGACCGGTGTTGTCGGTATCGGCGACAATAGAATCGCCCAGGCTGTCGGAACCGACTCCAAAGTTCTGCGTGATGCAATTTGTGACAGCCTTTGCGGGCCCCAGGTACCAGATCGGGCGCTTACCGCTAACGGCGTAGATCCACTCATCCATCCCCTCTTCAGGAGGCCAGAGCGTGATCAGGTTGAGGTCCTCATCAGCGCCATTTTGAAAGGGCAGGCATTGGTATTCGTGAATGAGGCGGAGCGGGATCTTTTCGGTGGCATCAGGGACGAGTTCAAACTCTTCGAGGACCTCCAGGTTACAGGCCATGCCGATTTTCCTGATGGTATCGATTTCGGGGGCGCGGGTAAACTGCGCGAGGAGGGGAAGGCGGTCCTGCCGTTGCGCCTCCAGGAGCATCGCTCTCTGATCATCGTCGAGATTCACAACGAGATCGACAAGGGGGGTGTTGGTGAGATCGGTTACCATTTGAGAAAGAAGTCGGAGGTCGAAAGTCGAATGTCAAAAGTCGGAGGTCAGAAGTCAGAGGTCAGTGGCAGAGTTGAACAGTTGAACAGAAAGAGAATTTACAGAAGGAAACGAAGAGAACGAAGATGATTGAGAAGTGTCGAAGAGAGGGAGTGGTCAGTGGTTGGTGTTGGCTATTTTATAGCATTCAGATGCGGGATGCGAGGAAAGTGAACAGTGAATGGATAGTGGCGTCGATTAGGTTATGAAAATGGATAAGAGATGCAAGATGTGGGAAGGGTCACTTTCGCTGGGCGGCTTTTTCTCGGGCTTTGTTGGTGAGATCCTTAATGAGCTGGTCGGCATTCTCGGGAGTGACGCGGGTCTTTTGCGAACGCGTTTGTCGGCTAGCTGCGTTACTATTGCTACCGCCTTCACGGTTGGGAACAATTACGCGACGGCGAACGACGGGCTGACGGCCGGATCTACGGTTACTCGCCCGGTTACCCGTATTGCGGCCTCCCGCAACGTTTCGGGCATTTCTATTCCCCGGATTTCCCGTTGTCGCCAATTGCACGGGTAGCGGTTTGTTATCACGCTCTTTTAAGAAGATCTCCTCGGTCTCGCCATCCAGGTTAAGCTGGACGCTGGTGGTGGCTTCGTCGAATCTCAAGACTCTGTATTCGGCGCCGGGGTCATTGAGGCGCACCCATTCGCCCATCTGGTCTTTTTTGTTATAGATGTTAAAGTGGTATTCGCCACCGAGGGAGTAGACGCCTCGAAATTCTAGATCCCGGGTGGCGACGCTCTGCTGCTTAGACTGAGTCTTCTTTTCGCCTGAGGAGGCATTAAATCCTTCCGGAATAAAGGGAGAGTTATCGACGAGGTTGCTGGCGGTGAGGGGGAGGGAGAGGAGGAAGAGAAGGATGAAGGATGAAGGATAACGGATGAAGGCGGAAGGATGTAGGATGGAGGCGGAGCGCGGAAAGATCTGCCAACGGGGTGAGGGAAGGGACTCAGGAAATAGCTTCATTGTTGATACGGCCAGTACTTCAGGTAGATTTCTTCCTTTTAGATTTCCCACGGGTGTCTTCTCCGAAAGTTCCGGATTCCCGAAAATCTTCGAGCTTTTCTTTGGTCCGGAGTTTCTCGATCTCCCGCTCGGCGTCACGATTCGCGTCAGCCGTCTGGGTAATAACGTGAGGTTCGATAAACATAAGCAGTTCCCGTTTCGTTTCCTCAACAGTCTTTGAACCGAAGAGTCCTCCTAATACGGGTATGCTTCCGAAAAACCAAAGCCGGCTCTTACCCTCCGTCTCATTAATCTCCTGGAGGCCGCCGAGGACAATGAGCTGCCCATCCGCCACACTTACAAAGGAGGTTGCCTGACGCACACCGATAATGGGCTGATCATTGCCATCGATGGTCACCGAGCTGACAACGCTCTCGACCTTCTGATCGATCTCCAATTGGACGATACCGTTAGCGCCGATAAGCGGCTTTACTTTGAGCTCAATCCCGATATCGCGAAACTGGACATTGGAACGTATGGAAGTTCCCAGAGTGCTGTCGGACTGCGTGGCGGTGATTACGGGGCGGGATTCGCCGACGTTGATGGTTGCTTCCTGATTGTGAGTGGTAACGATGGTAGGCGCGGAAAGGACGGTGACTTCGGAACTTCTGCGCGCCGCATCGATCACGGCACTGATGGAAAAGTCCTTAACGGAGCCGGAGAAGGAAAAGCCGGAGGGAACGCGGCTCGTGCCCGGAGCGGTAATACCGAAGTTTATCTCGCTGGCATTCAATAAGTTAAAGTCGGCATTGAAGGCATCGATACCGCGCAGCCGGTCTTTTGTCAGCGTAACCTCGGCGATAATTACCTCGATGCGCACCTGGGCGAGGAGAATGTCGATTTTATCGACGATTTCCTTGAGATAGACGAGATCGCTGGGGGTTCCGTAAGCGACGATGGAGTTACCCCTGGGGTCGGCAACGATTCTTACAAAATCGCTGAATTGAAGATTCTCGCCCCCCGAAGCGGCGAGCAGTTCGGACCTGGTGGAGGTGGCGGGCGTCGGTTGCGGGGGCGTTTGGCCCTGAGGCTGAGAGCGCGCTTCCTGCTGGCGAGTTCCCTGACCGCGCTGGGCGGAACGCTCATCTCTTGCCTGCTGTTGACCGGTGATTACCTGTTCGATCAGATTTGTGACTTCCGTGGCATCTGCGTGTTTGAGGAAAAAGACTTCGGTCTGAGTAAGCGGTGCGACATCAACATCCAGTTTTTCAATAAAATCGGAGATTATCTGGTTATTGCTGGGATGAGTAAAAACGATCAGTTGGTTGGTGCGGTCGTCACCTACGAAAGTGGTATTGTTTTCCAGGTATCTTTTCAGACTTCCGCTCTGCAATCCTTCGAATCGCTTCGTTATTTCGGAAGCAGCAACATGTTTGAGGGGGAAAAAGAGGATTTCCACATCGACTTCGGGGGGCTGATCGATCCTTTCGAGGATTCGCTCGACACGCTGAAGATTTACGAGAGCGTCAGTAATCATTAAGGAATTCGATTTAAAGAATTCAACCGGGGCGCCCTGAGTCAGAAGGGGCTGGAGAAGCGGAACCGCTTCTGTAGTGGAGAGGTAGGTGAGACGGAAAAATTTCGCGTAAATCTTTTGGCTGGGTGTCGCCTCAAGAGTGGATTCCTCAATCATAACGGGAACCTGGGTACCGATGGCAGCGGCGGGAACGGCCTTGAGGAACTTCTCTCCCAGATCGGTGATGGCGATTCCGTTTAAGCTGAGAAGACTTTCGAGGGCGAGAACAGCCTCCCATTTCTTCATTGGGCCCTGGCTGGAGAAGTTTATCTTTACAGCGGGGAGGTTTTGCTGACGAAGGACGGGACGTCCGGTAAAGCGTTCCAACATATCGAGCACTTCGTTGGCCCCCATATCGCTTATTCGTATGATACCGACAGTAACTTCCGGATCGGGAATCTGGTTGTACTGGCCGTGGAGGGGGTTGCCGACACTAAGAAGAAGCAAACCGGCGAGCGCCGACAGGAATGGTGCCCTCCTACGCCAAGGCTTGGGAGGGTCTCCGCTTTCGCTACGAGAAAATTGGGTCATGGCACTAGAGCGTTTTATCTTTGAGTTCAAAAGAAGAAACAACGAATTGCGCATCGAGGAAGCGGGGATCGCCCTTATTGGCGATGATCTGCACGCGTTCAAGACCGAGATAGGGCGACTCTTTTTTCACTTTTTCATCAAAAACAATGAGATCCGCTAAGCCCGCCTTTTTGAACTGAATACGTACTGTATGCACATCGAAGATATCACCAGTTTTGGTGGTGGGCGAATTGATGTCAAAATTCATGTTCGTATCGCGCGCGATGGTATCGAGTTTTCCAACGAGCTGAGAGCTGGCATATGTCTTTCGGGGATCAACTAAATCGAGTGCCTTGTTCAAGCGCGTCTCGGTCTCTTCCCTTTTCTCCAACCACAGACTCTGAGTTTCCATTTCGGTGGTTACTTTGGTGAAAGCAACTTTCGTCTCACGAAAACTCCGCGATGCGGTTCCGACCCAAATGGCGATACAGAGCCACAGAAAAGCGGCGAGAAGCGCGCGCTCTCTCAAAGACATAGCGCTAAGAAGGTTTCTCAACATTTTAACATGGGTTTCACTGGTCGCTCTCCACTCTTGCGAGGACTTCACTGGATTCAATTTCGGCATCCTGGAAGGTGACGGTAAGGGTGAAAGGGGCCTTCCCCTGGCGAGATGCTACTCGCGTCCGGACGGAAGCGATCTTGGGAGATTGATTCAGACGATCGGTATAGCGATTAACGGTTTCGACATTAGATCCGATTCCCTCGATACGAAGCTCGTTAAAAGAATCGGCATGGGCTTTGGTAAAATAGACATCACTGGGCCGCTCGATATTCATAGTCTCGAGCATTTCAAAGAGCTTGAGTTCCTGCTGGGCAAACTGCTCAATTCGCTGGAGCAGATTGTCCCTCTCTTCAATCATAAGGACGTCAGTGGTCTGATTTTCCACGGTGCGCTCTTTAGTCTTTATCCAGATACCCGTGGCGAAGTAGCCGATCTGCAGGAAGAGGAGGAGGGCGGCGGCGATACCGGCGACTACGGTTGCCTTCCATAATTTCTGAGTAAGACCCTCTTCCTTTCGCTCTTTTGTGATGAATGCGCCGGAACGAATGTCGGCATCCCACAGAAGAGATTCGCCTATATTAAGGGATTCCGAGTATGGTTCCGATTCAGAGTCAAAACGCACCTCTTTGCCGTGACAGTCGATCGAACCGTCTGACTCGACTCTCAGTTCCTCCGTGAGCCAGATTTGCTTTTCCACTTCATAGTGTGAAGTGTCGATGGAATCAATGAGGGCCACATGTCCACTCTTCAGGGCCTCGCCATCCGCGTTTTCCACACCGAGAGAAATCGAGTGTATACCGTTGGGTACCGGACAGCCGGCCTCGAGTGTTACGATGGAGAGAGTCGTGCCATGGGCGACAGATACCGCCGTGGGTGTTGTAGCGGAACGATTTAAGGCGGTGATGAAGCTGGGATAAACGTGATGGAACTTATCGAGGTCATCATAGCCTGCCCTTCTCAATCGTTCGAGATACGCCGCATAGAGAAGGATCTTCGTGGAACCGGGTTTGTGAAGATACCCCCAACCTAATTGCGCTATGGGAAAGGGGGAGAGATCCTCGAGAGAGAATTCAGCAAACCGGGCAATGTCCTCCTCATTGATTCCCTCGGGGAGATCGAGTGATTTGGAAAAAAAGTACTCCCCTGGTACAAGCAGCACAGTGCGTGTGGGAAGCTTCTGCTTCACGCGCTCTTCCAGCTTTTCCAATGCTTTAATCATAAAGAATTGAGTGACCTTCTACTCCCGCTAAGCGGGATTCGGAGGACGTAAAAGCCTCCCACTTCGCTCCCGCTGAGCGTGACTTCGAGGAACGAGTCGGAGGACGTATGAGTGTTAAGTTGAAAATGCTGATATGCCTTATTTGTTACTGACCTAAAAACTGGTTACGGCTCCCATGCGCCGGTATTCCCATCGACCGGCCGCGACGGATTTCAGAAGAAGCAACACTCTTCCACAATATGCTATAAGACTATAGTTACGAGACATTAATAGCACTCCTGGCGTTCCGCTGTCGATCATATTTTAGCTATTCGGTAATTGGATGACATGGGTGAATGAGTCATATTTTGTAATTTTCCGTTATGCGGATGATCTCGAAGGGGTAGCCGAGGGAGGCGCCCACATCTTTCTGTGGAGCGGTACGGCCACGCCTGGGAATCTCCCTCCCGACTGGCGCGTCTTCGTCCTGTGATCCGACGTTGGCGCTTGGATTGGATCCGGTCCACGATACTATAGTTGAAAGGAGAAAACTCCCTTCGCCCCTTTCCACGGAGACAATGACCTTTAATACCTGGGATTGAAGGCCAACCATACTGCCTCTTGATTGAACGCCGGCAGGAAAGTAGGGGTCGGAGCGCGAGCTGATGAGCCGATCATCTCCCGTTCCACGCTCTCCGTCTTCTCCGTTCAGGTATTCGTAGAGAACCTGCGTGTCGTAGCCTTCGACGCGAGAAATAACTGCGAGAACGAGGCTGTTTGCCGAATTCAAATTTACCGGTGAATCGTGGTTGAGCGAAATGGCGCTCTTAAATCTGAAAAAATTTGAGTTTGGCAGTCCGGACTCATCGAAAAAAATAACATCGAAGTGTCGAATGAGCCTGAGTTCCTCCCAACTCTGGATGAATCCGTCCGCCGATTTGTGGGGTACATCGAGATTCTCATAATAGTCGCTCTCTGCTCCATTGAGCCGCGTTAGATCATCCGTGTCGATCCAGTCGAGCAGCGAATCGGTCAGAATCTCCGCGTCGGAGAAATCAATATCGAGTTCTTCGAAGAGGATGTTGAGTATGAGAATATCCGCTCGCCGCAGGGAGATTTTCGATGTTTCGTCCCTGATAGTGATATTGGCTTTGATATCAGGCGGAAGCTCCAATTGTGCGTAGTCTAAGGGATTACCCCAGCCCTGCACGGGCGAATATAAAGCGCGGTCGATTTCGCGAACTTCGTCGATGACCGCGAGTGTAGTCTCCAAGACGGAATAGGCCTCAATCCGCAGGTCGTCGCGGTTATAGAAGAGCCCGTAGTATTTGATCTTGGCTGTGGCTTCTTCCATGAATTCGAGGATTACGAAAGCGACAAGTGCAAGAAGGACCAGTACCCCTAAAAGGATGCCTCCGCAGCGTCTTGTCCCTCGTGCGGGAGCCTGCATATCCCGCTTTCGAGAGGCGTGAAAATCATCGCCCCGTAACCCCCATGGACATGGAATATTCACGTTAGTAGATGGGGACATTCTGGCCACGTTTGGGGAGATAGATTGGAACCTCCCGAACCTCATCGTCGTATTCAAACTGAAGTTTGATAAAGTCGGGCAGGATGAATTGGCTGTCCTGATCCTCTTGAGGTTCTTCGTAGACACTCCATTGTTCGCTCTCCTCGTCGTAGTAGCAATAGCTAAGTTTTGTTACAAAAGGAGACACGCCGGTTCGCCGGACATCATCGATATCTTCAACTTCATAGAGCCTTGAATACCACAAGAGAAATAGGCCTTCTTCTTCAGTGAAATAGAGGTGCCCGGTGATGCCGGGAAAGACAATGTCATCCCAGGCGAGAAGAGGGGGAGACTCCCTTAGCCGAAAAGTGAGAAGTGGATCCTCAAATTCGTTGTATCCGGGTGGGCGCTCCCAGACCACCGGATCGGCACCCTCGTCGTCAAAACCTTCCGATTGAGAGAGGGACGAACTCAGAAAGAGTGTGACACCATCGACATGTTGATTAAAAAAATCGGCATCTCCCCGATTCAACCAGATATTCGCCAGGGAGACTACGTAAATCGAAACTGAGGTCAGGAGAATTCCTCCCAGAGCAAGGGCTAGTAGTACTTCTAAGAGGGTAAACCCCGATGTCTCAATCGCCTTCGAAAGGGCGGGAAGTATGTATTTCTTATTCAACGAGGTTTTGAAATTTTCACAGCAAATGGCCATATGGGAGGGCCCTTTCGAAGGCTAAAATCGACAAGCGCGAATAGCTGTGTTCCAGACTGGAAACCGCACGGTTACGTAGGTTACTACGCGCCCGCGCGGATTTCCAGTCTGCGCCTTGCTCTTCATCAATTCTCGATTTTTTGAACCATCGGGGTAAACCCCGATGTCTCAATCGCCTTCGAAAGGGCGGGATGTATGTATTTCTTATTCAACGAGGCTTTGAAATTTTCACAGCAATTGGCCATACGGGAGAGCCCTTTCGAAGGGCGTGAACGATCAAGGTCAGCTGGAATTCCTTTGAGTAGATAGGATTCACTGCCAGTCGAATGCGAGACGGTTCGAGTGCAGACGATCGCGGTTTTCCGCAATGAGTTCGCTTCGTTCCACCGGATCTGACCAGGTGGGACGGAGAAGAAAGAGCTCTTGTTCATACACCTCGATTTCGCCGTTGTCAGGGGATTCCATTTCAATAATCAATAGGACGTTGAAGAGATCGCTAACAGTGGTGGATTCAATAGTTGCGTACCAGATGGCACTTCCCGATGAGAGTGTGATTACCTCACCGCCCTCCTCGAACTCCTCGCGATCGGCTACTTTGAGGGCCTGGGCCCGCACAAGCCTGACGTCGGATAGAATAGCAGCTTCGCTTTCGATTGAGTCCAGGCTCAATAGAGTATTCACAAAGCTCTGCGTCAACATGACGACAGCAATGGAGAAGATGGCAAGGGCGATAGTTACCTCGACAATGGTAAACCCCATGGGCTCATTTGCCTTCGCAACCGCGAATAGCTGCGGGCTAGAGTGGACTGACCGTGAATTCGGCATCAGAGAAGGGATCATAGCGATGGGTTGATTCCTGTTGGTTATACTTCAGATGTACCTCGAAGGGGGTGGATGACCGATCGGGATGGAAAGCGACGCGTAGGGCAGGTTTCCGGTCGGGCCCAAGACGGTTTGAGAAGGTGGTGCCGGTAGAAGGAAGCAATCGGAAAAAATGAATCCCGATTGAGGGATCTTCGGGTTCGTAGCCGGTCGAGAAGGCATGGACGATGCGGTGCCGGGAGTCGGTCACAATAAACCGACTCTCTTCCGCGTCAAAGGAGAGATAGACAGGTTCCTTGTTTTTCGCAGCGGCATAGCGGGCTTCGCGGACAGCGATCTTCAGAATCTCCGGTAGCGGCTTATCATCAAATCCTCCCAGAATCGCATTTGCATTGATCACTACAATACTGCTCATGATGGCCAAAACAGCGATGGCCAACATAAGTTCGATGAGGGTGAAGGCGCGCCATGCATGATGCGGTCTGAATTTCTTCATGTCGAAGTGAGTGTAGAAAGCGTCGCTAAAGCAGGTATAAACGGGTGAATTCGGAGAAAGTTGCGAATTTGGTCCTTACTTGGAGAAGAGAATTGAATCCCGGCGCGCCGGGAGAAACGAAGGGAAAGAGAGAAAAATTCTCACGCAACGGTCTTCGGCCGGCAAGCGGCACTACGCCCTATCGAGAAGACGCAAAGTCGCAAAGAGGGGAGAGAAGGTCAGAATCACTTCGGACGATAGTACGGGAGGATTTTGGAAATCCCGGCAAGCTGGGAAAAGCAGAGCGAGGCGAAGTCGACTCTGTGTACCTCTTTGTTTCTCAGTGTTCCTCTGTGGCCCCTATTTTGTCCTGTGGTCCTACGGTCCTGCGGCGCCCTGAACTCTGAACTCTATGGTTGCGGCGGTAAACTGGGGGACGGGCCTGCCGACCGGAACTTAATCCCAGTTACCTATGTCGTCGGCGCTTTGAGCTCCATCGGGCCCGTAGGAAAAGAGGTCGAATTTCTTGGGGTTTTTAGTTCCCGGATGGCGGTATTGGTATGGATTACCCCATGGATCTTCGGGTAGTTTGTCGATATAGGGGCCCTTCCACTTGGCAGCCTTGCCTGGGGGTGCGGTAAGAAGAGCCTGGATGCCTTCCTGGGTAGTGGGGAAACTTCCCGTGTCGATACGAAATTTCAGGAGGCTGGCATCGAGGGAAGACTCGACGAAGCTCTTTGCGGTGGATTCCTGAGCGCCTCCAAAAATGCCGGTGAAATTCGTCACCACAACGCCTGCGAGGAGGGCAATAATTGCCAGGACTATCAGTATTTCGATAAGCGAAAATCCGGCTTTACGGATGACTGTGCTAAGTCCTGTTGTTTGCGCGAGAGACATTCCTTTTTACAATTCGGTAGATATACTGACGATATCCGCGCCCCCCAACTTGGTCTCATCGATGGCACGCACTACCAGACCTGCGGCAGCGGCCTCGTCGACCTGCAGAATCACGGGCATCATGTCTTTGGTTGTAAGACGGCGAACAATGGGCCTGATACCCGCGATACCAACCTCACGTCCACCATACACAATCTGGTTGGTGCTGGTAATAGCAATCAGGATACTATTTTTCTTGAGGTCAAGAGCCATCACGGCGGGTGGCTTATCGATATCTACTCCCGGTTCTTCCACGAATACGGTGGTTACGATAAAGAAGATCAGAAGGATGAATACCATGTCGATCATCGGAGAAATGTTGATTTCACTGATTTCAGATTGTCCTTCGATGATACTCTTGTTTCTCATAGCTGCGAAATCGAATCAGGTAGAAAAAGTCGGATTAACCAATACAATGCGATCTGAAAATTCTACTGTAAGTGAGAGCCGCTCGACTACTTCCTTAATCCATTGAGAAAACCGATAGCGGTTTTTTCCATACTGCCGATTACTCCTTTGGCCTTCCGGCTGAGGAGAGCGTACATGATGAGAGCAGGGATGGCTATAATTAGTCCAAACTTAGTGGTGACGAGCGCCTCGGAAATACCGGCGGACAGGTTGCTCGCATCTCCCGTGCCAAAGACGGTTATGAGGTTAAAAGTCTTAATCATCCCCGTAACGGTACCGAGAAGACCGAAGAGGGGCGCGGTAGCAGCGGTGACTGCGATCAAAGGCAGCATCCTTTCCAACTTCGGTTGTGTCGCAAGCATTTTCTCGTAGAGGACTTCCTCAATGAAATCGGGATCGGCCTCAGCATTTTCTACCGCCGCTACGAGCATCTCACCGACCATTCCCTTAACCGATTTGGCATGGGCCATGGCCATCTCTGAATCACCGGCCCTAATATGCTGGAGTATGATGTGAAGGTCCTGAGAGCGCGCCTCCTTAACGTTGCTGATTTCGAACCACTTAAAGATAGCAACAATGAGCGCAAAGGTTGCCAACCCGAGAATTGGATACATGACCAATCCACCCTTCTTGATTTCTTCGACTTGGGTTTCGTGGGTAGCGGCGATCTTAAAGGCATCCCCGAGGGTCGAATCGATCGGAACGATTCCCTCTTTTGTGTTCGATAGTTGCGTAATACCTTCGTCAAAATCGTCCGAGATACTGTGAATAATGGCATTTTCCGAGGTGATATCGAGAGCAGGCAATCCTGTCTTTCCGCTCTTGCTGGTGAAGAAAGAAATCGGGCCGACGATGACAAATGTTCCCTCTTCGTAGTTTCCGTTCGGCATGATGGCACTTCCCTGAAATGAATCTCCACCAAACGAACGCTCCAGTCTCTCGAGTGCCGCATCGACAGCGTTCAATTGCGCTCTGAGCTTCTGATTTTCTGCAATTTCGAAATCATCCTCGGCCGCCCTGGCCTTGTTGAGCCGATCCTGGTAGAGGAGTCTTTCACCGACATGGATATGGGATTCAAAGGTCCTGATGTGTTCGCCGAGGGATCTTGAGAGGAAACTGTTAGTAGCTTTGAGCCTTGCAATTAGATCCCGGTGAAAGCCGAGATCAATAACCTGGTTGTTGCGCAGGCGTTTCACGCGATCCGCCTCTTTTCGTCTCTCAGCGGCGGTGTTTTCCAACTTTCGCAGTGCATTTGCCAGTGGGATTTTCTCGCTTTCGATTTTCCTGCGTAGGTCGGCTAGCTCTCGCAGTGAATTCTCCAGATCGATTTCATTGACGCGACTTATGTCATCACTCTGTGCGGACAGAATGGTGGAGCCTAAGAAAGCCAGGCAGAGTAGAGTCTTTTTCACGATCTGAGGAAGAGGAGGGATCAATCAAGAGAGACCGGAAGCTCTACAAAATCCGCGGGTTTGATAAGGTTTTCGTACATCGCGATGGAACGGCCAATATCTGAGGCATGGTCGTCATCAGGAGTCCACACCCAGCCATGCGCTCCCGGCCTTCCGATTGCGGCGAAATCCTTGTTTCCGTCAACGAAGTATGCCTGTGCAAGACCCAGGTAGAGCGTTTTCACTTCGACGATATCTTCGGATTCTACTCTACGCAGTTCGCTTATCACCGTAACTGTTTTGTTAAATTTATCCACTTCTTCGAATACTCTGAGCACTGCCATAATTCTTTCGCTCAAGGAAAGATCGGAAGCTCCCGGCTCAACCGGGATCTGTGCCAGAAACTGGGAAATTCTGTCGACGAGCGGCTCTGGAAAGCGTTTCACCAGAGAATGGATATCCGCTTCGTAGGCGCGGACCTTTTTCTCCACGATAGCGGCGGCATCCCGTAGAGTGGCCTCCTCTCGGCGCAGTACGTTTTGTTTGCTCTCCGCTTCTCCGGCCTGTTCTTCGGCCTCGGCAATTTGCTCGTCAAGTCCGCGAATTTCCGTCTCCAGAAGTTCGACATTGTAGGATAGAAGCTCCTTTTGTTCGTGCCAGTTGCTTCGCTCCGCAGAAATGAGCTGGCGCGTATGCACCCATTTGCTGAGGATCGATTCACCATTATTCTGATATTGGGAAGAACCCTGGGCCCGGCCGCTTATCGGAAGAGCCGAGACGAGCGACAGGAGTAACGAAACAGACACGATCTTAAGGTGCATGAACTTTGAGGATTTCACCGTATTGCCTTGAATAGCAAGCCCAATATAGCAGCCTGACGGACATTATCCCTGTTTTGGAAGAGTTAATCGAATTCGTGATTATTGTGGACGTGGGTCCCGGAAGAAACTGGAATGGCGGTATTTACGAAATCCGGTAATTAGCCGGGAATCACACCATTTAACTCTTTACAGGAGCCGTCGAAGTGCCTTTTCTTCCACGATTCTCTGATAAATACCATGCATAAGACCCGAAAGTCCATGGCCAAGCGATTCAAGGTATCAGGAACGGGAAAGTTGCTGCGCCGCACGCCGAGGCAACGCCATCTGATGCGAAAACTGAACAAAAAGCAGAAGCGTCGTGCCGCCGTTGATAGACCCGTGGCGAAAGCCCTCGCCCGCGAAGTGAGAGTGGCCGCTCCCAAGATGTTCTAGTGTCGGAATCCACAGTACGTGTTTACGCACTAAAGCAGCCTGCCACCACCACCAGACCCGAATCTCGAATGTCGAGGAGTTTAAGAACATGCCAAGAGCAGGAAACGCACCCGCAACAAGAAGGCGAAGAAAGCGCACCCTAAAGAAAGCGCGTGGATATTGGGGAAATAAATCGCGGCTCTACCGGTTTGCCAAGGATGCGGTGGATCGCGCCGGCCAGTATGCTTATCGGGACAGGAGGAAGAAAAAGAGTGAATGGCGGAAACTGTGGATCGTGCGGATAAATGCAGCTTGTCGCGCGCATGATATTTCTTACAGCCGCTTCATGCATGGATTGAAAGTTGCGGGGATTGAACTGGATCGGAAGGCACTTTCGGAATTGGCGATTCATGATGAGGGAGCTTTTGCCGGCTTGATTGAGAAGGCCGCGGCGGCGCTGAATTCGGGCTGATATTCTCCCCTTTTGCGGAAAGACTGATTTGAATTCGGTTGCAGCCGAATCTGCTCGTAATGGAAGAAACCCTCCAGTCCATATTGGCTGAGACGGGAAGAGGCATAGAAACCCTCGATACCCGGGCCGATTGGGATAATTTTAAGGCGAAGATTCTCGGCCCTAAAGGATCGCTTACGCAGGCGATGAAAGGGATTGGACAGCTACCCAAAGAGGAGCGTCCAGGATTCGGAAAGCGGATCAATGAAGTTAAAAAGGAAGTTGAAGGGCTATTCGGGCAATCCCTCAAGAAAATCGAGGAAGCGAATCTCGCTGCTAGCCTGGGACCGCCTATCGATCCCACTCTCCCGAGTCCGGATGCGCGGCGGGGATCGAGGCATTTATTGACCCAGGTAAGGAGGGAGATTTGTTCGATATTCAAACAGATCGGGTTCGCGGTGGAGGAGGGCACTGAGGTCGAGACAGAGTTTTTCTGTTTCGACGCGCTCAATACGCCGGCGGATCATCCGGCCCGGGATCTGCAGGACACCCTTTATCTTCCGGAAAGCGCTCGCTTCGCCAATGTTTCAAAAATGAGGGATGAGCGTTACCTTTTGCGGACGCATACTTCTACAGTGCAGATCCGCACCATGCTGGAACGCGGACCGCCCTTGCGAATCATTTCACCGGGCCGTGTATTCCGAAGAGACACGACGGATGCGACTCATAGCCCGAACTTTCATCAAATCGAGGGGCTTTACGTAGATCGCAACGTCTCCGTAAAGGACCTTAAGGCGGCGCTCGACTACTTCTCGCACTCTCTTTTGGGGAAGGACGCGAAGACGCGTTTCAGACCTCATTTTTTCCCTTACACGGAGCCGAGTTTCGAAGTCGATTTCGATTCCGCGAATCTGGCCAAAGTCGGCACGGAGTGGACCGAAATAATGGGGTGTGGCATGGTGCATCCGGCGGTATTCGAGGCCGTCGGGTATGATCCCAACGTCTGGACCGGATACGCTTTCGGATTAGGGATCGATCGGATTGCCATGATCCTCTATGGCGTCGACGACATCCGGGTTCTTTTCCAGAACGATTTGAGGTTTTTGAGGCAATTTGGGTGAAAATCTCCCTCGAATGGCTTAAACGGTATCTTCCGCTCGAACGGACTCCAGAGGAGATCGAGGAGGCCTTGACCCTTATCGGGTTCGAAGTGGAAGGGGTTGAGAGGAGCGGCCTGCCGCAATTGAAGAAGGTGGTTGTGGGAGAGATTCTCTCCAGTGATCAGCATCCCAATGCGGATCGGCTAACGGTCTGCGAAGTGACTACCAGGAAGGAAGGGCCGCCGCACACCATCGTCTGTGGAGCGAAGAATTATAGCGTGGGAGACAGGGTTCCGGTTGCTTTGGTAGGGGCGGTGTTGCCCGGCAATTTGAAGATTAAGAAGAGTAAGCTCAGGGGAGTTGTCTCGAAAGGGATGATGTGCAGCGCGAAGGAGCTTAGACTTGGCCAGGAACATGCCGGATTGCTGATATTGGAAGACCGGCCGGAGATTGGTATTCCAATCAACGAGGTATTTCCTGAGGGAGATGTGATTTTTGACATTGAAGTGACGCCGAATCGTCCGGATTGCCTCAGTCATATCGGGATCGCACGAGAGTTGGCGGCCTATTTCGGGTTGCAGTATCGCTATCCTGAAATCTCCACAAGCCCTCTCAGTGATTCGGGCTCTCCACTACAAGAATTGTTGAAGGGCGTTATAGTGGAATGTCCGGAGAACTGTCCCCATTATCGCGGTTATTCCATAAAAGGCGTGAACGTCGCACCCAGCCCCGATTGGCTGCAAAGGCTCATAATC
Source organism: Candidatus Moanibacter sp. (assembly GCA_965215885.1). GTDB lineage: Bacteria > Verrucomicrobiota > Verrucomicrobiia > Opitutales > UBA2987 > CBDCEW01. The sequence goes on from CBDCEW010000017.1 coordinate 24,372, forward strand.
GCGGTCGGCTTGAGACCGATCAACAATGTCGTAGACGTTACAAATTTCGTTCTATATGAAACCGGGCAACCCCTCCACGCGTTCGACGCGGCGAAAATTGGCGGTTCAACCATCATTGTTCGACAGGCTCGGGAAAGCGAAGAGATTACTACCCTCGATGAAAAGGAGAGGGAGCTCAACGCGCGGATGACGGTAATCGCAGATTCGGGAAAGCCCATGGTCATTGCGGGAGTGATGGGAAGCGTCGATGCGGAAGTGGATGAGGAGACGAACGACATTGTATTAGAGTCGGCCTATTTCAACCCGCGAAACATTCGATGGACTTCGAAACAGCTCGGGTTGTCGAGCGACAGTTCTTATCGATTTGAGCGGGGAGTGGATCCGGGAGGGGCTGAACGGGCCGCGCTACGTGCCATCGATCTCATTCTAGAAACGGCCGGGGGTTCACTGATTGGTCCCGCCCATGTGGCCGGAGAGGGACCCGTGGAGGACAGGCGGATCCCAATCGAGCCGGATTTCATTCGCGCGCAGATTGGATTTGATGTCGAGGACGGGAGGATCTGGGAGATTCTTGAAGCGCTCGAGCTTAGCCCGTGCGAGGGAGGGGCGGATCTGGGAAGTGACGGGCGAATGGTGCGTGTCCCCTCCTTTCGCGTCGACCTTGAACGCCCGGTCGATCTTGTGGAGGAATTCTTGCGCATCTACGGGACGGATAAAGTTCCGGCGGCTGATGTGGTTGCTCCGGC
>CBDCEW010000018.1:0-38206 GCA_965215885.1 Candidatus Moanibacter sp.
TCTTTCGTAACCCCATAAACAGGGGCCAGCACCCATCGATCATCTCGGGATTGGCCCAGGCGGAAGGTCAATACTCTATCGTGATGGATGCCGATTTGCAGAATCCGCCCGAAGCGGTTCCGAATCTGGTAGAGAGATTGGACCGTGATGATTCGGCGATTGTATTCGGCCGGCGGAAAAAAAGTGTGAGTTCGTGGCCGGAGAGAATCACTTCCAGTCTGTTCAAGCGAACGGTAATTCGATTGATGAATGCAAATTTACCGCCTGAAATCGGCGCCTTTTTCGCGATAACGGGCGAAGCTAAGGAGCGACTCTTGAGGTTGCGCGTTGAGAGGCCTTATCTCTTGCCGATGCTACTCGCCCTCGGTTTGCCTGTTGGGTATGTCGATTATGACGTCGCACCAAATCCGTTCCGTGTGTCCGGCTATACATTTGCTTCCCGTTTTGCCCTCGGCCTGCGCGGCCTGCGGCTTGCCTTGAAGCTGCGCGGTATGGAGTGGACAGGTGATAAGGACAGGACTTCAAATTCCTGAATTAGATGTACCATCGACTTGGTCTTTCGTGGCCAGGGGCGTCTTCGGGGGGCGCTGGATTACCGTTCTCTTTAGGCGGAAACTAGCTTGGTAAGGACCCACCCCTGACCCCTCCGCGCTCCTTCCCTAATCCGCTGTTGATCTCTCTAACCGGCATTGCGGGTACGCCGGCGACGAGAGTGTATGGGGCGACGTCCTTGGTCACAACTGAGCCCGCCGCGACCATTGAAAATTCCCCGATCGTGAGATCCTCGATTGTGGAGGCGCCGATTCCGATGACGGCACCGTGGCCGACTTTCACATATCCCGCGATATTAACTCCTGGTTGGACGACTACGTAGTCACCCAGCCGTGAGTCATGTCCGATCGTTGCTCCACGATTTATGGTGACGTGTTTTCCCGCTTTCACCCCGGACGCGAATATGCTTCCCGCATTGACTATGGCGCCTTCCGATAGGTGGGTCGTTGAGGATACTGTAGCGGTAGGATGGATTAATTTCTCAAACGTTACCTGAAAACGAGAGACGACATCCTCACGCAGCGGTGCGATCCTAAAGCCGGTGAATCCGATTACATAGCGTTCTCCGTTGGTAGGGGAAAAATCTTTGAGAGCGAGTCTCTCCACTTCGTAGGAGGACATTCCCGTTTCAGAGTAAAGTGGCGCTGCTTTAAGCGCCTCGATACGCTCATCCAGCGTCAACCGCCCCGAATTCAGGGGCTCGGGAATATTCTCGACGATCTTCGATAGTGCCCCTCCCTGGGCGTGAATGATCTCGACAATATCCCCGAGGAGGTAGTTGTGGCCGAACATGACATACTTTTCCATCGAAAGGGAATACTCATAAGAGGGCCGGGCAGGAGATACAACTTTCAATCCGTTTGTTGAGGAACAGTGGCTAACACTCAAGGAATGCGATAAAGTTTTGCAATTTCATTCTCATTTGTAATTGCTAATGGATCATCTAGTAGATTTTCCAATGAAACCCGATAATAACCCTACATTCTACGTTATTATTAGGGTTTTTCGGGCATTTTCGGGAATTCCATAGCAAGGGAATTAATCTCATAAGTTGTTGATTACAAATTTGATGCCCCCATAGTTCAAGGGATAGAACTACGGTTTCCTAAACCGTCGATCCCCGTTCGAGTCGGGGTGGGGGTAAGTTTCCCTGGCTTCTTCTACCGTTCAATCCTCTGTGTGAGCACTGGCGATTGCGGCGACGCTAACGGCTGCCTAGACGACTAATCGGAGACGGTTCAAGGGGGGCTGGGCCGGGGGGTCCGTCGAAGCTGCCCACTACAGACTCATACAGGTCAGGTAGATCCCTTACAGAAACAGAACCCCGACAGTTAGCGCGTGTCCTAAAAGTGAAAACAATCTCTGCTTGTCTCTGCCTCCTGTGCGTCTCTGCGGTTCAAAAAATCTAACCACAGAGGCGTAGAGGGCGCAGGGAATATTTGCTTATCGCCTGGTCAAGGCTTTTTGAGCTGAGTTGGCGGTTTGTCGTCTTTCGTGGTGAATAGAATGAAGAGCCCGCCCATGGCGTCCTGCTTCTTATCAGTTGGGTTGTCGTAGGTCACGCGCAAGCGATACTTTTCATCGGGGCTGAAGGGGTAACCTTCGTCACTCGTATAAGTCGGCATGTTGATGAGCTGCCCATCGCTGCCACGATTTCCAACTGCTTTCCAAACGCTCTCGCCCTGAGTCTCATTGAACATCTCTACGAACTTACCGTAAGGATGGATGTGCACGCCCATGACGTGAATCGTTCCCTCATAGGGGAACTGGAATTCGACCTCGCGTTCATCAATTCCAGGTCCAACCTTGTACAGATGCGGATTCTGTACGCTTTGAAGGGTCCCATAGAGAGGCTTAAGCGGTTTTTCCAGGTCCTTCGCTAAGACGTACTCGAGGGTGAACTGCATGCCGGCCTTCAAGACACCTGGGTCACGGTTGTTAAACATCGGCATCAATTCGATAGCCTCCTCCTTGTCAAAGTAGACACCGAAACCCTCTGGAAGGTGAAGCTCCGTGGTAAAACCGTCCGAGTAAAGACCCTTGAAAGGCCGGCCGTCATCGGACTGATACATCCAGCGGTCGGAAAAGAAAGTCTGCAACATTGTGTGGCAGTGATAATTGTCGTGCAGCTTGTTACCCTCAGGATCAACAATCTTCGTCTTGTATGAAAGTACCCACAACGGTTCAAGAAAGCTGATTCTTTTGCTCCCCCCGGGCATTTGCTGCAAGCCGCGCGCTTCAAGATCGTAAGGGCCTAGGAAGATCTTGCGCTCGTGCTTCTGTATTGCCTGCTCCTTCTTGCCACCGGCAACCAACAATCCCGGCAGAAAGCACACTGCGGTGACAACAAAAAACAACATACGAGAGGTTGGTCCGATTGTGCTCACTTCCTCTTCCTGCCATGTTCAGAAATAGTGCGTTTCGAAGATGCTTCCCTGTGAAACAAAAGTATACTATATTTACCTACAACGGGTTCAGCAAACTTGATGCCTAAGCGGGAACCTTGGGGTAGAGTTGCGCCTCACGCGCCGAACCCTCGTCCTACGAGTACTGCTGTTGTCAAGCAAAAAATTCTTTGGGGCAAAAAAAACTACACCAATACCTACTCTGCTTTGGGGGTGCATCCGAGACTTTGACGCCGAGACTTACGCTCGGCAGGCCTTCGGCATCACCGGCGGCGAGAAGCCGCTCAAGGTCCGGGCGCTGTTCAAGCCGAAACTGGCGGTCTCCATCACCGAGTGTCAGAGGCACCGTACCCAGGAGTCTCGGAAACGCCCGGACAGCCGGGTCGAGCTGCGACTGGAGACGACCGGCCGCAAGGAGCTAATCCGCCGAGTGTGCTCTTGGATGCCGGACGTGAAGTTGCTTGCGCCCAAGAGTCTACGAGACAGGATCATTTAGAAGCTTCAGGATGGACTGCGAGCACAGGAATGAAACAAGATGGCCCGACAACGCGATGCGAACCGCGGGCGCACCGCCCACAATCCTGATTCCCAATGAGCGAAAATAGCGATTCCTCGATCGTTCAAAAATTATCGCCTCCAGTAGACGGCTCGACGCTCGCCGTGTTCCGTATGTTCTTTTCAGCCCTGATGATTTGGGAGGTATTTCACTTCTGGCCGAGACTAGATTGACCCCATTCGAAAAGCCTTTCGAGCGGACGGTTTCAGGTTTTCCGCCACAGGCGGACCAGCCTATGGCTGGCTGGCGTCGGGTTTCAGGCTGCCGATGAGCAGGTATTGAGCGGCCATCGGCGTGGCTTGCTGCACAATACGCATATTTGCCGCTGTTTGGAGGCATACTCATCCCGTGGTGCTTTTTTCTCCGAGCTGCAAAGCGGTCAGATTCAGGCCGCCTGTTCCAGTTCCTCCCGTCGTCGTTTCTTCATCAGTATGATGCGGCAGAAGTTGTAGGCCAGAACCTTCTCGAGCAGTTCATCGCCTACCGCATCGATGCCGCGGCGGCCGAGTTCGCCAAAGGCAAATCCATCTTTAATCGTGAACATCAGCGACTCCACTGCGGAGCGATTGCGGCGTGCCTCGCGATACGCCTCGCTCTCCCGGTCCTCGGGGGTGGTCAACTTCTTGCCCTTCGCCCCACTGATACTGATCTGCTTTACCCCCATGCCCAGCACCTCCTTGCGCCCCTTCGCCGAAGCATATCCGTCATCGGTGCTGATCAGTTCAGCAATGACACCGGTGCGCTTGATCGAATCGCCGATGGCCGGCGCCAGCTCAATGGAGTCTGCCGCATTGCCTTGCGGTACGATCAGGCTGGTGACAAAACCGTTTTCGCTGCGAACCAGTTGTGGCTTGTACCCGATCACTGGATTGCGGCTGCCCTTCTTGATGTAGGCCGCCGATCCGTCCGACAGGCTCAGGACCTTCTGCGTGGACGGTAGCTTCTTTTCGTGAAACACCCGATCATGAGCATACTCAACAACCCGCTTGGCGTCGGCAATATCGCGCCTGATCTGGCTCAATACCCGCTTCAGAAGCTCCCGGCGAGTGGGAGGCAGTGAATCCATCGACAGGCCCTCTTCAAGATGGCTCAGTTCCCCCGTTAGTGAGTCGGCCGCCTTGCGGCCCCGCTTGAGCAACCGCCGGTAGTGTTTCTTCAGCTTGCCCTTCGACTTCGGGTTGCCCGCGGCCAGACAAATCTGAAACTCCAGCTTGTCCATCTCCTGCAGCCAACGCCCAACCCATCCCTTGCGAAAATCCTCCAGCCCGAATATATGCAACTTCTGACCCAAACGATTGGCCCGCATCAAAAGACCGCTCAGAATCCTCCCATCGGTGGGCCAGCAGCTGTTTGCTTTCACCGAGGTGCTGTCGATCGTCAGCTTCCCGAAATCGTCCCATTGCTCCTGGAGGATAAACCCAATCTGTTTATCAAAGATCAGCTCGCGGGTCCTATGGCTGACCAGGTTCACGTTCTCCAGAATCGTCGTCACCGCCGGCATCCTCAGTCCCCGCCTCTGAAGAAATCCGTACAAGCTCATCGACTCGCGCAGAAACCGCCGTGCCGGTTTCGTGGTCAACGAACCGAGAAACCCACGAATCATCACGAACACGTATACCGCATAAGCCGGCATCCGCGGCCGGCCTACCGCAAGATTCAATTCAGCAGCCAGAATATTCTCCTCCTCGATGTCCAGCTCCGGCAGCTCCGCTGTGCGCCCTTCAAAGAACCTTCGATCTTCCAATCGAAGTTTCTTCTTCTCACGCGCATGGGCGTCCAGATCCTTCTCGATCGCCTCGATGATTTGCGCCGCGAACCCGGCCAATTCTTCAACTTCATCCAGAAAATCACGAAAATCCGTGTCTGGAACCGGCAGAATGAGGTTGCTAAGGGGCGTCTTGTCGCTTTTGTTCTCCTCTGTCGCACATGTTGGCATGTTTAACTCATTTCTTAATCTTAAGTTGTTAAACACTAGTATGTTGCGACACTTTTTATCAAGCCGAAAAACTGATTTTTCTCAAGTTTTTCTTGCGCCTTTTGCGCCTCTTTGCGGCCAATCAGTAGCTTTTCGGATAAGGTCTAGATTACAATTTTTTGAAACGAGAATTCCTGTTTCACTACGAGTTTTTCTCCTTTGTGAGTCCCTGGCCGGGAAATGGGCTCTACTGGCATTTTGTAGTTATGGCGATAGCGTCGTTTTGTATGCTGCTAGGAATCTGGTTCCGCATCTCAGCTGTGGTCTTTGCGCTGTGCTTTACCTATTTCTTTCTGTTGGAAAAAGCGATCTATCTTAATCACTTCTATTTCGTCTGCTTGCTAGCGTGGCTCCTGGCGTGCACGAACGCCGATGCAAAATGGTCGCTGCCCATGGGCCAGCGTAGCAGATCGGGTACCGTGCCGATGTGGCAAATTGGTATTCTGCGATTCCAATTGATTGTGGTGTATTTCTATGGAGGGTTGGCAAAACTCAACAGTGATTGGCTGGCCGGCGAGCCGATTCGCCATTGGCTTAGGGCTCGGGCTAGTTGGGACACTGTTGGACCACTCTTTACGCAGGAGTGGTTTGTCTACTTTATTTGCTATGGTGGCTTACTGTTTGACCTCTTAATCGGGTTTGTCCTGTTATCGCGAAAGTTTCGCTGGTTCAGTTTTCCCGTATTGGTGTTCTTTCATCTCAGTAATATGTATTTTTTCTCGATCGGCATCTTCCCCTATCTCGCTATTGGTTCGACCCTGCTTTTCTTAGATCCCGATCACCCGAGCCGACTCGCTGCCTGGCTCGGCCGCAAGTTCGGCAGGCGCCCGGCATCCGACAAGAAAAAGCCAAAAGCGTCAGCAGGAGTGCCTGCCGCGGAAATCAGGAAGAGCACACTGTTCTGCCTCACGGCGTATTGTTTGTTTCAGTTGCTCTTTCCATTCCGTCACTGGCTATATCCCGGTAATGTCGCTTGGACCGAGGAGGGCCACCGCTATTCCTGGCGCATGATGCTGCGTACGAAAGCAGGGCACATGGCGCTCATCATACGAAATCCTGCCACAGGCCAAACGGCGCGGGTTACGCGTTTTCCCAAACTCACACGACGCCAACAGAAAAAGATGAAAGCCCGACCGGACATGATAGTGCAGTACGTTCATTTTGTCCGCGATCAGTTCCGGCGCGAAGGCTACGACCCGGAGATTTACGTCGACGCTTGGGTTTCGCTCAATGGCCGGGCGTATAAGCGCCTGGTGGATCCCGAGCGCGACTTGGCGAAGGTCGAGTACTCGCCCGTTGCAGCGAGTGAGTGGATCATGCCACTGGCCGCAGATCTCGAGTTCGGCCTCTATCCGCGTTTTCGCTGGGATGCAGCTCGTCGCAGTTCGGCGCCTAAGCGTCCGGAAATACTTAACAACAGCGCCGATGTGCGCTGACGGTCGAAGTTCAGCTGCACGGGCTTTCCTTGACTAGTTCCTCCTGGTCTCGTAATCGTAATCGTCCTCGAAATTCGGGGGAACTCCAAGAACGGTTACTGTTTCCTTCGGTTCAATTCCTGAGATAGAGCCAGGGCCATTGCTTCGATGGTGGGCTTTTCGGAGAATTCGAAGAGGGAATGATCGGTTCCAAATTCCTCTTCCATTCGGGTAAGTAACCTGGCGGCCAATAAAGAGTCGCCACCGAGAGCGAAGAAACTCTCATTAGTCCCTACGCGCTCGATTCGCAGGATCTCCTTCCAGAACTTTGCAACTTGCCTCTCGGCGTCATTGCGCGGGGGAACATGCTCTAAAGGTGCAGTGTTCTCAGTGCTGCTCATGGCAAGTCCGAATGATTGAGCGAGACGCCTACGTTGGATCTTGCCACTGGGTCCAGTTGGGATACTCTCAGCGAAGACGATGCGGCGAGGAACCTTAAAGCTTGCGATTCGCACTTTCAGATATTCCTGAATTTCCCTCCTGCTAATGGACTTTTCTTTACGCAGCACAACCGCCGCCGCCACCTCTTCACCAAGTCTCGCGTCGGGAAAACCGAAAGTAACGGCCTTTATGATCTCAGGGTGTTCCAACAGAGCTTCATCCACTTCCCGTGGTGAGATTTTCTCACCGCCGCGATTTATTATCTCCTTAATCCTCCCTTTAATAAAGAGGTATCCCTCTGCATCGATATAGCCTTCGTCGCCGGTGCGAAACCACCCGTCTTTAAAGGATTCGGCATTCGCTTCCGGGTTTGCCAGGTATCCCGGAAAGACATTCTCTCCGCTAATAACAATCTCTCCTGTTACGCCTTCCGGTTCAATAGATCCATCCGCGTTCATAATTGCCACTTTCGGACCGGCGGCTCTACCCACCGAACCCGCTTTCCTGATGCCGGGTGGAAGCGGATTGCTCGCAATCTGGTGAGCCCCCTCAGTCATGCCGTATGCTTCGATCGCGGGGACCAGAAAGAACTCTTCCAGATCCCTCATCAGCGTTGGTGCAAGGGGGGATGAAGCTGACCTCACTAAGCGAAATGCAGGCAATGTCGTGTCGGATTGGTCCGGGGTTGCCAGGCGATCGAGGATGGCTTGATGAATCGTTGGAACGGCGGAGTACCAGGTAGGATCAAACGCATCAACCCAGTCGGAGAAATCCGGAGCCCTGAAACCGGGACAACAGACGACACTGCTTCCCGCGGCGAGGGAAGAGAGGAGGCACCCTACCAACCCGTGTATATGAAAGAGCGGCATCACATTCAGACATTGGTCTGCGACGGTCAGTTTCAACGCTTCTTGCGTGTTTCTCGCGGAAACGATGACGTTGTGTTGTGTTAGGGCAACGATCTTGGGTCGGGAGGTTGTTCCCGATGTGTGCAGAACTAAGGCGATGTCGTCAGCGGTCGGATGATTGATCTCTTCGGAAGCATGGTTGAATTGATCTTCATCAACAGTGAGATCGAATACACCCGCTTCCGCATTCTCCACTGGTGCTAGTTCACAAATTGGGATTTCTCTGTCACGGGCGGCCTCTCTTGCAGTTGATCCGATGTTTGAGTGAACGAGGAGGGCTTTCGGCTTTAGGTCAGAAAAGCAGAAATCAAACTCTGGTTTGGTATAAGCCGGGTTCAGGGGCGCGCTCCCAGCCACGCTCGATACGGTCAAGAAGGCCGTGGCCGCTTCGGGGCCATTCTCGACCACGATTGCCACTCGGTCGTCGCGCCTTAACCCGATCGAATTTAGTTTGCCGCCGATCTTTATAACCAGGGCAAAGAGTTCCTCATAAGTTAGCGGCCGGCGATTCGGTGCCAACAGTGCTGCCCGATCAGGTTGAGTCGCTGCCTGACTCTCCAACAATTCGAAAAGACTCGACGGTTCTGATCGCATTCCTCTACTCGATCTTTCCTTGGGATTTCAAGTGCGTTGCCAAACAGTGGAGGTAAATATCCCGAAATCCAGTTTATTCATCTGCCTTCCTTATTTTTGTCCAGAAATTCTGGTACTTCTGATTCTATGTTCGTATTTCGGCGAAATACGAACATAGGCCGATGCAAGGCAACGGGATCAGAGCAACTGGAGATTCTGGGGCCGACGGGCTCTGTTGGGGGCTAGGAGACTGCCGGATCTTGCCGACTACCAAACCACAGATAGAGCGCTACAATGAGGAGGACAATGGCTCGGAAAAAGGCGAAGCTTACGCTACCGAGAAAAGTGGTCTCTTCAAGGCTGGTACCGAAACAACCGCAGGAAATTTCGAGACCACGTGCCCAAGCCTGACCGGTCGCGAGGATGAAGACGACGAGCAGCGAGGAGAGAAGAAGGAGGACACTCTCGATCCATATCCCGAATAGAACAGCGAGTCCACAGAGCAGCTCCACCCAAGGCAGGACGACGGTGGTGAGGCGTAGGACAAATTCCGGCAGGGCAACTTCAAACCCGTAAAGGGAGACGAGAAAATCCTCGGGATTGAGAATCTTAACGGTCCCAGCCCACACAAAGATGAGGCCCAGAATCCAGCGGAGTATCAGCCCGCTTTTCTCGCGAATTCTCTTGAAGAGTTTCGGCCGCATCTCGTCCACCAGCGGACCACCACTGTTACTCACAGGGAAAAGCGGGCTAGTCCCGGCAGGCCGGGATCGGACTTTATGCCTCTTTCGAAGAGATTACTCGGTTTCATTGCGATCCCGGCTTGCCGGGACTAGAAAGGAATCTGTCGGTCTCATCTTGATCGGAATGTCGAGCCGTCACCTTGAAATATGGACCGCGGAAATGTTAGGAATGCTAAGTCCGACAGATTCCTAGCGCCTGATGAGAGGTAATCCGTCTGGATTTAAGGCGTTGAGGATGAGGCCGATGGAAGTGGCCAAAGCTAATACGATGAATATTCGGCCCACGATAACCATCAGGCGCTTCCTCTTCTCCTTTAGTCTCAACTTTCAACCCCGAATTTTGAACTTTGAGAATTGAGCTACTCGAGTAGAGCGTCAATTCGCTCGCTGATCTGGGTCCAACGAATAGTCCCTGTAATGAGTCCACCGGTCAAGGTGCCGTCTCCGTTTACTTTTGCCAGAATAAAAGTGGGCGTTTGCTTTATCCCCATGCGGTGCGCTTCTCTCTTTTCATTCTCGACCCTCTCTGTATGCAAGCCGGCTTCAACGCAGGCATTGAATTGAAACGTGTCGAGACCGAGTTCCTTACCCAATTCCAGGATCTTTTCCGTATTAAGGTATCGACTGTTATGGAAAAGGAAGTCGCGCATCTCCCAATAGCGGCCCTGGTCGCCGGCGCAATAGGCCGCCTCCGCCGCTTTGCTGGCAAAACGATGATGCTCTAGCGGATAGTTCCCAACTACGTAGAGGAGTCGTCCCGTGTCAATGTACTCACTTTTGACTTTCTGGTAGGTAATCTCGTGATAGAGGCTGCAATGCCCACACTGGTAGTCTACGAATTCGACCATTACTAGCTTGGCTTCGGTATTTCCGAGCGTGTAGCGGTTGTTCTCGGCATAGTCGAACTCGGCAATTCGCTGTGCCGATGTAGCGCTTGCCCCCACGCCTTTATCCTCACTCGTTTCATTTCCGTATAGGCCCGCTTCCGACGACCCAGGGAGAATTGCCCATACGAGAATAATGATGACCGTGTTGGTGATGCGGCTAAAGAGCTTCATTTTCTAATTCGAGCACTAAGGTGCCAGATTCATTCCCAAGAGGCAAGTATAAGACGACGAGGGAGGAAATTATGGGCAGGTATACTATCTTCCTGCATGAAGCCCCTATCAGCTAAGAGGAGCGCATCTTGACTTTTGGGAACGGATGTCTTTCTTCTGAATAGGAGAATTGCCCTACTTCGGTGGGTTTGAGAAGTGGCCCGACCGACAGTCGTAGAACGAAGTATTGAAACAATCCGGCTTATTGATTGTTCTAGTTATAAGCCCATGATGCACCAAAAGGCCGAGGCGCTAGCAGGTGAAGTAATAAAACGAAGTCCGTGAGAATTTTTTCAAGAATGGCGTCTCCTATATAAGAGTCTTTCACCAGCTGGTTAGATAGAGATGGACGATCAAAAAGGTAGTAAATCCGGCAAGAAGAGAAAAATCATCCATTGGAATCCTGATGGGGAGACGATGAGTCGATTCGTGCCGGAGAAGAAGCCGCGCAGGTGGACCTTTTTTGTCGTCTCGCTTTGCGCGGTGCTTGTGGTCGCCGTTGTGGCGGGCCTGGGAGTGCGTTACTTTTCCGGGAACCGAGGCGGGGGCGCGGGCGACGCTTTCGAAGGGGATCCCAATGGAGCAGTTTTTAAGGAGCCAATATTCGTGAGCCGTGAGCGGGTGGAACGCCTGCGTGCCGCAGTGAGGAGCGAGATTGGCGATATTCGCAGGATCACGGATGACCATCCTATGCTTATTCAGACTCTTGTCGGAATCGAGACGGCCTTCGATAACGGCAACCGCCTGTTGGCATCGGCTTCCTATCCTGCCGCGCTGGCCAAATTTGAGGAAGTCGGCGGGATGGTCGAGGAGATGAAGAAATTCATCAGTAATAAGAAGAGGGCGACCGATGTGTATGAGGAATTCCTAACTCTCATTGAAAGATACGAAGAACTACGCATGCATTCGCCATACGAATACGAAAAGGCGGTGGCCTATGGGAGAGGTGGAACTCGAAAGTTAGAAGCGGGCGAATTTGCCGGTGCCACTCTGGAGTTCAACCGCGCTATCGAAGCGCTCGTCGAGCTTGAAGAAAAAGTCGAGCTCTTTATTGCGGATAAAGAATTGGCGGGAAAAATAGCCCTTTCGGCTGGAGACAAAGCTCTCGCCGAGGAGGTATTTAAGGAGATTCTGGCCCTTCAGCCGGACAATGAACTTGCGATGCGAAATCTTGAACGCGCTAAGAATATTGACATTTTGGCGCCTCTTTTGCGGGAAGCTAAGGATTTCGAGAAAAACGGTAAGCTGGAAGAGGCGTTGGAGGCATATACGAAGGCTTTCGAATTGGACGGACGCTCCGCCCGTGCTCAGCAAGGGAAGTCCCGCGTTGCGCGAACAATCGAGAAAAATCGTTACAACCATTTCAAGACGACGGGCAAGGCGGCGGAGGAGAGTGGAGATTGGGATGCCGCGGTGGCCAACTACGAGGAAGCAGTTGAGGCTTTTCCGGACAAGGAGGAGTTTCACGACGCATTGGTCAAGGCTCGTGAAGAGGGGCGGCTGGCAAAGATCGAAGACGGGCTGAAGAGAGCCTTTGCGCAAGAGGAGCAGTACGAATGGACGAAGGCACGCGACGCCTTTAATGAGGTCCTGAATCTGGATGAAGGCAATGAGGAGGCTTTGGAAGGTCTTCTACGAGCTGGGAATATTGTTCGCGTGTTGATTCGTTATGGCAATTACCTCGGTGAGGCGAGGGAGTTGGCGCAGCGCGGTGAATATTATAAGGCGATAAATAACTTCAACGAAGCCATGTCCATAAAGCCCTCCTATCTTCCCCTCGACGGAAAAGCCAGGCAGCTACAAAATTTGTTGCGGGATCAGACTTCCCCGGTCTTTGTGAACTTTATATCCGATGGAAAGACGTTCGTCAGCATATCCGGATATGAGACGATTGGCCAGTTTGAGAAGCATAGAAGGAAATTTCTGCCAGGAAACTATCGTGTTCGCGGGCGCCGCAAGGGTTATAAGGATGTTCTGTTCGAGCTGCGCGTGCGTGGAGGCAAGCAACTTCCTCCTGTAAAAGTAATCTGTTATCAGAGAATCTGATCGGAAATGCGAAGAATGAAGCAAACGAAGCCGAAATCAGAAGTACAAGATCAAGATTTACGCCTCACATAAAGTGGGGGAATACAGGGTTTAACGTTTAATCCAATCATCTCAACGGGAGTCTATCATGAATTGTTACCTAACGAATTGCTCGCGGCGAGCGCTATCGCTGGCCATTTTCTTAAGCATCACTCTGATGCCTTACCTCTCTTCTGCACCCGATCCGGATATATTTGATGGTACTGGACATGCCGCGGAGACTGAAAAGCGATTCTCTTTAAAGAAAATAATGAAGAACATGAAAGTCGGAATACCCAACTTACCGAGAATGTCGGGAGGCAGACAGGGTTCCCAGCAGGGCGGGAATCAAGGGGGTCAGCAGGGCGGAGGCCAGGGCCAGGGACAACAGGGCCAAGGTCAGATGGATGGCCAGCAAGGTGGTGGGCAACAGAATGGCCGGCAGGGGCAAGGTGGTGACCAGGAGCTGGGAGCTAATGGCGAACAGGTTGATTCAAACGCGGCAGGGGGTGTTGGCGGAGAGTTGGCTGAAGTGGATCCTGAGGCCCTCAAGGAGGGTGAAGGCACGGGGAGCGAGGGAGAGCAAGGCGAAGGGGGAGAGCAGGGTCAAGGGGGAGAACAGGGCAATTCGGATAGCCAGGGCAACTCGGACGGTAGTTCAGGCAGGCGCGGTGGAATGAATGTTACACTCGGAGACAAGGAAGAAATGATCCCGGTGGCACAGGGTCGGGAGGGTCAAGAGGGTGGCGAATCTGGAGGCGAGGAAGCCGATGGAGACGAAACCATGCGCAGCGGTGCCCGGAGATGCGTGGAAAGAACAAAGGGCGTTCCATAGGTGTAGAGAAGGGCCAGTCAATTCCCACCGACCTTTAAATTATTTAATATCTGAATACTGATACCCATGAAGACAAAGATTATGGGCCCGGAGATGCGTGGAAAGAACAAACATAGGTGTAGAGAAGGGCCAGTCAATTCCCACCGACCTTTAAATTATTTAATATCTGAATACTGATACCCATGAAGACAAAGATTATAAGAGACTTTAGGCTGGTAGCATTTTTCCTGATTTTGATTCCGGCGGCGACGCTCCCGGCTAAATCGGTGATCCTTCCGGTGGAGGCGATTGAAGATTCGGCGGATCTGAGCGCTGGCGATTTCGAGAGCATGTATCCCGGTATCGACGTCTCGGGTTATATCCCGGACGAAGAGGGTTATTACATAAGGTATTCCCACGAGAATCTTACGTATTTTTTTGGGCCCATTGATGAATTCGGTGAAGCAGTCTTGTGGAAGGATAAGCTGGAAGTGATCCGCACGGATGTTATTTCGATGCGATTGACGCTGCAGAAAAGTGAGATCTCTATCTATCACTTTAATCATGAGATGCTGATGGCCGCAAAAGAGGAAATGGAGCGAAGAAAACAGGGGGCTGAGGGTTCTCAGAGCGGCGTTGCGGGAGGCACCGAGGAAGCGTCGCAATCCGGCCAGGGAGAAGAAGGTGAATATATTATAATGAGCCAGGATTCCGGCCAACAGGGCCAGGATTCAGGACTCTTCGGCCAGACTACAGAGCAGTTGGGGGAAATGGGAGAGCAGCAAGGCCAGCAAGGGCAAGAGAGCCAAAGAGGGCAGCAAGGGCAGGAGATTCAGATTGGGCAAATGGGACAGGATGGGAGCCAACAAGGCCAGCAGGGCCAGCAGGGCCAACAGGGCCAACAAGGTGCACAGCAGCAGAACCAGCAGAGGGGTTTTCAATTTCCCCAGATCGGCCAGCAGAGTCAACAGCGCCAACAGGGTCGTCAAAGTCAGCAGTCCTCCAGTAGCAGTAGTAGCAGCTCGTCGAGTAGCAGCAGTAGTCAAAGCAGCAGCAGCGCGGGCGGTGGACCTCCCACGCCCAGTAGCAGCCAATCGAGCAGGAGTCCGAACTGGTGGGAGCTTATTCGGTCTATCTTCGGCGGGCGCTAGCCCGAACATTCCACAGACCTTCTGCTACGAAGACGGATCTCGCCGCATTTCAAAGCCTTTCCTTGCCCAGCGACTTCAGAGGGTCTCAACACACTGTTCCCGGCTTGCCGGGACTACGGAAATGCATTGACATGCAGCGATCTACGCCGTCTCGCAACGAAGTGTGTGAAATGTCCGGGCTAGCCCGAACATTTCAGCAAAGTCCTACCTCCCTGTCATCGCGAGCCGATCGCAAGGAGGCGTGGCGATCCAGTCATTGCGACGATCCAGCGAACCAACTGAGGAATGCGCCCCAATCGTTCGTCCGTCATTGTATGGCCTGCTGACACGGTAGAGCCTGTCAATCCGGAGTTACAGAATGCCTCGTGCATGGATTGCTTCGTCATTCTTCCTCGCAATGACATGTTCGAATTGTTCTGTCGGACGGACTTTGGTGCTTGTAAACCAATCGAATCACAAAGTCCGACAGATTCCTAATTCGGATTTCCGATAAAGGCGCCGCCGTGAGTATAAGTGAGCTCACGCATGAGGTTGGCGAATTTCAGGCCGGTTCGGGTAAAATGCCTTTCGTATTTGATAACCTGGGGAAACCCGACGGCGTTTATCGTAACGGGTCGTTTGCCTTCCTCGTCGGCGGGATTCAGCTGGTCGATTCTGTTCAGCACTTTATCGGCTGTCTGGGTAAATTCGTCACCAAAGACGTAAATGCCGATTTTCTTCTTCTCGTCTTTGGGATCGGGTTCGCTGAAGCGAATAGCCCTCATGACCCCTGGGACCGGATTACTTTGGCTGTGGTGCTCATAGGAGAGTATAGCGCGAACGATACTCTTGCGAATAACAGGCCCGTCCGGGAACCATTGTCCGCGGCTCGACCTCACGATGAAATTGCCGTCGGCGTCGAAGATCTGGATTGCGTCGACGATCGGGTAGATCTCGAGGGTCTCTTCAATTTTGTCTGTAATGATCTTCCAGATCCGGCCCGTATTGGGGTCACGCATACTTCCCGAAGTGTCGATGACAAATATAAGATGGTTGCTCGCAACCGGCACTCCGATCGGCAGGTCGGATTCGTTTTGAGGAATCTCGATTTCCCTCTCCCTGGCATCTAGAGCTTTCTCCATTTGATCCAAATCAACGACAAGCGCCTTTTGGCCATAATCCGCCTCTTTGATGGCATTGATCAACTCATCGATTTCGGTCTGCATGGATTTTACTCTTTCAAGCTTATCTTCTTCCTTTTCGCTCTCATGCTGGATGAGTTTAATGAAATTCTTATTCTTAGCCTGAATGGAGGCCAGTTCCGCAATCCTTTCCTGATAGAGCTTCTCCAGGGTGTCACGAATATCGACTATGACGAGGCGCTCCGACCCAAGGGATATGACGAAGAGCAGAATTACAGCACCGAATCCGCAACTTATGCAGTCGAGAAAGGATAGGCTGAATACTGAAAGATCTCTCCTTCTTCTACGCGTCATATCGTAGGCCAGTTTTTCGCGGGGCAGATGAATGAACCTTTCGAATCGCTGGCCAGTAGCCAGAACAGTGATGCGGCGGCTGGATCGCCAGCCCAGGGGAATAGGATAACGTTAATCGGGACTCCCCGCGGCAGCTGGCGTTTTGCCGCGTTAAACATGCGAATGCGGGTCGTGTCGTCGACAATAGGCCCGGCTTTCACCGATTCACCCTGGGTGGGCAAACCGTCGACAAACATGATTACGTTGTCGGGCATCGGATTCATATTTCCGATGACAAAGAGCGCCTTCTCGAGATTGGCGCTTCCCATCGGGGTGATCTTCTTTAACCTTTTTAACGTTTCCGCGGTGGTTTCGCGGTCGTCCATATCCAACCACTCGAAAGAACGTGTGGGATATATGGACGTCGTTTCGGTGTTAAAAAAGAATATCTGGTAGCGACTGGGTGGGCGGAGGGCGGTAAAAATCCACTCTACGGCCCGCATCGTCCTTTTCCACTTCGGTGCCTCCTGTTTCTCTTCCTCGGAATCGGTCGATCGCTCGATGGCGCTATCGGCATCTTCGTCCAACATTCCGCCGGACGATTCGATAAGAAAAAGGACACGCTCGCCGTCGAGCTTAAAGTCGGTGAGATATTGTCGTCGAACCGGATTCGGCACCGGGATGGGTACCTCCTCCGGAACAGTAGGGAGGTGCTCCATTTCACCGAGGAGGATCTCGCGGAGTTCTTCGAGTTCTGACAGCTTGGAAAGCAGTAGGCTCAGTTCCATTTTCTTGTCTGTAACTTCGACCGTAACCTCTTCCTCCTGGTCGCTCAGAACCATTAATCGTTTTCTCAGTTCATCGATAGTCTGGGAGAGTTTCGGCAGCTCCTTTTCCTCTTCCGTGATATTTCGGCGAAGCATACCGAGGTCGACTTCCACCTCGGAGAGTTGCTCATTCCGAAACTCGGACTTCTTCCCGCTTGTTAGCACAAAAAGCAGTATAACGGCGCCAAATCCACAGCTGATGCAGTCGAGAAAAGATACATTGAAAGTATGAAATGTTCTTCGTTTTGCCATTATTAGCCCAAATCGATGAGGAGAAGCTCCACTGCATTAGGAGCACTTCCTATTGTGAGAATGTCTCCCGCTTTCAGATATTCCTTCTCCCCGGCGGGTTGCGCGTTCAGTGACGTTTCACCCGGAGTGTTGTTAACGAGGATGAGCCGGCCCGTTTCAAGGCGTATATGGCAGTGCTCAGATGCCACTCCATTTTGCTGCTCCGGTAAATTGAGGCCTCGCGTCTCCTCTCGCAATCCGTTACCGATGGTGAATCCGATGGGATCAATCTTGTGGGCCTCACCCTGAAAGACGATATGCGAAGGACTGAACGAGGTTTCTTCGGCCGATTGACCGATCTCGGCTTCCCCTTCATCTGCGGGCGGATATTCTTCAGTCCTGACATGTGTTTCGGTATCGCCGGCAGCTTGAAGAGTCTTGGTCGGAGTGCGAAAACCGTAGTCTCGAAGAGTGATTGCTAACGTCAGCGGAGTTTCCGTAAGGTCCTCAATCACTTCCGAGGCCATGCCGAAATGCGCAGCGGCATGGGCAGGAGCTCCTCGTGGCAGGGCGTATACGAGCGACCCATCCAAGGCATCCAACTTGGATTTCAGGCCGGGCAGTCGTGCAATTCTCTCGGAGATGAAGATGGGGATGACCCTGCTATCGCTCTCTCCCCTCACCTCTTTAAGAGTTCTTGCGGCAAATTGAGTGAGAGAATCATTGGTTTTTTCCAAAAGGCGCTCCACGAGGACGCGAGAGACGACCATTTTACGGGAGCGCGTCTCTCCTCCCAATTCAATTGTGCCCTCCTCGCTTTCCATAAGGGTCTCCAGGAGTGCTCTTGACTGGTTGTAGAAATCCTGCTCCGTAGCGGCCGCGTGATGAACGTCGAAAGCGGTTTGGCTCAAGAAACTGTTGGCCAGTTTTGGCAAAAGTTCGTTGAGGATCTGGGAATAACCGATGCGGGAGCGGTGGAAGCGATCCCGAGCTACGGTGGCCCCCAGGCGCACTACCGTAATTTGCGTAGCATGGTGGTGAATATCCAAGTAGAGGGCTCGGTCTTCGATTTCACTCAATTCGTGAACCGTGTTCGCAATCGCAACCGAAGCGGTGTCGACGAGACCGGCTAACGGCATTCCAAGACCCTCTACGATACCTAGAATGAGACCGATTTTATCCTCATCCCCATCCTCGCCGATGAGATATTCCCCAGGTAACGCGAAAACGATTTTGTCCACCGGGCCTCCAATATGGAGCCGCTTCCAGATGAAATCCAGATGGCGAAAGGCCAATTCGGAATAAGGAGGTGGTTTGCCAGGAATGTTGAGATCGGATGTCCTCAGTGATAGCTGGTCCCAAAAGCCGTCCGATACATAGCGAGGATAAATTCTTGCGTAGAATTCGGCTTCTCTCCCGCAAGTATAGCCGGATTCATTCAAGTAGACGAATCCTGGACTGGCGTATCCCAGCTTTTCGAGAGGGAATAGTCGCTTCTCCTCATCATCTATCTCTGCTGCAAGAATTCCTTCATCACAGAGTTCTATACCAATTGTTCTCACGTGCTTATCGCTACAAAGATCTCCCTAGACGCCTTCTGCCATCGTTGCTTCAGGTGAAGGTGAGTTCGCTTTCCTCCTTAAAAGGGATTTTCATCAGAGCAATAAGCTTCTCCCGACAGTACTCCTCGACTTCCAGTATAAGGCTCTCCTGGCGCGACTGCAGAACGTGAATAAAGTACATCAGGACGATACTCAGACAAAGTGCAATGAGAGTGGAATTAAAAGCAAGACCCAGATTTTCCGTAACCCCCTGGATGTCTCCCCTGATAGCCTGTTCTGCTTTGGTGAGCGCTTGACCAATACCGCGCACAGTTCCTATAAATCCTACTGATGGGATTGCCCAGGCGATGTAACGGACGAGGGAGAGATCCGAATCAAGCCTGTCGGCCTCGGAATCAGCCAACTCCCTCAATGACTGGGATACGTCCTGGATAGAGTGGGTCGATTGAAAGCGGCGTAATGCAGTGTGGATTACTTGCGGCAGGAGTTTATCTCGCAATTCGGGATTTCGCTGAACGGATGACTCCAGGTATTTGGAATGACTGAGAGCTTCCTCGGGAATTATGCGTTCTCCTTCCTCGATCTCAATAAAGGTCTCTCCCATCACTCTCTTCTCCTGGTAGACTTTGGAAAGCTTGTAGAACACAATAATCATGGCCCAAAGCAGGAGGGTGAAACACACCTGCTGTTCCTCGTCCTTTATTATTGTGAAGAAATTGCGTTCCGGTTCGAATTCGCCTCTTCCCGCATCCTGCGCCGCTCTAACCCGGTTGTCCATGGCGACTTTCTCTGCCTGCGGTCGGACGATAAACGAGTAGATCAGGGCGACTAATACGATTGAGAATATGAGCCCGGCGAACTGGACGGTGTTTTCCGTCGAGAACAGGCTGTACTTGGTCTTCTTCCCATTCATTTTTCTCTTATCGCAGGATCCCCTTCCGGCCGGAATGCGCCCTTTCTGAATCGTCCCTATCGGTTGCTTCCCTTTGCAGTTTCTAAGATCAGCTCGGAATCAAATTGCGTCATTATAAGAATGGTCGAAAGCGGATTTTATTTCTTCGCCCGGATTCTTTTTTTGGTAATGGCTCGTCTCAGAGGGCATGGTTCGATAAGATGATCTTTTTTCGGCGAGGAACAAGCATTTTCAGCTCGGTAGTTCGCTACAGCTTGTTGTTGGGAGAATTCCTTAGAAATGCCTGGCGCATCTGCTCAAATTATGACTTGCCTAAAAAGGCAGGGTTCTATGAATTAGTGATTGCTTAATTGCCCTGTTGCCCCAAGGCTTATGGGCAGGTTTCGCCATTGTGTAGCTTTTTGCGACAATGCCGGAATAAAACCAGCCAGACAGCTTCTATATTATTGGGTGTATATTGAAATTTCGGAAGAGGTTTAGTTAGACGATTATGAAAACAGAAATTTCGGGACTAAATACGGTTATTGGGGTGCTTCTATTGTTTCCTTTGGTGTTTTTCTCTGGTTGTCAGACCAGTTCTCATACGGCGAAGGGCGCAAGTACCGGGGCGGTTGCCGGGGGGATCGGAGGCGCCGTGATCGGTCATCAGAGCGGCAAGGGCGGTGAAGGCGCACTTATCGGCGTGGTGGGTGGAGCCGTTATTGGCGGGTTAATTGGAGCCGCCAAGGATGCAAAACAACGCAGAGATCAGGAAGAGATAGCGCAGGAACGCGCCCACCAGCAGGAGTTGGCAAAAATGCGGGAAATCGAGGCTCGCGAAAAGATGAGACGTGAAGAGGAGATGGCCATTGCGGAGGGCCTGCGCATTACGGAACGTGAACTTCAATTGGCAAGAACTCGTGCCAGAGCTACGGAGGAGCGGCTGAGAGCGCTCAAAGAGGAAGTAAAAGAAGCGAAAGACCGAAAGAAGAATCTGGAAGAGGCCAAGACTTCCCAAAAGGCGAATGAGGAAGAGATTCGCATGCTCGAGGAACAGCTCAGACAGTTTAAAGCGGAGGCAGAGGATATTTGACAAATTCACTTAACGGCGATACTTTTGAGATGTTTTGAAGATATAACCAAATTACATAACGACTGCAAAATAAAGGAAATCTGCCATGTCGGACATTAAATTCTCTCGGAGCTTGGCGCTCATTCTTATCCCCGCTCTCCTGCTTGGAGGGTGCGCATCCCCATACACATTTAAGGTTGACGCAATAAAAAACCCGGATGCCAATGATTACAAGTCTTACAAGATGGTCAGTTCGAATGCGGAGATTGATGAAAACGATCTCCAGTATAAGGAGGTGGCGGAATATGTGAAGACGACTCTTTCGGCGCAGGGGCTCTATGAAGCGCCTACCGTTGAAAGTGCGGATATGGTCGTCGACGTATCTTACGGAGTTGGTGAACCGCAAATCGATTTCAAAACCTATACTACCCCGGTTTATGCCATCCGTGGGGGCGGGACCCGCACCGTCGCGACTCCGGTGGTCGACAATAAGGGAAACGTCACCTATCGGACTATTACAATTTATGATCCTCCACGGCGCGAAGTGGTCGATTTTGAAGAGAGAATGGTGCCGATTACAACTTACGAAAAGTACCTGCGTTTAACTGCGCGGGACAATCAGGAAATCGAGGCCAGTGAAGGACCTGCCCAAGTGTGGAGCATTTATGTGAAAAATAAAGACGAGAGTGATGATCTTCGAAAGTATCTGCCTTTGATGGCCGCTGCCGCGGTTCCCTATGTAGGTGAAAATACGGAGAACCAGGAGGAGATTAAAATAAAGGAGACGGACGAAGTGGTTGCCTTTGTTAAGGAAGGCATGTAAACGCTCGCGAGATTATTTTCAGTTCTTTAAGTCATCAGAGGGTTTGGCATGTCTGCCAAACCCTCTTTTTTTTGGAATCTCCGTTTTCCTTCCTCGTAGAGATCGCCGCCGTGGATATCGTTGACGACGATAGCGGGAAAGTCCTCAACTGTCAGACACCGGATTGCTTCGGTGCCGAGATCTTCGTAGTCGATTAGTTCGGATTTCTTGATATGATCCGAAAGCAGCGCCGCGGTACCTTCCACAGCTCCGAAATAAACACATCCAAAACGCTTCATAGCTTCGCGCACGGTCACGCTGCGCTTCCCCTTTCCGATCATTCCCCTGAGGCCTCGTTCAATGAGGAGAGGTGCGTAAGGGTCCATGCGCCCGGCCGTCGTGGGCCCGGCGGATCCGATCACCCGCCCCGGTCGAGCGGGCGTCGGGCCAACGTAGTAGACGATTTGGCCCGCCGGGTCAAAGGGTAGGTCCACTCCTTCTTTTACGGCATCCGACATGCGCTGGTGGGCGGCATCGCGGGCCGTATAAATTGCCCCCGACAGGATCACTCGATCACCCGTGCGCAAACTTGAGACATCCTCGGCGGAGAGTGGTGTCGTCAGTTCTATTCGTTGTGGTTCCAAAGTCCGACAGGTTCCTAGCCCTAGATTTCCGCTTCCGCGACGCGGTGCGAGTGGCAGTCGATATTTACGGCAACCGGAAAACTCGCGATGTGAGTCGCTCCAGACTCGATGTGAAGGCCGAGCACTGTCGTGCGGCCCCCGAAACCCGCCGGCCCGATCCCGAGATTATTGATTCGTTCCTTTAAATCACCTTCGACAGCCTCGAGAGTCGGGTCCGGATTGGGTTTCCCAACCGGCCACAGAAGCGCCTTCTGCGCGAGTAAGGCGGCCTGGGCGAACGGTCCTCCCATACCGATACCCATGACAATGGGAGGGCTCGCGTTGGGCCCCGCCCGTTCCACCGTATTCACGATGAATTCCCTGGCTGCTTCCAGACCTTCGGTGGGGGTAAACATGCGGGCCGCGCTCATATTGTCGCAGCCGGCTCCTTTGACGAGGAGCGATATCCTGAAAGAATCCCCAGCGACCACCTCGGTGTTTATCGTCGCTGGAGTATTGTCACCCGTATTGGCGCGGTCGATCGGTGTGCGGACGAGCGAATTGCGCAGGTACCCTTTCGAATAGCCCTGACGGACACCTTCGTTGGCGGCGTCCCGCAAGTTGCCACCAACAATGCGAACTTCCTGGCCCAACTCAAAAAAGAGAACGGCGTAACCCGTATCCTGGCAGAATGGAATCCGCTCTTTCTGCGCCACTTCGGCATTTCGCAGGAGCTGTCCGATCACCTCCCGGCCGATCTCGGATTCCTCCTCTTGGAACGCATTTTGAAAAGCGGCCACGGTGTCGCAACGAAGGGAACAGTTCCCTTCGATGCAGAGGTCGCGAATGACCTCGATGATCTTTTTACAGTGAATTTCTCGCATTAGGCGAACACAAATTGATCCACAGTTTCCGATGCCGGATACGCGCTCTCCTGAGCGAACACGAGCGCTTCCTCCGCGGCCTTTTTCGCTACTTCACGGCAGCGCTCCAGTTCTTCCCTGGCGAGGCCCCTCTCTTCCAGGGCCTTTTCAAAGCGGGGAATGGGATCAATTCGCATCCACTTCTTTGCCTCTTCCTCGTTTTCGTGCTTTCCACCGGAAATGGCATAGCCGTTGTTTTCGCAGACGAAAATGATGGGTAGCTCCCAGAGGACGGCCATGTTCAGCGATTCGTAAAAGACGCCTTCACAGAGGGGTCCGTCCCTAACCCTGTCTTCACCAAACTCCTCGTAGAGACCCTTATAGACGCCAAAAGTGCCTCCATAGGGGCCGATGTTGTGGCCGAGGAGGATGATGTTCGGATCTCGCCGCATCTCATGGCGGATGCCGGCGTTGATCGCTTCAGAGAATGTCATCGTGGTCGTGCTTATCTATCACCCTTCCGTTGATGGATTCCAGAGATCGCTCATGATGGCAGTTCGGTTAGGATTTCGTCAAACTGTTCAGCCACGAATATACCCGCGCTCCGCAAGGCCTCCGGTTTTCCGCGCACACTGCCTCGCCCTCGTTCGACGATGACGCCGGCATGTCCGAATCGGACACCTTCCATATCATCGACGAACCGGCCTGAGAGAAAGGCGTTGATGCGAAGTCGACTTGGCTTCTCCACAAGTCGCTTGGCGAGCTGCTCTTCGGCAGTCCCGCCTGGCTCGCAGAAAAGAACCACCGCTTTCGTTGCCGGATCCTCTTCCAGTAAATCGATCAATTCAGAAAAATTGGATCCTACTATGGGATCTCCACCCACTCCAATCGCGATGCTCTGACCAATGCCGTGAGCGCTGAGAAAATTCGCGATCTCCGTCGTCATCCCTCCACTTCTTGAAAGGATTGCGACGGGCCCGGGGCGGCAGGACTTGCGCACACTGTCGACGCGTCCTCCAATGGTCCCGAGTTTTGCAATCTCTGGCCGTATCAATCCCAGGGTGTTTGGCCCGATAATCCGACACCCGGCTTCGCGTGCAGCTGCGATGATGCAGCAGGTATCTCTTCGGGGGACCCGCTCCGTCATAATCAGGCAGAGTTTGATGCCGTAAGCGACCGCCTCTAAGGCGGCGTCGAGAACGGCTGGAGCCGGTACCGAGATCACCGAAATCGTCGGCTCGTGCCCGGTTACCGCAGCCTTGACGGTGTCGTATACGGGAACTCCGTGAACCTGCTGTCCCTCTTTCCCAGGGGTGACGCCGGCGACAACGCAGCTGCCGTAGGCGAGGGCTTCACCAACCATCTCCGAGGCTTCGCGCCCGGTGATTCCCTGAACCATGATCCTATCGTCTGCCCCCACGAACATAGACTTGCGCCTCCTCAACTGCTTTTCGCGCCGCGCTGTCCAGTGAATCCTCACGTCCCAGGACGTCCACGCCGGCCTCGCTCATAATTGCTGCCGCTTCCTCTTCCCAGGAGCCCGGGACGCGGAATACGGAAATTGTCTCTTCCGGTTTGCGATTTGCTTCGCGGAGGCCGGCCAGTACGTCGCGTGCTACCACATCGGCTCGCGTGTTGTTCACCACATTCATGATCACGGCGAGTCTTCGCACTCCGGGCTTGGACATGAGAAGAACGGTCAGAGCCGCCACTTTCTCCTCAGTCGGATTTCCACCGATCTCGCAGTAGTTGGCTGGTTCTCCCCCGTATTTCCTGATCGCGTCAAACACAGTGAGACTCGCTCCGCCCCCACCAATCAGCAAAGCGAGATCGCCGGTGAATTCGACCACGCGACCGGCTACACCCCGGTGATCAGTGAGGTCGATGCGTTGCGCCTCCAGTTCGAGCGGCGTGGGTGGGCGCCCAAGGGATGTCGTGATCAGACGACCCAGGGGCGCCAACCGTTCCCTCTGCCGAAAGAGCGCATCGTCCTCAATTTCGACGTGGGCGTCGAGTCCGGTATACTCTCCTTCGCCCGATTCCACGAGTGGATTGATCTCCGCGACTACGGCATCGCAGGACAGGAATGCCCTGGCCAGTCTCGACAGTATGTCACCGATTCGGATGAGGGCTTTTCCTCTGAAATTCGCTTCACTCGCCAGCTCGCGCGCCGCAAACAGCGGCAGGCCGTCTCGTGGGTCAAAATGTCGGCGCACCAATTCGGATTCGTGAGCGCTCTCCACTTCAACACCGCCCTTTATTCCCAGGAGTGCGACCGGCAATTTAGTACCCGTATCCCAAGCCATCCCAAGGTAATACTCGGTCGATACGTCCATTCTGCGCTCGATCGAGACTGTTTCCGCGACGTGCGAACCCACCTTTTCTCCGAGGAGTGATTCAGCCGCCTGTCGAGCTTCCTCAAGCGTATTCGCGAATTTTACCGCCCCAGCTTTGGCTCGGCCCCCAACCGGCACCTGCGCTTTGACCACGGAGGGTAGACCTGATCGCTCAACCGCTGACGCCACCTCCCCGGTGCTGGAAACAAGCGACCATTCGTTGAAGGGCAGTCCAAACGTGGAGAGAAGAGTCTTTCCCTGATGCTCAAGTAGCCTCACCTTTTATCTCCTGCTGCGCAGTCTCCAGAAACCGCGCTGCTTCCGCTCCGTCGACTATCCGATGATCAACGGCGAGAGTAAACTAGGCAGATTCTTTTCCGTTTCCAGCGTCAGTTGCGCGACCATCCGCAAGGCTTCGTGTTTGGCAAGGGCGCGGGCCAATCGAATGATCTTCCGCATGGAACGAGCTCCCATCCTGCCAGCCGCTTCAAGCCCGCGTCGGTCTCGCCCTATGCGCCCGAAATAGGGGTTTTTTGATCATGCAGCAAATTGCCTGTAAGGAAGACTGCTTGTCAATGCCTGAATATATTCGAGGTGGCACTACCTCTGGCCAGCTGTTCCGGTGTCTTTAATGAGAATCGATTATTATTTTCAATTTCTTGAAAATTAAGCCTCGTCAGCAGAATCTGTGGATTATTTCGGGTTCAGGCAAGTCGCCCATGGTATGAAATAGGGCGATCTTAAGCACTTCGAAGCTCTTAAAAGCCGTATGCTTTTCTGATAGTGAGATTTATATTGCGGTTAAAGCCCTCCACAATGCCGCAGGAAAAGGCCTTTTTGGCCCGAAACCAGTTGAGATGAGCGGCTCGTGTTTGCGCACCGAGCGCACGAACCTTTTGATCGGTTTGAGGCGCGAACGCATGGCGCGCGTGCACCATTTTTTCAGATACCATTGGGCCCAGTAGGGACTTTTATAATGCCACAAGAGCTGAAAGCTCTCCTTTAGTAGATAGGCCCGCACGCTCTTCAGATCGTATTGGAGCACCTCCTTGAGGCGGATCTGTTGGGTGGGGGTGAGATTTTGCGGATTTTTGAAGAAACAGTATTTGCTTTTGACCAGCACGTTGATGTAGCCGTCCCGTTGCAATCGCCTGGCTTCCGCAGCACGAATCTCATTGAGGGCCTTGTTCAGGTTGGCTACCAAGTGGAAGCGATCGAGGATGTGCAGCGCCTGGGGTGCCTTTTTCTTGATCACTTTGAGGTAAGGCTTCCACAGATCCGAGCAGACGTAGAGGATCTGGAATTCCCAGAAAAAACGCAAGAGCGATTTTACGTTGCGCTTATTGAATACGCCCAATAGCCGCCGCCGCCCCTCGTCAAGCTGGTAGACCACGGTGAGATAGTGATGGCCTCGATGATACTGCACCTCATCGACTCCGATCGCCTCAATCCCGCTCATATCGCGCCGTTTGAGCCCCCAACGCACCATCGCCTCGACCGACTCGAAGACGTTGCGCCAGTTCGTGCGAAAAACCCTTGCCGTCTCTTCCCAGCTCAAGCGCCTCGCCCACTGGGCCAGAAACCATTGCATTGGCCAACTCAGATGACTCTTGCCCTTGGCCCAGGGCACCTCTTCGACCTTCACCCCGCACCGCCGGCAATTGACCCGCCGCATGCGGTAACGAAAATACACCTTCATCCCCCACAAGGGCACAAATTCAAAATGCCTCGCCTCGCTCATGTGGTCGTAGCCGCTGGCCGTCCGGCCACACCCCGAACAGCACACCCGACTATTCTTGCGCGGCTCAATCTGCACCACAATCGCCTCCACCGATTTCACCATTTCCATACTCGCCTTTGCGTAAACAAAGCTCTTGAGCCAATAGCACCGATTCAGTAGCGTTTTGATGAGCACTGGGTCCTCCGTGTTCAGGATGTATTTTCGGTACTACTTTCATCCTCGGAACGGCCCGGTGCTTCAACCTTTCAATCCCATATGCAAAGAAAACACCGACCAGCCCCTCCGGCTGTGGAGGAGCGGGATTCAGGGCAGCGCCCTGACTTCTCCTTGTGCTCACCGACTCTATTTCCTCTTGTAAGCGACGTTACCCACCCACAGATTCTGCTGTAGACCCAAAATTAAAAATAGGGAAAAACATGAACCGCAAGCTACTCTTGGATGCATGCTCAGAGATTGTCCCTTGACTGTAAACGGCGGCCTTTATTCCATCCGCTGAAGGGAGTTGCATGAGAATAATATCCGTTAAGGCCCACCCGCTGGAGTATCCGGAGCCGCATGACCGCGTATCAGTCATGGAGTCGATGTTGCCGAGGTAGAGGCTTGCAGGCAGTTAGTGAATACCGTCGCGCAGGACTTCGGACGGCTTGACATCCTCGTGAATAATGCAGGAATCTGTCCTCGTCTCTCCTTTGCCGATTCGACAGAGGAAGACTGGGAGAAACTCATGAGCGTAAAACCTTCTCCGGATACCCAATGAAAGAGGAAAAAAAGAGTCGTCTGCGCATAGGTTACCTACCCTTCTACGTCGATTACTACGAAAGCATTTGTCCGGAATTTCCCAGTGAAAAGCAGGAAATTGCCCGGCGTTGCGCTGAGACACTTGCAGAACACGGCAGAGTCATCTGGAACGGGAGACTTATTGGCGATGTCGAAACCGCCACGGAAACGGGTAGAGCATTAGCGGATGAGAATCCGGACTGTGTCGTAATATTTACGTCTATCGCTGTCTTCGGAGGAATCCCCTGGGCCGCGGTCAAGCAACTGCGGGCGCCCATTCTCATTTGGAATGCGCAGGCGATCGATCGCGTCGGTGATGGTTATAACATGGTCGAAATCGTCCGAAACACGAGCCAGATCGGCAGTCAGGCCCTTGCCAATACGCTCTTGAGAGAAGGCCGTGCTTTTAAGGTGATCACAGGGTATGAAAAGAGCGATGCGACGGTCCGCGCACTCGGGAGATATATAGGTGTCATCCGTGCTGTTAAGGCGATATGCAGCGCCAAACTGCTTGCTGTTGGAGAGACATTTCCCCTTATGACCGACATTGCCGTCGATGAGAGTGACCTCGCCCGGCGGATTGGTGCAACGGTTCAACGAGTGAGCAACGAAGAGCTGACTAAACGTTATTTGTTCATGCCGGAACTGGAGGTCGAAGAGGGGTACAGACGGATGCAGACTGACTTCGCAATGGAGGAGCTGTCAGAAGATGAGGCGCGCCGATCCGTGCGTCTTTCTCTGGCGTTGAATTCGTTTGTTGAACAGTATGAGGCTGATGCCGGTTCTCTGAACTGTCACGGTGGTGTCTGCCTTCGAAATCCGGCAATTGGTGTCACCGGCTGTTACAGCCTCGGCATGCAGAATAGTCTGGGTCGACCCTTCACTTGCACCGGGGATCTCCCCACCGCCATCGCCATGGTGCTCCTGAAGAGCCTGACGGGTATTGCCATGTATACAGAAGTGCAAGTGATGGACGAAGATCGCGAAGCTGTCGTGATTGCGAATTCCGGCGAGGGTGAGGATGGCATACGGCGAGAGGGGTGTCCGGCCACCGTGAGGGGAAATACCAACTTCACCGGGTCACACGGTCGCGGCGCTTCATTCGCTTATCCGCTTCGAGCGGGTCCTGCCACTCTTGTGAGCTTCACCCCTACGCGAGACTCGTATCGGCTCGTGGCCGCGGAAGGAGAGATACTCGAAGAGACTTTGCCGGATGCCGGAGCGCTGGCTGGCTTTTTCAAATTTGCTCATACTGATCTCGTATCAGGATACACGAAGTGGCTTGAAGCCGGGGTGGTTCACCATGCCGCAACCTCGCCGGGACATTGGAACAGGGAGATCCGGCAGATTGCCCAGTTAATCGATAAGGAGTTTGTCGGCATCTAATCAAGAAATTTACCTGCGGGTCCCCTGCCAGGGATTAGCCAGTCCGATGGCCGGGCCAGTCTGAATCGGAGCAATTCGTTGGACAATGCGGATTAAGAATGTAGCGGGAATTCCCCATGGGCTATGTGTCGAAATCTTTCCGAATTATAAGAGAGATCCAATGTGGGTTGAGCTTCCGGTCGAGCGGCCGGTGATCAGTGAAGGGAATATGTTGCTGCCTGAGCGAGCCGGATTCGGCATCGATCTGAAGTCCGACACTATCGAACGCTGGGCGCAGCGTGTCGAGTAAGTCACGTAACTGTTGCCGATCCGCCTCGCAAATGCCCCCAAAGCGCTCACAACAGAGGGCGTTTACTCTTTTCGAACAACCTCTATATAGAAGGAGATACAATCGTGAAAATATATACTGAAGAAGATGCATCACTGGAGACGTTGGTCGGCAAAACGAACAGCATCGAATTTTCGTTTGCGCAGCCGAATGTCAGAACTCGCTTACTTCAGGATTACGAACGGGAGCTCAAGGAATTTGAGAATCGCTTTCTGGGAAATTGGCGCGGAGAGCTCGCCCGTGCGAATCCGGAGTTCACGGAGTATGGGAAGAAGCATCTAGCCCGGACATTTCACACACTTCGCAGCGAGACAGCGTAGATCGCTGCGTATCAGAGCCTTTCCGCAGGTCGGCGGGCGACAGTGTGTTGGAACCCTCTGAGGTCGCCGAGCAAGGGAAGGGGTTGAGACGCAGTGATATCCGCGGTCGTAGCAGAAGGTTTTTGAAATGTTCGGGCTAGACTTGGGTATTCGGGGTTGAAACCGAGCGGATTGATTTTCAAACGAGATGAAAAAGATTGATCTTCCCTTTTCAACAATTTCGCTCTCAAATACTTACCATGCGCATGTTGCTTGAATTGAGATTTCCGCACGAGCCGTTTAACACTAAGGTTCAGAATGGAACCGCCGGTCCGTTAATGAAAAGAATCCTGGACGAGACTAAACCGGAGGCGGTGTATTGGACGGAGCGGGAAGGTCATCGCGCGGGGATCCTGATCGTGAACATCGACGAGTCCTCAGAGGTTCCTGCTCTGGCCGAGCCATGGTTTCTGAATTTCAATGCGGACTGTCAGCTTCGCGTAGTCATGAGCCCCGAGGATCTTGAGCGAGCCGGTCTTGACGAACTTGGTAAGAAATGGGCGTGAATCACACGATTTCCTATTCTTGAAACTTTTCTGCCGTACGGCAGAGTTTGATCAGAAAGGGAGCGCGCCGGGGGCTCGACTAATCTGAAGAATTCTCTACCCTTAGGTTGACGTTATGCCTGTCCGGGTTTATTGTTAGTTATTATGCCAAGGACTAGAAAAAGCAAAGCGATGAGATTCATAAGCCGGATTGATTCCGGCACCACGCACGGTTACTTCGTGAGGACCTATAAGAATGCCAGTGTGGTTGATTCAAAACTGTTCTCGGACCTGAAGATGGGCAGCAAGAGAAAGGCCCTTAAAGCGGCGCAAGAGCACAGAGAGAAGGTGAGAAGAAAGTATCGGCTAAAGCCGGTAGCATAATCTTTCCCACCTTGCCCATCAGTCCGTTACGGTTTTCCAGGCAGTGAACAACTGCTGCGATTCCATGTACGGCTCTTGAGTTCATTTTCAGCAGTTGCAGCCACTTTGGTGCAATCGAGATCACGCAGACAATGTGCTTCGTTCTTTCTCTCGCAGCCTTGGTGATGGCGGTATCTCTGTCTGGCGTCGAGGCCCGAGTTTCTGACGGCGACCTCCCCAGCGGCGTGACTTTTGTGACGGCCGTCGAGGGAATCGAAGAATACCGTTTGCACAACGGATTGCGCGTGCTCCTGTTCCCGGACAGGGCGAAACGGACCACGACGGTCAACGTGACCTACATGGTTGGATCGTTGCACGAGGGATACGGCGAAACCGGCATGGCGCACCTTCTAGAGCACCTCGCCTTCAAAGGCACACCTGACCATCCTGACATCCCGCAGGAACTGTCTTCCCACGGCGCCCGTTCGAATGGCTCCACCTGGTTCGACCGGACGAACTACTTCGAGACGTTTTCCGCTTCCGACGAAAACCTCGACTGGGCTCTCGACATGGAAGCGGACAGGATGGTGAACAGCTTTATCTCCGCCGAAGACCTCGAGTCGGAGATGACGGTCGTCCGCAACGAGTTCGAGTTCGGTGAGAACAACCCCCGTCGAGTTCTAAATGAGCGCGTCTATTCCACGGCTTTTCTCTGGCACAACTACGGCAACACCACGATCGGCGCGCGTTCGGACATCGAGGGCGTACCCATTGAGAACCTGATGGCCTTCTACAAGAGGTGGTATAGACCGGACAACGCCGTCCTGGTCGTGGCAGGAAAGCTGGAACAGAAGCGAACCATCGATCTCGTGCAGCGGAGGTTCGGCCGCCTCGAGAATCCCGATACGCCTTTGCCCAGGCCGTACACTGTCGAGCCGGCCCAGGACGGCGAACGGACCGTGACTCTCAGGCGGGTCGGCGACATGAAGGTCGCCTGCGTCGGGTACCACATCCCATCGGGTACCCATCCCGACTACCCGGTCCTCCAAGTTATGGCGTTCCTTCTCGGTGACGCGCCTGCCGGTCGCCTCCACAAGGCGCTGGTCGAGACCCGGAAGGCTACGAGCGTTTGGGCGAGGGCTGACCGCTTCAAGGAACCCGCCCTCATGTTCGTCAACGCCGAGCTTCGTGTCGACGGAAACGTCGAGGGCTTGCGGGATGAGATGCTCCAGATCATCGAGGACTTCGCCGTCAATCCTCCCAACGAGGAGGAGGTCGCGCGCGCCAAGCGGAACCTTCTCAGAAACTGGGAGGTCACGATGCGCGACTCTCGGCGGGCGGCCATCCGTCTCAGCGAGTGGGCAGCCATGGGAGACTGGAGGCTCGTCTTCCTCCACAGGGACTGGCTTGAGCAGGTCACCGCCCAAGACGTGGCACAGGTGGCGGGCGAGTACTTCCACCAGAGCAACCGCACTGTGGGCATGTTCATTCCCACCGAGGGTCCCGATCGGGTGCGCGTCCCCGAGCCTCCGGACCTCGCCGAGCTGCTCGACGGCTACGCAGGACGCTATGCCATGGCCCAGGGAGAGGATTTCGACGTCTCTCCCCAGAACATCGAGGACAGGCTTCAGCGAATGACGCTCGCCAATGGGATGAAAGTGATCACCCTTCCCAAGAAGACGCGTGGGGAGACGGTGGCCCTCAGCCTCTCCCTCAACTTTGGGGGCGCCGTGAGTCTCAGAGGCTTGAAAACCGTCGGTAGCCTCACGGGCGACATGCTCATGAGGGGGACTACTAGCCGGACGCGCCAGGAGGTCGAGGACGAGATCGCTAGCCTCCAGATTTCGCTGGCCGCCTGGGGCAGGGCCTCGGGCGCTGGCGGCCGCATCGAGGCGACCAGGCAGACGCTCCCGGATGCACTGAGGCTCTTAGCGGACGTCCTCAAGAACCCCTCCTTCCCCGAGAACGAGTTCGACCAGGTCATGGAGTCCTCTCTCAAGGAAGCAGAGGAGGACAGGAGCGATCCGAGGGCGCTGGCGGACATGACGCTTCGCAAGCACATGACTCCTTTTCCGAAGGAAGACCCGCGTTTTATCATGAGCCCCGATGAGACCGTCGAGGCGCTCGAGGTGTGCGGTCGCGAGCAGCTGCCGTCATTCCACGAAAAGTTCTATGGAGCCTCCTCGGGTGAGCTGGCAGTCGTCGGGGACTTCGACGCAGAGGATGTCCGGAATCTTCTGGTGGAGCTCTTCGGCGACTGGAATTGCGCCACACCCTACGAGCGCATGACCTCGGAATACGAAAAGCGTCCCGTCTTCAATGGGACGGTGGAGACTCCGGACAAGGAGAGCGCCGTCTTCTCCTCGGCAATTCGAGTCAATGTGACAGACGAACATGAGGACTACCCGGCTTTGGTCATGGGGAACTTCATGATCGGAGGCGGCTTCCTGAACTCGCGCCTGGCGAAGCGAATCCGTCAGGAAGAAGGTCTGAGCTACGGGGTCCGGTCCCGTTTCTGGGCCGACGCGGTAGACCAGAACGCGTGGTTCGGCGGCTTCGCCATCTACGCTCCGCATAACGACGCGGCACTCCTCAAGGCGTTCATCGAGGAGATGGAAAAGGTCATCGTGGACGGATTCACCGAGGCGGCGCTTTCGGAGGCTAAGTCCGGGTGGCTTCAACGCCGCGAGGTCTCTCGCGCGCAAGACCGGGAGCTCGCCGTCACCCTCACGCGCCGTTCCCACGACAACCGTTCGATGTTGTGGGACGCTGGTCTCGACGAGAAGGTGATTAACCTCACCCCCGATCAGATTCTCGATTCGGTTCGCCGTCACCTCGATCCCAAGAAAATGTCCATCATTCGGGCGGGCGACTTCGAGGGAGCCAGGGAGAAGGACTCGGTTCAGACGCCCTAGGAGCCGGCTGGACTTTGCCGAAAGGCTTTTTTGTCCGCTTATTATTTTCGGATAATAGGGAATGCGTTCTTGCGACCTACAAGAAAGCTCTGCCAAGAAACAGGTAGACACCCGAAAGAGTAAAGATCCTCGGGGCAAGCCCCGAGGCATTTGATATTAGACTTTATGAATTAGAAACGAAGCAAGCTTCGGGGAATTAAACCCGAAGCGATTAAACCATTTTTATACCTAAATGGAATTCGAATATGACTTGGAAAAGTCTGAATCGAATCGCGAATAACACTGCATAGACTTTGTCTAAGCCCAACATTTATGGGACGATCCGTTTCTTCAAGCATATTATCGTCCCGGCGCGGTCAAGCACCGAGGATCGATACGCGCTCATCGGTGCCTACGGCGGCGGCGAATGGACATGTATTTTCACGATGCGAGGTTCGAACGTGAGAATCATTTCGGTAGGGAGGGCGAGAGATGAAGAAAAAGAGGAATACTATCACCGCTGAGGAATTTGACAAACGATTTGATCGCGGCGAGGACATCAGCGAATATTTGGATTGGAGCAGAGCGAGACGGCCAAAGCTGGAGCAAAGGCGAGTTAACGTGGGTCTTCCAACTTGGATGATCGACACGCTTGACCTGGAAGCGAAGCGAGTCGGCGTTACCCGACAGTCTATCATGAAAATGTGGCTGTCCGACCGGATAAAGGCAGAACAAAACGTGCCAGAGAATGTCGGCTAGCACCTCCATCTCTGCAAAAAAAGTTATGTGTTTCAAATAATGACGGTTTTCGACCCAAAGCAGTCATTGAATTCTAGCAAGACCCCATTCGAAAAGCCTTTCGAGCGGGCGGTTTAAGGTTCTCCGCCACGGGCGGACCAGCCTATGGCTGGCAGGTTTCGGGTTTTAGGCTGCCGGCGCTGCCGATGAGCAGGTATTGAGCGGCCATCGGCGTGGCTTGCTGCACAATACGTATATTTGCCGCTGTCTGGAGGCATACTCATCCCGTGGTGCTTTTTTCTCTGAGCTTCAAAGCGGTCAGATTCAGGCTGCCTGTTCCAGTTCCTCCCCTCGGCGTTTCTTCATCAGTATGATGCGGCAGAAGTTGTAGGCCAGAACCTTCTCGAGCAGTTCATCGCCTACCGCATCGATGCCGCGGCGGCCGAGTTCGCCAAAGGCAAATCCATCTTTAATCGTGAACATCAGCGACTCCACTGCGGAGCGATCGCGGCGTGCCTCGCGATACGCCTCGCTCTCCCAGTCCTCGGGGGTGGTCAACTTCTTGCCCTTCGCCCCACTGATACTGATCTGCTTTACCCCCATGCTCAGCACCTCCTTGCGTCCCTTCGCCGAAGCATATCCGTCATCGGTGCTGACCAGTTCAGCAATGACACCGGTGCGCTTGATCGAATCGCCGATGGCCGGCGCCAGCTCAATGGAGTCTGCCGCGTTGCCTTGCGGTACGATCAGGCTGGTGACAAAACCGTTTTCGCTGCGAACCAGTTGTGGCTTGTACCCGATCACTGGATTGCGGCTGCCCTTCTTGATGTAGGCCGCCGATCCGTCCGAGAGGCTCAGGACCTTCTGTGTGGACGGTAGCTTCTTTTCGTGAAACACCCGATCATGAGCATACTCAACAACCCGCTTGGCGTCGGCAATATCGCCCCTGATCTGGCTCAATGCCCGCTCCAGAAGCTCCCGGCGAGTGGGAGGCAGTGAATCCATCGACAGGCCCTCTTCAAGATGGCTCAGTTCCCCCGTTAGTGAGTCGGCCGCCTTGCGGCCCCGCTTGAGCAACCGCCGGTAGTGTTTCTTCAGCTTGCCCTTCGACTTCGGTTTGCCCGCGGCCAGACAAATCTGAAACTCCAGCTTGTCCATTTCCTCCAGCCAACGCCCAACCCATCCCTTGCGAAAATCCTCCAGCCCGAAGACATGCAACTTCTGACCCAAACGATTGGCCCGCATCAAAAGACCGCTCAGAATCTTCCCATCGGTGGGCCAGCAGCTGTTTGCTTTCACCGAGGTGCTGTCGATCGTCAGCTTCCCGAAATCGTCCCATTGCTCCTGGAGGATAAACCCAATCTGTTTATCAAAGATCAACTCGCGGGTCGTATGGCTGACCAGGTTCACGTTCTCCAGAATCGTCGTCACCGCCGGCATTCTCAGTCCCCCGCTCTGCAAAAATCCGTACAAGCTCATCGACTCGCGCACAAACCACCGTGCCGGTTTCGTGGTCAACGAACCCAGAAACCCTCGAAGCATCACGAACACGTATACCGCATAAGCCGGCATCCGCGGCCGGCCTGCCCCAAGATTCAATTCAGCAGCCAGAATATTCTCCTCCTCGATGTCCAGCTCCGGCAGCTCCGCTGTGCGCCCTTCAAAGAACCTTCGATCTTCCAATCGAAGTTTCTTCTTCTCACGCGCATGGGCGTCCAGATCCTTCTCGATCGCCTCGATGATTTGCGGCGCGAACCCGGCCAATTCTTCAACTTCATCCAGAAAATCACGGAAATCCGTGTCTGGAACCGGCAGAATGAGGTTGCTAAGGGGCGTCTTGTCGCTTTTGTTCTCCTCTGTCGCACATGTTGGCATGTTTAACTCATTTCTTAATCTTAGGTTGTTAAACACTAGCATGTTGCGACACTTTTTATCAAGCCAAAAAATGATTTTTCTCAAGTTTTTCGTGCGCCTTTTTCTTTGCGGCCAAAGTAGCTTTTCGGATAAGGTCTCTGAGGGGTACCACGCAATTGTCATTGAACGACAACTCAGAACTGAATGCGCTAGTGCGCGATGATGAGTATATTGGTGAGCTACATGAGGCCGTTTCTGCTCGTAACCCTTGATGAGTGCTTAGAAGACCGTGACTGGCAAGACATCGAATTTCTCAAACTCATGAAATCGAAAACCACTCTTACGATGGTGGATGGCGTACGTATCATTGTTCCAGATTCGCCGAATTTGCTCACAACCTATGTCCTTCGTGAGCAAGAAGACTGGTTCGAGGATGAAATCAAGTTTCTGCGCCACCTACTGCAACCAGGACAGAGAGTCATTGACATTGGTGCCAACTACGGCGTCTACACGCTGTCGATGGCTAAGCTCGTGGGATCTACCGGACGTGTGTGGGCCTTCGAGCCGACGTCAACGACCGCAAGCCTGCTCGCAGCAAGCATCGCCGCCAATGACTTCGGTCAAGTAGTATTGGAACAAAAAGCGCTCTCTAACATGAGGGGTACCACGCAATTGTCATTGAACGACAACTCAGAACTGAATGCGCTAGTGCGCGATGATGAGTATATTGGTGAGACTGAGACCGTTTCTCTCGTAACCCTTGATGAGTGCTTAGAAGACCGTGACTGGCAAGACATCGAATTTCTCAAACTGGATGCTGAAGGAGAGGAAACCAATATCCTTCGCGGTGGGACTCGCTTCTTTGCAACACAGTCACCGCTCGTCCAGTATGAAATAAAAGCGGGTACAGAACTACATTTAGAGTTGGAACAAGCTTTCGCTGAACTTGGCTACTCCTCCTATCGCCTTGTACCAGGACTCAACTTGCTGACCCGCTTTAACGAGAAAGAACCAGTCGATGACTACCTGCTGAATCTATTTTGCTGTAAGCCGGATCGTGCCCACCGGCTCGCCGTCCGGGGATTTCTGGTTGAAGCGACGGTCGATACAAAGATGGAGGAATTACAGTCCAATACTCCTCGTGGTAAACTCGATAGCGATCAAACAAATAATTGGCTGGTTACTCTAACAAGATTTCCTTATGGACAAATGTGCGCCGTGCATTGGAGAAAGATGATGGCCGCCGGGCAGTGTGGGGAAGTTGAGGCAGCGTTGTCGTGCTATGCACTGTCACGAAGTCCTTCCTTGACTGCTGCTGAGCGCTTCTCTGCCTTGGAAGAGAGTTTTGTGCGTCTCAAGGCTCTCTGCGAAACACAGCCGGCCTATCTACGATTGGCCAGCCTTGCGCGTGTCGCACGGGACTATGGTGCCCGTTTACTCGCCGTGAAAGCCCTTAGCCAACTGTGCAATACAATTTTCCGGCAAGGTCAGGTAAACCCAATCGAGCCTTTTCTTGCGCCTGGGGAACGTTTTGATTCAGTGTCACCACGGAATTCCATAGCAAACTGGATTGAGGCGGCATCTTTAGAAGAACTTGAGCGGAACGGAGCTTTCTCGTCGTTCTATACTGGCGCATCCGCTAAAGAGCGCTTGTCAATTATACGCGACTTGGGCTTTGGCAGTGATGAAATGAATCGTCGCCTGAATTTAATCGAACTGCGTTTTGATACGTCCAATGTATAGGCTGATCAAGGCAGCGATGGAGAATTCCCGGTTATTAAGAATGAGAGATGATTTCCCTCTCGATCTTTCATCAACTCCGGCCATTGGATCTCCTCAAATTTGTCAGCTGGAATTCTCTTTCGTGGGAGTGTGGTTGCAGTTGTTGGGAATTCTTCCTGCAAGGAACAATCATGCCCCAGAGT
>CBDCEW010000019.1:0-50462 GCA_965215885.1 Candidatus Moanibacter sp.
CGATATAATCCTTCCCTTCAATGCGATATTTGCCTCGCTCTCTGGCAATTGTAACGGTGTTCGCACTATCGAGGTCCTCGAAAGAGACGATTTCAGCCCGGATAAAATTCTCCTCAAAGTCAGTGTGTACGAGTCCTGCGCACTGGGGAGCTCTCATTGAGGTGTTGAATGCCCATGCTCTGACTTGCTCATCATTAAACGTGAAAAATGAAACCAGACCCAGGAGGTCAAAGGTGGAGCGGATGGAGCTCACTTACACCGGAGTTTTCAGCTCCCAACTCCTTCAAGAACTCCCCCCGCTTCCGCATCGGTGAATTCGATGAGATCCTCCTCGAGCCTGGCACACATTAAACAGATCCCGGCATTGTGACGCTCTTTGACATAGCTGCTAACCTCGTTTAGGTAGGAATTACCCTCTGGCGCACTGAGATCGGTTTCCGCCACGTTGCAGGCAAAGAGGACTGGTTTGGCGGAGAGGAGGAAGAGGCGTTGCATGACGGCAGATTCCTCCTCGTTTAGAGGAAGGGTGTGGGCGGACTTTGCGGCGTTCAGATGGGGTTGAAGACGCTCCAGCAGGGAGAGATTATCGGCGGCCTCCTGGTCTCCTCCTCTCGCCTTTTTTGAATTTCTTGCGATCTGATTCTCCACTGACTGAAGATCCGCGAGCACCAGTTCGGCGGAGATTGTCTCTATATCGCGAACAGGGTCTACCGCACCCATGGTGTGCGCGATATTGGCATCATCGAAGCAGCGAACGATCTCGACGATGGCGTCGACTTCGCGGATTTGAGCGAGAAATCGGTTCCCCAGACCTTCCCCTTTACTGGAGCCAGCAACCAGACCTGCAATATCGACTATTTCGATAGCCGACGGTATGGAGTTTTCGACATTAACGATTTCGACTAATCGTTGCAGACGGCGGTCCGGGATCTGCACGACACCGACGTTCGGTTCAATTGTGCAGAATGGATAGTTGGCTGCGTCAGCTTTTCGAGAGCGAGTCAGTGCATTGAAAAGGGTGGACTTGCCGACGTTGGGCAATCCAACTATACCTGCTTGCAACATGGTTTAGTCCGCTTATTTCGGAAAATAAGCGGACTAGAAAGCGAAACTGATTTGTAATTTGCTGATATTGAAGACATTGAACAATAAGTTTCTTATTCTTCTTACAGTCTAATATCTAACAGTCTGTCGAGATGAATTTCCGTAAATCGATCCTTGCGCAAGCTTAATTATTTGATGATCAGTAAATTACAAATCGGTTTCGCCCTTAACCCGTAAATCCGTGAGATTTTCGGGTTAGCACAATTGAATCGGGAAACCTGCTTGACAAGGATTTCTCGAACCGCTTTTCTCTGCACTTTTCTTTTCGCCGATTCCCGCTGTGAATGTCGTTATACAGGAAATTGCAACATCCTCAAGTTCCGGCCGATAACAGGCTGAGTAACAATCTGAATACGGCGTTGCCTTCGAGAAGCAAATGAATTGAAAGTATCTCTCCATGATTATTAAGGAGACTCTCAAGAAAATCAAATGGCTGTAAAACTACGGTTGCAGCGACGCGGAGCCAGGCATACACCCTTTTATCGTGTCGTGGCGGCGGATGGGCGGTCTCCTCGCGATGGGAGATTCGTGGAGATACTGGGAACCTATGATCCCTCTGCGAAGAACGCGGGGGACCAATTGAATCTAAAGAGCGACCGCGTCGAATATTGGTTGAGTGTAGGGGCGTGCCCTTCCCATACTGTTCGCACTCTCATCCTTCGTGCGAAAAGAGGTGCCTTACGTGAAGCGGAAAGGGAGGAAGGGGAAGAGCCGGTTGCGGTTGCAGTTGCGGTGCCAGCCGAACAACCTCCAGTCGTTGAAGAGGTGAAAGAGGAGCCGCCGGTCGTTGAAGAGGCGGCCGAGCCGGTAGTTGAGGAGACCACGGATTCAACCACTGAAGTCGCATCCGAACCGGCTGAAGAGAGCGAGGCGGAGGCGGCAGTCACCGTCCAAGACGATGCGGGGGTGGAAGTATTGGAGGAATCTCCCGGTTCCGAAGAGAAGCTGTCCGAGCAGGAAGATGCTGTTGGGTTAGAGGAGGCCGAGGTCTCGATGGATAGCTCGGATGAAGCCGCCCCCGACACAAAAGAAGGTATCGAGGATGTGATGGAAGCGCAGCCCGATGAATCTGAGGGAGATTCAGCGGCTGAGGAAGATCCTGAGGCTGCGGATAAGGCGGTCGCTCAGGTCGAGTCTCCGATCTCCGCAACGAATACCGAGGTGCCGGAAACTGGTGATCCCGAATCCGAGCCGGTGGAAGAGGTGAGTGAATCCCACCCTTCCGATGAAGCCTCGGATAAGGAAAAGGATTCGACCAGAAACGACACTTGATTTGGGCACTTCTGAAGAATCTCTAACCGTGATTAAATTGGGTGAAGATGGCTGCCGCATTGACTATCGATATGCTTACGTTGTTTCCCGGAATGGCTTCGGGGTTTCTCAGCGAAAGCATGCTCGGACGTGCAGTCGAGGCCGGCATTCTTGATATTCGACTTCGAAATATCCGTGACTGGGCTAAAGACAAGCACCAGGTAACGGATGACCGGCCGTTTGGTGGAGGGGCCGGTATGGTCCTCAAACCTGAGCCTCTTTATTTGGCAATCGAGGCACTGCGCGCTGAGGAAAGCACGGTAATTTATTTATCGCCGGATGGAGAACCACTCAGCAGTGGGCTTGCCCGTCAACTTGCCGTGATGGGGCACCTCATCCTGGTGAGCGGCCACTACGAGGGAATCGACCAACGTATCAGGGATAAATTGATCGATCGCGAGATCAGTATTGGCGATTATGTCCTCACAAATGGGACCCTCTCGGCGGCCGTTTTGATTGATTGTGTAAGCCGATATGTCCCGGGTGTTTTAGGAGAGGAAAAATCCTTGACCCAAGATAGCTTTGCGGGCAACTTGCTCTCCTTTCCTCAATACACTCGGCCGGCCGAGTTTCGTGGATTGAGGGTTCCTGAGATCCTTTTGACGGGAAATCATGTTGCGATTGAACATTGGAGAAATCTTCAGCGAGAGGAAAGAACCAGGCGACTTCGTCCAGATCTGCATTCAAAGCATACTTCGCAACGATGAATCCACTCATTCGGGAGATTACAAAAGACCAGCTGAAGACTGGTCGGGATGAATTTAAGGTAGGTGATGGTGTCCGCGTCCATACCAAGGTGAGGGAGGGGGGAAAGGAACGGATTCAGATTTTCGCCGGAATCGTGATTTGTCGCAAAGGGTCGGGAATACATGAGACCTTTACTGTTCGAAGAATCTCCTACGGAGAAGGCGTCGAACGTGTATTTCCGGTTCATTCTCCGAATATCGAGAAGATCGAGGTCGATCGCGAAAGTGTAGTGAGGAGGGCCCGGATGTACTACCTGCGAGACCGGGTTGGAAAACGCGCGATCAAAGTTAAGGAAAAGGGGTTCGTGGAACGCGGTAGGTGAGGAATCTGCCGGACCAGGAATCTGTCGGGTTTAGCCCCTCGACACGCTCGGGACAGGCTTTTCTGAACTCGCCGAGAAAAAGAACCATCTGGGTGCTTTCGTGAAATGCGGAGGGATTCGACCTCCGACATATTCCTAATCACTCTGCCGAGCGGCCGAGTGTAGACTAATTCGAATCGGGCGAATGACCTTCCCAGTTCATCTTTTCACGTCTACTTTTTTAGTGGAAATCGCTCCTGACTTTCGTCCATGAGCCTGTGGACAGAGACCGACTGGCTCTTAGTCCACTTATTTCAGGAAATAAGCGGACTCAGGAAATAAGGGAGTTTTGTATTCCGTCAGATTTGTAGTATGATTGGGACGGTCGGTTCCTGGCCCGGTAAATCACCATGAAGAGCTCAAAGCGATTCCTTACTGTTTTTGGACTTATCTTTGTGTTGTTGGGCGCTCTTGCGGCTTTGGCGTTTCTTCCAGGATTCCAGAAGTTTCTCTTCTTGAATCTTCTCCCAGAGGGCAATGGTAGGCGGTACGAGATTGAGACTCTCAAGATCAGACCTGGGACGATAATCGTCGAGAAATTCCTCTACCAGGATGAAGGAATCGGGATTCGCGTCGAAGAGGTTGACCTGGAAGTCTCCCTTTTGGCAGCTCTGCTCGGTAAGAAAATCCGTTTGTCAAAGGGGGTAATTACGGGCGCGAAGCTGGATTTATCCAAATTAATGGTGAAGCCGCCACTCGCTTCTGAGGAGGCCGACTCACTGTCCATGATTCAAGATCACCGGAGAATCAAAGGGCTCTTATCCACATTCGACACTGATTATCTTTTTTGGATCGGGGAGATAGCAATTGAAGGAGAGATCATTCTGCCCGGGGAGCGTGGCGTTATTTTAGAGGTCGATGGACATGACATTGCGCCGGGTCAGACAGGAACTTTGAAATTTGACGGCATCTTTAGCGATACTTCCCCTGACGCCCCGAAATCAAGAACTGGAATCGAGGGGTCGATCCGTGTCACTCAAGGAGCCGAAA
Organism: Candidatus Moanibacter sp.; assembly: GCA_965215885.1. Lineage (GTDB taxonomy): Bacteria > Verrucomicrobiota > Verrucomicrobiia > Opitutales > UBA2987 > CBDCEW01. The sequence continues at coordinate 4,514 of CBDCEW010000019.1, forward strand.
CCGGTTTAAGAGAGTTGCGGCTGAACTTGCTGGTCTTAGCGGATGGGCCGGATACTGGTGCCTCTTCCGGGCTCAATTTCGGAATCGGAGTCAAAAGGGAGGAATATTCCGAAGAGATTCTCGTGGTATTGGAAGATATGGGAATTAATGAGGAACGAAGACAACTGTTGGAAATCGAAGCGGCTCTCGATTCCGCTTCCGGTGCTGCGACTGGCGAATATTCGGTCAACCTGAGTCGAAGAGACATCTCCTTTCTGAGTGCCCGGCTCCCCCTCCCCGAATTCCGTGCGCGTGGCTCGGGTAAACTCTCCTACGATTTCAATGCGTTTGAGGGCAGTATATCCAGTGATCTTGAAGTTGTCGTAACGAAACTTTACGAGCTTTTTCCAGAACTGAGTGAGGTCGGCGAACTCAATATGCAGAGCAGGATGGAACTTGCCGTCGAGGGCGGCATTGTTTCGGTGGAGGTAGTCAGCCTGAGTCTGGGTGAGGATGGAGGCACAAACTTGCTGAAATGTGACACATTAAAGCCATTTGCTATCGATCTTAGCCAGGACGAGCTGGCAATACCCGAGGTCGAGGGTGAGCTTCTCTCCTTCAAGTTATCGAATTTTCCGTTTTCCTGGCTGGCTCCCTGGTTTGTTGGCGAGAGTTATTCCCTAACGGCTGACGCGGTCTCCGGGGAGTTCGTTCTGTCCAATAGAGCGAATAGGATACGACTCGCTCCCCTAGAGAAGCTATCGCTGGAGGGGCTCTCCATATACGGTGCTGAAGAATTGCTGCTTTTGAGCGAAACCGATGTCAGTCTGACTCCAACTTTCACTTACGGCAGCGGGCAGACGAGCGTTGAGCTGGACGATTTCAAAGTGACCGCGAAGGAGCAAACATTGGTTGCGGGTGAGGGGGCATTGGACGTTTCACACAGCGCCGGAGCGAAATCGTTACTCTCTTCGTCGGGTCGATACGTTTTCCACGTCTCGAGTTGGCGAGATCAACCGGTTGTATCTGCTTTTCGGGAGCGCATACCCGATTCGAAATATTCACTCATGACGGACTTTGAATTCTCTCTCTCGGGTGACAGCCTGTCATTAAATTCGCTGCGGGCTACCCTCCGGGATGATGAAAACGGCAACTCGGTGGGGAATTTTGAGTTACTCGATACTCTGAATCTGGATTTGGCGGTTGAGTGGAATTCATTTCCCGATTTCACCGGGGAGCTCTTGAAGATAGATTTTTGTGAGTTCCCGGTGAATGTCTTGGCGCCATTCATAGACGACGTCTCGTTCGATGGTGAGGTTATTGCGGGAAGTTTAATATTGTCGGGAGAGGAAGGAGCACTGCAGATGGACTTTGCGGAGCCGGTCACGGTGTCCGGATTTTCCATGGCATTGGGAGAGAAGGAGGTTCTCAGAAAGGTTAACTTCAGCGGACTCCCAAGGGTGGTCTACGGTCAGGATCGAGTGGAGTGTCTCTGGAGGGACTTGAAAGTGAGTGCGGGAGGAGAGCATGTTATCTCCGGCAGTGGAGAAATATTGGTCACTCCCGGAGTGGAAAACCCTTTGAGGAGAGCGAAATTCGAACTCGAGAGTAACTTGGGATTGCTCCTGAAGCAGCCGGTGTTTGCACCTTACGGAAATATCAAGTCCGGATTCTTATCGCTTAGTGGTGAAGTCGATTTGGTCGATCGGAGGAGAGTCTTTGCCAGGTCCCGGATTCGCGATCTGCATACCGGCAGTGATGCAGGCGCTCAGCTTGCGGTAATAGATATGGAACTGGAGGGCCGTCTGCAGGGGGAGCGTTTTATCGCCGAGATACCGCTGGTCGCGACAGGGGTCGGGGGAAAGACGGATGTCTCATTGATCGCAACGTTTGATCCTGGAGGCGAGGACTTGCATTTTGATTTGGAGGCTAGAGGTGGGCGGCTATCGATCGACGATATGCTCACGGTAGCGGAGGCGTTTAGTCTGCGACGGAGGACAGGGGCCACGAGTGTCGAGGCGATACCCGGGAGTTCCTCCAATCGGCTGGAGGGAAGCAGCCACGAACCACCTCGCGACGAGAAACCTTTTTGGAGCGGTTATGTGGGTAGGGCCGTTCTCGATATAGAGAAAGTCAGCCATAAGAGTGTTGGGGAATTTGACGACTTTTCGGCAGTTTTCAACGTTCAGACCGATCGGCTCTCGGTCGATCGATTCAGAGGTGAGATAAACGGGAGCCCCTTTGATTTTCGGGGCACAGTCCGATTCGAGCCACGTTCATTGGAGCCTTATTCCCTTGCGGGAGAGTTCACCCTGCAGAGGTTTGCCGCGGGTGAGTTTTACAGGAAGACGCGAACCGGCGAGAAGCCGCTGGTTGAGGGGTTGTTTACCTTTCAAGGGCGGACTGAAGGTGAAGCCTCGACTCTTGCCCAACTGTTTGAGCGAGTGAGAGGTGAGTTCAGTGTTACGAATCACAGGAGTGGACTCTTTCGCGTTCTTGCTTCGGGTGGAAGTAAGGCAGAATCGGGGGCAGTGCTGGCCGGGATGGCCGGTCTCATTTTGGGGGACAAGGTTCGAGAGTTGAACACTCTAAGCCGGACAACGGCTTACCTGAGCGAGGTTCAGTACGATTCTGTTTCGGTGAGCGTTACCCGCGGGCGAGATTTGGACATCGATCTTACCGAATTTGTCGTGCAGGGACCCGAGGTGTTACTAATCGGCAATGGTGGAATTACCTACCAGGAGGGACTCCAAGTTTTGGAACAACCATTGTACATTAGTGCACAGTTAGGGGCAAAGGAGGAGGCCGCCTATCTATTTAATGATCTAAGACAGTTGAGGAATATCAAAAATGAAGCCGGCTACTACGCGGGCCCTTCCTTCTCCATTCGAGGTACTCTTCGAAATCCCGACAGTTCGGAATTGAATCGACTTCTCAGGCAAGCCGCGTTCGGTGCGTTCGGGTTCGGGCGTAAACCGGTGGATCTGGAGGGCGAACAAACGCAGGATGACGAAAGCGGTGTTTCCCAAAGTCCGGAGAGAGAGTCTCTTCAAGATGAGAGGGATCGCACGACGGATCCTGATGAGCAAATAATCAGGTCGATATTCGATTTGTTTGGCGATGGGTAGAAAACTTACATTGAGAAGAAGATTTAACAGGAGAAAACAGAGAGAAACGGATCCCGCGGAGCCGGACAGGGAGAAAGAGGAAAGAATTCTCAGGCAAAGCTCCCGGCATGCCGGGACAAAGGGGGGAGAGGAAGACCCTGCCGGAATGGGAATACGTACTACGATCTTTAAACTTCCTGTTTTTTAGGAAAGTATTGGGGTAGAAGAGACTGATAATCAGTGTATTGAAGTCGACGAGGTTTGCGACGAGGTTCGCGACAAGGTTACCAGGGAAGCCGAAGTTTCCTTGGACATTTAGACATGATAGTTCTAATCGGTAACGGGTTCGACAGGCTTATTTCAGGCACGTAAAGTGTTCAATGCAGCAAACCTCGTCGCAAACCTTGGCGCGAACCTTGTCGAAGCACCCATCGGCTACGAAGTCGGATTCCATTCCCGGTTCAACTGGTTCCCTATCCGTGGTACTGCGGAGCCATGGGTGGGTCTACTCTTCCTCTCTTGGGCTTCTCTGTTTCCTCCTGTTCAATTTTCTTCAATTTGGAATGACCTACGAGTTTTGGTTGCGGCGGGAGGCTGCTTTAGGGTAGGCTATTTGAAAATAGGCCGATAATATGCCGCTGGATATTTCAGAATTCGGTACCGCTATAGGGGCGTTTCTGGAGGATGTTGATCTTCCTCCGCTCGATGCAGGAGTGCCGAACGATGCCGCAAGAGCAGATCTTTGCTCTCTCGATGTCGATAACGCTTTCAAGGATTTTGGGGTAATCGACGAAGAAATGGGACGATGTTGCATCTCCGGATTGCTACTATTGCATGGTTTCTTAGATGAATCTCATCGAATCAGTCAGGGTGTGGGCAGCGCGACCGGCAGTTACTGGCACGGAATCATGCATCGACGAGAGGGAGACTTCAGTAATGCGAAATACTGGTTTCGAAACACGGGGAAGCACCCGATTTGGCCGGACTTAGGTGCTAAGGCGACTAAACTCGCACAAGAGTCGTTGGGAAATAATGCTCCCGATTTTCTTTATGAACAGGCAGTTTGGGATCCGTTCAAATTTGTCGATCTCTGTGAGGCTTCAGTTCATCAGGGCGACAGTCTTGAGCAGCTCTGCCGTGAAATTCAAATGAGTGAATGGGAGACACTGTTCAGATTCTCCTTTTGCAAGGCGATCGGAAGAGACGACTGATGGAGAATCCAGCTCCCAATGAAGCGTGTTGCGCTCCGCCGCAGGACGCATTGTCAGACCGGAATCGATTGGGAGAGAGTTGCAGCACGGGTCTGAAGGCTTACCTACCGGAAAGTAGCGGAACAGCGGAGAATATCTCCTTTGCGAACACCGGATCTACAGAGGGCATGATTCGGCTGGAAGGGGGCAATTTTCTTATGGGTAGCGAGGATGCGGATGTGTGGCCTGAAGATGGAGAAGGTCCCGTTCGCGAAGTGCAGTTGGCGCCATTTTATCTGGACCGGACTGTCGTGACCAACGCCCGGTTCGCGGAGTTCGTAAATTCCGCCGGCTACGTGACGGAGGCGGAGTTATTCCGCTGGTCATACGTTTTCAGAGTCTTGTTGCCAAAATCCAAGCAACGTAAGCTCAAGAACTCGCATACGGTGATGGGATTGCAGTGGTGGTATGCGATCGAAGGTTCTACCTGGCGTAAACCTGAAGGGCCCGGCTCAAATATTAAAAAGCGGATGGACCATCCTGTAATACACGTTTCATGGAGCGACGCCATTGCCTATTGCAGGTGGGCTGGAAAGCGATTGCCGTCGGAGGCCGAATGGGAATATGCCGCTCGCGGAGGACTCGCTCAGAGGCGTTTCCCATGGGGTGACGAGTTGACCCCCAACGGCAAACATCAGTGCAATATATGGCAAGGACAGTTCCCTGACCTAAACACCGTCGAAGACGGTTACCTGGGTACGGCACCAGCGCGATCTTTTAGAAGCAATGGTTTTGGATTCAAAAGCATGTCGGGAAATGTCTGGGAATGGTGCATGGATTGGTTCAGTCCTAATTGGCACAGGACCGCTTCAAAAGAAAATCCGCGAGGACCGGATTTGGGTGAGCGTAAGGTGATGAAAGGCGGTTCGTATCTCTGCCACGACAGTTATTGCAATCGCTATCGGGTTGCCGCCCGCACGGGTAACACTCCTGACAGTTCGACGGGGAATTGCGGCTTTCGATGTGCTCGGGATGTGTAGTCCGGAAATCTGGTTAGATTTCCGGGTTAGTTCATATTATGTAGGGAGGCTGTCATCAGATGGACAGTTTCGTTCGCGGGATGAGGTAGATAGAGTCGCGGATATTGCCCTAATCGGCTTTCCTCCAATCACTTAGGACGCTAGGCGAAAGTCTGGCATATTTCCTGCCATAGCTCGGCTGCGCTGTGGTCTTTCAGTCGGAAACGACGCCGAGGCTACCGGTTGTCAATTGGGAAGGAAAAGGTGAGCCGATGAAATCATTCGTTTGTAAAAGCTGCGTTCTGTTGTTTTTGGTGTGGGCCACATCCGGCTGCTCCATTCGACAATTCGCGGTTAACAAGGTCGCGGATACACTTTCGCAGGGAGGTTCAATTTATGAAAGTGACGATGACATCGAATTAGTGGGAGAGGCTCTTCCTTTTGGGTTGAAGCTCATGGAAAGTCTGCTGGCTGAAGCACTGCAGCACCGCGGCCTTTTGCAAACGCTCTGTCAAGGGTTCACGATTTATTCCTATCTCAACGTTCAGTATCAGGCCGATCTCGCCGAGGGAGTGGATTTGGCGAAGTATGTGGAACTTCGCAGTCGAAGCCGCAATCTCTATCTGCGAGGATTCCGGTATGGTATCCGAGGGCTGGAAGTGTCCTACCCGGGAATTGGTGAAAGGCTTTTAACGGATGCGGAAGCCGCTCTCTCTGTAACGAAAGAAGAGGATGTAGCGCTGCTTTATTGGACAGCTGCGGCCCTGGGTTCGGCAATATCCGTTTCCAGGGACGACGCATCAATGCTCGCCCGTTTGCCGGAGGTGGAGGCTATACTGAATCGTGCACTGATTCTGGACGAGAGTTGGAATGAAGGTGCGCTCCATGAATTTCTGGTGACTTTGGCCGCCGCCAAGTCCGGTCCTACTGATTACGAGCGGATCAGAGGTGGTTACGAGAGAGCTTTGGAGCTTTCGGACGGCAAGCATGCAGGCCTGTATGTCGCCTACGCCGAGGCGGCGTCGGTAGCACAGCAGAATCGCGCCGAATTCCGCAGGTTGCTCGAGAAGGCACTGGATGTAGATACGGACGAATTTGAAGAGGTTCGGCTGGCAAACCTCGTGGCGCAACGTCGCGCGCGGTGGTTGCTTGAGCGAATAGACGGACTTTTTCTAACACCGGAAAATGGCCTGACACAGAAATAGAAGGAACCCGAACATGAAAGCACGTTGGATATATCCTATTGCCGTTTGTCTTCTGGTAGTAGCTGCCCAGACGCCGACTTACTCGCAGGAGCGGATCCTCATCAGGATGGGAACTCTGGCGCCCAAGGGCTCACCGTGGCATGACATTCTACTGCAGATCAGAGAGGACTGGTGGAAGATCTCCCATGGTAGTGTGACCATCAAAATCTACAGCGGCGTTTTAGGAGACGAGGCAGAGATGATCCGCAAAATGCGAATCAAGCAGCTACAGGCAGTGATGATCACGGGTGCGGCCCTCCCTCGAATAGAGCCGGCCATATCCTGCCTCCAGATTCCGCTCATGTTCGAATCCTACGACGAACTCGACTATGTGCGCGATCGTCTCGAGCCCCGACTCGAGAAGATGGTCGAGGAAATTCACGAATTTAAAGTATTAAACTGGGGTGATGCCGGTTGGGTGCACTTCTTTACGAAAACGCCGGCCCGTAAACCGGACGACCTGCGTCGGCTGAAGTTGCTTACCTCGGCCGGTGACCCCGATATGGAGCGGCTTTATAAAGATTTCGGACTCCAGGTAGTGCCGCTACCTTATACTGAAGTTCTGATGGCGCTGGAGACGGGATTGATCGATGCGGCGCAAGGCCCGCCTTTGTATGCAATGCTGGATCAATGGTTTGGCCTTGCGGAAAACATGACTGAACTCCGCTGGACGCCCCTGGTAGGCGCCACTGTTCTCCGAAAGGATACCTGGGAGAAGATTCCGCGAAAGTGGCGAGATAAAATGCTCGAATCGGCCCGGACAGCGGGGCGTCAGCTGAGGGAGAAGATTCGCAAGCTGGGAGAAGATGCGATCCCGGAGATGGAAAAGAGGGGCTTGAATGTTGTCACCCTCGATGAGGCGGAGTTGGCTCTATGGCGATCCGAAGCTGAGCGAGCTTACCCCAAGTTGCGTGGGGATTATGCTCCTGCCGATCTCTTCGATGAAGTCGTGCGGCTGCGCGACGAGTTTCGCGAGACGAAATCCGGCAGGCCGATGTAATAACAGGCGAACGATGTCGGTTGACAAGGAGAAGGAGACACCAGCGCTGGTCCGTGCTACCCATAGAATTGAGGACCTCTTTTCGATCATTGTCCTGGCAGTAATGGCACTGCTGCCTTTGATTGAGTTTGCCGGGCACACGACAATCGGAAAAGGCATAGCCGGGTCGATCCCTCTCGTCGAACACCTCACGCTCTGGATCGCCTTTCTGGGGGCAGCGCTGGCGGCTCGATCTGATCGCCATCTTGCCCTCTCTTCGGGATCTTTCCTCCCCGACCGGTTACTGGCTTTCGCCCACTTAATGACAGGAATCTTAGGTGCGGCAGTGTCGGCCTCGCTGTTTTGGGCCGGGGTAGAACTGGTGAAGGTCATGCGGGGGGTCGAAAGCACGGTAGCTTTAGGTGTTCCCGTGTGGTTGGCCATGTGTATCTTACCCGCCGGCTTTGGCGTCATTGCGGCACGGTTTATCTGGCACACTTCAGATCGCTGGTGGGGCCGCTCAATTGCTACGCTTGGCTTAGCCATCCCAGCCGTTTTTGGACTGGTTCCCGTCCTTCAGGGTTCAGGAATCCTCCTTCCGGGCATACTCGTGTTGATAGCGGGGTTCCTGCTCGGCCTGCCTATATTTACGGTCATCGGCGGCATGGCGCTGCTTCTCTTCTGGAATGAAGGAATACCCGTAGCCTCCGTTCCCGATGAGGCCTACCGACTCACAGCTTCGCCGATGTTACCGGCTGTGCCTCTCTTCGCCCTGGGAGGCTATGTCTTATCTGAAGGCGGCGCAGGTCGGCGCTTAATGCGTTTTTTTACCGCCGTGGTCGGCTGGATGCCTGGCGGCCTCGCTGTGGCCACCACACTCCTGCTGGCTCTTTTTACGCCTTTGACGGGCGCCTCCGGGATTACCATCCTGACACTAGGGGGCTTACTCTTGCCTCTGCTTCTCCAAGCCCACTACAAGGAGAATTTCTCTGTCGGTTTAGTGACGGCTTCCGGTTCGATCGGATTACTCTTACCACCCAGCCTGCCGGTGATTCTCTATGGGGTCACGGCGAATATATCCATTTTGGAACTCTTTGTAGGTGGTCTCTTGCCTGGCATTCTGCTGATTTCCCTGGTGGCCGCATGGGGAATTCGCGCCGGAATCCTTAACCGATCCGCTAGAAAGCCCTTCCAAGCTCGAGAAGCCGCTGCCGCGACGTGGGAAGCGAAGTGGGATCTATTTCTGCCGGTGGTAATAATCGGGGGCTACTTCGGCGGCTACACTACCTTGGTTGAAGCCTCGGCGGTTTATGCCATCACCATTGAGTGTATCGTCCATAAGCAACTCTCCCTACGCCGTGCGATTTTCCGGATCCCAGTTGAATGTGCCACCTTGGTGGGTGGGTTCCTCATCATCCTCGGGATGGCGCTTGGTTTCACAAATTACTTGATCCTTGCCGAAATCCCTATGCAGGTTCTGGATTTCGTCCAAACCCACGTCCAATCCCCTTTCATCTTCCTTTTGGCGCTGAACTTCTTACTCGTCATCGTGGGCGGCCTTTTGGATATTTATTCGGCAATCTTCGTTGTCGTGCCCTTGATCACTCCTTTGGCGGCTGCTTACGGAATCGATCCAGTGCACCTGGGCATCATCTTTCTGGCCAATCTCGAGTTGGGCTATTTGACCCCACCGATGGGAGAGAATCTGTTCCTCTCCGCCCTCAGCTTCAATCGGCCTCTGACCACTCTCTTTCGTTCAACGGTGCCGTTCTGGTTAATCCTGCTGGCCGGTGTGCTGCTCATTACCTACGTGCCGGCGATGAGCTTGGGGGCTGTAGAACTCTTCCTGCGATGATACAGACTTTTCGCTCTTGCTGGGGGTAAGAGCGTCTGTAATGCAATTGACATTTTTTGACCGACCCTATTCATTCAATGGCGAATCCTTATAAAGTATCGTGAGCCGAGGAATCATCCCCAGTAAAGAAAAATCCTTTGTCGAAGCCGTATCGCGCTTGATCTATTGTAATCCGTTTCTGGAGGAGCGCATCGACTTGGAGAAGGAGGCTCTGCGAGGCGACTACAAAGAAACCGGGCGCGCTTGGAATTTTCTTCCTCCCGGTTACCGCGACGATCCCAATGTGCGTACTCTGATTGAGCGAGTAGCTATCGTGGCGGAGCAATGCCGATCGAATCTTGTCTCCGGAATATCGATATCCGAGAAGGAATTCCAATACTACGAAAAGCTGGTCCTGTTACAGACCTATTTTGATTTCCGAGATGACTATGATCGGATCATCAGACGGGCTCACGAAACAGGGAGCGCGGGGGAGCGCGTGAGTTTTTTTAAACGATTTGAGCGGAAGTTGAATCACTTCTTCGAGCCTTGTGCGAATAATCTGCCTCGAGAGTATTCTCCGGAGCATTTGTTTTCCTTTGGTTACCAGGTGAGGCGAGCATTTTTTCACATTTTCTATTTCATTATTGGCACGTCTCTGGCGGCGAGGCAATTGCGAGCGCGGGTATGGCAATCGATATTTACCCGGAAAATGGCGCTCTACGAACGGTCGCTATATAAACATCTGGCCGATATCACGACGCTCATCACCGGACCCTCAGGATCGGGCAAGGAATTAGTGGCGCGAGCCATTGGGTTGTCGCGTTTCATTCCCTTTAACGAAAGTCACGGGCAGTTCGAGGAAGACTTCATCAACGCTTTTTATCCCCTGAGTCTTTCCGCATTGTCGCCAACCCTAATCGAATCGGAATTGTTCGGCCTCCGAAAGGGAGCCTATACGGGAGCTTTGCAGGATCGAAAAGGTTACCTCGAAGCCTGTGGGCCCTACGGGTCGGTATTTCTCGATGAAATCGGAGAGACCGTTCCCGAAATTCAAGTGAAATTGCTGCGTGTGCTGCAAACACGCCAATTTCAGCGCCTCGGAGATCCGGAAGCGCGCCTTTTCGAGGGTAAGGTGATAGCTGCAACGAACCGCAATCTAGCCGACGAAATGAAAGAGAAGCGTTTTCGAGAGGACTTCTATTATCGTCTGTGTGCCGATCGGATAGAGACTCCCTCCCTGCGGGAGGTTCTGGACGGTAATCCCGAGGAGTTAAAATTTCTGGTGAAGGAAATTGCGGTGCGAGTCGCGGGTGAGGAGGTGGCCGAGTCGCTTACCATTGAATCGTGCGACTATATAGAAAAGAAACTTGGGCTCGATTATGACTGGCCGGGAAACTTTCGGGAACTCGAGCAGTGCGCCCGTAATATTCTCATACAGGGAGACTATCGGCCGGAGAATCTGAAGAGAAAAGACAGCGATGATGCCACCCTCCCAGACCTTCTTGAATCGGGCGAACTAACCGCGGAGGAAGTGCTTCGTCATTATATCACTCGCGTGTATTCGAAGACCCGCAACTTCGAGGAGACGGCTCGACGCGTAAAATTGGATCGCCGTACGGTTAAGAAGCATGTCGATGAAAATCTACTTAGTAGATTATCCCGGAAGAGCTCAGAATGACGGATGATTCCCAGAAGATTTTGGATTTGGGTGAGCAGGCTTATAGTGCGAGGGAAGCGTTCGACGGACACCTTGCCGACGCCTGTTTCAGGTCATTGGCCAGCCGTCCCGGTAAGAAGATTCTGGTGGATCGCGCGGTGGGACGCAAGGAGGTGACGGCGTCCAAGTTGCTGGCTGTTTCGATTGCTCTTTCGCGTGTATGGTCGGGCGGAATATCGGGAAAAAGAGTGGGGCTTGTATTTCCGCCGGGACTGGGAGGTTGGATCACCAACCTTTCTCTCGTCCTTTGTGGTAAGATTCCGGTGAATCTGAATTTTACGGCAGGGCGTAGCTCGATAGAATCGAGTATGCGACAGGCGGGGATCGAGACGATCATTACTGCTGCGGCTGTGAAGGAAAAGTTGGCCGAATTTCCATGGTTGGAAGATACCCGGGATCTACTTTGGGAAATTAAGTCCCTCTCGAAGGTAGGCATTGTCGCGATGATTGCCGCCATTTGGATTTTCCCGAAAGGAATACTCTCGCGGCTACTGGGAATTCCAAAATCAGGGGGAAACGGCGAGGCGGCGCTGCTCTTTAGTAGCGGTAGCACAGCTGAACCTAAAGGAGTTGTACTCACTCACCGAAATATCATGGGTAACTGCCAGCAGATCGCCGACTGCCAGTTACTTCCGGAAAAGGAAACTCTGCTAGCCTGCCTACCAATTTTCCACAGTTTCGGTTTCACCGTTACGCTTTGGTACCCCTTGTTGTCGGGGCTCAGAGTTGTGACTCTTCCATCGCCTTTGGATGCCACCCGTATTGCCGCTGCCGTCCATGTAGAGCAGGCAACCGTAATGTTTGGCACTCCGACATTTTTCCGCCCCTATTTTAAGAGAGTAAAACCCAAAATACTGAGGAACCTTAAGTATGTTGTGGCTGGAGCGGAAAAGACGCCAGAAGGCTTTAAGGAGAAATGGGAGGATCATTTCGATGGTCTCTACCTTGAGGGCTATGGGCTTACGGAAACCTCTCCCGTGGTCAGCTGCAATTTGCATGTCAACTTTTTGAATGAGAGAACGGGGAGAGAGGAGCGTGCCCGGCGCGATGGATCAGTGGGTCGCCTTTTTCCTGGAATGGCTGCCCGCATTGTCAGTCCGGAAACAGGGGAGGAACAGGCGTTAACTGAAGTGGGGATGCTGCAGTTGAAAGGCCCCAATATCTTTTCAGGTTATTTGAATAATCCTGAACTCACCGAGGCTTCGTTCCGTGACGGTTGGTTCGTCACTGGAGATTTGGCTCGTATCGATGAAGATGGATTTCTGTTTATCGAGGGCAGGCTTTCAAGGTTCTCGAAAATCGGTGGCGAAATGGTGCCGCATGAGACCATCGAGCAGCATGTAGCGAGGGCTTTTGACCTTGAAGGCAGCGATCAAGTCATGGTGGCGGTGACCGGAGTGGCCGATGCGAGCCGAGGTGAGAGGCTCATCCTCCTTAGTGCCTTCGAAATTTCGATGGATACCCTGCGGAGGCGCCTCAAAGATTCGGGATTGCCAAACTTATGGATACCGCGCCAGATCATGCGAGTGGATGAGATCCCGTGTTTGGCCTCAGGAAAACTGGATCTCAAGGCCGTGAAACGGATGGCGGAAAAAAGCTTGTGATTTAGCGATGGATCTTCGCACCATCGACGGCCATGTCCATATCGTCGGTGACGGGAGTAGCGGCAGCGGATGCTGGCTAGCGATCGAAGGTGTCTGGGCACGATTTCTAGCACGGACAATGATGCGGGAGCTCCGACTTCCGCTATTGGCCTTAAACGATGGTCTTGATCGGCTCTATGTCGACAGGTTGCTTGAGCAAGTTCGTGCCTCTTCAGTCGACGCACTACTCATTCTCGCGCAGGAACTGCCCCGAGATGAGAACGGCAGAGAATTAGAGGGACTTGGAGCTTTTTACGTGCCGAATAAATATGTGCTCGAACTCACCAGGCGGCACCGCGAGTTCGTGCCGGCGGTATCGATTCATCCTGCCCGAGCGGATGCTTTGGACGAACTCCAAATGTGCGTCGAGGCGGGCGCGCGGGTGATGAAGTGCCTGCCTAATTGCCAGAATATCAATTGCAGCGACAAAAGGTATGTGAAGTTTTGGGAATGCATGGCGGGAACGGGAATGCTGTTGTTGGCACATACCGGAGGGGAAATGACGCTTCCGGTAGTCAGTTCCGAATACGCCGACCCTCGGGTGTTGACCCTTCCCCTGGAATGTGGGGTTACCGTAATTGCCGCCCATTGCGCGGGGCGCAGTTGCTTGAGTGACCCGGACTACACGGACGATCTAATTGAGATGTTTGAACAGTATCCGAACCTTTACGGAGACAACAGCGCCCTTTGCAGCCCAATCCGCAGCCGCACATTGGTTAAGATACTTCAGGCTGGTGTGGTGGATCGAATCATTCATGGAAGCGATTACCCCATCCCCGTGTCCGATTTAGGTCCGTGCCTGAGGGGACGTCTCTCCTGGAGGGAGTTCAAAAAGGGGAGAAGAGAGCCGAACGTCATCGAACGCGATTGCACGTTGAAACGTGACATGGGTTTTCCGGAGGAGACATTCACGAGGCTCGACGGTCTCATAAATTGTGCAGAAAACTTCTAAGAAGCTTCCTGCTTGCGCGTTATCAGTATGAAAGCCGAGTCTGAAGAGATGGCCGGTGGCAACAGTATGATTGATGAACGCAAGAGCGATCAACAGGAGTGGGCACAGTCAGTGGTGGATACCTATTCTGGTTCCCTTACTCGATATGCGGCGAGTATCACGAGGGATATTGAGAGTGCCCGTGACGTCGTTCAGGAGACTTTTCTGCGATTCTTCAGGGAAGATAGGGCAAAAATTGCCGATCATTGCGCACCCTGGCTATTTCGCGTGTGCCGCAATCGGGCCATCGATCTGCTTAGAAAGAATGGTCGTATGACGCCGCTGGCAGATTCGCTTTTGGACACACGGGCAGCTCCTGATCCGCAGCCTTCAATTGCCGCGGAAAGAAAAGAAGCGTCCAGTGTAATACTTAATATCCTCGAGTCATTGCCGCACAATCAGCAAGAGGTCGTGCGTCTAAAGTTTCAAAACGGACTCAGTTACAAGGAGATTGCCGAAGTTACCAAGTTTTCCGTCTCCAATGTCGGGTTTCTCATTCATACAGCGCTCAGGAATCTGCGCCAGAAGGTGAGGAGCGAAACCGATCTCTTGCCGGAAATTGAAGGAGGACCCCAAACATGAATCAGGACGATCCAAGATTTACCGCTTACGCCCTCGGCGAGGGACAGAACCTTTCTGAGGAGGATATTGCCGAGATTGAGAAGGCATTAGAAGAGAACCTTGATTTAAGAATCCAATGCGAGGAGATTCGAGCCGTTTCCGGTTTGCTTGAATCAGCCTTTTCCGATGAACCGGAGGAGGATCTGACGAAGGAACAGAAGCGTTCGATTCTTACGGCGTCGGGCCACGACCGCGATGAGATTGGGTCCACGAATCGCGTAACGCGAATTCCATGGTTGCCGATGCTCGGGATGGCAGCATCCGTTTCGCTGATTGTGATTTTGACGAGCGTCTACCTTCGACAGATTTCGCCGACAGAGCCGTCTGTTATCGCGGATGAGAGCGGACCCGACCAAGAAGGAGTGAAGGCCAAAGCCCTACGTCTTGAGGATGTAAAGAGCGTCCCTGAGAAAGGAGCGGGCGAGACTATTATCGTGGCGGCCAATAAGGAAGTGGGATCACGATCCAATAGTGAGATTGATTTGGATGTGGGACAGGGTGAGCAACTAATCGCCGCTAACGAATTTGATGCTGTTCCTAAGATTGAATCCATCGTTGTCACGGAAGAAAGTGAGGGGTCAGCTCTTGCCCAGAAACGGCTGGATATGGGAGAGGACATTCCCTCGGTGCTATCGATTGTCTCCGAGCCCGAGAAAAGTCCTCCTACAGAAGAATTGCCAGTTCTGGCGCCTCTGGAGGCGACTGCGGAATTTCCTGGATCAGAAAAGGCAGAGACTGACACGAGCGATGCGGCAGGTGCGATTGCGTTAGGAAAAAGTAAGACTGAAGGAGCAACTTTACTCCCATCGAGTTCGTTGGCAGATTCGCAGGAATCTCTCCTGGCTTTCGCAATAGAAGATCATCGAGCTGGTGAGAGTAAGGCACAACCGTCACAGGCGCGACGTGGTCTTCAGGCTGGGGAAAGAAAGCGAATCTTCTTGGCAAAGGAATCACCGATGATTACGCGAAGTGAAGAGACGAGAAGGCCAGGCGCCGTTTCCGGGTATGCAATCGGTAGTCTCGCCGGTGTCAGTGAAGAGGTGCACATTCTTCCGCATCCCTACCCCATACCGGAGCCGCCTGGTCCACCATTGCGGTGGCCGATACCCATTCCTCCGCATGGTGATTTCAACACCGAGAGCTATGATTCAATAATGGATAATCCGTTTGTGCGACCGGAAAGAGGGAACGCGCTCTCCACTTTCTCGATTGATGTGGACACTGCCAGCTACGCCAACGTGCGTCGTTTCCTCAACGCTGACCGCCTTCCACCCAAGGACGCCGTGCGCATTGAGGAGCTGATCAATTATTTCCCGTACGACACTGTCGCGCCCGAAGGGGATAGGCACCCGTTTGCGGTTCATGTCGAGGTAGCTGCTCCCCCTTGGAAAGCGGATCATCGTCTGGTTCGCATTGCATTGAAAGGGAAGGAGATAGACTGGGAGGATCGCGTCGCAAGTAATGTCGTCTTTCTTATCGACGTTTCGGGCTCAATGCGACCTCTGAACAAACTCCCCCTGGTGAAGAAGAGCCTCGAAATGCTGACAAGGAGATTTGGTAAGCGTGATCGTGTGGCAATTGTCACCTATGCGGGCGCTTCAAGGGTGGCGCTACCCTCAACAACGGCAAACAATACCGAGACAATCCTGCACTCCATTCGGGGTCTGGGAGCCGGTGGGTCTACTCACGCCAGCGCGGGTATCGAAGAGGCCTACGAAATTGCCGGGAAGCATTTCACCAAAGGTGGAAACAACCGCGTCATACTCTGCACGGACGGAGATTTCAATGTCGGGGTGACTGACCGGGGTGCGCTGGTTCGATTAGTCGAGGAGAAGGCGCGAAAAGGGATATTCCTTACCATTCTCGGTTTCGGGATGGGAAATTTGAAAGAGGCAACTCTTGAAGAGCTCTCAAATCGGGGTAACGGCAATTATGGATATATTGATACACAAAGGGAGGCGCGAAAGGTATTTGTAGAGCAAGTGGCCGGAACCATGCTTACCATCGCCAAGGATGTAAGGGTTCAGGTCGAATTCAACCCCGCTCGGGTGGAAGCCTACCGTCTGATCGGCTATGAGAATCGCAAACTCACCGCTCAGGACTTCAACGACGATACCAAGGATGCCGGGGAGATTGGCGCAGGCCACACTGTGACTGCCCTCTACGAAGTGGTGCCCTCAGGTGTGGAATTAGATCTTCCGAATATTGACCCGCTCAAGTACCAGAAATCTGCAAAGGCTCCGAGAGTCTCCGCAAGCGACGAATTGCTCACGGTAAAACTCCGTTATAAACTGCCCGACGAAAAGAAAAGTAAGCTCCTGGATATACCGGTGATTGATTCGGAAAGTGGGTTTGACGGTGCTTCCGAGGATTTCCGGTTTGTCTCCTCTGTGGCAATATTCGGTATGATCTTACGCGACTCGCCCTACAAAGGGGAGAGCACCTTTGAGATGGCGCGCTCCATTGCGGAAAGGACCCAGGGCAATAACCGGGGAGGATATCGCTCCGAATTTCTCCATCTCATCGACCAGGCGGAAATGATCATGGAGAGGGAAAGTAAGGACAAATCAGTGCCGCCTCCCTCTCCGCTCCCCGAAGAACCGGTTCATCCGCTTCCGCGCTGACTTGACCCTTGAAGCTTTTCTGTCGATGCCCTTCGACTGCGCTCAGGGTAGACTGGGTTTCCGGGCGGTTGGCTAACGTTATGGCAGAGCCGAAACTTTCGGCCGGATGGCGGCACCGACGAAGTCCTCGTGCTCGTCCTCGTTCTCGGAGCGCAGCGATCTTTATGGAACGATCTATCCGAGAAATCACTCCTACCACCCTCCGATTCACTTTGATCGAGGGTCAACTTTGTATTTTGGCCTGTTTCGAGGATCCCGCTGAGCGGGAAGAACGAGAACGAGGACGATTTGTAGGAACCTGCCGTACGGCAGAGCGCTCTGACGCGAGTGTCGCCTGAAGTCGGAGGTCGAGTGTGGGTGGTATCCGCTGTAACCCGCAAATTTCACAAGCCATCTGCTCCAACTGCGGATGTCACAGCGCCTCAAGGACTTCCCTCGTCCGCCGACTTCCACGTGTGCCAACACGCCGTCACCCGCCGGACTTTGGTAAGCCTTTGATCCGCAGCAACCTCCGCAGTCTCGCTGCGAAGTGTGTGAAATATGCGGGCTATCGCCTGAGGTCGGCTGCGAAGAAGGTGGGAAGGCGGTTGGGGGGTGTGGGGGTGGCGCGGGGTGGGGATGTGTGGTGGATGACCTGTGGTTGGTGCAAGTTACTACCGCCTCTGGTTATGGTCGTCGTGGTAGAGCGGTGACCATTTACATTGTGATGGACCGTGTTGACGTGACGGACAGTGTGGTGACGCCCGGAGATCGTGATAGATTGCTCCTGATGGAGGCGCGTACCCGGGCCAACCGAGCGATCGTTGACGGTCTTATGGTGAAAAACATGCTGATTCGAAGCAGGATTATTGTGGTGGCGTTGGTGGAGATTGGAGCCGTTGTGTGAGCCTCCATGATCGCTGTGCCTGATATACCTGGCAGAGCTTCCGCGGCGATAAGGAGAGCGGCGAAAAGAATACCCTCGTGAATAACCTCCGTAATAGGTGGGAAAGCGGTAGTAAGGCCGGTCTCGATCGGACGATCGCGCACGCTCCTCCGCCCGGCGAGCACGTTCTTCAAGCTCTGCGATACGACGTCCCTGCTCGATGCGCTCCAATTCGGCTTTATATTTACTCTGAGCTTCATTCAATTCCGCGGATATATCCACTTCAGGGTAGTTGCGCTGAAACTTGCTCCAATAGCGCAAACGGTCTCCCGCGGCGGCGGATAGAAAGAGAGGATCACTCAACTTTTTCCTCTTTTGTAGTTCGCCCCGCTCGATCCTTTGTTGCCTGCGAATTTCCGCCATTCTCTCGGATTCTTGTCTTGCCCGCTCCTTTTCGACCCGATCTTGCTGGTGGGCCTCAGCGGTGAGGATGTCCACTTTTACGACCGAACCCCCTTTAAGCACGATTTCTCCGCGGTCGAAAAAGAGGACTTGCTTCCCCCCCATTTCAATGACCCCTTGCGGTCTTCCCAGGATGTCGATGACCGTCTGCATAGAATCTCCGGCCCTCACGCGATCGTCGGTTTGGGCCTGGAGGGGGGCGGGCAGAGAGAGGAACATTGCCACCAATATTGGCAGGATCAGTCGCATTCTTCTATAAGAGTATCATCGCACTTATTTTATTTCAACTGTATTTAGCCCGCTTTTCTCACGCACGTGTTTAGCGTGATGGAAAATGGGCTAGTTCGATGTTTAAAGCAAGGGGTCAAGCCTTAGAAGGGTCTGTTTTTCGGGGTCAGCCGCCTTAGCAAATTGCCTGTAGCCTGCGAAGGGCGATTTGCAAGGCCTGACCCCTTTCAGCGAAGCAGAAAAACAGCCACTTCTCAAGGGCATGACCCCGAACTTCGAACAATCCTGCAAGAACTTTAAGACCATAAGTCATCACGCTAAACACGTGCGTGAAAAAAGCGGGCTAGGCGAGACTACCCGTCGCCCAGAGAATGAGTAGCTGGATCGTTCCTACAAGAAATCCAAGAACTCCACCCATGAGTTCGATAGTTCGAAATTCGTTACTGGCGACCTGGTTGACTACGCTTTCCAATTTATCCAGATCGAATCCCGAGACCTGCTCTTCGATATAGGATTTAATGTTTAGCCTACTCTCGGCTTCGTCGGCCAGTTTCTCGACAAACCCAGGGGCGGCTTTGGTCATCTCGTCGACAGCTTTTGTTTTAAGAGTAGCGAGCGTTGAATCATTTACGAAGGAGCCAACGAGAGGTATCTGCTTAAGCTGTTCTCCGACGCCCTGCTCAATAAGGCGGGAGATGAGATCGCTCAGATGCGGTCTGAGGTCTATGCCCCTGATATTGTCCCGCAGAAGGTGTTGCCCAAGAATTTCCCGTTCTACAATTTCCCCGGTGCGGGTCGCAATTTCAGCCTGACGTCGAGGGATAAGTCCCTGCCATCTCCAACCGAGAATTTTAACCGGCCTCCTGGGTCGGAAGAGCATCTTGACGGCCACTTTGTTGGTGAGCCAGCCAATAAATGCTGTGATCAGGGGAATAGAAAGCACGAACCAAACATTCATAGCGGCGGAGAGTTAAGATATAGAGGGCCCGGTATCAATTGAAATCTCATCTGATTTTTCGTAGAATCTACGCTGAATATTCTTTCAATTTCAAATCGTCGGAAATTAGAGCTTTCCTCTACCAGAATTTCCGGACTGCATTAATCGATGTTTCAGACTGCGCCGCTCGTCCGTAGCACGCCCAAAGGCCTCTATTGTGAAGCCGGGGATTTCTATATCGATCCATTCAGATCGGTTGCGCGCGCCGTCATCACTCATGCTCACAGCGATCATGCCCGGCCCGGATCAGAGGCATATCTCTGCGCGAGCCCAGGGATGGGCCTGCTTGGGGAACGAGTCGGTCTTGAGGCGAACATTGAGGGGCTGGCATTTGGCGTAATTCGCCGCATCAACAGCGTTCAGCTTTCCCTCCACCCAGCAGGGCACATACTGGGATCCGCCCAGGTTCGAATCGAACATGGTGGGGAAGTCTGGGTTGTAAGTGGTGATTACAAACGGCAGCCCGACCGCTCCTGTGAGTCATTCGAGTTGGTGGAATGTGATACCTTTATTACGGAGTGCACCTTCGGGCTTCCGGTCTATCACTGGCCATCAGTGGATGTTGTCTTTGAAGAGATCAATGCCTGGTGGCGCTCAAACCAGCAATTGGATCTTACGAGCGTTCTATTTGCCTACGCTCTCGGAAAAGCGCAGCGTGTCCTGGCCGGCGTTGACCCGGAAATCGGGCCGATAGGGATACATGGGGCAGTGGCGCGCTTTCTGCCCTACTATGCCAGGGAGGGGTTTTTGCTGAATCCTGCTCGGCATGTTGAGTCGAATGCGATCGCGGAGTTGAAGGGCAGAGGGCTTATCATCGCCCCGTCCTCCGCTCAAGGTTCAACCTGGCTGCGAAAATTCGGGAAGTCCTCGACCGCTTTCGCATCGGGCTGGATGCGCATTCGAGGGGCCCGTCGCCGTCGCGCCCTCGATCGCGGTTTCATTGTGAGCGATCACGTGGATTGGGATGGCCTGATCAACACGATTCGTGAAACGAGAGCGCAAAGCATCGGCGTGACACATGGCTATTCCTCCCCCCTCGTCCGCTGGCTCTCTGAAAATGGTTGGAATGCCTTCGAAGTCTCTCCGGAGCTAGCCGGTGAGGAGGGAGCGGACGAGTAGATCGATGCGTCGGTTTACAAAGTTGTTTTCGGAATTGGATGAGACCAATCGCACGAATTTCAAAGTTGCGGCTCTGGAACGCTATTTCCGCGCCGTCGATTCTGCCGACGGCGCCTGGGCGGTATACTTTTTGAGCGGTAACCGGCTGCGAAATAGAATAAAGTCAGCTCTTCTGCGAGAGAGTGTGAGTGCGGTCAGTGAGCACCCGCTTTGGATGATAGAAGAATGCTATGACCGGGTGGGCGATCTCGCCGAGACGGTCGCGCTGCTGTTACCGGAGAGGAAAGTCGGTACGTCGCTGACCCTTCACGAGATTGTCGAGGAACGGATCCTGCCATTAAAGGACTCGGATGAACGAGAGCGAATTGAATGTTTGACGAAAACCTGGAGCGAGTTGAACGGGATAGAGCGTTTCGTCTATAACAAGCTTCTCGCGGGCGGGTTTCGTGTAGGAGTGCAGAAGACTCTTGTATTGAGAGCGTTGGCGTCGGTGGCGGGACTCGAACCTGCGGTCCTGGCGCATCGCATGGCGGGAACGTGGCAGCCGGTCCCCGGAGCCTTTGAGAACCTTCTGGCGCATGAGAGGGGTAATGACGACATCGCGCGTCCTTACCCTTTCTACCTGGCGTACCCGCTGGAGAAAGATCCTGCCAAATCGTTGGGGCGGGTAGAAGAGTGGATAATCGAGTGGAAATGGGATGGAATACGCGCACAGCTCATCAAACGATCGGGACAAATCATGTTGTGGTCTCGCGGAGAGGAGATGATTTCCGATCGGTTTCCCGAAATTCTGACGGCGAGTGCATTATTATCCGAAGGGATCGTTCTGGATGGTGAGGTGCTGGCTTGGGAGGAGGGGAGGCCGCTACCCTTTGGGTCTCTTCAGAAACGCATCGGCCGCAAGAATATCACAGCCAGAATCCTGAAAGAGATTCCGACCGTCTTTATGGCCTACGATTGCCTGGAGTTTGAAGGGAACAATCTGTGTGATCAGCCCCTGGTGAATCGTCGATTGAGCCTTTTATCTGCTCTCGAGGGTCGGGGGCAGGATTTTCCGATTCTGCCTTCACCGTTAGTTGAGGAAAATTCCTGGAGCCGGCTTGAAGAGATCCGCGAAGAGTCGCGAAGCCGTGGAGTGGAGGGTTTCATGTTAAAGCGCTCGAATTCGCCTTACCGTGTCGGTCGGGTGAAGGGAGACTGGTGGAAATGGAAAGTCGATCCCTTCACGATCGATGCGGTCCTCGTATACGCCCAGAGTGGGCACGGTCGCCGGGCTGGACTCTTTACTGATTACACTTTTGCGGTTTGGAGAGGGGAGCAGTTGCTCCCGTTTGCGAAGGCCTATTCCGGTCTCACGGATGAGGAGATCAGTCAGGTCGACCGGTTCGTGCGTCAGAATACGCTTGAGCGATTCGGTCCGGTTCGGGTTGTAAAACCCGAGTTGGTATTCGAAATCGCATTCGACGGGCTTCAGCGATCTAAGCGGCACAAGTCAGGTGTCGCTGTGCGCTTTCCGCGGATTTCGCGCTGGAGGACAGACAAAGAGCCGAGTGAGGCCGATACGTTGGAGATTGTTGAAGCACTGTTGCCCGGCTAGAAATCTGTCGGATTTCGATCTCGTGAAGTAGTATATGATCCCGTTCGACTGGACGAGATTTGCCATTCGGCATACTCTGGCAATCCAGCGTGCTGGTTGATTGGAATACTGGATTGCTTCGTCGTTCCTCCTCGCAATGACAATATTGTGGGGTTGTTTCATGACTTGCGGTTGATCCGCCGTAAGTCCGACAGAATCCTAACCCGAAGTAGGAGCGGGTTTATCCCGCGATCGAACAAGCACGTATCGAGGCAAAACTTTCCGGATCAATCGAGGGTGAAACTAAGAGCGCATTGGTATGGGACTGCTCCCTTACCGGAGGCTATCCCAACTCGTCCTCGTCCTCGTTCTTCTCGCTCAGCGGGATCCTCGAAACAGGCCGAAAGACAAAGTTCAGAACTCGCTATCATGCGGGTTGGCGGGCAGGGGGCAATCGCAGATACAATTCCCGGCTTTTAAGAGCTAAAGAAAACGGTAGGCTTCATCTTCGAACCATCAAATTCGAAGAAAAATGGAGAAACCTACCGTCAAAGAAGAGACCTTCTTACAGTGCATCCTTGGAGTGGACAAGGGTAATCCCTCGATCACGGTCTATCGGGATCTGAGCGAAGGCAAACTGCACGTCTATTACGGGCATGAGCTTTTTGAAGTCGTAGAGGACGATCGGGAGCAAGTTGAATTCAAGCTATTGGTGGGGCGCCTCTACAATGCGGGGTTGAAGAAAGGGCGCTTAGAGAAGCAATTTGAGGTTGACCCCAAAACGATGAAGCGGTGGGGGGAGGCGCTTCAAAGCGGAGATGCCGAGACCTTAGCGCGAGTGCTGGCGGGACGCAGCGCTCATCGCAAATTGACGAGGGAAATCCGGAGTTTTGGGCGGGTGCGCTTCGGGCAGATCTATGGGGAGAGTCGGTATGGCTACAGCAAGAAGATACGGGGGGAGATCGAGGAGGTGTTCGGAGTTAACCTCAGTGGGGAAACTTTGCGCCCTGTCTTTAAGGAGCTTAAAGAGGCCCGGGCAAAGGAGGCCGAAGCCGAGAGGGCGCAAAATCGGGAGACTCCCTGGGATTGCCCGGAGGACTCGGGGAGGGACGAACAGGAGCAAGAAGCAGAAAATAGCCCCGAAAGCGAAGGGGACAATCGCAAGGAGTCTCCCGATTTTTCGAGGGAGAGCTCCGAAGCGGTGCAATGGTATCGGCACCTGGGAGTACTTCTGTTCAGTGCCGCGCTCAGAGAAGTCGCTCAGATTGATCGCGAAGAGGGCTGGCTTTTGAAACAATGGGTGGCTTGCGGGTTGTTGGCCGCGGTCAATATCGAGCAGAGCAAACTGCTCGATCTCGAAGACCTGCAAAAACTCATCGGGCGAGTCCTGTATACCCCCTATCTGCAACGCCAAAGCCTTAGCGCCCTGGCCGATGAAGGGCTTTTAAGAGAGATCCTCAGAGTGAACGCGAGGGGCCTGAATGCTTCGGATGAAGAGAGCTTTTATTATGATCCGCACACCAAACATTACACCGGAATGAGCAAGGTGCTGGCGGGATGGTGTCCGGGTATCCGTCTGGCCGACAAAGCGCTCCACAGCGATTTTATTCATACCCTCAAGGGCTATCCGATCTATTTTGCGAGTACCGACAACTATGAGGATATAAGGGAACGGTTCATCCCCAACTGCGAAGCGATGCTCGAGCTGGTGCAGTTGCCGGCTGATAAGAAGGTGAGCATTTACGTGGACCGGGCGATCGCCGCGGAGTGGTTTTACGAAGCCATCGTGGAGCACCCTCAACTCGAAATCATTACCTGGGAAAAAGGTTACAAGGCCAGCGCCCAGCCCCTCCAACGGATCGACGGGCAGTTGCGCCTGCAGCGCGCGCGCAACCATGCCGAAGATCTCCAGGAGTATCATCTTCGCTATCAGCGGGGCCCCTGGAAGAAAAATCCTCAACTGGTGCAGTGGATCGTGGAGGCGACCAATCCAAAAAATCGAACCATTACCGTGAGCATCCTGGCGACCGATCAGCAGGCCCGAAATGAAGAGGTAATCAAAGGGATGTTCAGTCGCTGGATTCAGGAGAATGACTTCAAATACCTCGATAAGCACTTTGGGATTAATCAGATCACCTCTTATCGCACCGTCCACTACAAGCGATTAGCCCAACACCTTGAGGACAAGCAGGAGAAAAGCGGTGCCGCCAAAGCCCTCCTGAAGCAAAAACAGCAATGCACCGAAGAATTGAAAAGACTGCTCCTGGCCGAGCATGCCCACCCGGGCAAAAGCGCCTCAAGGGGCGAAAAGATCCGTCGACTCGATCAGGCCCTCAAAGCCCTCCAACTCGAACTGGAGCAAATCGACACCGAATGCTCGAGGCTGCAGCGCCTCATTGATGAAAACTATGTCCGCCTGGACACCGCTAACAAGTCCCTCATGGATGCCTTGAAAATCTTCGCCCGTAACAGCTTCTACAAGCAGCTCGAACCCTTTAAAGCTCGCTACAACAACTATCGTGACGACCACGATCTGTTTCGCAATTTGACTCACAGTGACGGCGTTCTTATAGAGAGGGGCTGTGCGGTCGAAGCGCATTTATTCCCCACCGCAACTTATCCCCCTCGGGTGCAGGCGGTGGTGCTTGAGTATCTGCAAACTCTCAATGAGAAGCCCTTACTGATGCCCGACGGTTCAGGCCGAAGAATCATCTTCCGACTGGGCAAAAAATCGGGATTTAAACTTGCGATTGCATAGTGCCTTTAGAGGGGCAATATAGTGAGGTCTGAAGTTGACGCTCGATCAAAGTGAATCGGAGAGTGCTAGGAGTGATTTCTCGGATAGATCGTTCCATAAAGATCGCTGCGCTCCGAGGACGAGGAGGAGAGGACGAGGACGAGGACGACATTTGCCGTTTTCGCTATTGAAACGCCTGAAAGTATCGCCCGCAAAGCCGCTCTGCCGTACGGCAGAGAAGTTTCAAGTCAGTGCGGCCCCCGGCGGGCAGCGGGTTCGACAGGCTCACCACAGGCCGGATCAAACGGATGTGAAACTTTCGGCAGTGTCTCCCGCCACCCGAGACCTCCTCCTCGTCCTCATTCCTCGTTCTCGTCCTCGATTCCTCGCTCACACTTCAGAACGTCTTGCTATGATATCGCGTCGCTCCGAGGACGATAACTTCGTCGGCACTGCGATCCGGTCGAAAGTTGCTGCTCTGCGATAACGTTAGCCAATCGCCCGGAAACCCGCATGAGCATTGAAGTTTCAGGCTAAAGACGCTGGAGGGTGGTGCCGCCGTCGACGAGAATGACTTGACCGGTGGAGTAGGGAAAATCGCCTCGGGCGAGAGCCGCCGCCGCTTTACCGACGTCTTCGGGGAAAGCCCAGCGTTTCTGGACGGTGAGTCCATCCGCAATGAGCTTATCGTACTTTTCGCGAACGGCGGGCGCGGCTGTCATGTCCGTGTGCGTGACGCCCGGTCTTATTTCGTAAACCGGTATATCGAATTCGCCGAGGCGGGCGGCGAAGAGCTGCGTGGCCATGCTGAGACCGGCCTTTGCAACACAATATTCACCCCGATTGACTGAGACGACGGTAGCGGAGATAGAAGTGACATTAATGATACTGGCCTGAAAGTGGGGGTCCTTTGCTTTCTGTTCCACCATCCAGTTTGCCGAAGCCTGGGTAAGAAAGTAGGCGCCTTTGAGGTTTACGTTGAGGACGCTGTCGAAACTCTCTTCACTCGCCTCGAGTATGTCCTTACGCTCTCGAGGCGCTATCGCGGCGTTATTTATCAGGACGTTTAACTTGCCGAAATGGTCTCTGACACTCTCCAGGATTACCCCTCTGTCTTCAGGAGAACCGATGTCGCCCCGACAGTAAATCACATCGACGCCAAGTGATCGCAGTTCATCCAATGCATCCGCAATCTTCTCATCCGACCGGACGCCATTGACGCCCAGATTATATCCTTCACGGGCCAGGCTACAGGCGCAGCCAAACCCGATACCTCGAGTGCCACCGGTGATAAGGGCGACGGGACGCTGACAGTTGTTATTCGACATTCGATAATGGGAAATTGTTAATGGGCCCTGCTCTTTGCGGTCTTATATCGAGTATAAGTTTCGGCTGGTCTACAATTCTCCTACTCTGACCCAAGAGCGCCTCTTCCAGCTTTCGAGTCCCAGCTCGGCCAGTTGGACCCCCTTGGCACCTTCTTTCAGGTTCCAGGGAAAGGGATCGTCTCGCACTACATGTTTGAGGAAGAGTTCCCATTGCGCTTTAAAAGCATTCTGATAGGCCTCCTGAGCGGAGTACCTGTTCCAACTGTCAATAAACTTGATGGGCTGTTCGATATCGGGATTCCACACCGGTCTGGGGGTATTCTCGTAATTCTGTACCCAACACTCTCGAAGCCCCACCACGGCGGATCCTTTCGTTCCATCAACGTGAATGGTGAGGAGATCGTCCCGGCGAACACGAGTGACCCAGGAAGAGTTGAATTGTGCGATTACCTCCCCCTCCAACTCAAAAGTCGCATAGGCGGCATCATCGGCGGTGCAGAGGTAAGGTTTGCCGTCTTCATCGATACGTTCCGGAATGTGCGTAACCCCACAGCAGGAGACAGCCTCAACAGCGCCGAAAAGACTATCGAATACATATCGCCAGTGGCAAAGCATATCCATAGTAATTCCGCCTCCATCTTCGCTTCGATAGTTCCATGAGGGGCGCTGGGACGGTATGCTGTGGCCCTCGAATACCCAGTAGCCGAATTCGCCTCTTATCGCGAGCAGCCGGCCAAAAAAACCGTCATCAATGAGACACTTCAATTTAAGAAGACCCGGAAGCCAGAGCTTATCCTGGACCACGCCGTTCTTTAGTCCGGCCTTTTCACAGAGGGTAAAGAGTTCCATGGCCGTTGCCGTGTCAGTTGCGGTAGGTTTCTCACAATAGATGTGTTTTCCGGCGGCAACAGCCTTTCGAACAGATTCGGCGCGCAACAACGTCGTTTGGGCATCAAAGTAAATGGTAGCATAACCATCCGCCAGCGCTTCATCGAGATCCGTAGTCGTCTTTTCAATCCCCGACATGTCGCTCAATTTGGCGAGTTTATCTGGATTTCGCCCGACGAGAATTGGGTCGGGCATGATAGTCTCATCGTCGCTTAACACAACGCCGCCTTGTCTAATGATTTCCACGATGGAGCGCATCAGGTGCTGATTCGTCCCCATGCGTCCGGTGACGCCGTTCATGATGATTCCAATTCTCGTCGTCTTCATTTTCTTAATTGGACATTCAAGCAATTGTTATAAATCACGTCAACGCAGAGGGAAGGGTCGATTAGCAAAATGATCTACAGGGGTGGAAACTCCCGCGTTCTTGCGAACGCGGCTACAACGTTCCGTAGGTCGTAGATGTTTATAGCCGTCCTGCTCAGCGGGAGGAGAAAGTGGTCGTGGTGTTCGATACAACGACTTTATCGCCAGAATCGTCATTTAGACCGGTGAAGGCGCCCCCCCAAAAAACGTATAGTAGGGTTCGTCTCGAATGACTCGTTGAAGATAAAGGGCCGCTTCGCGGGCATGATAGTCTCCCCACATGCTCGCCTCCCCGTTTGGTATCACACTCCCTTCCGGGATATGGTCCCAACCATTCGGACGGTGATAAATGGAATGCAGAATCAGGCCGTGATGGTCGAGGTTGGAGCTGAGATATGGTTGATCAAAGAGGTTGCACAGCACGGTAAGGCCTGCACACCAGTATCGATCGGCGTCTTTTTCGTCCCGGTTCTTTAGAAAGCGGCCGAGGCGCAGCAATCCCTGGACACCAATGGCGGCCGCGGAACTGTCGATTGGTTCAAACTCGTTGAACGGATTGGAGGGCCGGCGGAGACAGTCCTCCATTTTGGATATGCCTGGAGCTCCGGTATCCCAAAAGGGAATTCCATCTGTGGGCGAATACTCGATATAGAAGTCGCAGGTCGCTCGAGCCGCTCGAAGCATAAACGATTCGATCTCGGTCCTCCCTCCAAAGTCCTCCAGTTCACCGTCGGATACAGTTTCAAAAAACTCCAGCTCTTCCGCGAATCCAAGCATCGCCCAGGCAAGTCCACGGGTCCAGGTCGTGTATCCGGAATAGCCCTGTTGCGCGTTGGGGCAGCGGTAGTTTCCGTCCTTCGTATTAAAAACACTTTCATGGGCGGTCCGGCCCCATACATCGTAACTGTCGCGACCATCTCCGTAATAGATGGAGTACCGGGCGGTGGCGCGAGCATGGAGGAGGGCGCGTTCCAGAAGGTTGTGGCTTTTGTCGTTTTCCCCCATGAGCGTGTGTCCCAACCGATGACTCAGGACGAGCGCGCGCAGGGTACGGATCGTATCCACGAAGAGGGAATGCGGACCGTTGAAAGAATGGATGAATCCTCCATCGGAAAGAGGCGTCCAGCGGGCCGCTTGCACTGCCCCGGAAGCCTTGAGCGCCAGCTCATTGAAATCCCTCTCCCATTCATTTGCGGGGATTTTACCCTCGCGCTGAAGCCTCAGTAAACTTCCATAGGTGCTGACATTATTGAAGCCGTGATCGTGCACACCGATGTGGCTCACATGGGGCGCCATCAGCTCCACAGTCTTGTTCCGCCCGATATTCAGAAACTCTTCGTCACCGGTAGCATCGAATTGGAGGAGAGCCGATCCATATTGAAATCCCTGCGTCCATTCCGTCCAACCCCGAGTGGTATACTTTCCCGCTACGGTGTAGACGGGCGAGCCTTGCGCGGTGTCGTATTCCCTTTCAATAAGTCTGATCTTCTCCCCGGATAGCGCCCAGAAGTGCTCCAACCTGGATGTCAGGTTCTCAGGTCTGAGGTCATTTCGGATGTCTATCATAGAGAGAGATTCACCTTCCTTACTATGGTGCTTGTGTAGCGTGATGGCCGACGGCAAAGTTCGATCTTTGTATGTCAGCTACTCAAACACCTCCGGGTTAACGGCATGCCTGGGTCTTCCTCCGTTAAGGATGGCAGCCATATCCTCAGCCATCTGTCTAAAAATCCTCGACATTCCGCGTTTCGTCATTCCGAGCGCATGCGGGGAAGTCAGGCAGTTTTCGCGCGCGAAGATAGGGTGGCTTACATCCGGAGGTTCCGGGGCGAAGACATCGAGTCCGACAGCCGCCAATCGGTTCTCGTCGAGAGCATCCTCGAGAACATCCAGACTTTCGATAAGCTCGCCCCGTGCCAGATTAAGGAGAATGGCGCCGCGTTTTACGAGTTGCAGGCTCTTCCGGTTGATAAGTCCGCGCGTCTCTTCGTTGAGGATCGCGTGGAGGCAAATGTAATTGGCCTCTCTCATTAAGGCGTCAAATCCGGTCAGTTCTACTCCGAGAGATTCAGCTCGTTTCACATCGACGTAGGGGTCGTAGGCGAGCATACGCATTCTGAATGGTTGAGCCAGCTCCGCCAGGATCTGGCCAATGCTCCCGAAACCGACGATCCCCAGAGTTGCGCCGTCCATATCCATGGTAGAGAAATTGTTTCGGCTCGACCAGTTTCCCGACTTCAGCTGCCTGTCCCAGTAGACAACCCGTTTACACGCAGCGAGAAGCAGGGCGATGGACGCTTCCGCTACAACTCGGGCGTTGGCGCCCGGCGTGAAAACTACGGGTATCTTCCTTTCCGTGGCCGCTTCAATGTCGATATTGTTGTAGCCTACTCCCGTCCTACCGATCACTTTCAATGGCTTTGCCCGCTCGATAATTTTGCGACTGGCAACACCCTCTCCTCGCACAACCAATGCTATGGCATCGTCAACGAGAGGCAGAAGCGATTCCTCTCTACCGTCCGGTGCGACGACGATTCTGCCGAAGGGAGCGAGAATTTCGCTGGCTGCCTGGCCAAACGTTCCTGTTGCGACGATGGTTGGATGCACAGCCCGAGACTTGAAATAAAACCTTGAGCGACTCAAGCTTGAATGTATCGGCGGATTCTTTTCAGCAACCTCCTTAATGTCGGGGATTGTCAGATTTGCTCGGGCCGAAGTTATCTCTCTTCCGAAAACGGCCTCAAAAAGATGAAATGTAGATCCTGTCACAGCGAATCGGTTGAGCTGATCGTTTCTCTTGGTGAGACGACGATTGCCGATCGACTGCTTACTGAGGATCAATTGAAGGAAGTTGAGCCAAAGGCGCCCCTCGATCTTTTCTTTTGTGGCAAGTGCGCTCTGGTTCAAATCGAACACACCATAGCTCCTGATGAGATTTTTGATGAACGCTATCCTTATTTCTCATCGGTGATACCCGCGCTCGTTGAACATGCTCGAGTGAATGTGAAGGAGCTTATAAGAAGCAGGAATTTGAATTGCGGCAGTTTCGTTTTGGAAATCGGTAGTAACGACGGCTACCTTTTGAGACACTTTGTCGAAGATGGTATCGAGGTTCTCGGTATCGATCCCTGTCAAGGCCCAGCGGGTGAAGCTGTGCGGTCGGGAGTGCCCACACGCGTCAATTTCTTCGACCGAGAACTGGCGGCGAGATTAGTGCAGGAAGGGAAGCGTGCGGATGTTGTGATCGCAAACAATGTTCTGGCCCACGTGCCCGATTTGAACGGATTTGTTGAGGGGATCAAGCTGATCATGAAACCCGAAGGTGTCGTCGTAATTGAGGTGCCGCATGGTGCCGCTGATAGAAAATTGCGAGTTCGATACTATCTATCATCAACATCTCTGCTACTTCTCCGTGACTTCGCTGGAGGTGCTTTTTAGCCGGTTCGGCTTATATCTCCATGAGGTAAAGGAAATTCGAATTCACGGAGGTTCCCTGCGTCTATATTTGCAGCAAAAGGGACAAATGGGGACCTCGGTAGAGGAGCTTCTGAAGCGGGAACGGGAGTTTGGGGTTGACCGTTTTGACTATTATGAAGACTTCTCACAGACGGTTGAGAATCAGAAGCAAGCGCTTCTATTCCTTCTCAATGAACTTAAGCGAAAAGGAAAGCGTATTGCCGGATATGGAGCGGCTGCCAAAGGAAGTGTTCGCATGTCCTGTTGCGGCATCGATCGAAAGCATCTCGACTATATTGTGGACATCAGCCCGTTCAAACAAGGGCTCTTCATGAATGGTAATCACTTGCCCATTTATGCACCACAGAAGCTTCTCGAGGATATGCCCGATTATCTTCTGTTGTTCCCCTGGAATTTCGCCGATGAAATTCTAGGTCAACAGAAGAAGTACCGAGAAATGGGAGGAAGGTTTATAATTCCTGTTCCCGAACCGGTCATCATCTAGGAATCTGTCGGAGTTAGCTTTCGGAATTCGCGGAAACAATCCATCTTCCTGATGTGATTGTGCACCGCGGCGGATTCCACCACCGACATATTCCTAACGTACAAAAGCGCTTCTTCGCCCAGGAATCTGTCGGTCTTTGACTCCGAGAGGAAGAATGCGAGCTCATAGGCCCAGGAATCCACCGTTCCCGCTGAGCGGAACGAGGCCGGATGGCTGGATTGCTTCGTCGCTCTTCCTCGCAATGACAGCTCAGCGGGACTAGGTAGACCCCATTCGAAAAGCCTTTCGCGCGGACGGTTTCAGGTTTTCCGCCACAGGCGGACCAGCCTATGGCTGGCAGGCGTCGGGTTTCAGGCTGCCGACGCTGCCGATGAGCAGGTATTGAGCGGCCATCGGCGTGGCTTGCTGCACAATACGCATATTTGCCGCTGTTTGGAGGCATACTCATCCCGTGGTGCTTTTTTCTCCGAGCTGCAAAGCGGTCAGATTCAGGCCGCCTGTTCCAGTTCCTCCCGTCGTCGTTTCTTCATCAGTATGATGCGGCAGAAGTTGTAGGCCAGAACCTTCTCGAGCAGTTCATCGCCTACCGCATCGATGCCGCGGCGGCCGAGTTCGCCAAAGGCAAATCCATCTTTAATCGTGAACATCAGCGACTCCACTGCGGAGCGATTGCGGCGTGCCTCGCGATACGCCTCGCTCTCCCGGTCCTCGGGGGTGGTCAACTTCTTGCCCTTCGCCCCACTGATACTGATCTGCTTTACCCCCATGCCCAGCACCTCCTTGCGCCCCTTCGCCGAAGCATATCCGTCATCGGTGCTGATCAGTTCAGCAATGACACCGGTGCGCTTGATCGAATCGCCGATGGCCGGCGCCAGCTCAATGGAGTCTGCCGCATTGCCTTGCGGTACGATCAGGCTGGTGACAAAACCGTTTTCGCTGCGAACCAGTTGTGGCTTGTACCCGATCACTGGATTGCGGCTGCCCTTCTTGATGTAGGCCGCCGATCCGTCCGACAGGCTCAGGACCTTCTGCGTGGACGGTAGCTTCTTTTCGTGAAACACCCGATCATGAGCATACTCAACAACCCGCTTGGCGTCGGCAATATCGCGCCTGATCTGGCTCAATACCCGCTTCAGAAGCTCCCGGCGAGTGGGAGGCAGTGAATCCATCGACAGGCCCTCTTCAAGATGGCTCAGTTCCCCCGTTAGTGAGTCGGCCGCCTTGCGGCCCCGCTTGAGCAACCGCCGGTAGTGTTTCTTCAGCTTGCCCTTCGACTTCGGTTTGCCCGCGGCCAGACAAATCTGAAACTCCAGCTTGTCCATCTCCTGCAGCCAACGCCCAACCCATCCCTTGCGAAAATCCTCCAGCCCGAATATATGCAACTTCTGACCCAAACGATTGGCCCGCATCAAAAGACCGCTCAGAATCCTCCCATCGGTGGGCCAGCAGCTGTTTGCTTTCACCGAGGTGCTGTCGATCGTCAGCTTCCCGAAATCGTCCCATTGCTCCTGGAGGATAAACCCAATCTGTTTATCAAAGATCAGCTCGCGGGTCCTATGGCTGACCAGGTTCACGTTCTCCAGAATCGTCGTCACCGCCGGCATCCTCAGTCCCCGCCTCTGAAGAAATCCGTACAAGCTCATCGACTCGCGCAGAAACCGCCGTGCCGGTTTCGTGGTCAACGAACCGAGAAACCCACGAATCATCACGAACACGTATACCGCATAAGCCGGCATCCGCGGCCGGCCTACCGCAAGATTCAATTCAGCAGCCAGAATATTCTCCTCCTCGATGTCCAGCTCCGGCAGCTCCGCTGTGCGCCCTTCAAAGAACCTTCGATCTTCCAATCGAAGTTTCTTCTTCTCACGCGCATGGGCGTCCAGATCCTTCTCGATCGCCTCGATGATTTGCGCCGCGAACCCGGCCAATTCTTCAACTTCATCCAGAAAATCACGAAAATCCGTGTCTGGAACCGGCAGAATGAGGTTGCTAAGGGGCGTCTTGTCGCTTTTGTTCTCCTCTGTCGCACATGTTGGCATGTTTAATCGCTCCGGGTTCAATTCCCCGAAGCTTGCTTCGTACCTTCAATTTTGAGATCTGGAAACTCAAATGCCTCGGGGCTTGCCCCGAGGATCTTTACTTAAGTTGTTAAACACTAGTATGTTACGACACTTTTTATCAAGCCGAAAAACTGATTTTTCTCAAGTTTTTCTTGCGCCTTTTGCGCCTCTTTGCGGCCAATCAGTAGCTTTTCGGATAAGGTCTAGGTAGAATGGCTAGATCCGTCTTCATCCCTCCGAGTGGGATTTCGCCGACCCAGGTTGCTTTGTAGAGCCTTCGCAGCCAGAGGCTTTGCTTCGGCGTAGTAGGCTCATTCTTCCTCGTCCCGCTCGCCGCATGGGCGTGAACTTGACGCGCAAAGAGATAGCCCTCTGATGCAGTAGCCATACCACTGTTCCTTACGGTTATCGACGGATGAAGGACGAAAGCTCAACACAGTCTCTATTCGATCAGGGTAGTGAGGGTCACTGACAAGCACAGAGGGATGGGGCGAAGCCCACCGTGGGAAAATCGTAAAAAAGAGTCCTTAAGCGTTAACTTCGCTCCAAATTTCGCCCTGGGTCTGCGATGGGCATGAGGTGCAGTCGCTTTGAATCGGCTCAGTGCAGGCAGTGGGAGTATCGTCCAAGCATGTTCACGTTTCCGATCCTGCTCGGTAGGTGAAGGCGGTTAGGCGGGCCAGCGGGAAAAGGCCGGGTGGCTGGATTGCTTCGTCGTTCCTCCTCGCAATGACAGATTAAACATTTTGGGGCGGTCGACTGCTACGTTGGGTTCAAGCGAATCCAAGCCTCGTCGAGTGTCCTCTTGGCATTGGCTATGACGATGTCGGGGTCGTCACCCTCCATCGGCTTTACTTCGAAACAGACGTATGGGGGTTCCTCTTCGTTGAGAAAACCACAATTCAGAAGAACCTGCAGAAACTCGGTCAGCTGTTCGACGCTGTTTTCGCTCCCGGGGTAGTTGAACCACGGGTGATGGTCGCCGTAGCGCGGGGAGTTCTTATTGGAGAGCAGACAATTTCCGATGTCGACGGCGGCAAGGTAATCCCGTACCGGTAAGATCGCTTCTTCAGGAGTCTCACCGATGATTGGGGTATGGCTGAGGTCGACAACCAGACCGAAGTTGTCGAAGTCCGGCGCGATCGCTTCCGCATACTGGAGGGCGAGGGGAGCGGGCCCGATTAGAGCCTTCTTGTCGACCTCGTGGTCGAAAACTTCCAGAAGAATCTTGAGATTTCCCCTGGCTCGGGCGTATTGGCAGAGTTCCCGCGTCGTAGCGATAAGTTTCTCCATGGCCTCCTCCATTTGGGAAGGTAGATACCTGCCGCTGAGAAATACGAGGCTCTCCGCTTCGATTTCATAGGCTTCGTCAATGCCTTTCTTCAGCTCTGCGACCGCACGTTGACGGCCCGTTTCTTCGAGGTCGTTGGGATTCAAACTCTGAGTCAGGAGAGCGGGGTGTGCGCCATAGACAACGTGCATCTTTGCCATCTTGAGCATTTCGCCC
Source organism: Candidatus Moanibacter sp. (assembly GCA_965215885.1). Taxonomy (GTDB): domain Bacteria; phylum Verrucomicrobiota; class Verrucomicrobiia; order Opitutales; family UBA2987; genus CBDCEW01. Next base: position 39,559 of record CBDCEW010000019.1, read on the forward strand.
GCCTTTTTTCGTATGGTGGAGTCTTTTATCCAACTGATGGCGACAACATCGAAATACTCATCGACTGCCACTTTCTTGAGCGTTTCAAGAATCGGGCCATCACCTTTCATGGTTTCCGGATACGCCATGAAATGAATCAGTCCCACGTGCATGAATTTCCGCATTGGTTTGTTCATGATATGAATCTCTTATGTCTCCTCTTTTGCAAAAAGACCGCACCGCTGTTGTATGCGTGGAACACAATTGCATCAGTGCTGATCGAGGAGCGATCTTGCAAAGAGAAAAACGCGAAAACCGGGCGGGAAGTCAATTCATACAGAGCATACGCCTCTTCCGGGAGTTCACCTTGGGGAAGCGCCCTTCTACCCTGGCGCCGTATCAGGGAACCCCGAACGTGGCAAAACCTTGACCGGAGTTATTAAAATGATAGATAAGAAGGGAGAGATGAGAAGAGTATTCATTCTGTTGTGTCTTGGATTCGCGTTTTTCGCGAACCCGCTGCCAGGCGCGAGCAAGCCACACTTCGGACCGTTCATTCCGTTGACTTTAAACGAGGAAGTTGTGGAGGAAGTATTCGCCCACCAGGGAAAAATCCTCGTCCTATTGAAACCTGAGTTTGGTGCGCGCGAGATCAGGGTAAGAGCTTCCGATGCCGAAAGTTCACAGTACCGCAAATGGGATGATGGCGGCCTCGAATTAACTCTGCCCCGAGAACTCCCGTTGGAGGAGGAGGGCGAAGCCGATTGGGTCGAAACGACAGCGAAATATGTAGAATATTGGGTGGATGAGGATTTGATCTTACATCTCGAACGAGTCCGCTTGTCGCCCAATCGACCAGTGCCTAAAGAGAAGCAGTTGGCAGAAGTCGGGGGTTTGGGTGGCACCGATCGCGAGCCGGTGGTTTCCAAGGAGAAGGTGAAAGGGGAGGTAGAAGGGGCAACCGACGAAGATGAGAAGAACCGAATTGGTCCCTATGTCGCGTTGGTTATGAACCGAGAGATAGTCACGGACGTAAGGGTGGATGAGGAGTTGAATACTTATATCAAGTTGAATCCTGAACACCGTTTTAAGGAAATCAGGGTGAAACTCTCGAATTTTGACAAGGCCGGTTATCGGGAATGGGTATACGGGGGACATGAGCTGGTTTCACCGGCCAACGCGGGACGTCCACCGAATGGATGGACAGACTGGATCCAGGTTCAAGCCAGGTATGTGGAATACTGGATGGAGGATGAGTTGTTTCTCCATCTCAAAAGAACGGATATTTAGTCTTAGGGCCGCTAGCAGCCTGTCGGATTTATATTTCTTTCGAAAAAATCGTTCGAATTCATTCCGACAGGCTAAAAAATAAAAGGGCACAGAAGCTATTGAATCCAAGAATGTTATACAGTTTTTTAGAAGGTTGGATAGCCCGCTTTTTATGACCGGCCGGAAGCAGCGCTTTGGGAAGAGCATCTTGCCGCATCACTCTCCTTGAGAATTTGTGAAAAAAGCGGGCTCGTGAGATTGAAAGATCGAAAACTCCTAACCTTTGGCATTGCTGGAGTTTTTTGCGGTCTCATAGCCGCAATCCTGTTCTTGATGCTTCTGAAGCGGGAACCGGCTCCGGAGCCACTTCCGGATTTCGCATCCTACACGAACGTTAAGGAGAAAAAGGAGGCCTTTTTCTCATATATTCTTCCCTTTGTGGAAGAGGAGAATCGCGATATCCTCGCTGAAAGGGAGCGGATCGAGAAACTTCATAGTCGATTTTCAAGAGGGAAGAGGATCTCCCGCCGAAATCGAAAGTGGCTCAATAAGATTGGTGAAGAGTATGATCTCGCTTCCGTAGAAAAACCGACTGAGGAATTCCTCTCGCAACTTCTTGAACGCGTTGATGTCATTCCCCCCTCCCTGGCTTTGGCGCAAGCGGCTAACGAGTCGGGCTGGGGAACTTCGCGATTCGCGAAAGAGGGAAGAAATCTCTTCGGAATCTGGTGTTACACTCCAGGCTGTGGTATCGTTCCACGCCGAAGAGCCTCCGGGGCAACCCATGAAGTGAAGAGCTATGATAGTGTGGGTGGTTGCGTGGAAGACTATATCAGCAATTTAAACAGCAATACCGCATACAGTCAGTTGAGATCGATAAGGGCAGGTTTACGTAGTGAGGGAGAGAAAATTTCGGGGAAGAGATTAGCCAATGGGCTTGTGAAATATTCTTCTCGCGGATACGCCTATATCAGTGATATCCAGTCGATGATTCGGGTGAATAAGCTCCAGAATCTGGACTGACCAGGAAGCTGTCGGAACTCGCTTTTCGATTTCGCGGCGGAGTTGGAATATTTGGCGTCTACGTGTATCGCGGCCGATTCCACCATCGACCGCTTATTCTTGGCAGAAACGGACTGATCACATCCGGGCGCTATCTCGCGACAGCGGTGAACACGCGTATGCACTCGGTTGGTAACGAATTGTCTAGCAATATCCCGACTGACCCGCTTATCTCACAGACTTTAGTCGGAGTAACTTTCAAAGATAAGCGGGTTAGTCTGGAAATCTGTGAGATTTCCAGACCGAGCTTAAAAATGGGAATCAGGTGAAGTGAGTATATCGACACAGGAGTCCTCGCAGATTCTTTCAACGGCGGAAGAGGATACAGTCCTTCGGATTGAGGATCTGAAAACCTACTATTACACGGAAGAAGGAGAAATACCGGCGGTTGATGGGGTAACCCTTTCCCTCAAGCGTGGCAAAGTGCTGGCGATAGTGGGAGAGAGCGGTTGCGGAAAGAGCGTCACGGCCTTTTCAATACTGCGGTTAATACAGAAGCCGGGAAAGATACTGAGCGGAAGCATAGTTTTGCATCCGCGCGAGGGTGAGGCAATCGATATCACTGCACTGGACGAAAAATCGGATGCCCTCTACGATGTGCGTGGAGGGAAAATCAGCATGATTTTTCAAGAGCCGATGACGGCTTTGAGTCCGGTCCATTCGATCGGGAATCAGATTTGCGAAGCGATATTAATACATCAGGAGGTCTCAAAGGAAGAGGCGCGGAAACGGGCGGTAGAGATGCTGGGAAAAGTCGGCATACCGGGGCCGGAAGGACGTCTTAACCAGTACCCACATGAAATGAGTGGTGGCATGCGGCAGCGTGTGGTTATCGCGATGGCTCTGGTTTGCAAGCCGGAGGTATTGATAGCGGATGAGCCGACAACAGCTCTGGATGTGACCATCCAGGCACAGATTCTGAAGCTCATAAAGGAGCTGCAGGCGGAAATTGGCACGTCCGTCATTTTTATTACCCACGATTTAGCTGTTGTCGCGCAAATGGCCGATGAAGTGGCCGTGATGTATTTAGGAAAAATCGTTGAAAAGGCGTCGGTAAGGAGAGTTTTGAAAGCCCCGCGTCATCCTTACACCTCTTGTTTACTGGAGTCGCTTCCTCGCATGGATAAGCGAAAAGATCGGCTGCCTGCCATTAAAGGAAGTGTACCTTCGCTTTCGCAGATTCCTTTGGGCTGTCCGTTTCATCCTCGATGTCCCTATATGGAGCCCGGTATATGCGATGTGGGGGAACCTCCCGAGCTCAGACCGTTCCAAAATGACTATGAGGTCGCTTGCGTAAGGGCAGAGGAGATACATCGGAAGGTCGAGGATGAAGGGTAATTGAGGAGGAAATTCAGGGGGTAGCATCGAAAAGGAAGCGATGAAGGAAGTAAGCATTGAAGAGAAAGGAGGGGAGCCGTTGCTGAGGGTTCGGAATCTCTGCAAACATTTTCCCATTTACAGTCAAGGGTTCTTCAAGAAGCTGATCGGCGCGGTTAAGGCGGTAGATGAGATGAGTTTTGATTTGCTACCGGGTGAAACGCTTGGGCTTGTGGGAGAGAGCGGTTCTGGAAAGACAACTTGTGCACGCACCATACTTCGCGCACTGACGCCAACAAGGGGAGAGGTATACTTTCGGGCTAACGGTAAGAGTATCGAAATTGGATCACTCAAAGAGCGAGACCTGAAACCACTGCGACCGAAGATGCAGATGATTTTTCAAGATCCATTCTCTTCCTTAAATCCGCGAATGACGGTCGGGGCTATTGTAAGAGAACCATTGGTTATCCATAAAATGGCCAAGGGTACCGCACTGGAGGACAGGGTAGTTGATATGTTGAGGAAGGTGGGACTGAGACCGGAACATCGTCAGCGGTATCCCCACGCCTTTAGTGGGGGGCAGCGTCAACGAATAGGTATTGCCCGGGCACTTATAATGAATCCGCTCCTGGTTGTTGCCGATGAAGCGGTTTCAGCTCTAGATGTATCGGTGCAGGCCCAAGTGATAAACTTGTTGGAGGACTTGCAGGAAGAATTCCAGTTGACCTATATCGTTGTGGCACACGATTTGAGTGTGGTGCGACACATCTGTGACAGAGTGGCGGTTATGTATGCTGGAAAGATAATCGAATTGGCGGAAACGGAGGAGATATTCAATGATCCGAAACATCCCTATACTCGAGCACTTCTGTCCGCGGTGCCGCTTCCGGATCCGGACATACAGATGAATTTCAGCATGAGCGGTGAGGTAGCGGATCCGGGTAATCTTCCCCCAGGCTGCAGCTTTCATCCGAGATGTCCGGATTGCTTTGATCGCTGTGATAAGGAAATCCCCGGGTTCCTCGAGATCGGCGAGGCCCGAAAAGTAGCCTGTCACCTCTACGACGAGAATTGATTTGAGACTTCTCTGCCGTACGGCAGAGCGGGTTTCCGGGCGATGGGCTAACGTTATCGCAGAGCAGCAACTTTCTGGCCGGATCGCGGCGCCGACGAAGTTATCGTGCTCGTCCTCGTCCTCGGAGTGAAGCGATATTTATCGAACGATCTATCCGAGAAATCACTCGTACCACTCTCCGATTTACTTTGATCGAGCGTCAACTTTGTATTTTGGCCTGTTTCGAGGACGAGGACGAGGACGAGCACGATTGGACCGCTGGGCCGCGCGAAAACGCAGCAAGTTTCACCTCTGTTTGATCCGGCAAAGGTCAGCGCGCCCGTGGGCTACGCTGCTCTTCATCTTCCAGATCCCATGGACTCTGCAAGTTGCCGGCAGAGGAAAAAGTCAACGGCACCTCCTGGACGAGGCTGAGCCTGGGATGCTCTTCAACGAAAGGCTGGAGATTGGGGCTCACCCAGAGCCGGTCGAGGGTAAGGGTGTCTCGAATGAAAACGAGGCGTGCGGAATCTAACGAGTGACCGCAATTGCGGGCCGAAATCTGCAGGGCGGCTCGATCGTCGTTCATGGTGATTGGCAGGCTGGTGCGTTGCATGCCCAATATGCCGGCTGTAAGGGCGTTCGTATAGGTTGCCTGCCAGTCTATCTTGCGCGCGGCGCGTGATGATATGACATTGGCCAAACCGATCCCGTTGGCGTTGCCGCCGGTTGCCTCAGTGAGATCGAGAACTGTGATTATAGCGATATCGGGACCGCCGAAGTTCTCGGGCTGCCGGGGTATCATGAGACGGCCGATGATATTCGGATCCATACCGGTACCGCTGATGTTCTTACCGACCTGGCGTACCACCAGTACCTCAATCTCGGGAAAAGGCAGGCTGGCCATCAGGTCTTTGGCTCGGGTGAGCAGATGAGATTCTCTGACTTCCCCGATTTCGGAAGCGGACAGTCCGACAATATCCGCCGTTTCGTCGCAGGCGTTTTCCAGAATCGCCAACCCGCCAACCACATTTGTGTTCTCTTCGTAGATCCGGGCTGCCGGGGCAAGGAACTGCTGGAACGCGGGAATGCCCAAATTGTGCATGAGGGAGGCCCCGCGTTGTTTCCCCAACCCGAGCACTTCCATTTTTGCCAGGCCGCTTTCGAGCGTCCCCCGAAAGGCGGTGTGCGGCTTGATTCGATTTACGAGAAAGGTATGGTCGGCTTCCGCGGAGGATACTCCCTGGAAGAGGGGTGGCCCATCCGGTATGCTTCCGATCTCTATCACGTCCATGGAAGCTCGAATGTCCGCGCCGATTGCTTGGGAGGTGATGCCGAGATGGGCCAGAATCTCCAGTTGGCCGTCGGCGGTGGCGCCACCATGGCTTCCCATAGCGGGAACTACGAATGGTTTGAGCTCTCTCCCTTTGAGGGAGTCGATGACCGTCTTTACTATCTCCACCAGATTCCTGATCCCACGACTCCCAACTGCCACTGCAACGGAGTTTCCCGGAGACATTCGATCCAGGATACCGCTCTCTTGCAGGGCGAGGCGAGCAGCAACGGAAGGGTCGGAGACTCTTGGAGCGTCGAACCGATGGCTGATTTCCAGGAGCGTAGGAGGCAGGGATCCGGGAAAATCCAGGTTTCTGATTTGTTCGAGCAACCGCATTTTATGAGAATTCTACGAAGTTCGTGTATTTGAGTTGGCAATCGCTGAGTGGGCAAGCCCTCGGTGGAAAAGAAATCGCGAAGAAGAGAACCGCGAATGAACGCAAATGGACGCGAATGCATAGGGAAGCGCCGCTGATTCGAGAAAACCGCGGATTGATTGAAAAGGGATTGCCCGCTAAAGACGCGAAAGTGCGCGAAATGATTTAACTTCCAACAACGAATTAGTTTCAAACCCGCTGGGTCCCGCTGAGCGGGATTGGATGTAGAAATACACAATACATTGATTATCAGCCTCTTCTCCCCGCAAGGACCTTCCAGTTTGGTTGCGGCCAACGGCTGCCTTAAGAGAAGAAAAGTATACCCAAGGATGGCTCCGCAGTACCACTGATGGGAAACCAATTGAACTTAGGTTGGAAGCCAACCTTGCTCCCTTCGTGTATTACGACAAGGTTCGGGACGAGGTTTCTCCGATTGAAACCGGAGTAGGTAGCGGCACAGTTGGGTTGGGAAACTTGCCGCACCCCACTTTCGGCAGAAGCCTCTGACGGGATTAAGAGGGTGGACAGGATACCTGGATTCCTCTACCTATCTCGAAAGGAGGTATGAAGTGTCCGCGACGATTCCTGAAGAATTCCGTGATTTATTTGAGAAAAAGGGATTTGCACATCTGGCGACCCTGATGCCGGATGGAAGACCGCAGGTGACACCGGTGTGGTGCGATTTTGACGGCGATCACGTGTTGATCAATTCGGCCAGAGGCCGAGTTAAAGATCGAAACATTCGGCGGGATCCGCGTGTAACCGCCACCATTCAAGATCCGGATAATCCATATCGGTATCTGGAAGTGCGGGGACGGGTAATCAAAATTGAGGAGGAGGGAGCAGATGAACACATCGATAAGCTGGCCAAGAAATACATGGGTGTAGACACCTATCCTCTCCGCAGCGAAGGGGAAGTGCGCGTGATTTATCGAATTGAACCGGAGCGCATTAGCTCAATGGGTTGAGTCGTCTGCCGGTGTGCACCGGACGGGAGAAGGCAGTTTCTACGGGTTAGGCCCTTAGGTCCTTACGTGGAGAAGAGAATTGAATCCCGGCGCGCCGGGAGAAACAGAGAAAAACGGAGAGGAATAAAAGAGGGAGAGTGTGCCCACGGATGGCTCCGCAGTACCACGGATGGAAAGAGTGAAAGTGGAAAGGGAGAGGGAGCAACGAATTGGGACTGTGAGAGCATTGAAAGCACAATCTTTTGACTATCAGCTTGTTACAATCTGAGTTAGGAAAAAACGTGTTCAAAAAAACAAGAATTGGATGGATTGTAGCACGGAGGACCCCGGAGAATGTTACTTGGAAAGGTAGAAAGTTGGGAGGAGTTCATTTCGCCTGCTCTGCCATACGGCAGAGTGGAAAACGGTCAGAGAAGTATTGACGAGAGCGTTTTCTCTTGGCTCAAAGTCAGATCGCGCTCTCGTCAATACTTCTCTGACCGCTTGAACCGCGCTCCGCGCGAGGCGAAGTCGACTCCTCCCAATTTTCTACCCCGTCAGGAAACTTCGGATTCTTCTGATCCATTGTTATCGATGCAGCGGTCGGTGCGGAGTGGGTGTCACCAGGGCTTGAGCGACGCCCCCGAAGCAGAGCAAGATCGTAAATTCGCCTTGCCATTATCCACCCAAGGCGCCTCTGTGTGCCTCTGTGGTTCTCTGTGGCCCTCTGTGACCCCTCTTCTGTCTTATCAACCTTCCACTTTGGTTGCGTCCGTATGCTGCCTTAGGGATCGGCGAGGTGCCTAGTTGCGTTGAAACATCTGCCCGCATATTTCAGCGCTTTGGCGCAAACGGATTTAATCGGATGATGAAGAAATGGTTGCGATTTTGGGGAGAGATACGCCGTGCCTTCGCTGGAGTTTACGCCAAAGCTCACATCCACAAGCGCGGCGTGGCTGCGTTCTCGCGGAAATTCCGCGCGGTTACGCATCCCGGCACGCCGGGACGCCCGCACGGAATTTCGCTCGGGCCTTGCCATCCACGCTTCTGAAAAGTGTGAAATCACCGGACTAATGACTACGCGGGAAGAGAAAATACGGCCGGTCTTGATCGTTTCCGCCTTGAATGGCTGGAGCGTGATCCTGTTGGCCGGCCTCTGTGCGATCGCGGCGCTTTTTCTGGGTAGCTGGTATGGATTTATAGTAGGGGCGGCGATCACAGCGTCCGGAGGGATGGAGGTTATTGGCCGCCAGAAATTGAAGGGCGGAAGCATCGCAGCAGGGAAATGGTTATGTGGGAGCCAGATCTGGCTTTTCGTCGTTATTGTATGCTATGTCACGTTTGAACTGTGGACGTTTGACTCAACGCGGGCGTTGAATCGGTTGCCCACGGAACTGGTTGAGACTTATCGCCTGATGGTAGGAGTGGATTCCGCTACATTCACCAGGATGATGGGCGCAATCTTTCGGACCATTTACGTGGCGGTGCTGGTTATCTCGTTCATCTATCAGGGAGGACTCTGGTTTTTCTATCGGAAGTGTTGTAAGGGTCTTGAGATGAGTCCGGACAAGGCTTAGCCTGGAAATCTGCGAGAAAAGCGGGCTAGGATTCCGAAATTGGGAAATCCAGCGGACTCGCGACTTCCTTGATGGAGTGGCTCTCAACGGTGTGCTTATAAATTATGGTGGTCCGCACATCGCTGTGCCCAAGGAGCTGCTGATTAGACTGAGCTTTCCCGACACCCTGAGCGAAGTCTCCTTTCGGGATCAGCTCAATATGGCCGCCTCGAAGCGCTGGAATGTGTATGCGAAACGGCCCTTCGCCGGCGTCGACTCGATCATCGTCTACATGGGGCGCTACACGCATCGGGTAGCGATCAGTCTGAAGCGAATCACGGCAGTCGGGCAAAGCGGTGTAACCTTCGATTATAAAAACTATCGTGAGGGCGTCGATTGCCAGGCAAGCGAGATGGAGGGGGTCGAGTTCGTGCGGCGCTTCCTTCGCCATGTCCTGCCCAGGGGTTTTCAGCGCATCCGCTACTACGGCTGTTGCCGGGCCGAGGCGGTGAAACAGATCGGCCAGGGATTGAGCGAACAATGGCTGAAGCTGGCCCGCCGTATCGAGGCGCTGGCGGCGGTGCTCTTGCAGTTGCCCCCGCCCGAAGAGTCTGTCGGACTGCCCTGTCCCCGCTGCCACGAAGCCATCCTGCAACCAGCCGGCTTTTGTCTCTTTGCGCCCTGGGATACCTCCTGAGCAAATAAGGCTTACTTGACAGCCGTTATTACCACACCTTGGCGAAGAGCGTCGCTAAGGCGCACAATGGCATTGCCCGGATAGGAAAAATTTACGAAGATGGACTCGAAAAGATGACAGATTTCAACGCTCTTACCCGCAACTACTTCAAGAAAGATAAAATTCACAGTGACAATATCGCTCCCGCACTCTTGATCCCCGAAGCAAAAGGCAGAGCAAAACCCAATACCCGCGGGATCATTTAACGAGGCGTTGGAGCGAACGCGGCGACATTCATGGAGGCTTCTTATAGCACACAGGACTTCGTCGCTCTCGGGCTGCGTCGCTGAACTTAACGTTATGCAGGATTGACGAGCAAGAACATCAATTGGCTTGTCAGTAGAATGAAGTCTCACATTTCCAAAACTACAACCACACTTTCATCGGAACCAATTTTACTATGAATCCCATCGCAAGGAACATTTTGGCGGTAATTGTCGGTTTTGTCATTGGCAGCGTGGTCAATCTTGGATTGGTCAATATTGGTATGTCAGTGGTTCCTCTTCCCGAGGGCGCTGACGTCTCCACAATGGAAGGCCTCCGCGAGAGCATGAGGTTGTTTACGCCGGCAAACTTCATATTTCCGTTCCTGGCCCACGCGCTCGGAACGCTCACCGGTGCTTTCGCCGCTGCCAAGCTCGCGGCCAGCCACCACATGAAGTTTGCAATTGGCATTGGCGTTAGTTTTCTGATCGGCGGTATTACGATTGTCTTCATGTGCGGTGGTCCCGTGTGGTTCATCGCATCCGACCTATTACTGGCGTACATTCCAATGGGATTTCTTGGAGGCCTCCTTGCCCGCGGGAAGAGACCTCAAACTGCATAACATTCATTGCAGCCGACGTGGATTGGCCGTCGGCGCTAGTCATGAAATCGATGTCAACTGCGGCCAATCCACGCGGCTGAATTCGATCGTTAGGCACTAAACGTCGCAGATTTTACCATGGACGCTAAAGCATCCCGAAAAATCGTGCTTGTTTCAGGTGCCCAGGGGGCCGGGAAAACAACGCTTGCTGGGCCGCTTGCAGACGCGCTGGGATTTGCTCTTATTTCGAAGGATCACATCAAAGAAGCGCTGTTTGACGCGCTAGATGGATCTCCTGGAGATCTCGCTTTTTCAAGGAAGGTTGGAGGTGCCTCAATGGAACTACTATGGGTGCTTGCAAACCACTGTCCGAACGTTGTCCTTGAAGCGAACTTCAGGTATCGAAGCGACTACGAAAGGACTCGTATCAGTGCGCTTCAGGGAATATTGACGGAGGTATATTGTGA